>CP101406.1:0-610302 GCA_024758765.1 Mycobacterium sp. SVM_VP21
CCACACAAAATCCGGTACCCGCCGATCACCACGGCCCCGAAACCCCGCCTGATACCCCATACCGCACCAACACCTCTCGATCAGGTGTTGCAGCGATCACTTGAGCCTGACCCGGGCAATCCAGACAATTTGGCACACTCGCGCGACCGAACGACGACCGCGGTTACTCGTCCAGCAGATCCGGACGGCGTTCGCGGGTCCGCTCCAGGGCCGCCTCGTGGCGCCAGGCATTGATCCGGGCGTGATCACCGGAGAGCAGCACGTCGGGCACATCCAGGCCGCGCCAGCTCGGTGGGCGGGTGTAACTCGGCCCCTCCAGCAGCCCATCACGGTCCGGCGAATGCGAATCGTCACGTTGGGACGCCGGATTGCCGAGCACGCCGGGCATGAGCCGCAGCACCGCCTCCAGCATCACCAGGACTGCGGGCTCCCCGCCGGCCAGCACATAGTCCCCGATCGACACCTCTTCGACCCGCATCCGCCGAGCGGCGTCGTCGGCGACCCGCTGATCGATGCCCTCGTAACGGCCGCAGGCGAACACCAGATGCTCTTCTGAGCTCCAGCGCTGCGCGGTGGCCTGGTCGAACAGTGTTCCCGCCGGGGTCGGGACGATGAGAACGGTCTGCTCCGAGCAGATTTCGTCCAGCGCGTCGCCCCAGACCGGAGCCTTCATCACCATTCCCGGGCCGCCACCGTACGGCGAGTCGTCCACCGAACGGTGCACATCGTGGGTCCAGCGCCGTAGGTCGTGAACCTCGAACGCGACCATTCCGGTCTCGATCGCCTTGCCGGGCAGTGATTGACGGATCGGAGCCAGGTAGTCGGGGAAGATCGTGACGACATCGATTCGCATGCCGCGCTTTACCCGTCCAGCTCCAGCAGCCCGTCGGGCGGGTCGATCAGCACGGTGTTGTCGGCCAGCGACACCGACGGCACGAACGCAGCGATGAACGGCACCAACAGTTCCCGGCCGTCGGTCCGCTTGATCGCGAGCAGTTCACCGGCAGCCGTGTGCAACACCTCGGTCACGGTGCCGATCTCCTCCCCCGCCACCGTGCGCACCTGCAGACCCTCGAGTTGATGGTCGTAGTAGGTGTCCGGCTCGGTGATCGGCGGCAACTCCGCGGAGTCGACGACGAAAACGCTGCCGCGAACCGCGTCGGCGCCGTCGCGGTCGACGACCCCGGCCAACCGCACCAGCAGCCGGGCCCCATGCGGGCGCGCCGCCTCGACGACATAGTCGCGTTGCGGCGCACCGGACTTGCGGGCGTGCAGCGTTGCACCCGGCGCGAACCGAAGTTCGGGATCGTCGGTACGGACATCGACGACGAGTTCGCCGCTGATGCCGTGGGCCTTGACCACACGCCCGACCGTCAGCTCCATGAGCCGGCCGACTACCGGTCGGTGTCCACCACGTCCACGCGGATACCACGTCCACCGATACCGGCGACGAGGGTGCGCAACGCAGTGGCGGTGCGACCGCCGCGACCGATTACCTTGCCCAAGTCGTCGGGGTGCACGTGCACCTCGACGGTGCGGCCACGGCGGTTGGTCACCATGTCGACTCGTACGTCATCGGGGTTGTCGACGATGCCGCGCACCAAGTGCTCGACGGCGTCTGCCACCACGGCACTCATGGCCGCGGTCAGCTCTCGCTGGCCGACTCGGCGGCCTCAGCAGCGGGGGCCTCGGCGGCAGCTTCCTCGGCGGGAGCCTCAGCCTTTTCGTCGGCCTTTTCGGCCTTTTTCGCCGGGGCCTTCTTCTTCTTGGCGGTGGTGGCCTCGGTGGTCGGGCCACCCTCGGCCTCGGCCAGCGCGGCGTTGAACAGCTCCAGCTTGCTCGGCTTGGCCGGCTTGACCTTCAGGCGGCCCTCGGCGCCGGGCAGTCCCTTGAACTTCTGCCAGTCACCGGTGATCTTCAGCAGCTTGAGCACGGGCTCGGTGGGCTGGGCACCGACCGACAGCCAGTACTGGGCGCGCTCCGAGTCGATCTCGATCAGGCTCGGCTCTTCCTTCGGGTGGTAGCGACCGATGACCTCGATGGCGCGGCCGTCCCGGCGGGAGCGCGCGTCGGCAATCGCGATGCGGTACTGCGGATTGCGGATCTTGCCGAGGCGGGTGAGCTTGATCTTGACAGCCATGAATAACTCCTGCGATATCACGCTGCAATTCAGCGATGCGGGCGGGATTGCCCACATCCGGTTTTGCCTCGCGTGGTTGCGTCACCCCGCGCGGAGCCCCAACAGGGTCGCGTCGCACGGCGGACAGCCGCCCATTGTGCCAGAAACAGGCCGGTCAGCAGAAATCGCCTCAGGGCATCTTCTGGAAGCACTTGATCTCGGAGCGCCTGCTCATCCGCCAGCCGTCGGCGGTGCGGACGAACTCGTCGTCATACCACAGCCCCACCAGCATCATGGGGTCGTTCTCCCCGCTGAACACCATCGGGTTGAAACAGAAGGTGCGCGCGGTGGCGCTGTCGCCGTCGACGCGGATCGCCGGCAGGCCCAGCATGTGGGAGTAGTTGGCGAAATTGGGCAGCACCTCGGTCAGCCAAGCCTTGACCTCTGGGAAGCGCCCGTCGATACCGCCCAAGGCGCGGTAGTCGATGTAGGCATCGGGGGTGAACACCGCGTCCAGACCATCGAAGTTGCGGGTGTCGATCGCGGTCGAGTAGTCGACCAGCAGCTGCTGGATCTCCCAACGGTCTGAAATTTCGTGTTGGCTCAGCATTCCTCGATTCAACACCACAGCGGTAAGGTAGGCCGCCATGCGGAAAATCTTGGCCGCAATCGCGGCTCTCGCAACCGTGTTCGCCTCTCCCGTGGCGACTGCCCACGCCGACGCCGCGCAGCCTCTCGGCTCGGCGCCGGTTCCGGTCGGCCCGGCCCCGAACTGGCTGATCGCCGACCTGGATTCCGGGCAGGTGCTCGCCGAGCAGAACGGCTACGCCGCGACTCCGCCGGCCAGCACGATCAAGGTTCTGCTGGCATTGGTGGTGCTCGATGAGCTGAACCTCGACGACACCATGGTGGCTACCCCCGCCGACACGCACGTGGAGTGCAACTGTGTGGGGGTCAAGGCTGACCACAGCTACACGGCACGGCAGCTGCTGGAAGGCCTGCTGCTGGTATCGGGCAACGACGCCGCCAACGCGCTGGCCGACATGCTCGGCGGTCCCGAGGCGGCGGTGGCGAAGATGAACGCCAAGGCCGCTGCGGTCGGCGCGACTGATACCCATGCCAGTACACCGTCCGGGCTGGACGGCCCCGGCGGCCCGGGCGCGAGCACCCCGCACGACCTGGCGGCCATCTTCCGGGCGGCGATGGCCAACCCGGTGTTCGCCGAGATCACCGCGCAGCCCGCGGCGACATTCCCCACCGATGCCGGGGAGCGTCCGATCGTGAACATGAACGAGCTGCTGGCCCGGTACCCGGGGGCGTTCGGCGGCAAGACCGGCTTTACCGACGCTGCCCGCAAGACCTATGTCGGCGGAGCGGCCCGCGACGGTCGGCGGCTGGTGGTCGCGATGATGTACGGGCTCATCCATGAGGGCGGCCCGACCTATTGGGACCAGGCGGCCGCCCTACTGGATTGGGGTTTCGCGCAGGGGCCGATGTCCAGCGTCGGCAGCCTGTAGGACCCGGCTCAACCGGCGCGAGCAGACGCAGAATCGCCTAAATCCGCGGCCCACAGTGCGAGTCTGTGTCTGCTGGGCGGTGAAAGCGGTCAGCAGACCCGGCCGCGCAGCATCACCAGATCGGGAGACCCGAGCACCTCGGGGCCGCTGCGCGGGTCGTCGGCGAAACACACCAGATCGGCCGGCGCGCCCTGCTCCAGCCCGGGTGCCCCCAACCAGCGACGGGCATCCCAGCAGGCCGCACCCAGTGCTTCGGTGCGGCTGAGGCCGACCCCGGACAGGGCGTCGACTTCGTCGGCGATCCGGCCGTGGGCCACCATGCCACCGGCATCGGTGCCGGCATAAATCGGCACGCCGGCTTCCCGAGCCGCACCGATCCGTGATCGACAGGTGGCGTGCAGCGCGCGCATGTGCGCCGCATAGGTCGGGTACTTGGCCGCCGAATCGGCGATCCCCGGGAAGTTGTCGATGTTGATCAGCGTGGGCACCAGGGCCGTGCCATGGGCCAGCATCAGCTCGATGATGTCGTCGGTGATCCCCGTCCCGTGCTCGATGCAGTCGATGCCGGCGTTGATCAGGCCGGGCAGTGCGTCCTCGCCGAAGACGTGCGCGGTGACCCGGGCGCCGTTGGCGTGCGCGGCGTCGATGGCCGACTTCAACACGTCGTCGGACCACAGCGGCGCGAGGTCGCCGACACCCCGGTCGATCCAGTCCCCCACCAGCTTCACCCAGCCGTCGCCGCGAAGCGCTTGGGCGGCAACGGCTTCCGGCAATTGCATCTCGTCGTCGACGTCGATCGGCAGTCCGGGGATGTAGCGCTTGGTCCGGGCGAGATGTTGTCCGGCGCGGATGATGCGAGGCAGGTCAGCGCGGTCGTCGAACGCGCGGGTGTCGACCGGGGAGCCCGCGTCACGGATCAGCAGGACCCCGGCGCGACGTTCGGTCTCGGCCTGGCGCACCGCCTCGTCGAGGTCGACCGAACCGCCGGGCCCGATCCCGACGTGACAGTGCGCGTCGACCAGGCCCGGGATGATCCAGCCGTCGGAGAAGACGGTCTCAGCGCCGTCGACCGGCTCGAGGCTGATCGCACCGTCGACGATCCAGTACTCGACAGGCTGTTCGTCGGGCAGCCCGCGACCGGAGATGTGGAGCGCCAAATTACTTCTGGCCCGGGAAGTTCAGCTTGGACAGGTCGAAGTCGGCCAGCCCCGGGGGCAGCTCGTTGAGGCCTTCGGGCATCTGCGACAGGTCAGGGAAACCGGCGGGCATGCCGGGGCCGCCGGGACCGAACAGGCCCCGCACCTTCGGTGGGGTCGGGCCGCGGCCCTTGCCCTTCTTGCCCGCCTTACCCTTGGCCTTGCGATTGGAGCTCTTGCGGCCCAGCCCGGGCAGGCCCAGGCCGCCCATCATCGACGACATCATCTTGCGGGCCTCGAAGAACCGATCGACGAGCTGGTTGACCTCCGAGACGCTGACGCCCGAACCGTTGGCGATGCGCAGCCGCCGGGAGGCGTTGATGATCTTCGGGTCAGCCCGCTCGGCCGGCGTCATGCCGCGAATGATGGCCTGCAGGCGATCCAGCTGGCTGTCGTCGACGGCGGCCAACGCGTCCTTCATCTGGCCGGCTCCGGGCAGCATGCCCAGCAGGTTGCCGATCGGACCCATCTTGCGGATCGCCAGCATCTGCTCGAGGAAATCCTCCAGCGTGAGCTCGCCGGAACCGATCTTGGCCGCTGCTTCCTCGGCCTTGCGGGCGTCGAAGACCTGCTCGGCCTGCTCGATGAGGCTGAGCACGTCGCCCATGCCCAGGATGCGGCTGGCCATCCGGTCGGGGTGGAAGATGTCGAAGTCTTCCAACTTCTCACCGGTGGACGCGAACAAGATAGGCGCACCGGTGACTTCCCGCACCGACAATGCCGCACCACCGCGGGCGTCGCCGTCGAGCTTGGTGAGTACGACCCCGGTGAAGCCCACTCCTTCGCGGAACGCATCGGCGGTGGTGACCGCGTCCTGGCCGATCATGGCGTCCAGAACGAACAACACCTCGTCGGGCTGCACCGCATCGCGGATGGCGGCGGCCTGGGCCATCATCTCCTCGTCGATGCCCAGGCGCCCGGCGGTGTCGACGACGACGACGTCGAAGTGCTTGGCTTTGGCTTCGGCCAAACCGGCTGCGGCCACGGCGACCGGGTCGCCCGGCGTGCCGCTATCACCGGCGACCGAGGTCCCCGGGTGCGGGGCGAACACCGTGACCCCGGCGCGTTCCCCGACCACCTGCAGCTGGTTGACCGCACCGGGGCGTTGCAGATCGCAGGCCACCAGCAGCGGAGTGTGGCCCTGGCCTCGCAGCCAAGTGGCCAACTTGCCGGCCAGCGTGGTCTTGCCCGCACCCTGCAGACCGGCCAGCATGATGACCGTCGGCGGGGTCTTGGCGAACGCCAGCTGTCGGGTCTCTCCACCGAGGATGCCGATGAGCTCCTCGTTGACGATCTTGACGACCTGCTGGGCCGGGTTGAGCGCACCGGAGACCTCCGCACCCTTGGCACGGTCCTTGATCCGGCCGATGAACGCGCGCACCACAGGCAACGACACGTCGGCTTCCAGCAGGGCCAGCCGGATCTCGCGGGCGGTGGCGTCGATATCGGCGTCAGTGAGACGGCCCTTACTGCGCAGCCCCTGCAGGGCCCCGGTCAACCGGTCGGAGAGGGATTCAAACACGCCGCCAGCCTATATCTGGTCGCATCGCGGGCGGGCGGGCCGCGGCGACATGGGGTGGCCCGAGCGGGCGGCGGGTCGTTGGCGTGTCCGATATCCGGGGCGTGCTAATTGTAACCGCGGCGTTAGATAAATTGCACAGTTAATGCCGCAATTCTCGTCCGTTAAACGGCAGTTTCCGAGCTTTCACAACCCGCCTATTTCCGTTAAAGATGAGCGCTCAACCGCTAAGAAAACGTTACCGATCCACTTAACCTATCCGATTCCTGCAATGCTTCACGACATCGATGACCGGCCCCTCGGACCATCCCATTCTGGTCCGGCTACCTGCGAGGAGGATGCATGTCGTTTGTGAAAACACTCCCCGAATCAATTACGCACGCCGCGGGTCAACTCGCAGGTATCGGCGAAGCGCTGTCCGCCGAGAGCGGCGCGGCGGCGATCCCGACCACGGTGATCGCGCCGGCCGGCACCGACCCGGTCTCTGCGTTGCAGGCCGCCGTGTTCGCGACCTATGGGAACCTCTACCAGTCGATCAGCCAGCAGGCGGCAACCGTTCACCAGCAGCTGGTACAGGTCCTCGGGCAGAACGCCGGGGCCTACTCCACCGCCGAGGCCACCAACCAGGCGACATCGTCAATGGACTCGGGGCTCCAGTGGTTCTTGACCAATGTCCTCGGTGTGCCGTCCAGCGGCAGCGGTTCCCTGCTCTCGGGCAACCTGGCCAACATCGAGAACGTCGGGATGGGCAACTGGGCCTCGGCCGGCTCGGCACTGCTCGGCTTGGCCGGTGGTGGTCTCCTGGACTTTCCCGAAGAGATCGCCGCCGAAGGAGCCGCGGGCCTCGTCGGGTTCGAAGAGCCCATGCTGGCCGCACCCATGGCCGGCGTCGGCGCGATGCCCGTGGCGGCCGGCATGGCCCAGGCCACCACGGTCGGCGCCTTGTCCGCGCCGCCCACCTGGGCCGCCGAGAGCGCGGCCGCCTCGACCGCTGCCCCCGCGCGTTTGGCGGCGGTCACGAGCAGCATGGCCACCCCGCACTCCATGCCCGCGATGGCCGCCGTGCCGGCAGCCATGGCCGCAGCCGGCGCCGGTGATCGCGGCGTCGGGAAGTTCGGCGCACCGCGCTATGGGGTCAAGCACACCGTCATGCCTAAGCCGACTGCCGTTTAGCAACCTGCCCCACCACCGAGAAGGGGAACACAGATATGTCGTTCGATTTCGGAGCACTACCCCCGGAGATCGTGTCCGCGTGGATGTACAGCGGAGCCGGTTCCGGACCTCTGATGTCGGCCGCCTCGGCATGGGGCAGCCTGGCCGCCGAGCTGGAGACGTCTGCGATGTCGGCACAGTTGGTGATTTCCGAGCTGGCCGGCGAAGAGTGGACGGGGCCTGCCTCGGCGGCAATGACCAGCGCGGTCACGCCGTATCTCGCGTGGTTGCAGACCACCTCGACAGCCGCCTACCAGGCCAGTTCGCAGGCGATGGCCTCGGCAGGAGCGTTCGAAGCCGCCCGTGCGGCCGTGGTGTCTCCGCCAGTGATCACCGCCAACCGGGCCCAGCTGGCGGCACTCGTTGCGTCCAATTTCTTGGGCGTGAATACCCCGGCGATCCTGGCCACCGAAGCCCACTACATGGAGATGTGGGCGCAGGACACCCTGGCCATGCTCGGCTACAGCACCTCGTCGGCCAGTGCTGCCGCGCTTACCCCGATGTCTCCGGCGCCGCAGACCACCAGCCCGGTAGGCGCTGCGGTCGCCACTGCGGGCAGTGCCACCGGCGGGCTTCAGCAGGAGCTGACCCAGGGCCTCAGCTCACTGCAGGGCGCCCTGCAGTCGCTGATCGCACCGCTGACCGGGGCATCGGACCCGACACTGGTGAACGCGCTCGATCTCTTCTTGGGTACCCCGTTGTTCTCGAATGCCATCAACGGCGGGGTGAACACGGCGGCGTGGTTCGTCTGCACTGCGGTCCCGACAGCGGTATCGCTGGGCCATACCCTGGCCTTGGCGGGCCCGGCCAGCCTGGCATCCGATGTCACCGGAGTAGACGGTCTCGCGGCGGGTCTGGGCTCGGGAGTCCTGGCTGGCATGACCCAACCGGTGGCAGCGGTGGGTGCCGCCGGCACGCCGGTGCTGGCAGGACTGGGCCAGGCATCCACGATGGGCGGGATGTCGGTGCCAGCCGGCTGGTCGGCCGCGGCAGGCACTCAGGTCGCGGCGTCGACGGGTTCGGGTTGGACGGTCGCGGCAGAGGAGACCGCACAGATGCATGCGGTACCAGCGGGAATGGGACCGATGGGCGCAGGTGGACGCGGCGGTTTCGGTTCAGGTGGCCCGCGTTACGGGTTCAAACCTACGGTGATGCCAAAACAGGTGCTGGTGTGAAGCCCGGCGCGCCCTCTTGGTCGCTGACGATGGCGGGAGCCCCGTCAAGCCGCGCTTCAGGAGGGCGCACTGCGTGCCTCCGCCGGTCACCGGGGCAGGTGCGGCCCCGAATGCAGCCGCAGTTGAGGCCGATGATGCAGGTCTGGGGGCTGGCGGGGGTCACACCCGGCAACGGGGCCACACCACTCACAGGGGCAGGCGCCGCCTGCGCGATGCCAGTTACTCCAACTCCGGCGAACCCGACTACCAAAGCTGCGCCTGCCGCACTCAACAACGCGGCCGTCATCCTGCCGAAGCGTCTCATCGCAATCCCTATGTTTCGTCCGTATTTCACCCCCCTCACGCAACGTACTTCTCGTTCCTGGCATACATCTGAATCTTGCTGGCATCCGTCTGAGTCTCTGAGGTTGCCTGGCCAGCGCCGATGGCCACCAGCGCGGGCGAAGCCGGCTTACGGGAGTCGACATCGATAATCGCCGTTGAATTCCCGTGTCCGTCTTACCCTTAATCGCTCGGCGCCCACAATTACTCAACTGGGAATTTCGGTCGAACGGTAGAAATAGGACGCCTCGACCAAGAGCTAAATTTGGCGCGCGAAAGGACTACACAGAACGCGACAGCACTGGCGCAAAGATTGGCGTTCTCGGGAGTGTCACGCCCGCACAGCCAACTTCCCGAGACGCGCCAATGTGTTGAATTCGGCGTCGACGCGGCGGCTGATTGTGTGCGCGGCACCAAGAAGTCTGGCCGCCAAGTCGTACCTGTCGCCCAGGCCCAGCGCGGCGCTGACTTCATTGGTGTACTGGTCGGACAACAGGTCCTGGCCACGCCCGCAGGCCCGGTGAAGTTCGGTACGGACGTCCAGCATCGTGCGGTGGGCACCACGCAACGAGCCCCGGCGCTCATACGGCCAACGCAAGGTCGAGCGGCCGGAAGCATGGGCGACCGTCAGCGCATCGAGCAGTTGAACATCACGTAAGCCGCCGCGGCCACATTTCAGATCGGGTTCGGCGCTGCCGGCTATGGCTCCACTGCGCTGCCAACGAGCGTGTGTCACGTCGACGAGTTCGCGGTAGCGGGCGCTGATGTCGCGGCGCCATTGCTGTCGGACGCCGGCGATCAGGCCTGCCGACAGCCGCTCATCGCCGGCAATATGGCGGGCGTCCAGCATGGCCAGGGCGGCGAGGATATCGGAAGTGGCGACCTGCAGCGCCTGCGGAATCGTGCGAACGCTGTGATCGAGACGAACATTGGCGTCCCACAACGGATACCAGAGCAATTCCGCCGTCCGTCCCACCACATCGGAAGGCATGTCGTTGTGCACCAGCAACAGGTCCAGATCGGACTGCGGAAGCAACTCCCGCCGACCCAGCGATCCAGTTGCCACTACGGCGAAACCGCTGCCGGGCACAACACCGATCTCGGCCGCCTTGGCAACCAGCCAGGCCTCGTGCACCTGGCGCCACACTGTCCGCAGGGCGACTGAATCCCATTGCGCGGATGTCGCACACCGCAATGTGGCTCGAACAGCCGCCAAGTCGACGGTCGGGCGACCCGCCCCCCTGCGGTTCATGGCCGTCTACATCGGCTCGGATCGCGCTACCGACTCACACCGCGTCAGCGCCGCGTTCGCCCGTGCGCACCCGGACCACGGACTCCACCGCGCTGACCCACACCTTGCCGTCGCCGATCTTGCCGGTACGTGCCGCCCGCACGATGATCTCGACGATCTTGTCCACCGCGAAGTCGTCGACCAGCACCTCGATCCGCACCTTGGGAACGAAATCGATCGAATACTCGGCACCCCGGTAGACCTCGGTGTGGCCCTTCTGCCGCCCATATCCCTGGACATCACTGACCGTCATCCCCAGGACTCCGGCCTCTTCCAAGCCAGTCTTGATGTCCTCCAACGTAAACGGCTTCACGATCGCGGTGATCAGCTTCATCTTCTCTCCTGTCTTCAGCCGAGTAAGCAAGAACAGCACTGCCGCTACTCACGAGGTCGTAACCGCTTTGGAGGTGCTCGGCCTCATCGATGCCCGAGGCTTCATCCTCGGCGTCCAGTCGCAGTCCGATGGTGTATTTGAGGATCAAGGCCAAGATCGCCGTTCCGACAGCTGAGTACACCGCAACGCTGGACGCACCGATGAGCTGGCGCCAGAGCTGATCGAAGCCACCGCCGTAGAACAAGCCGGGCGATACGTCGGACGCACCGTCGATGGCCGCTGTGGTGGGCGCCGCGAGCAGGCCCACGAGCAGTGTTCCGACGAGCCCGCCGACCAGGTGCACCCCGACGACATCGAGCGAATCGTCAAAGCCAAAACGGTATTTCAGACCCACTGCCAGCGCGCAGGCGACACCGGCCACGGCACCCACAACCAGCGCGCCCATAACATCGACTGATGCGCACGCCGGCGTGATCGCGACCAGACCGGCCACGATGCCCGATGCTGCGCCCAATGAGGTGGCATGGCCGTCGCGGATCCGCTCGGCAAGCAGCCAACCCAGCATCGCGGCGGCTGTCGCGACCGTCGTGGTGATGAAGGTCGAGCCGGCAACACCGTTGGCGCTCACCGCCGATCCAGCGTTGAATCCGTACCACCCGAACCACAACAGGCCGGCCCCAAGCATTACCAACGGCAGATTGTGCGGCCGCATCGGAAGTGTCGGCCACCCTTGGCGTTTGCCGAGGACAATTGCCAGCACCAAGGCCGCCATTCCGGCGTTGATGTGGACCGCGGTGCCGCCCGCAAAGTCGATCGCATGAAGTTTGTTGGCGATCCAGCCGCCATGGGAGGCGGTGCTGTCGTCGAAGGCGAAGACCCAGTGGGCAACCGGGAAGTACACGAAACTGACCCACAGCGCAGAGAACAACAGCCAGCTGCCGAACTTCATCCGGTCGGCCACCGCTCCAGAGATCAACGCGACAGTGATAATCGCGAACATCAGCTGGAATCCGACGAAAACGGTTGCCGGCACCGTGCCGACCAGCGGAATCTCGACCGCCGGCGTACCGCTGGCCGGATCCGCGGCGACCGCGTTGACCCCGATGAGGCCCTTCAAACCCCAATAATCGGTCGGGTTTCCCGCGACGTTGCCGACATCATCGCCGAACGCGAGTGAGAAACCGTAGAGCACCCAGAGCACGGTCACCACACCCATGGCACTGATGCTCATCATGATCATGTTCAAGACACTCTTGACCCGAACCATGCCGCCGTAGAAGAACGCCAGACCGGGCGTCATCAAAAGCACCAGGGCGGCGCTGGTCAGCATCCAAGCAGTGTCGCCGGTGTCGGGCACCCCCATCGCCGGGAATTGATCCATGCACCAAACCTCCTCCGCCGCGGCCGGTTGCCATATGAACCAGGCTGGTCATAACCATGCGCAACAGTTGTTTCGGCGCTAGCGCCGCTCCGTTGCAGATGTGTGACCACCTGCTCACAGCGGTGAGGCAGGAAGAGGCCAGGAAAGGCCTAGGGACGTGCGCCGGACGCACCCCCGGCGCCGCCGGCACCACCAGTGCCGTCGACGTTGGACTCCCCGGGCTTGCCCGCACCACCGGCGATACCTCCGGTGGAACCACCGTTGCCGCCGTCGCCGCCGTCGCCACCGACGCCCAAAGAACCGTTGCCGCCGTCGCCACCGTTACCGCCACGGCCACCGGAACTGCCGGTCTGATCGACTGCGGCGCCGCCGTTTCCACCGTCACCGCCGTCAGCGCCGACCTGGCCGCTGCCGCCGGCACCACCAACTCCCCCGGCACCGCCGTTCCCACCGGTGGTCCCGACGCCGCCGGCCCCGCCCGCACCGCCGTTGCCACCGTGGCCCCCGGTACCGAACGGGTTGGTCAGACCTACACCACCCGCACCACCGGCGCCACCGTCGCCGTCGTCACCGGTCTGCCCGACCGTGCCGATCCGTCCGACGCCGGTGCCGGCAACACCGCCTCGGCCGCCGTCGCCGCCATCACCGCCGTTACCACCGTCGGGCTGGCTGGCGGTGCCGATGGAGCCGGCCGCCCCCGCCCCGCCGACGCCGCCGGCGCCGCCATTGCCGCTAAAGCCCAAGAGCCATCCGGCGTTACCGCCCACGCCGCCGTTACCACCGACGCCGCCGTCCAATGCGGTCACATCGGGGCCGTTGACGCCGGCCCAGCCGGAGCCACCGCGCCCACCGGTTCCGCCGAACCCCCAACCGGCCAGAGCGTCGCCACCTGCACCGCCAGTACCCCCGGCGTGCGTCACCAACGACGTGCCGTCGAAGCTGTCGTGGAAGCCGGTACCGCCCTGGCCGCCGACACCGCCGTCGCCAAACCCCATTCCGCCGGTACCGCCCTGGCCACCCGCGCCGGCCTCGATCACTGTTCCGTCCGCACCGAGGTAGGCCGCAGCGCCCTGCCCGCCCGCACCGCCGTTGCCGAACAATCCGGCATCGCCGCCGTCACCGCCCGCACCGCCGTTGATCCCGGCTACGCCGGCGGCACCGTCGCCGCCGTCACCGAACAGGAACCCGCCGTCACCGAGATCCCCCAAACCAAGCCAGCCGAACAACGAGGTGTTGGCACCTTGGAAGCCATCGACACCGTCACCGATCAAGTACCTGCCGAATGTCATCACCCAGGGCGCGTTGATGATGTCGATCAACAGCTGGTTGCCCGTGTTGTGCAGGAAGCTCTCCACAGCGTCGTGGGCCGGAAGGTAGAAGCTGTCCTGGTAGAGGTCAGCCAAGTCGGTTTGCGCCAACGGGGTGGAATCGGCGCTGCCGACATCGCCCGCATCGAGGCCGGACATGTCGAACCAGGTGCCGGGGTCTAGGAAATCGAAGTCGGCGCCAGCCGACGGCGCGGTCGTAATGGGCACCAGTGCCAGCGCCAACGCCGACACGGCGCCGCCGATAGCGCGACTCATCCGACCGGTTGAGTTCCGTCCATGCTGCCCCATACTGCGACGAAGACGACGATTCATTTCTATAAGCCTTTCTGCGGCTGGTCAGTGCCGACGGCGGAACCCGACTTAGGCGGGGGTGAGCGAGTCGAAGCCGAGCAAATCCGAGATCCAGGACAGGCCGAGATCTCCGCCGACAACAGACGCGACGGAGTTCAGAAAGTCCGAACCGTCGCCGGGTTCAGTCGCCGTCGCCGAACCACCGAACAGCCCGCCGAACAGCGGCGCAGGGTCCTGGATATCAAACAAGACGCGTTGCGCTGCATTCCACAGCAGCGAAAACGGTTCCCGCTCCATGAACGACCCGAATACGTAGCTCGCCGGATCCTGTAGGTCACGAATGGCGGCCTGGACACCCTGCGACCACGCATCCGTGAGGGCGGCGTTGACCTGGTCCCAACTGATGTTGCTGGGTAACAGGTCGAAGCTGAACGACGTCGGCATGTTGGCCGGCCCCTGATTCCACCCCTCGGTGAGACTGCCGTAGCCGAGATTGACCAGGATGCGCATGCTCGGCTCCAACAGGTCGGCCAGCGGGTTACCCCAGATTGGGTTCACCCGCAGCAAGTCCAACAACGGCAGAGTCTCGGTAGGGATCATGTAGTAGTTGGTGGGACTGTCCCCGCTCGTTTCCAGGTGAATGGCGTTCGCAATGGCGTCGGGGCTCAGTCCGAAATATCCGTCGTGCTGCAGAAACATTCCCGCAACCGCATTAAGATCCGCTAGCAGATTCAGCGGATAACGCGGAAAGTCGGCGAATCCGTCGTATTCCATCGTGTAGAGATCAGTAGTGAAATAGTCCGGTGTTGGATGCCCAAGGGTCAGCCCATTCCAAAAACTGAGGTTGCCACCCCAAATGTTGAGCATTTCGACCAGCCCGCCGTTCGGGTTCGCCGCATTACCCACGAGCACAAAGTGAACGTCCTGGGTTCCCACACCCGCGTAGTGCAGCTGTTCCATCGTCATCGACGACATCGCCGAACTCTGCGAGTAACCGAAGACATACACCGGGTTGTCGGCGTTCACCCCTCCGCCGGCGATCTGCTTCTCGATCGCATCGGCGAGCAGCTGGGCGCCAACGGCTTCCGAGACGTTGCCCGGGTAATACAGCTCTGGCGTGAACAGCGACTCGGCAGTCCCGGTGAAGCCGTGCGGCTGTAGGTACAGCAGGTTGGCGGCGTTGACGTAGCCCTGCGACGGCAACGGAATACCGCTGCCTCCCATGACGAACGCGATGTCACCCGCCGCCAGCGCTACGTCGCGCGAGACGGTGGCCGACGACCGGGCAGACAACGGCGTCGCCGGAAGCCCCGCCATACCCGCGAAGACGACGAGAACGCTTACCACAGCGAGAACTACGCGACCGCGGCGGAGCGGACGCCTCCCCTGCGCACCGGTCATCGCTACGACACCAGCCATGGAAACCCCTTGAAATGCCCTTGAACGCACCGCAGAACGCGGAACCCCACCCGAAATTAGATCACCCACAACAGTTTTAGTCGGTAGTTCTGTAGAAAACCAGCTAGATTGACATAACTGCCTTTATTGGGGCGTGATAAAAAATCAGCCTTTCGGCTTCCCGAATCACAGAGCGGAACACCGTCCAAGTAAAGTGTCCGACGTGGATATTAACGGAGCAAGCGCGATCGTCACCGGTGGCGCATCAGGAATCGGTGCGGCCACTGCCCGCCAGCTGGCCGACAAGGGTGCCCGGGTCGTCGTCGCCGACCTACAGGCAGACAAGGGTGAGGCGCTGGCTCACGAAATCGGCGGAGTGTTCGTGTCCGTCGACGTGACCAGCACCGAGCAGATCATCGACGCCGTCAAGACCGCCGCGGACCTCGGCCCGCTGCGGGCGCTGGTGAACTCGGCCGGCATCGGCTGGGCACAGCGCACTATCGGCAAGGATGGCGAATTCGACTCAGCGCACAACCTGGATGCCTACCGCAAGGTGCTGGCGATCAACCTGATCGGCACCTTCGACTGCATCCGGATCGCGGCCACCGCGATGAGCCGCAATGAGTTCACCGACACCGGCGAGCGCGGCGCTATCGTCAACATGACCAGTGTTGCCGCCTTCGACGGACAGATCGGCCAGGCCGCCTACTCGTCGTCCAAGGGTGGTGTCGTGGGCCTGACCCTGCCGGTGGCCCGCGACCTGTCCGCGGCGGGCATCCGCGTCAACACCGTGGCCCCCGGCCTCATCGACACCCCGATCTACGGCGAGGGCGAGGCCTCGGAGGCCTTCAAAGCCAAGCTCGGCGAGTCCGTGCTGTTCCCGCACCGGCTCGGCAAGCCCGAAGAGCTGGCCTCGATGGTGGTGGAGCTGCTCACCAACTCCTACATGAATGCCGAAGTCGTCCGCGTGGACGGTGGCATCCGGATGCCACCGAAGTAGTTTGCGTACCCAAGGTTGAGATTGCGTCCAGGGTTGCGGATACCGCGAGATGTACAGCCCTGGGCGCAATCTCAGCGCACGACGGTCTCAAGGCCTGGGGGCGCGCCGGCGCGTGGCACCCCAGAGCCCAACCCCGATGCCGACTGCCGCTCCACCGAGACCGACGATCTGTTGTCCGCGCTTGAGATCGGCGTGCACGCTGATCCCGCCCAGCAGGTCGGCCGCGTCGGCACCACCGGATGCCAGGAACCAGCCGCGCGTGTCGCGACCGCGCAACGCCCCGTTCACGAGTAGGCCGCCGATCAGGGCGTCGCGGTAGCCCATCGAACGCAGCAGCAGCCGCGCGGAAGGCCCAGGATCGTCCGGCTCTCCCCACAATCGATTCGCCCGCAGCGGATCGACGAGAAACGAGATGCCCGACGCCAGCCGGATACAGCCCGCGACCAGTGCGGCACGGTCTTTGATCATGGAGCGCAGCCTAGGGCCCGACGCCTGCGCCCGAACCTATTTCCAGGCGAATACCGGTTGCTCCAACTCGTCGACCGGGTCCCCCCGGCCCTCCAGGCACAACCACCGCAGTTGCCACAGCACCGCCCCGGTCGGCGCGTGGATGGGGGCGCGGAGGTCGTGCCCGTCCAGATGTGCCCGGATCCGTTCCCGCAGCGTCTCGTCCCAGCCGACCGTCACCGCTTGACCATAGGCGGAGCGGCGGAAGCGATCTCGACACTTGACCCTCGGGTCGATCAGCCGGCGGCCCACTCCTTGGCACGTTCGACGTCATCGAGGCCGAACACCGCAAGCTCGCCGGGAATCATCCATTCGAGCGCATGCAGAACATGGGCAACCCATTCCTTGTCCGACACCACCGCGATGCGTTTGAACGCCGAGTGATGCGGCAGGACGGCACCCAGGCCGAGCTTGATGTCCTCGGCCAGCCCACCGGGCCCAAAGCCCGCATAGTCGGAGTCGATGACCTCGACGATGCGCACATCGCCGCCCTGTAGACGCTCGTGCAGCGACGGCTTGATCTCTCGGAGTTCGTCACCGCGAAGTCGCCCCGACACACGAATTCCGGTCACTCCCTGCGGCATGTCCGGCAGTAGCTCGATCATGGGAATGCTCCCTTCCGTCCGATGCCGCCACTGTAGCCCGGCCTGGGTCGACTATTCGAAGTCGTTGCCGTTGGACTGGTGTTCGCGAAGCCGGGTTGAGAAGGCCATCCAATCGCCGGCCTCGGCATCCTTGAGCAGACTCCGATGTTCGGCCAGCACCAGGTCTGGCTGCCCGCGGACCGTCGAGTTACGCACGATCGCGAGGTGCTGTCGATCTTGCAGTCGGTCGTAGAGCGCCAGCATCGTGGCGTTGTCGGCGAGCTCCACAAATGCGCGATGAAACTGCATGGCCAGTGCCGCAAAGCCGGGATAGTCGCGCCGGTGTAGCGCCTGCTCCTGCCCGTCGAGGTTTTCCTGCAGACGCGCACTCAGTTGCTGCCGAGCCTCAGGGTTGCCCAGTTGCACCCCGGCGCATTCGAAGGCATGCCGCACCTGGTCGGACTCGCGGATCTCATCGACGGTCAATTCACGTACCAGCGCACCGCGCTTGGGGTAGATCCGCACCAGCCCTTCATCTTGCAGACGCCCCAGCGCCGCCCGCACCGGGGTACGGCTCATCGACATCGAGGCCGCCAGCGTTGACTCGCTCAGCATGACCCCGGCGGGGAACTCACCGCTGAGGATGCCCGCACGAATCAGGGCGTGAGCACGGTGCGCGGAGTTGACCGTCGCGTCGCCCATGGGGACCTCCTGATCGGCGAGAACATTCTAGGATACCGCTAGTATCCTAGTTGATGACATCTGACGCAGAGGATTCAAGGAGTGTCGTGGCAACACCAGCGAACGAGCACCAGCCGACGGAATCGACTGCCCAAGCACTGGCATTCGCTGAGCGCGTCACCGAGGCGCTGGACGCCGCCAGCCTCGCACTGCTACTGAGCCTCGGACATCAGAGCGGGCTGTTCGATGCCCTGGCCGCCCTGCCGGAACCGGCAACCAGCACCCAGATCGCCAACCGCACCGGACTCAACGAACGCTACGTTCGCGAGTGGTTGGGGGGCACGACCGTGGCCGGCGTTGTGGACTACGACCCCGCCAACAAGACATATCGCTTGCCGCAGCACCATGCCGCGGTGCTGACCCGTGCTGCCGGGGCCGCCAACCTGGCGCGCGTCGCGCAGTACATCGCCCTGATGGGCGAGGTCGAGCAGAAAGTGCTGGGCTGCTTCCAGCATGGCGGCGGGCTTCCCTACAGCGACTATCCCCGCTTCCACGCGGTGATGGCGGAGCGAAGCGGCGAAGTCTTTGACTCGGCGCTAGTCGATGTCGTCCTTCCCCTCGTCGAGGGCTTGCCGCAACGACTCCACGACGGTGTGGAGGTGGCTGATTTCGGCTGCGGCAGTGGCCACGCCGTCAACGTGATGGCCCAGGCGTTCGCCAACAGCCGGTTCACCGGCGTTGACTTCTCGTCCGAGGGCATCGAACGAGCGACTCGCGAGGCGGCTCAGCGGGGACTGGCGAACGCCAACTTCGAGAGCCACGATCTGACGACGTTCGACCGAGCTTCGGCCTACGACCTTGTCACCGCATTCGACGCCATTCACGATCAAGCGCAGCCGGCGCGGGTGTTGGAGAACATCTATCGATCCCTGCGGCCGGGCGGCGTCTTCTTGATGGCGGATTCAAAATCGTCAAGCAGTCTGGAAGACAACATCGGCGTTCCCATGAACACCTACCGCTACACGGTCTCCCTGATGCACTGCATGCCCGTGTCGTTGGCCTTGAACGGCGCCGGCCTGGGCACCATGTGGGGCCGCCAACTCGCAATATCGATGCTGGCCGACGCCGGTTTCACCGACGTGGAGTGCGCCGAGATCGACGAGGACCCATCGAACTACTACTACATCGCCACCAAACGCTGAAACGTGAAGGAGACCCAACCATGCTGCCGGTGGTGAACTTCGCGCTGCTCGGCAGGACCGACGAGCGCATCCGGCTCCGTGAAGTCACCCACACCACTGGATTCTTCTACCTCGTCGGACATGGTGTCCCGGCGGAGCTGCTCGGTGAACTGCACGCCGCGGCACGCGAATTCTTCGCCCTGCCCGCCCAAGACAAGCTGGCGATCGAACTCGCACGCAGCCCACACTTTCGCGGTTACTCGAGAATCGGCGGTGAGCTGACCAATGGCGAAGTGGACTGGCGTGAGCAGATCGACTTCGGGCCCGAGGCTGACGCCACCGACGGCGCTGCCGGCCCGCAGTGGCTGCGCGGGCCCAATCAATGGCCGCCGGCGATCCCCGCGATGCCGAAGCTGGTGGGGCGCTACCAGCAGGAGATGAACAGGGTCGCACGGGAGTTGTTGCGGCGCTGGGCACAATCGCTGGGTTCGCCGTCAGAGATATTCGACTCCGCCTTCGGCACCGAGCCCGCATCGTTGATGAAGCTGATCCACTACCCGCCACGGCCAGCCACCTCGCATGGCGACCAGGGAGTTGGCGCCCATAAGGATCCGGGCGTCATGACGCTGCTGCACCTGCAGCACGACTCGACGGGACTGCAGGTGCAATCGCTCGACGGCGAATGGCTGGACGCCGCGCCACTAGACGGCGCATTCATCGTGAATATCGGTGAGCTGCTCGAAGTTTCGAGTCAGGGCTACCTTCGTGCCACGCCCCATCGGGTGCTGACACCGGCGGGTGCCCCGGCGCGCATCTCGATCCCGTACTTCTTCGGCCCAGCACTCGACGGCGTCGTTCCCACTCTTCACCTACCCCCGGACCTTGCCGCCAAGACCCGACCGATCAGTCATGACGCTAACAATCAGCTCCACAGCACCTACGGCGACAACATGTGGAAGGCCAAGAGACGTGCCCACCCCGAGGTGTTCGCCCGGTGGCATGGCGGTGCGGCCAGCTAGACCTACGATCAGCCCGCGTTGCGTGCCAGGTTGATGGCGTACTCGCTGACGAAGTGACCCGCAGCGGGTTCGCCCGAGCCGCAGCTGCCGTCGGACTCCCCGACCCGCTTGACCCACAGGTAAGCGTCGGCGTGCTGGCCGGCGGTGTTGGCGGTCGGCGGCGTGCCCAGCGCCCGCCCGCTGGGGTTGCACCAGCCGTAGGGGTCGCCCTCCGCGGGACCGGCGCCATTGCGCGACGTGTCGATCACGTAGTGCGCGCCGCCGGTCATGCCCGAGATCTCTTCGCCGTAGCCGATTTCCTCTTCGGTGGTGAAGTAGTTCGTGCTGTTCAGTGCGAAGCCTCGCGCACGCCCCACGCCGGCCTGGTTGAGCCGGTTGGCCATCTCTCCGGCGCTGACCCAACGCGAGTGCCCGGCGTCGACGTAGACCGCCGTGGCCGGGTTGCGGCCCAGCGTGTCGACGGCATAGCTGATCAGGTCGAAGCGCTCCTGACGCTGGTCACCCGAGAGGCAGTCGGCCATCGCCAGCGCGTCGGGCTCGAGGACGATCGCGGCCGGGTTGCCGCCGATCCCGTCGGCGACGCTGTCAATCCAGGCGCGATAGGACGCGCCGGAGGAGAATCCGCCCGCGGCGTAGCTGCCGCAGTCACGGTGCGGAATGGCGTAGAGCACCAGCACCGGCATTGCGCCCGCCGCAGCGGCCGCGCCGGTGTGCCGGGCCACCGTCGAGCCGACAGATCCCACTCCGAACGCCTGGTCCAGCCAGTACGCCTGCGGGGTGTTGGCCACCCGAGCCAGCTCGGCGCTGTCCGGCTGCGCGTTGGAGGCATGCATCGCCTTGGAGATGGGATCGACATAGAAGGGCATGCCGCCCAGCGGGTTATCGCCGTCGGCCTGGGCGGGGGCCGCGCCGGCCAGGGCCGCAACGGCAAGGAGCGGGGTGAGGCAGCGCGCGACCGCGCCAAATGCTGAGGGGATCACAGCCAAAAATTACCTCATGACCGACCCGAGGTCACAAGACGGTCACGATAGCGGCCGGAGCGCTCAGCCGAGCAGCGCGTCGACGAAGGCGCCCGGCTCGAACGGGGCCAGATCGTCGGGCCCTTCCCCCAAGCCCACCAGCTTGACCGGCACCCCCAGTTCCTGCTGCACCCGGAACACGATCCCGCCTTTGGCGGTTCCATCCAGCTTGGTCAGCACCACCCCGGTGATGTCGACGACGTCGGCGAACACCCGGGCTTGGGCCAGGCCGTTCTGCCCGATGGTGGCGTCGAGGACCAGCAGCACCTCGTCGACAGCCGCACGGCGCTCTACCACCCGCTTGACCTTGCCGAGCTCGTCCATCAGACCGGTCTTGGTGTGCAGCCGTCCCGCGGTATCGATGACCACGACGTCGACACCGTCGGCTACGCCCTTGTCGACGGCGTCGAACGCCACCGAGGCGGGATCGGCGCCCTCGGCACCGCGGACCACCTCGGCGCCCACCCGCGCCGCCCAGGTCTGCAGCTGGTCGGCCGCGGCGGCCCGGAACGTGTCGGCCGCCCCCAGCACCACACGACGGCCGTCGGCCACCAGCACTCGGGCCAGTTTGCCGACAGTGGTGGTCTTGCCGGTGCCGTTGACGCCCACCACCAGCAGCACCGACGGGTGATCGTCATGCGGCAGGGCCCGAATGGAACGCTCCAGACCGGGCTGCAGCTCGCCGATAAGCACGTCGCGCAACACCGTGCGAGCCTCGGCCTCGGTGCGCACCTGACCGCCGGCCAGCCGTCCGCGCAATTGATTCACCACCGATTCGGTGACCACCGGACCCAGATCGGCCACCAACAGGGTGTCCTCGACGTCCTGCCAGGAGTCGTCGTCGAGGTCTCCGCCGCCCAGCAACCCGAGCACGCTGCGGCCCAACGCGTTCTGCGACTTGGCCAACCGACCGCGCAGCCGGTCCATCCGGCCTTCAACCGGCTCAATGTCGAGCTCGACGGACTCTGGCGCCGGCCCCTCGGGGGCTGCTTCAGGCAGCTCGACATCGGTGATGGTGCGTTTGGGCGCGTCGCGCGGCACGGTCGCGTCGTCGCCGATCACGGGTGCGGGCGGCTCCGACGTGTCGGTCCGGCTAAAGGTGATACCCGAGGAGGCGGTGTAGCCGCCGGAACGGTCCAGACTCTGCTGTTCTGGGCGCTTTGCGCCCGACAGGCTGATGCGCCGCCGCCGTTGGCGCACCAGGCCGAAGACCAGTGCGGCGATGACGACGAGCGCGGCGGCGACCGCGAGGGCAATCCAGAGACCGTCAGACACGACCGCCATTGTTTCAGGGCCGCCGCGGGCCAAGTCGGACAGGCTAGCTCGGGCTACTGACCAGCTCTTCGCCCCGGATGCGTTGGGAGATCACCGCGGTGATCCCGTCGCCCTGCATGGTCACCCCGTACAGCGCGTCGGCGACTTCCATCGTCGGCTTCTGGTGGGTGATGACAATGAGCTGCGAGCGGGCCCGCAGCATCTCGAACAGCGCCAGCAGCCGGCGCAGGTTGGTGTCGTCGAGCGCGGCCTCGACCTCGTCCATGATGTAGAACGGCGACGGGCGGGCCCGGAAGATCGCGACCAGCATGGCGATGGCCGTCAGCGACTTCTCCCCGCCGGACAGCAGCGACAGTCGCTTGACCTTCTTGCCGGGTGGGCGGGCTTCAACGTCGACGCCGGTGGTCAGCATGTCGCTGGGGTCGGTCAGCAGCAGGCGGCCTTCCCCACCGGGGAACAGTGCCGCGAACACCTCGGTGAACTCGCGCTCCACGTCGGCGTAGGCGTCGGTGAAGACCTGCAGGATGCGCGCGTCGACTTCGGAGACCACGTCGAGGAGGTCTTTGCGGGCCGCCTTGACGTCTTCGAGCTGAGTAGACAGGAAGTTGTAGCGCTCCTCGAGCGCCGCGAACTCCTCAAGCGCCAAGGGGTTGACCCGACCCAGTTCGGCCAGCTCGCGTTCGGCGCGTTTGGCCCGGCGCTCCTGGGTGGCGCGGTCGAAGGGCATCGGGGCGGGAGCCATCACCAGTTCGCCGCGTTCGCGGGCCTGCTCGTACTCGGCCATCTCCAGTTCGGTCGGTGGCAAAGCGACGTCCGGGCCATACTCGGCGATCAGGTCAGCCGAGCTCATGCCGAACTGTTCGAGCACGGTCTGCTCGAGTTGCTCGATGCGCAACGCGGCCTGCGCCTTGGCGACTTCATCGCGGTGCAGTGATTCGGTGAGCGCGGTCAGCCGGGTACTCAGGGAATTCACCTCGTCACGGACGGCGACCAGGGCGGCGGACCGCTGCTGACGTTCACTGGCCAGCCCGTCACGGATCCGTGCCGCCGCGATCACCACATGTTGCAGGCGCTGGGCCAGCGCACTGCCGGCATCGGCCACCGCTGCCGCCGTCGTCGCCGCGCGCGCGCGTGCGGCGCGGGCCTGCTCGGCGCGGACCCGCGCCTCGCGTTCGGCCGCGGCCGCCCGGCGCAGCGAGTCCGCCTTGCCGCGTACCGCATTGGCGCGCTCCTCGGCGGTACGCACCGCCAGCCTTGCCTCCACCTCGACGCCGCGCGCCGCCTCGGCTGCGGCCGCGATCTGCTGGCGATCCACCGGTTCAACGGTGGCGGTCGGCTGATCCTCTTCAGCATTGCGCAGCCGGGTTTCCAGCTCGCCCAGCTCGGTGACGGTCTGCGCCCGGCCGGCCTCGAGCTCTTCACGCTCACGCAGCCGCCGGCGCCACTCGGTCTCTGCGGCGCGCGCCTCTTGCCCCAACCGGCCCAGCTGCTCGTGGGTCGCGGCGATGGCGGCATCGGACTCGTTGAGCGCCGCCAATGCCTGCTCGGTGGCGTCCCGGCGCGCGGACTGCTCAGCCAGCGCCCCGGCGAGGGCCGCGCCGAGTTCGCCGGCCTGTGTCTCGGCGGCGGCCAGTTCGGCGCGGGCCTTGTCGATCTCGCTGTTGATCTCCAGGGTGGACGGCTTGCGATCCGATCCACCGCTGACCCAGCCCGCACCGACCAGGTCACCGTCTAACGTCACCGCGCGCACGCCGGGGCGTGCAGCCACCAGGTCCAGTGCCTTAGGCAGGTCGTCGACCACCGCCACCGCCGACAGCATTGCCGTCATCGCGCCGCGCAATCGGTCGGGGGCCTCGATCAGCTCCACTGCCCACAGCGCTCCGCCGGGCAGTGCCGCACGCTGTTCGACGGCGGGCAGCGGCCAATCCCCCAGCACGATCGCGGCCCGGCCACCGTCGGCGGTCTTGAGCGCGTGCAGCGCCGAGCTGGCCGCGCCGGCATTCTCCGCGGCCAGCGCATCGGCTGCGGACCCGAGCACCGCGGCCAGTGCCGCCTCGTACCCCGAGCGCACCTTGACCAGCTTCGCGATCGACCCGAAGATCCCGGGGCCACTGTGGTTCGCTGCGAGCCAGGCGGCGCCGTCGCGGCGTTCGAGACCCATCGACAACGCCTCGATACGGGCATGCAGCGAAGCGACCTGGCGCTCGGCGGCGCGCTCGGCGGCCTGCAGTTCGGCGACACGCTCATCTGCCAGCTGCAGGGTGGCCACGGTCCGCTCGTGGTGCTCGTCCAGACCGACCTCGCCCTGATCGAGCTCGGAGACCCGCCCCTGAACCGTCTCGAACTCCGCCTGGGCGGCCTGGGCCCGTCCGGCGGCCTCCTCGATGCGCGTCGACAGCTGCCCGACATGAGCGTCGATCGACTCGACGCGAGCCCGAATCGTCTCCACCTGACCGGTCAACCGGGCCAGGCCCTCGCGCCGGTCGGCTTCGGCACGGACCGCAGCCAGATGCGCCTTCTCCGCCTCGGTGCTGCGGCGCTCCCGTTCGGCCAGCTCGGCGCGGGCCGCTTCCAGCCGGATGCCGGCGTTGGCCAGCTCGGCCAAAAGTTGCCGCTCGGCCGCGGCCACCTGCTCGGCCTCGGCCTCCAATGCATCCGGGTCGACGCCGGCGGTGGTGATCGGCTCGTCGTCGAGATGCTGTGCGCGTTCGCTGGCGATGCGCACCGTGGCGCTGACCCGCTCGGCCAGCGCCGACAGCGAGAACCAGGTCTGCTGGGCGGCCTCGGCGCGGTGGGTCAAACTGGCGACCGCGGACTCGTGGGCGGTCAGTTCGTCGGCAGCCACCGCCAGACGCTCGGTGATCTGGTCGTGTTCGCGGCGCAGCGTCGCCTCGGCGTCGGTGGTTCCGGCGAACTCAGCCTGCCGCGACACCAGGTCATCGGCGGTCAACCGCAGCTTGGCGTCGCGCAGGTCGGCTTGGATGGTGGCCGCTCGCCGGGCGACTTCGGCCTGACGGCCCAGCGGCTTGAGCTGGCGGCGCAGCTCGGTGGTCAGGTCGGTCAGGCGGGCCAGGTTGGCCGCCATCGCGTCCAGCTTGCGGACGGCCTTTTCCTTGCGCTTGCGGTGCTTGAGCACCCCGGCGGCCTCTTCGATGAAGGCCCGGCGGTCCTCGGGCCGTGACTCCAGGATCTGCGCCAGCCGGCCCTGGCCGACGATGACGTGCATCTCACGGCCGATGCCGGAGTCGCTGAGCAGCTCCTGGACGTCCATCAATCGGCAGCTGGCGCCGTTGATCTCGTACTCGCTGGCTCCGTCGCGGAACATCCGCCGGGTGATCGAGACCTCGGCGTACTCGATCGGCAGCGCGTTGTCGGAGTTGTCGATGGTGACGGTGACCTCGGCGCGACCGAGCGGCGCGCGCGAAGAGGTGCCGGCGAAGATGACGTCTTCCATCTTGCCGCCGCGCAGGGTCTTGGCGCTGTGCTCCCCCATCACCCAGGCCAGGGCATCGACCACATTGGACTTGCCCGAACCGTTGGGTCCGACCACCGCGGTGATACCGGGTTCGAAGCGCAGAGTCGTCGGCGCGGCGAAGGACTTGAAGCCCTTCAGCGTCAAACTCTTGAGATGCACGGGAGGTGAGACTACCGGGCTAGCGTTCGGCGAATCCGTCGATCGGGTCCCCGACGTCCGTCCAGTCAGCGACGACGGTGTCCACCCGGCCCGGTGTGGTGCCACCCTGCAGCAGCTCCAGCAGGCGTTGGCAGTTCGCGCGGGGGCCCTGAGCGACGACGTGCACCCGGCCACCGGGCCGGTTGGCGGCGTAGCCCGTCAGGCCCAGCTCCAGTGCCCGCGAACGCGTCCACCACCGAAATCCGACGCCCTGGACATGTCCGTGCACCCAGGCGGACAGGCGGATGTCAGGACCGGTCACCGGAGTCGATCTCGAAGCGCACCTCGGTGCCGGATTTCAGTGTGCGTCCGACCGTGCAGACCTGATCTATCGCCCGGTGCACGACGGTCAGCAGCCGCTGTTTGTCCGCGTCATCCAAACCCGACAAGTCCAGCTTCAGGACCTCTTCCAGCAGCGGATAGCGCTCCTGTTCCCGATCGGCGGGACCGGAGACCTCGATGGTGGCCTGGTAGTCGTCGCCGAGCCGGCGGGCCAGCGGGGCGTCGCTGGACATGCCGCTGCAGGCGGCCAGCGCGATCTTCAACAGCTCTCCGGGGGTGAACACGCCGTCGACGTCCTCGCTGCCGACCAGCACCTGCGCGCCCCTCGAACTGCGTCCGGTGTAGCGGCGGGTCCCGGTACGTTCCACCCACAATTTCGTCATGCGGACATTGTCGCCGCCTCCCCGGGCCGGCGCTACGCCGGTGGCCGATCAGCTTGCGGCAACAGGCTTTCTGCCGTAGTGACGTTCCATCAGCGCCGTGTCGCCGTACACCTGCACGCGCACCGTCGTGCCGTCGCGCAGGGTGTAGACCTCGGCACTGGGGCCGTGATCGCCGCCGATAGAGGCTTCACTGAGCACCACGACTGTGTCGCCGTCGGCGATGAACCGCTGCGGGGTGATCGTCGGCGCCTTGGTGGCCAGCGCGGCCAGGAACTCGCCAAGTTCGGTTTTGCCCCGGTAGGTTCCGCTGACCGCGCTGTCGCCGGGCTGCACCCATTCGACACCGTCGTCGAAGAGCGCCATCAGCGTTTCGGCATCGCCGACGGCGAATGCCTCGTAACCGCTGCGGACCAATTCGATGTTGCGTTCGGACATCTCTCCCATTCCTCTCAACGGTGTTTTGTTGTGACCGTCCTGTTTTCGTCGTCACAGCCGGTACATTTCCCGCGACATCCGCGCCTGCTCGAAGTAGGCCGCCTCGCGGCGTGGGGCGTGCTCGTGCGGCCGTGGGCGCCTGCGGGCCAGCGCTGCCAGCGACGTTGCGACGAGCTCATGAGCGTGCTGCAGCACCTGCCCGACCGGCATCGACAGCCCCGGCTTGATGACCAATTGCGACATGGAGCTCACCTCTTCGTGTGGCGGTGACTCGGGTACCGGCCCACCAGCCGGCTCATGCCAAGAAAAACACCGAGCAGGCGAAATAACCTCATTCCAACGGACGAGATCCGAGTACACTTTTCCGGCAGGAAGACAGCGGTCTTCTGAGCACTTCGCAATCGGGAGTACGTCGAATGTGCAGGCCTGTAGCTGAATTCAGAGCCGACCATGAACGCGGTCGATGAATTCTCACAACTGATCTCTGGTATTTATTCCGCCGTCCTTGCCCCAGACCAATGGGACCGCGCGGTGGCCGCCATCGCTTGGGCCTTCGACGCCAGCGCATCTTCGCTGGTGTATTCGGACAACGGCTCCCGCACACTCAAGCACACCCAGATGCCGGCGGCGGCCGCGCAATCCTACGCCGCCTATTACCAACGGCTCGATCACGTATTCAGCGCGGTCGAGGCAGGGCCGCTCGGTGCGGTGCGCACCGGCGCCGAACTCATGTGGCCTTACCAGCACTGTGAGTTTCAGATCGACTGGGCCCGCCCGAACGGGCTGCACGATGGACTGTTCGTGCGGCTGACGCGCGGTCCGACGGTGATCAGCCTCGGCATCGCGAACGTGCAGCGATCGGATCGGTTCGACAGTCCAGAGCACGTCGCACTGGCCACACGTCTCACACCTCACCTGCAACAGGCGCTGCGTATGCAGGGTCACCTCGACGACCTCGGTCACCGCAGCGACGACCTCACCGAGGCCAGCGAGGCCGTCAACCACGGCATCGTCATCACCGACCGACGCAGGGTCGTTTACGCCAACGGTGCCGCCGAGCGAATCCTGGCCACCTACGACGGTCTACGCATCGACGACGGCCTGCTGCGTGCGGACTCCTCGTCTGCCGACGCGCAGTTGGAGCACAGCCTTTCTCGGGCGTCGGCTCTCGACAGCGTCGACGTCTGGGGCGGGTCGTTCCTGTGTGCGCGGCCCTCGGGTCGACGCCCCTACGTCATCCACGTGTTGCCGACCGAGCCGGATTCCGCTGTGGCACATCGGAACGACCGGGTGATGGTCGTGATCATCGACCCCGAGCGCCAACCCGAACCTCCCGCCACACTGTTGCGCCGTCTCTACGGCCTGACCAACAGCGAAGCGCAGGTCGCCGTGCTGGTGATGCGAGGCGAGGGTTTGGCCCCGATCGCCGAGGAGCTGTCCGTATCGCTGACCACCGTGAAGACCCACTTGGCGCACGTCTTCGACAAGACCGGGATGCACCGCCAGGCCGAGCTGGTCCGGCTATTGAGCATGCTCGATCCCCTGCACCGGTGAACAGGCCCGCGGTGCAGGTCACGATTCCGCTGTTCCCCGGGTTCACCGCGCTGGACGCGGTCGGGCCGTACGAAGTGTTGCAGCGGGTTCGGGATGATGCTCCGAGTCCTCTGCGATGTCCGGCTCGACGAGCTGACCGGACCGGATGTCCTGGTCGTCCCAGGCGGCGTCGGGACACGAACATTCCAGCGGCATCGACATGGCGCCGCGGCTGGTCGAGCTGCTGGCGGACGCCGACACGGCTTGCGCCATTCAGCTGCTGATCGAGTACGCAGCCACCGTTCGATTGCGGATCGCTGACCAAGGCCGGCGAGGATGTTCGTCGGCGCGCCGCGCAGCTGCGACGCTGACTCAGCCGACCCCCGCGGGCATACTGGGCTTTTATGGGGACGGTGGTCGCATTCCACGCCCATCCCGACGACGAGGCGATACTGACCGGGGGAACTCTGGCGCGGGCCGCCGCCGAAGGGCATCGCGTCGTCGTGGTGGTGGCAACCGATGGACGCGTCAATGACGGCGACGGCGATCGGCTGGGCGAATTGCATGCGAGCGCAACGACCCTCGGCGCACACCGGGTCGAATGTCTGGGCTACGCCGACAGCGGCTTCGGGGAAGAGTTCTATCCGGATCCGCCGGGGCGGGTCAGGTTCGCCCGCGCTGACCTCGAGGACGCGGCGCAGCGACTGGCAACCATCCTGCGTGACGAAGACGCGGATCTGCTGCTGAGCTACCAGCCCAATGGCGGCTACGGCCACCGTGACCACGTGCGGGTTCATCATGTCGGCAAACGAGCCGCACAGATCGCCGCGACGCCGCGCGTGCTCGAAGCGACAATGCCCCGGGAAATGCTGACCCGAGTGGAGCATGGCGCGCGTTTACTGCATCTGCCGGCCCCTTACGGGCGTGAGGTGGTGCGCACCGCCTACGCACCGGCATCGAGCATCACCCACCGGATCAACGTGTTTCGGTTTGCCCAGCAGAAGCGAGATGCCTTCGCCGCGCATCGCTCTCAGATCGGCGCCAGCGCCGCCGCGGCACGCCTGTTCGCGGTGCTGATGCGGCTTCCCCCACAAGTGGCCGGCCTGATGTTCGGCCGGGAGTGGTTCGTCGACCCGAATCTGCCGCCAGGCAGGGTACACCGCGACATCTTCGAGTGACCCCGATCCAAGTCCCCGCGTCAGCGTTGGCAAATCGGGCAGAAATACGACGACCGGTTCATGAACTTCGCCCGGCGGATCGGCGTCCCGCAACGCCGGCACGGCTCGTCCTCGCGGCCGTAGGCGTCCAGTGACCGGCTGAAGTAGCCGGATTCACCGTTGACGTTGACGTAGAGCGAGTCGAACGAGGTGCCCCCGGCGGCCAGCGCGTCGTTCATCACCTGTGCCGCGGCAGCCAGCAGTGCCCGCAGCCGCGGCCGCGACAGCCGGTCGGCCGTTCGGGTGCCGCGTATCCCGGCCCGCCACAGTGCTTCGTCTGCGTAGATGTTGCCGATACCCGACACCACCGTCTGATCGAGAAGTTGGCGTTTGATCTCGGAGTGCTTGCGCCGCAGCACTTCGATCACCGATTCGGCATCAAAGCGCGGGTCCAGCGGGTCGCGGGCGAGGTGGGCGACCGGCACCGGCAGCACACTGCCGTCCACAGCGACCAGATCGGTGAGCTGCCACCCGCCGAAGGTGCGCTGGTCGACGAAGCTGACCTTCAATCCGTCATCGAGCACGGCGGCGATCCGCAAGTGCCTGGTATCGGGCAGCTCCCCCAGCAGCATCTGACCGCTCATGCCCAGGTGCACCACCAGCGCCTCGTCGGCCGCAGCCCCGCTCAGCAGCAGCCATAGGTATTTGCCCCGCCGGTCGGTGCCGGTGATTCGGGCGCCCAGCAGCCGGGCGGTCAGATCGGCGGGGCCGGCGTCGTGGCGGCGCACTGCCCGCGGGTGGTGCACCCGCACCCCGGTGATCGTGCGCCCGACCAGGTGCTCGTTCAGGCCACGCCGAACCACCTCGACCTCGGGAAGTTCGGGCATTCTCAGGCCTGCGGTGCGTCGTTCACCGCACCCGATGCGTCCAACGCCTGCCAGGCCGCTGCCGCGGCCTTCTGCTCGGCTTCTTTCTTGGTCCGGCCCACACCGGTGCCGTACGCGGTGTCCGATATGACGGCCGTCGCGGTGAACTCGCGGTCGTGGTCGGGCCCGGTGGAGGTGACCTGATAGGACGGCACACCCAGACCGCGGGCAGCCGTCAGTTCCTGCAGGCTGGTCTTCCAGTCCAAGCCGGCGCCCAGCGTGGCCGCGGTGTCGAGCAGCGGACCGAACAGGCGCAGGATCACCTCCCGGGCGGTGTCCATTCCGTGCTGGAGGTAGACCGCTCCCAGCAGGGACTCCATCCCGTCGGCCAAGATGCTGGATTTGTCGGCGCCGCCGGTGTTTTCCTCGCCGCGGCCGAGCAACAGATGAGCCCCCAGGCCATCCTCGGTCAGGCCCCGCGCCACATCGGCCAAGGCAGAGGTGTTGACCACGCTGGAGCGCAGCTTGGCCAGATCTCCCTCGGGCCGGTCCGGGTGCCGGTGGAACAGCTCGTCGGTAATGGTCAGTCCCAGCACGGCATCACCCAGGAACTCCAGGCGCTCATTGGTGGGCAGACCGCCGTGCTCATAGGCGTAACTGCGATGCGTGACGGCCAGCGTGAGCAGGTCGTCAGCGAGATCCACGCCGAGTGCATCCAGCACGGCTTGCCGGGGACGGCTCACCGCTCACCGTCGTCGTTCTGCGGTTCCAACATTCCAGCCAGCTTCGCCCAGCGCGGATCGATCTTGTCGTGGTGATGGCCGGGTTCTGCCGTGGACAGCACCACGCCGCAGTCCGGGCAGAGTCCCGGGCAGTCCGGGTCGCACAACGGGGACAACGGCAGCGCTAGGCCGACCGCGTCGACGATGGCCTGTTCAAGATCTACCGCGTCATCGACGACCCGGCCCATCTCGTCATCGTCTGTGGTGGCATCGGTGGTGCTGTCGGGGTAGGCGAACAACTCCGTCAACTCGACCTCGACATTGCCGGTCAGTGGTTGCAGGCAACGCGCGCATTCGCCTGCAGTGCGCGCTGAGACCACGCCACTGACCAGAACGCCCTCGGAGACCGACTCGACCCGCAGATCCAGATCGACTGCGCCATCCGCAGGAATCGCCACCAGATCCAGCCCGATACGGGTGGGGCTGACCCGCTGCTCTTGCAGCGGCATCAACGCACCGGGGCGCCGTCCCAATCGGGAGACATTGACCACGAACGGCGCAGGCAGCTGTCGCCGTGCCGCCTTCATACCTGCGCCGGGGTGCCTCGCCATGCCGCGATTCTACGCAGCGCGTAACTGGGCGTTCTCGGGTCAGCGAGTCGCGTAGTCGTGAGTGCCCGCGGCGGTACGCAGTTGGTGACGACCGCGGTTGATCGAACGCAGCGTGCCGTTGAGGAAGTCCTCGAATTCGGCCAGCTTGGCGTCGACGTAGATGTCGCATTCGCCGCGCATCCGGTCGGCCTCGGCGTGTGCCGAATCGATCAGCCGAGTGGATTCGGCACGCGCCGAGGTCACCACCTCGTTCTGCGAAACCAGCCGCTGCTGTTCCTTGATGCCCTCCTGCACGGCCTTCTCGTAGGCGGCGTTGCCGTTTTCGACCAGTCGGTCGCATTCCGCCTGGGCGCGGCTGGTGGCGGTCTCGAATTCACGCTTGGCGGTGGCGCTCAGCCGGGCCGCCTCCTCGCGGGCTTCGCCGACCATCCGCTCGCTGTGTCCGCGGGCCTCGGCCACCATCCGGTCAGCCTGTCCCTTGGCGTCGGCCAGCAATCGGTCGGCCTCTGCGCGCGCGTGGCTGACCAGCGAGTCGGCTTCGGCGGTGGCCGAGCCGACCATCGACTCCGCGTGCTCCTTGGCCTCGTTGAGGACCGAGTCGCGGGCGTCAAGGACGTCTTGGGCGTCGTCCAACTCGCCCGGGATGGCGTCGCGGATGTCGTCGATCAATTCCAGGACGTCACCGCGGGGTACCACGCAACCTGCCGTCATCGGCACGCCACGGGCCTCTTCGACAATGGAGCCCAGTTCGTCAAGGGCTTCGAACACTCGGTACACGGCAGCACCCTCCAGGCATAGTTGTTGTTACTAGTGTGCCCTGTGTTACGCGTGTGACTGTGTTAGTCGCCCGGTGTGTCGGATTCTGGCCCACTCCCCCGGTAGCCTGACCCGTTGAAAGTCGGAGATCGGCGAAGGGCGGCCATGACGAACGGTTCTGGGGGCCACGGGGGCACCGCGACACCAGCGCAGGCTCAACAGGGCTATCCGCAACAGTCCAGCGCCCAAGCGACCACCGATATCGGCCGACTGCTGCTGAGCTGCCGAGATAGCCACGGGATCATCGCCGCAGTCAGCGCCTTTCTGGCCGACGCCGGCGCGAACATCATCTCGCTGGATCAGCACTCGACCGCTCCCGAAGACGGGACCTTTGTGCAGCGGGCAATCTTTCACCTGCCCGGTTTGCCGGCGGCCCTCGACGGGCTCCAGGAGCGCTTCGGCGCCACGGTGGCCCAGCGGTTCTCGATGGACTACCGCTTCACCGAGGCCGCCAAGCCCAAGCGGGTGGCGATCATGGCATCCAAGACCGACCATTGCCTGCTGGACCTGTTGTGGCGCAACCGCCGCGGCGAGCTGGAGATGAACGTGGCGATGGTGATCTCCAACCACCCGGAACTCGCCGAGCAGGTACGCCCGTTCGGGGTTCCGTTCTTCCACATCCCCGCCACCCGCGACATTCGCGCCGAGGCCGAACAGCGTCAGCTGCAGTTGCTTTGCGGCAACGTGGATCTGGTGGTGCTGGCCCGCTACATGCAGATCATCACCGGCGACTTCATTGCAGCGGTGGGCTGTCCGCTGATCAACATCCACCATTCCTTCCTGCCGGCGTTCATCGGTGCGGCGCCCTATCAGCGAGCGCGGGAACGCGGCGTGAAACTGATCGGCGCCACCGCGCACTACGTCACCGAGGTTCTCGACGAGGGTCCGATCATCGAACAGGACGTCGTGCGGGTGGACCACACCCACAGCGTCACCGATCTGGTGCGGTTGGGCGCCGATGTAGAGCGGGCGGTGCTGTCGCGGGCGGTGCAATGGCACTGCCAGGACCGGGTGATCCGGGTGGGAAACGAGACCGTGGTGCTCTAAGCGGCTCCGCAGTTGACATCTGTCAAGTACGGTGTTGCGCATGGCTGTCCAGGACTTGTTTTCGCACGTGCCGACGTCCACCGCCGAGGCCTGTGAGATCTTCGACGCCGCCGCGGCAGTCGACCCCGATTTCATGGTCGGCACCTGGCATGGTTCCGAGCTGCCGACCGGCCACCCGCTGGACGGGCTGTTGGCGGCCACCGGCTGGTGGGGCAAGCAGTTCGTCGACGCCGAGACCGTCCATCCGCTGTTGTTCCCCACCCGCGACGGGGCCGCGCTGTGGGCGTTCAACCCGGTGCTGGCATTCAGTGTTCTGGGACTCGCCACGAAACTGCCGGCGCTGAAGAGCCGCTCATTCCTCGGGCAGATCAACGCGTTGCAGCCACTGCTGCGGACCCGTTCGCCCCGGGCTCGGCTGCGCACCACGAGATACCGCGGAGTCGACAGTGCCACGATGGTCTATGACCAGGCACCGGTCAACGATGTCTTCCGCCGGCTCTCCGATGACGCGGTGATCGGCGCGATGGACCTGCGGGGCGCGTCGCGGCCTTACTTCTTCGTGTTGCGCCGCGACGACTCGCTGAAACTGATTTAACCGCGCGCGATTTCGCCGGCATCGCGCCAGGCGTTGCGCTCCGCGGTGAACGCGGCCGTTTGTTGCCGACGGAATCCGGCGATGCTCTCGGTGTTGCTGTCCAAGAATCGACGGTAGGCCGGCAGTGAGAACTCGCCGTCGGTGATCTCCACCCGGCCACGCCCGGCCGCCATGTCGGCACGCAGCTCCAGGAGCTCCTCGGCCCGCACCGGATAGAAGCTGATGCGGTCGAAGTAGCGCAGCAGCCAAGGGGTTTCGGGATCGAACAGGCCTGCGGTGGCGTGCCGGTGGTTCCACACCTGGGTGGTGCGTCCGACAAACTGGTAGCCGCCGGGTCCCTCAATGCCGTAGATGCACAGGTAGGCGCCGCCGATCCCGACGGCGTTCTCCGGGGTCCAGGTGCGCGCCGGGTTGTATTTCGTGGTCACCAGCCGGTGTCTGGGATCCAGCGGGGTGGCTACCGGCGCCCCGAGGTAGATGTCGCCCAGGCCCAGTACCAGGTACTGCGCGTCGAACACGATGTCGTATACCCGGGCGATGTCGTCGAGTCCGTTGATGCGCCGGATGAACTCGATGTTCGACGGGCACCACGGCGCGTCCGGCCGCACGCCGTACATGTAGCGGCGAATGGCCTCGTGGGTGCCGGGGTCGTCCCAACTGAGCGGCAGGCGTACCGAACGGCTCGGCACCACCAGTTCATCGCAGGGCGGCAGCGCGTCGTCGATGGCGGCCACTTCGTCGATCACCTCGGCGCACGAGGACTGCTCGGAGTCGAACTGGATCTGCAGTGATCGCACCCCGGGGGTCAGTTCGGTCAGGCCGGGCAGCCCCCGTTCACGGAGTTGGTCGTAGAGCACCTGCACCCGCGCCCGCAACGCCAAATCCAGTGTCATCGGCCCGTATTCGAGCAGAATGCCGCTGTCACCGGCGCGCCGCAGGGTAACGGCCGTCCCGTCGCGACCGGTGTAGCGCTGCAGCACTCCGTCGTCGCCGTCGCCGGAGCCGGAGACCACGACGGGCAACGCCGCGCGCCGCTGCACACCCAGCGCCGCCGTCGGTGGAGCGTAATCGGCGCGGATCGGCACCAGCCGCACGGTGTCGCCGGGCGACAGCTGGCCCAGTTTCCATCGGTCGCCACGTACCACCGTCACCGGGCAGACGAACCCGCCCAGGCTGGGCCCGTCGGGACCGAGCAGGATCGGGGCGTCACCGGTGAAGTCCAGCGCCCCGATGCTGTACGCGGTGTCGTGAATGTTGGATGGGTGTAGCCCGGCATCGCCGCCGTCGGGGCGGGCCCATCGTGGTTTAGGCCCCACGAGCCGGACACCGGTGCGGTCGGAGTTGAAGTGCACGGTGTAGTCGGTAGTGGTCAGGGTGGTCATATCGGCGCGGGTCATGAACTCCGGCGCCGCATGCGGCCCTTCGGTCACCGCGAGCTCCCAGTGCCTACCGATGCTGGGCTGGATCTGGCTGGGGGCGCGGGTGAGGGCCGGTGGGGCGCCGCCCAGGCCGACGGCGCTGAGACGATCCGATTCGCGCAGGGCCCGGCCGTGGTGGCCGCCGAATGCACCTTGGGTGAAGGTTGCTGCGCTGCCGAGGAATTCCGGCGCGCCGATGCCTCCCTCGATCAGGATGTAGCAGCGTATTCCAGGGCCGGCGATGATGCCGATCTCGAGCAGTCCACCGGCGGGTATCCGCACCGACTGCCATTGCGCAACCGGGACACCGTCCAGACTGACCGGTACCGCGGCTCCGGTGACGCACACCCAGGCCGCGCTCGAAAAACGCAGGGCAGGACCCGCTTTGGTACATTCCAGACCGGCGGCGCCTTCGGGATTGCCCAGCACCTGGTTGCCGACGCGAAATGACAGGTCGTCCATCGGCCCGGACGGCGGCACCCCGACATGCCAGTAGCCGACGCGCCCGGGCCAGTCCTGCACCGTGGTGCACATGCCCGGGGAGACCACCTCGATGCCGATCATGTTCGGGCGATCACCATCCGCACCGGTGTCGGGTCGAAGCCGTTGCACGGGTTGTTGATCTGCGGGCAGTTCGACACCAGTACCAGGGTGTCAGCCTCGGCGCGCAGGGTCAGGCTCTTGCCTGGGGCCGAGAGGCCGTCGACGATACCCAGCGTGCCGTCGGCCTCGACGGGGACGTTCATGAACCAGTTGATGTTGGAGACGATGTCACGTTTACCCAGGCCCCACCGAGCCCCCTCGGCGAGGAAGTTCTCGACGCAGGCGTGCTGGTGGGCGGTGTGGTGCCCGTAGCGCAGGGTGTTGGATTCCTGCGAGCAGGCTCCGGCGATGGTGTCGTGGTTGCCGACGTCGTCCACAACCACGGTCATCAGGGCGGTGCCGTCGGCACTGCGCAGCACCGAGCCGGTGCTCAAGAAGATGTTGCGCGCAGCGGCGACGGTGGCCTGGGCGCTGTAACGGCGGGTGTGGTCGGCGGCGTCGTAGAGCAGGCAGTCCACCGCCTGGTTTCCGTGCAGATCGATGATCTGCAGCAGGTCGCCGGCGCACACCACCGCCGACCAGGGCGCCCGGGCCGCCACTACCTCGTCGGAGACGATGTGCGATTGGTTCGTCATGAGCGCTTCCCCGATCCGGCGGCCCAGGCCGCCTCGGTGTTCTGCACCGCGCGTAGGTATTCCGGGTCCCGGTTGGTCAGGTCGGCCAACTGCTCACCGGCCTGCCAGCCGAGCACGTCCAACTCGGTGGAGGGCGGGTCAGGATCCAGCGGGTGCGCGGCATTGGCGACCACCAGCACCACCGGAAGGTGGATCAGCAGGTCGACCTCGACGCCGGGCCCCGCGGACCCGGTGAATTCCAGTGCGCCGCTGACGGGGTCAACGCGTACTCCACGGAACAGCGACACCGACGGTGCCACGTCTCGAATGCCCATACCGTGCTTGATCGCGCCCAGCAGCAGCAGTTGGCGGCCGGCGGCGTCCGGGCCGCAGAGCATGTCGTGCTGCCCCGAGGAGTCGGCGACGACAGTGGCCAGCACGCGGCCCTGATCGGACAACAGCGGATGGCCGAGACCGAGATAGGCCTGCCACGGCACCTTCATGGTGTCGGCGACATTGAGCCGTTCCCAAGGCGCGTCGGCGCGATACAGCAGCAGATTCGCGCACGCGCCGCCATTGACGTCGACCAGCCGGATCCGAGTGCCGCGAGCCAGCACCTTGGTGGCGTAACCGCCTCCCGGGATCGACTCGGCCCAGATCATCGTCGCCGGGTCGACGTCATCCGGGGCCGCCGGGATACGCATCGACGCGTGCTGCGCCTGCGCGCGCGCGTGGAGGCGTGCACTGTCGGTGGAGTCGGTGCGTGGGTTGTCCATCACCAGGAAGCTAGCACATTTCCTATCAGATGATAGTTTTTAGCGCACCGGGCCTCAGCACGTGATAGGCAGTAAGGCGTGCAGACCGATCGACGAGGACGTCCCCGGCTGGTGGCTTCCAGCAGGCCGGGGCGCAGCGCGCGCGACGAGATCCTCGACGCCGCGGCGGAGCTGTTCACCACCGTCGGCTACGCCGCCACCTCGACCCGGCGCATCGCCGAGAGCGTCGGGATTCGGCAGGCCTCGCTCTATCACCACTTCGCCGCCAAGGACGACATCCTCGACGCCCTACTGGCCGACACCGTCGAGCCCTCCGTGCAGCTGGCCGCCGAGCTGCTGGCCGAGGGCGGGCCCAGCGCTCCCCGACTGCACGCGCTCGTCGTCGCCGATACCGCGCAATTGTGCGGCGGCGCCTGGAATCTGGGCACCCTGTATCTGCTGCCAGAGCTTCGCCTCGAACGCTTCGCCGCCTTCCGCCGGCGCCGTGCCGAGTTGCGCAGTCACTACCAACAGCTGTCGCGCGCGGTGATCGCCGAGCATGACGGTCCCGCGGATGCCGACGACCTGTCGTTCCGGTTGGTTGAGGCGGTGATCAACCGCCGCTCCGACGACGGCTCCTGCCCGCCGGATTATCCGTGGACCGTTGCCGAAGCCGCACTGCGCGTGTTGGGCTGTACGAGCGGTTTCGCCCGGATGCGAGAGGCGACGACGGAGCGGCTGGGGTTGCCGCCCGGATAGTCACACGCGTCGCTCCGTCTTGATGCAGATGATCACCGCACCCCTCCGCGAGCCGGGTAGCCCGGACTTGTCGTACCCCACTGCCATGATGAAGTCATGTCCTCGACCGCACCGCCTGCGCCGCCCGGCACCGCCGCGTTGCGCCCTGACCAGCGGCTTGAGGTGCTGTTCGGCGAGTTGTCGGAGTTGACCGGTCAGCGCAATGCCATCGATGGGCGCATCGTGGACATCGTCGCCGAGATCGAGCGCGACCGGCTGTGGGGAGCCACCGGCGTACGGTCCATCGCGGCCTTGGTGGCCTGGAAGACCGGTGTGTCCCCGGGAAACGCCAAAACAGTCGCCACCATCGCCCACCGGCGCGCCGAATTCCCCCGCTGCACCCAGGGCATGCGCGACGGTCAACTGTCCCTGGATCAGGTCGGGGTCATCGCCGACCGGGCCGCCGATGGCTCCGATGCGCACTACGCCGAACTGGCCAGCGTCGCCACGGTCACCCAGCTGCGCACCGCGGTCAAACTCGAACCACGCCCCGAACCCGAACCCCGCCCCGAACCGGCACAGTCGATCAACAAGACCAGCGACGAACACGGCAGCTGCTGGCGGATCAAACTCGACACCGTCGACGCGGCGAAATTCGACGCCGCCCTGCAGTCCCATCTCGATGCCCTGATCACCGAGTGGAAACACGACCACGACAACGGCCCCGTATCGGATCAGCGGCCCCCGTTGCCGACCACCGCCGATGCGTTCATGCGCCTGATCGACACCGGCTGGGACACCGAAGCCGCCCGCCGCCCCCACGGACACCACACCACCGTGGTCATGCACCTCGACGTCAAAGACCGGGCCGCAGCGCTGCACCTGGGCCCGCTGCTGTCAGAGGCCGAACGCCGCTACCTGTTGTGCGACGCCACCTATGAGGCCTGGTTTCAGCGCAACGGCGAGGTGATCGGCGCCGGCCGAACCACCCGCCAGATCAACCGCCGGCTTCGCCGCGCCCTCGAGCACCGCGACCGAACCTGCGTGGTCCCCGGGTGCGGCGCCACCCGCGGCCTGCACGCCCACCACATCCAGCACTGGGAAGACGGCGGCCCCACCGAGCTGTCCAACCTGGTACTGGTGTGCCCGTATCACCACCGACTGCACCACCGCGGCCTCATCACCATCACCGGACCCGCCGACCAACTCACCGTCACCGACCACACCGGCCGGCCCCTGAGCTCAGCATCGCTGGCCCGACCACCCACCGGCCCTCCACCCACAGTCGCACCCTGCCCCGGACCCACCGGCGAACGCGCCCAATGGTGGTGGTACCAGCCCTTCCAACCACAACCACCACCGACCGTCAACTAAGTTGGCCGTCGGGAGAACCCAAAGACGTTGGGGGCCAAGAAAATCGTTCGCGCCACCCGCTCCTAGCGCATCGTGAAGATCCCGGCCGGAAAACCAACCGGGAATTGTCCGATGTTGTGGATCGGGCCGAGGGGCAGCTGGGTGGACCGTGGGATTGTCAAGGCATGAACCTTCCTGTGAGAGCCAGCAGCCGTGCCGAGGCGGGGGCGTCCGGATTCGCTGGTTCGACGTGCGCGAAGTATCCGTGTTCGCGCTGTGCCCGCAGGATCGGGGTCGCACGATCGAGAATGTAGGAAGCAAGATCGTTGTCGATCGTTGATGTGGCATCGAGGGTGCTTGCGATATCCCAGGCATGTACCGCAAGTTCGGCGACTCGCATCCGCAGCAGCACGGCGCCGCTGACTGTCTGCATCGGGTGATGTGCACGCAATGAACCAGCCCCGGATTGCGCGAACAGAGTTCGCAGCTCGGCGGATAGGTTGTCATGAGCGGCCTGCGGATCGTTGCCGGCGTTATCGGCTGTGCGGGTCCAGGCAATCTCGCCGGGCATGCCGCCTCGCAGGTAATGGGCATAGCGCAGCGCTCCACCGCAGACATGATTAGCGACGTCCTTGATCGTCCAGCTTCCGCAGGCGGTTGGACGATCAAGGACGTCGAGTTCGAGTGATCCGAGTACCTGCGAGAACGCCCGCGTCGCACGGTCGAGCGAGTCAAGGTCCGTCGAGTCCAACATCACGACGTCCAGCACGACTACAACGCTAGCCGATCGGATTGTTGAGCCAGCGCAGCCGAACACCCCAGCGTTCTACCGGACAATCCGTTCGCCGGGCGCCCCTTCGCTAATAAGAACCAAGCTTCGCGGCCAGTCTGCGGTTCACCGGCTCGGGCAACAGATCGGAGACATCACCGCCCATCGACGCCACTTCCTTGGCCAGCGACGACGACACGAACGAATACCGCGGTGTGGTCGCCACGAAAAACGTGTCCACACCGGCGATGTGCTTGTTCATCTGAGCCATCTGCAGCTCGTACTCGAAGTCGGTGCCCGTGCGCAGACCCTTGACGATCGCGGTGAGCCCCCGCTGCCGGACGAAGTCGACCACCAAGCCCTGACCCGACTCCGCGCGCACATTGGGCAGATGCGCGGTGGCTTCGGCGATCATCTCGAGCCGCTCGTCCAGGGTGAACATGCCCTTTTTTGACGGATTGACCAGTACGGCGGCCACCACCTCGTCGAACTGGGCGGCCGCGCGCTCCAGGATGTCGACATGTCCCAACGTCACCGGGTCGAAGGAGCCGGGGCATACCGCGCCACTCATGGCTCATGACGCTAGCAGCCGGGTGAGCCGGCTTCGGCCAGCTCCAGCCGGGTGTCGCCGTAACGGCGCGAGGGCCAGGCTTCCCAACCCTGCGGCCACCCCACCGCGGGGCTGGAGGCGGCCCGTTCGATCACCACGACGGTGCCCGGGGCTGCCCAACCGCCAGCGGTCAACATCTGCGGCAACGCGTCGATCGCAGCGGCATCCACCTCGTAGGGCGGATCGGCCAGCACGAGATCCACCGGGGTCTCGGTGCCCCCGGCTAGCGCCGCGGCGACCGTGCCGCGGCGCAGCACGGCACCGGCCAGCCCCAGTCCGGCAATATTGGCGGCCAGCACATCGGCGGCGCGGCGATCCGATTCGACGAACAGTGCCGATGCCGCGCCGCGAGACAGCGCCTCCAAGCCGAGCGCTCCCGACCCCGCGTAGAGGTCCAGCACCGATATTCCGGTCAGGTCCATCCGGGAATCGAGCACATTGAACAGCGCCTCGCGCACCCGATCGGTGGTTGGCCGGGTGCCACGCGGGGGTACGGCGAGGCGTCGTCCACCGGCTGCACCCCCGACGATGCGAGTCAGCTCAGCACCACCAGCAGGTCTCCGCCTTCGACCTGTGCGGTCTGGGCAACGGCGATCCGTGCGACGGTGCCGTCGGCCGGCGCGGTGATGGCCGCCTCCATCTTCATCGCCTCGATGGTGGCCACGGTCTGGCCGGCGGTGACCTTCTCGCCCTCGGCAACCCCGATGGTGACCACACCGGCAAAAGGTGCCGCGACATGGCCCGGCTTGGTGCGATCGGCCTTTTCGGCGACGGGCACTTCGCTGGCGATGCTGCGGTCACGCACTTCGACCGGTCGCAGTTGACCGTTGATAATGCACATCACGGTCCGCATGCCGCGTTCATCCGGCTCGGAGATGGCCTCGAGCCCGATCAGCAGCTCCACCCCGCGCTCCAGCTTGACCCGATGCTCCTCGCCTTGGCGCAGACCATAGAAGAACTGGTTGGCCGACAACCGCGAGATGTCGCCGTAGAGTTCCCGATGCGACTCGAATTCCTTTGTGGGCCCGGGGAACAGCAGGCGATTCAACCGGGCCTGGCGTTGCGGGCCAGACTTTGCCAATACCGCCTCGTCGTCGTCCGAGAGCTGCTGCATCTCGCGTGCCGGGCCGCGGCCCTGAAGCGCCTTGGTCCGCAAGGGCTCCGGCCAGCCGCCGGCCGGGTCGCCCAGCTCGCCGCGCAGGAAGCCGATCACCGAGTCAGGGATGTCGACTCGGGACGGGTCGGCGGCGAACTCGTCGGCGCTCACGCCGGCACCGACCAGGGCCAGCGCGAGATCGCCGACCACCTTCGAGCTCGGGGTCACCTTGATCAGCCGACCGAGTACGGCATCCGCGGCGGCATAGTTGTTCTCGACGTCCTCGAACCGGTCCGCCAACCCCAGCGCCTTGGCCTGCTGGTGCAGGTTGGACAGCTGGCCACCGGGAATCTCATGACGGTATACCCGCCCGGTTGGTGCGGCCAGCCCGGATTCGAACGGCGCGTATACCTTTCGCAGCGCCTCCCAGTACGGCTCCAGGTCGCCCACCGCATCCAGCGAGATCCCGGTGTCGTAGTCGGTCTGGGCTGCCGCGGCGATGATCGAGCTCAGCGCCGGTTGGCTGGTGGTGCCCGCCAGGGGCGCGGCCGCGCCATCGACGGCGTCCGCCCCGGCTTGCCAGGCGGCGACGTAGCTGGCCAGCTGGCCGCCCGCGGTGTCGTGGGTGTGTATGTGGATCGGCAGGTCGAAGCGGCTGCGCAGCGCGCTCACCAATGTGGTTGCCGCGGCGGGACGTAACAGCCCCGCCATGTCCTTGATCGCCAGCACATGGGCGCCGGCGTTCACGATCTGCTCGGCAAGCGTGAGGTAGTAGTCCAGCGTGTAGAGCGTTTCACCCGGACTGCTCAGATCCCCGGTGTAACACATGGCGACTTCGGCTACCGCACTGCCGGTTTCGCGCACCGCGTCAATGGCGGGAAGCATCGAGTCAACGTTGTTGAGCGCGTCGAAGATCCGGAAGATGTCAATACCGGTCTCGGTTGCCTCCTGGACGAATGCCGAGGTCACCAGCTCCGGATAGGGGGTATACCCGACTGTGTTGCGCCCGCGCAGCAGCATCTGCAGACAGATATTGGGCAGCGCCTCGCGCAGCGCGGCCAGCCGCTCCCAGGGGTCTTCCTTCAAAAATCGCAGCGCCACATCGTAAGTCGCGCCACCCCAGCACTCGACCGACAAAAGCTGCGACATGGTGTGGGCCACGTACGGCGCCACCTTGACCAATCCGCTGGTGCGCACCCGGGTGGCCAACAGTGACTGGTGGGCGTCCCGGAACGTCGTGTCGGTGACCCCGACCGCCCGCGACTCTCGCAGCCAGCGGGCGAACCCTTCTGGCCCCAGCTCGACCAGCCGTTGCTTGGAGCCCGCCGGCGGGGGCACCGACAGATCCAGCTCGGGCAGCTTGTCACGCGGGTACACCGCCGAGGGCCGGGTGCCGTGCGGGCTGTTGACGGTGACATCCGCCAGGTAGTTCAAGATCTTGGTGCCGCGGTCGGCCGAGGAACGCGCGGTCAGCAGCTGCGGGCGCTCGTCGATGAACGAGGTGGTGATGTGGCCGGCGGAGAAATCCGGGTCATCGAGCACGGCCTGCAGGAACGGGATGTTGGTGGCGACCCCACGGATGCGGAATTCCGCGATCGCCCGGCGCGCCCGCTTCACCGCGGTGGGGAAATCCTTGCCGCGACAGGTCAGCTTGACCAGCATCGAGTCGAAGTGCGCGCTGATCTCCGCGCCGAGGTTGGTGCCGCCATCCAGCCGGATGCCCGCCCCTCCCGGGCTGCGGTAGGCGCTGATCCGTCCGGTGTCGGGCCGGAATCCGTTGGCCGGGTCTTCGGTGGTGATCCGGCATTGCAGTGCGGCGCCGTGCAGCGTGATCGCGTCCTGTGAGAGGCCCAGGTCGGCCAGCGATTCACCGGCGGCGATCCGCAGCTGTGACGACACCAGGTCGACGTCGGTGATCTCCTCGGTGACGGTGTGCTCCACCTGGATGCGCGGGTTCATCTCGATGAACACGTGGTGGCCGCGCTCATCGACCAGGAACTCCACGGTGCCCGCGCACGTGTATCCGATGTGACGCGCGAACGCGACGGCGTCCGCGCAAATCTTCTCGCGCAGGGCCGGATCCAGATTCGGCGCCGGCGCCAATTCGACGACTTTCTGGTGCCGGCGCTGCACGCTGCAGTCACGCTCGTAGAGGTGGATCACGTTGCCGTGGTTGTCGGCCAGGATCTGCACTTCGATGTGGCGCGGGTTCAGTACCGCCTGCTCGAGGTAGACGTGCGGGTCGCCGAACGCCGAATCCGCTTCCCGGCTGGCCGCTTCCACCGCGTCGGACAACGCGTCGATGTCGGTCACCCGGCGCATCCCGCGCCCACCGCCACCGGCGACCGCCTTGACGAAGAGCGGGAAGGTCATGTCTTGAGCTGCGGCGAGCAGTTCGGCGACCGAGGACGACGGCGCCGACGACGCCAGCACCGGCAGTCCGGCCTCCCGCGCGGCAGCCACCGCGCGGGACTTGTTACCGGTCAGCGCCAGCACTGCCGCGCTGGGACCGACGAAGGTGATGCCGGCATCCGCACAGGCCTGCGCCAGTTGCGGATTCTCCGAGAGGAAACCGTAGCCGGGGTAGACCGCATCGGCCCCGCACCGCACTGCGGTGCCGACGATCTCATCGACTGACAGGTACGCGCGTACCGGATGGCCCTCTTCGCCGATCTGATAGGACTCGTCGGCCTTGAGCCGGTGCAGCGAGTTGCGGTCCTCATACGGGTACACGGCCACGGTGCCGACCCCGAGCTCGCAGGCGGCCCGGAACGCGCGGACGGCGATCTCCCCACGGTTCGCAACCAGTACTTTGGAGATCACTTCCACCCCTACAGCAGCGTTATCCAGTAATCCTGAAACCGAATAAATATCAACAGAAATAACGCGATAAACCATAACGCAGCGACGGTCCAACGCCACCGGTGCAAATGCTGCAAATTTTTGCGTATACCACCCTGCTCAGATGCTAGGGCTGCGAATATCACCAACAGGCACAGCGTGACCGCCCAGACCACCATGCAGTACGGGCACAACGCGCCGATCCGGTACAGGCTCTGAAAGATCAGCCAGTGCACGAACCCCGCCCCGACCAGCGTACCGACCGCCATACCGGTCCAATACCACTGCGGCAGAGGCACTTTCGCCACCGCTAGCACACCGGTCACCACCACCACGGTGAAGGCGACGATCCCCATCAGCGGGTTGGGGAAGCCCAGCACAGACGCTTGCGGGGTCACCATCACCGATCCGCAGGACAGCACGGGGTTGAGGTTGCACGATGGCACGTACCCCGAGTCCATCAGCAGCTTGATCTTCTCGACGGTCAGCGTGACCGAGGCGGCCAGTCCGATGACCCCGCCGATCAGCACCGCCCAGGCCCGGGACGCCGCGACCGGCACCGCCTGGGCGGGCGGTTCGACCGCCGGAGCCGTGATGGTCACGACTCCTGAGCCGGCACGGCCATACCGGGCACGTCGCCGACGATCTCGCGGATCTTGGAAACCAGGGCTTCCGGAGTGGAGGGGCGGTAGTCCTCGCCGTTGATGCGCAACGTGGGGGTGGCGTGAATGCCCCCGGCCGCAGCCATGCCGCCGACCATCTTGAGGTACTTGCCGCTGTTGATGCACGCCGGAACACCGCCGGCAGCGCCGGCCTGACGGGCCAGCTCGATCAGGCGCTTGTTGTCGGGGAAGTCCGTGCCGATCTCCGACGGCTGCAGCTGCTCGGTGTAGAGCGCGGTGTGGAACCGGCGGAAGGCGTCGTTGCTCTCGTCGGCGACGCAGTAGGCGGCGGCTCCGGCGCGCGAGGAGTAGTCATCGTTTTGCGGCCGATCCAGGATCGCGACCATGTGGTAGTCGGCGGCGATCGCCCCGCTGTCGATCAGCCGAGACACCGTCGGGCCGAACGCCCGCTCGAGGTTGCCGCAGGCCGGGCAGAGGAAGTCTTCGTAGAACGTCAGCACGGCCTTGGGCTCGTCGGTCCCGTCCTTGGTGACCAGCTTGCTCGAGGTGACCCGGATCGCCTCGCCGGCGCCGGCGCCCTTCTTATGACCGTTGGACATCACGATGTAGCCGATCAGTCCCACCGCGAAAACCACCACGATGGCGACTAGGCCGATCTGCATTGCGAGGTTGCGCTTCTGGTCGCCGGCCCTCAAGCCGGAGGCGCCGGGGCGTTTGGGTTTGCTGGCCACAGTCGGTTGGTCCTCGTGTTCGGTGGTTGGTTTGCCGTTCAGCGTACCGGCGTGAGCCCCGGACCTCAGCCGCGGCTGAGGTGCGCGCGCAGCGCCGAGATCAACTCACTGGTCGCGGTCGCGCTGCCACCCCCCAGCGGAAACAGGTTGATGAAAGCGTGCGTCAACGACGGCATCTGCCGCAGGTCCACCACAACCCCGGCCTCGCGCAGTGCCGCCGCGAACGCTTCGCCTTCGTCCTGCAGCGGGTCGAATCCGGCGACGGCCACCAGCGCCGGCGGCAAGCCGGACAGGTCGCCGGCCAGCAACGGCGATACCAGCGGGTCGGTCGGGTCGAGCTGTGAGCGGCCCAGATACTGGTCGGTGAACCAGTCGATGTCGTGCTTGGTCAGCAGAAAACCGTCGCCGTAGAGGGTGCGCGAACGGGTCCGCGCGGTGCAGTCGGTGACCGGGTAGATCAGCCACTGCAGAACGGGTGCCGGTCCCCCGTCATCACGCGCCCGCAGCGCGACCGCGGCGGCCAGGTTGCCGCCGGCGCTGTCGCCACCGACCGCGACCCGCCCGGCAATCCCACCCAGCTCCGCGGCGTGGTCATGAGCCCAGCGGAATGCCGCGAGGGCATCGTCGAGCGCGGCCGGTGCGGGATGCTCGGGCGCCAGGCGGTAGTCGACCGACAGCACCGCGATGTCGCCGTCTCGGCAGGTCAGCCGGCAGATCGCGTCGTGGCTGTCCAGGTCGCCGATCACGAATCCGCCACCGTGGTAGAAGACCAGCAACGGCTTGGCGCCATCACCGGTCGGGCGGTAGTGCCGAGCGGCGATGTCCCCGGCCGGCCCGGGCAACACGATGTCGCGAACGTCGACGTGGATATCACCGCCACCTAGCCCGGCGGTCGTCTCGCGCAACTGGGCGCGAGAGGCGACCGCGTCGTCGCCGACGACTAGGCCGTTGACGCCCATCGCGCGCTGCGCGGCCAGCGTCAGCCGCAGGGTGGGGTCCAAGGTCTTGCCATCGATGGTCACCGCGCGCCCGCCGGTCATGATCCGCTGGACCCCGATCGGCAGCATCGGCGTCACCTTCATACCGACCGTCATCAGGGTGCTCTGCAGCTGATCGGTCCATCGCGCGCCCCGGCCGGAACCGGAGCCGCCTGGCAGACTTCGTGTCATGGCTGCTGAAGATAAGTTGCGTTCAGTCACGCTCAACGACGGTAATTCCATCCCCAGCGTCGGCTTCGGGGTTTACAAGATTTCGCCCGCCGAGACCGAGCAGGCGGTGCGCACCGCATTCGCAGCCGGATACCGCCATGTCGACACCGCAGCCTTGTACGGCAACGAGCGAGAGGTCGGCCGGGCCGTCGCGGCATCCGGGCTGCCGCGCGACGAGGTGTATGTGGTCACCAAGGTGTGGAACTCCGACCAGGGTTACGACTCCACGCTGAGAGCATTTGATACGAGCATGGACCGCCTCGGCCTGGATTTTCTGGACCTGTACCTGATCCACTGGCCGCTGCCGGCGGCCGGCAAGTTCGTCGAGACCTTCCGGGCGCTGGCCCACCTGCGGGATCAGGGCCGGATCCGCTCGATCGGGGTGAGCAACTTCGCACCGGAGCACCTCGAGATGCTCATCGACGGAACGGGGATCGTTCCCGTTGTCAACCAGGTGGAGTTGCACCCGCGCTTCAGCCAGCCCGAACTGCGTGAGGTGCACGCTCGCCTCGGGATTGCCACCGAAGCCTGGGCGCCGCTGGGGCGGGGTTCGCTGCTGGCTCATCCGGCGGTCACCGAGGTGGCACGGCGTTGCGATAAGACACCGGCGCAGGTGCTGATCCGGTGGCATATTCAGCTGGGTAATATTGTGATCCCGAAATCGGTGCACCCCGAGCGCATCGTCGGCAACTTCGATGTCTTCGACTTCGAACTCGGCACCGCCGAGATGGCCGCGATATCCTCGCTCGACGACGGCGCCCGATTGGGACCCGATCCGCGAACATTCGATGACACAGGTAGGTGAAATGACGTCGGGCACTGCGATTCCCTCGGTCACCCTCAACGACTCCCGCACGATGCCGACTCTGGGCATCGGGGTGGCCGAGTTGTCCGAAGCCGAGACCGAGCGCGCGGTCTCGACGGCGCTCGAGCTGGGCTGTCGCTTGATTGACACCGCCAAGGTGTACGGCAACGAGGCCGCGGTGGGCCGGGCTATCGCCGCGTCGGGGATCCCGCGCGAAGAGGTGTTCGTCACCACCAAACTGGCCAACGCCGACCAGGGACTGACCGCCGCCATCGAAGCCTGCAAGGCCAGCCTGGAGCGGCTCGGAATGGACTACGTGGACTTGTACCTGGTGCACTGGCCGGCTCCATCGCTGGGCATGTACGTCGACAGCTACGGCGGACTCATCCAGACCCGGGAGCTGGGCCTGGCCCGGTCCATCGGGGTGTGCAACTTCACCGCGAATCACCTCGACGACGTGATCGACCTGGCATTCGAGACCCCATCGGTCAACCAGATCGAGCTGCACCCGCTGCTCAACCAGGCTGAGCTGCGTGCCGCCAACGCCGAGCGCGGCATCATCACCCAGGCTTACAGTCCGCTGGCGGTGGGCCGGTTGCTTGACCACCCGACCGTGACGGCTATCGCCGGCGAGTACGGCAAGACCCCGGCGCAGGTGCTGATCCGGTGGAGCCTGCAGTTGGGCAACGTGGTGATCCCCCGGTCGGCCCAACCCGAGCGCATCGCGGCCAACCTCGACGTGTTCGGCTTCGAGCTGGCCGACGAGCACATGGAGAGCCTGGGCGCACTCAATGACGGCACCCGGGTGCGGGAAGACCCGCTCACCTACACCGGTATCTGATCCCTCATTCCGCGAGCCGGAATCTCGCGACGGCGCATCGGCGTGTCCCGTCGTCAGATTCCCACTCGGCGGCTCGGCAGCGCAGTCCCTATCCGGTCGGGCAGGTGGCCGCTGCCTCACGCAGTGCGTCGGCTGACGGCTGGTCGAGGCGCAGCGCGTAGCCCCGCAGGACCGCAATGTAGGCGATGGCGTATTGGCACGCGAACGATTTATTCGGCGGCATCCACTGCCCGGGGCCCGCGTCGCCCTTGTCCTGGTTGCCCTGCCCGGCCACTGCCAGCAGGTTGGCGGGGTCGTTGGCGAAGCGCAGTCGCTGCCGATACGGCCAGGCCGACGCTCCCATGTCCCAGGCGTAAGCCAACGGCACGATGTGGTCGATCTGCACCGCTTCGCCGATCTTCGCGCCGCGGGTGAAGGCGACGACGGCGTTGGTGTAGGGGTCGTGCAGGGTTCCGGTGGCTACCGCGTCCGGGCAGCGCTTGGTCGACACGTGCGTGATGTCCACCAGATCACGGTTGAGGATGTCGTCGCGGGTGTCGCAGCCGTTGTGTCCGCCCGGCGCGTCGTTGTCGTCATCCCAGGCGTCCCCGAACCGCGAGCGGACGTAGTCGTAGCGGTGGGTACGAGCCGGAACCACGGTGATGCCGGCCAGCACATCGGCGCCGGCCGCCACCGTGGGCATGCCGGCCTGCGCCGCCAGGGCACGACTGCGATGGCCCACGGCCGATACCGTCTGGTAGGCCACGACTACGGCCAGCACCGCGGCCACGGCCAACCACACCAGGGTCTTGCGGCTCGGGTTCATGCTTTGTCCAGGTAGTCGATGTCGGTGAAATACGCGGCGAGCGTAGCCAATCCGGGATCATCGGGGTTGGCTGCCCAGGCCTGCATGCAGTACGCGCGGGCCGCCTCGATCACTTCACCGTGGTCGGCCAGCGACAGCAGCTTGAGGCCGCCTCGCCAGCCGGACTGGTTGCGGCCCAATACATCTCCTTCGCCACGCTCGGCCAGATCCAGATCCGCCAAGGCGAAGCCGTCCAAGGTGGCTGCGACGGCCTTCAGGCGCTGACCCGCTTTGGATCCAGGCCCGCTGGAGGTCACCAGCAGACAGAGGCTGGCGTGCTCGCCGCGGCCGATCCGACCGCGAAGCTGGTGCAGCTGGCTGATACCGAACCAGTCGGCGTCGGCGATCAGCATGACGGTGGCGTTGGGTACGTCGACACCGACCTCGATGACCGTGGTGCAGACCAGCACGTCGACCGCACCGCTGCGGAACGCCGTCATCACCGCGTCCTTCTCGTCCCCGGTCAACCGCCCGTGCATCAAGCCCAGCCGCAATCCCGACAACGGCCCGGCTCGCAGCTGATCGAACAACCCCACCGCGGTGGCCGAGGTTCGGCCGCCCTCATCGGCTGAACCGGGTTTGCTCGGCTCGTCGGTCTCGTCGATGCGGGGTGCCACCACGTAGGCCTGCCGTCCGGCCGTCACCTCCTCGCGGATCCGCGCCCACGCCCGATCCAGCCAGGTCGGCTTCTCCTTGACGAAGATCACCGAGCTCGCGATGGGCTGGCGTCCGCGGGGCAGCTCACGCAACGTGGAGGTCTCCAGATCGCCGTAAACGGTGAGCGCCACCGTGCGCGGAATCGGAGTGGCGGTCATCACCAGCAGGTGCGGAGTGATGCCGTCAGGAGCTTTGGCGCGCAACCGATCTCGCTGCTCCACGCCAAATCGATGTTGTTCGTCGACGACCACCATGCCCAGGTTGTCGAATTCGACCGCGTCGACCAGCAGGGCGTGAGTGCCCACGACGATGCCGGCCCGGCCGCCGGCGATCTCGGCGCGAGCCTGCTTCTTGGCGGCCGCGGACATCGAGCCGGTGAGCAGCGCCACCGCGGTGGCATTGTCGGCCCCGCCCAGCTGACCGCCGAGCGCCAGCGGCCCGAGCATGTCACGTATCGATCGGGCGTGTTGGGCAGCAAGGACTTCGGTGGGCGCCAACAGGGCGCACTGATAGCCGGCATCAACCAGCTGCAGCATCGCCAGCAGCGCGACGATCGTCTTGCCCGAGCCGACCTCACCCTGCAGCAGCCGATTCATCGGGCGACTGGCGGCCAGTTCGCCTTCGAGCACGCCAAGGACCTCGCGCTGCCCGGCGGTCAGCTCGAACGGCAGCCGCCGCAACAGCTCTGCGACCATCCCGTTGTCGCGGCGCGGTGCCGGTAACCCGGATTCGGACAGTTCACCGTTTCGACGCATCGCCAACGCCCACTGCAGACCGAACGCTTCGTCGACGGCCAACCGAGCCCGGGCGCGATCCCGTTCGGCGGCGTTCTCCGACAGGTGGATTGCGCGCAGCGCTTCGTCTTCGCCGAGCAGACCCCGTTCGGCGCGCACCGCAGCCGGCAGCGGGTCCGGAACCGGATCGAGGACGTCGAGCACCTGCCGCACACAGGCGAAAATGTCCCAGCTCTGCAGTTTCGCGGTCGCCGGGTAGATCGGGTAGCAGCTGCGCTCGAAGTCCGACTGGTTGACCTGGCCGCTGACCTTCTGCGAGGCATCGGCGATGTTGCGCAGCGAACTGCTGCCGAAGTTGCGATCGTGGGCTGCACCATCGGCTTCCTTGAGTACCAGGAAGTCCGGATGGGTGAGCTGGATCGCACCCCGATACAGCTTGACCTCCCCGGACAGCATCACCCGCGTGCCGGGGGTCAACCGCCAGCGCAGGCCTTTGGGGTTGAAGAACGTCGCACTGACCTTGTTGCGGCCGCTACCGACGGTGACAGCGAGGTATTTGCCGTTGCGCCGCTGCATGTCTTTGAGCACCGCCGAGCCAATGGTGTCGACGATGGTGATGTGGTCGCCTTCGGCGGGGCGGCTGTCCGCCGCACCGCGCACCCCGGTGCCTTCGACATAGCTGCGCGGGTAGTGCCGCAACAGGTCTCCGACGGTGCGGATGCCAAAGCATTCGTCGAGTTTGTCGGCGGCATCAGAGCCGACGATGAAATCCAGCCGGTCGGCCAAGGTCACCATCGCTACTCGACCCCGATCAGCAGCGCGTCCCCCCGATGCCCGGTGAAGTAGGTCGCCAGTTCGGTTCCCGGGTGCTGGTCGTGCACGTGCCGCGTCAAGACGTCCATCACATCTTCTTCTAACCCATCGATGCCCGCACCGAACAACACCGTCACCAACTCACCGCCGGCCGCCAGCAGCAGGTCGATCAGGCCAATCGCCGCGGCGCCGACATTGCGGGCCACGATCAGCACCTCGTCACCGGCGATGCCCAGGCCGTCACCGGGCCGGCAGGAACCGGCCCAGGTCAGCGCCTGTTCGGTGGCGACCCGCACCGATCCGAGCCGGGTGCTGCCGGCGGCCCGGGCCATGGTGTAGCCGTCATCGACCACCGGACGGCCAGGATCGTGGACCGCCAACGCCGACAGCCCCTGCACCATCGAGCCGGTCGGCACCGGCACCACCTCGATACCCCAGCCGATGGCCGCGGTACAGCCCGCCACCAGTTCCTCGGCGGCGACATAGCCGTTGGGCAGCAGCATCACCTGCGCAGCGCCGGTGTCCACCACCGCCCGTAGCAACTGCTGGGCGGTGACCATCATGACCGGCTCGGCACTGTGCGGATCGGGCCGCAGTACGCAGGCGCCTTCGGAGTCGAACAGCGCCTCGGCGCCGTCGCCGTCGACCACGGCCAGCACCGCACGCTCCCGGGCCCAGCTGCCCGGGGACGGGCCGGCGGCCCCGGCGAGGGCCGAGATCTGGATACGCCGCGGCCGGCCGAACGCCAGGCCCGCCTCGACGGCGGCGCCGGCGTCATCGGTGTGCACGTGCACCGAATATCCGCCGACCACCCCCGAGGTGGCGATGGCCACCGATTCTCCGAGCTGATTCAGCCGCTCGCGCAGGGCTTCGATGTCGTCGGGACCGCACTCGCCAAGGAGGTACATGACCTCGAACTGCGGCGCGGGAGCCTCGGTGCCGGCCTCCGGCGGCCGCGGGGACGGCGCGGGCTGGTACGCCGCGCGCACGGGAGCCTGCCCGGTGATCGTGGAGCGCAGTGCGTCGAGCAGCACCAGCAGGCCGCGGCCGCCCGCATCGACCACCCCGGCCTCGGCGAGCACGTCGAGCTGCGCAGTGGTCGCCTCCAGGGCCGTGGCGGCCGCGTCGGTGCCGGCTACCAGCGCCGGGCCCAACGCGGCTCCGCCGGCCGCGCACCGTTCGACGGCCGCGGCGGCAGCCTGCAACACCGACACGATGGTGCCCGGAACCTCGCGGCCGCCCATCGAGGTGACCACCAGCTCCACCCCGTGCCGCAGACCGGCGCCGAGCAGGGCGGAGTCGATGACGCTGACGCCAGTGTCGGCTGCGGTCACATCGGCCAGGCCGCGCAGGATCTGCGACAGGATCACCCCGGAGTTGCCGCGCGCACCGTGCAGCGCCCCGGATGACAGGGCGGCCGCGACCCGGCCCACCTCGCCCGAGGCGGCCTCGGTGTTGGCCTCGGCCAGGGCCGAACGCATAGTGAACAGCATGTTTGTTCCGGTGTCGGAGTCGGCGACCGGGAAGACGTTGAGCTGGTTGATCTCGTCGGTGTGGGTGATCAGGTCACCGACGGCGGTGTGCGCCCAGTCCCGCAAGGTCGCCGCATCCAGCCGACGATCGGGGTTGCCCACCTGCACCCACCTTCCTGCCGCCACCTCCGGTGGCCGCAAGCCTAATCACTCCGGACGACAGCACAGCTCACGTCCGTCCGGCCGGGAGGGGCGTTTTGGTGGTTGCCCCGCCGGGCGGGTATCCTGATCAGGTTGTCGGGCCACCCGCTGAGGTCGTTGGCCCTCAAGCAGACGTTTTGAGGAGTGTCACATATGGCTGCCGTGTGCGATATCTGCGGAAAGGGCCCCGGCTTCGGTAAGTCGGTGTCCCACTCGCACCGTCGGACCAGCCGTCGGTGGGACCCGAACATTCAGGTTGTGCACGCCGCGCGGCCCGGCGGCAACAAGCAGCGCCTGAACGCCTGCACCTCGTGCATCAAGGCCGGCAAGGTCGTCCGCGGCTAAGTCCGCTCTTTGCTCGCCGAGCGCAGGACATCCGTGCCTCGTCGGCGATGTGCGCGTCCCGCTGAACGGGCTACTCCAGCCGCCAGTCGATCGGCTCGGCTCCCATCTGCGCCAGCAGCTCGTTGGCGCGGCTGAACGGCCGCGATCCGAAGAAGCCGCGCGACGCCGACAGTGGCGACGGGTGCGGTGATTCGATCGCGACGCAGCGGTCGGACAGCATTGGCTTCAGTGTTCCCGCGTCGCGTCCCCACAGGATCGCCACCATCGGCTGATTGCGGGCCACCAACGCGCGGATCGCACATTCGGTGACGGCCTCCCAGCCCTTGCCGCGATGTGACGCCGGCGTGCCCGGCCGCACGGTGAGCACCCTGTTGAGCAGCAGTACACCCCGCTGCGCCCACGCGGAAAGATCGCCGTTGGACGGCTTGGGATAGCCCAGATCCGCGCTGTACTCGGTGAAGATGTTCTCCAGGCTGCGCGGCAGCGGCCGAACATCCGGCGCGACCGAGAAGCTCAGGCCTACCGCGTGGCCGGGCGTCGGGTACGGGTCCTGCCCGACGATCAACACCCTGACGTTGTCGAACGGAAACGTGAAGGCACGCAAGATGTTCTGCCCTTCGGGCAGATAGCCGTGACCGGACGTCGTCTCCTCACGCAGAAACTGCCCCAGCGCGGCGACGTGATCGGTCACCGGTGCCAGCGCAGTGGCCCAACCGCTTTCGACAAGTTCAGGAAGTGGACGAGCAGTCATGGTGTCTCAACGTAATGGGGCGCCAGAATCAAACGACTGCCAGCCCGCCTCCCCGTCCCACAAGGCCCCGTCGACCAGCACTCGCGCCGGCCCGGGCAGCACCTGTCCGATCGCCCGCCAACCGGGCGGCACCTCGCCGGGAAACGCGGCGACCAGAGCGTGGTCTTCTCCCCCGCCCAGAACCCACGACCACGCGTCGGCACCGACCGCAGCGGCCGCGGGCGCCAAGGCCCGATAATCGGCCGCCAGCGCCGCTGTGGACACCTCCAATGTCACCTGCGACGCGGCGGCCAGGTGGCCCAGATCGGCGATCAGGCCGTCGGAGACATCGGTCATCGCCTGCGCCCCCGTGTCGGCGGCCGCCACACCCTGCCCGTACGGCGGCTCCGGGACCAGGTGGCGACGCCTGAGCTCGGCGAATTCTGCGGAGTCCACGCCGTCGCTCCACAGCCGCAGCCCGGCCGCCGAACGGCCCAGCTCCCCCGCCACCGCCAGGGTCGCCCCGGGCCGCGCCCCCGATCGCAGCACCGCGGCCCGGCCGGCCAGATCCCCCAGCACCGTCACCGACACCACCCAGCGGTCGGCCTGGACCAGATCGCCGCCGACCACACCGGCACCCAGGCGCTCCGCCTCCGCCCACAACCCGTCGGCCAGGGCGGCGGCATCGGCGGCGAAGGTGTGCGCCGGGGCACCGAAGCCGACGACGAACGCGGTGGGCCGCGCACCCATCGCCTCGATATCGGCGGCGTTCTGCGCGATCGCCTTACGCCCGGCCTGCTGCGGGGTTGACCAATCCAGCCGGAAATGGCGGCCTTCGACCAGCATGTCGGTGGATACCGCAACTCGGCCGTCGGCGCAGCGCACCACCGCCGCATCGTCCCCGGGACCCAGCTGGGTGGTGTCGGGCTGACGTCGCCCGGCCACCAGCCGGTCGATCATGGGAAACTCTCCAAGCTGACCCAGCGTGGGCTCGTTACCGCGCACAGCCTGGAGTGTAGGTGTGATCAGAACGGTAGGCGGGGCTTGACCACGGACAACGACGCGGACGGACCGCCACGGCTCGCGCTGATCATCGCGCTGGTGGTCGCCGTCGCCGCGGTAGGCGCCGCGTTGACGGTCGCCGCGCTACACCACCCGGACAAGCGGCCGGCCGGACCGCTCCCGGTCGCGACCGTGCCTGCTCCGCACTCCGACAGCGAAGACTGCCGTGCACTCCTCGAGGAGCTACCGGCTCAGCTAGGCGACTATCGGCGCGCCGAGCTCGCCGCACCCGCACCGCAGGGCGCGGCGGCCTGGACCGCCGCCGACGGCGAGGCCGTGGTGTTGCGCTGTGGGCTGGACCGGCCGGCCGACTTCGTGGTGGGCTCCCCCATCCAGGTGGTCGATGGCGTCCAGTGGTTCGAAGTCCGCGAAGGCGACCGCGCCACCTGGTATGTGGTGGATCGGAAGGTCTATCTGGCGCTGACGCTGCCGCCGGGATCGGGCCCCACGCCGATCCAGGAGGTGTCGGATCTGATCGCCGACACCGTCGCTGCCGTCCCGATCCGGCCAGGCCCGCCGGCCTAACCTCGCCGAGCAGACGCAGACTCGCACACGCAGGACGCGAAACGCGCGATTCTGTGTCTGCTCGCCGAGGGATGGCGGACACCGCCTAGCGCAAACCCACGCCGCGAGCCAGGGCGGTGTCGACCATCGTCGCTAGCAGCGTCGGGTAGTCCACGCCGCTGGCCGACCACATCCGCGGATACATCGAGATCGTGGTGAATCCGGGCATGGTGTTGATCTCGTTGATCACCGGGCCGGCATCGGTGAGGAAGAAGTCCACCCGGGCCAATCCCTGACAGTCCAGCGCGCCGAACGCCCGAATCGCCAACTGCTGCACGGCTTCAGCGACATCGTCGTCGACCTTGGCGGGCACGTCGAGTTCGGCTGCGTCGTCGAGGTACTTGGTAGCGAAGTCGTAGAACGAGTCGTCGCGGTCAGCCACGCCGGCCACCCGGATCTCCCCCAGGGTGCTGGCGGCCACCGAGCCGTCGGGGAATTCGAGCACCCCGCATTCGATTTCACGGCCAACGATCGCGGCTTCGACAATGACCTTCGGGTCGTGCCGGCGCGCCTCGGCGATCGCCGCGGCAAGCTCGTCGTACGACGTCACCCGGCTGACCCCGATCGAGGACCCGCCGCGCGCCGGTTTGACGAACAGCGGCAGCCCCAGCCGCTCCCGATCGTCTACCGACAGCGTCTCCTGGGCGGGCCGCAACACCGCGTAGGGGCCGATCGGCAGGCCGTCGGCGGCCAGCAGCTTCTTGGTGAACTCCTTGTCCATGCCCGCCGCGCTGGCCAGCACGCCGGCACCGACATAGGGCACGCCGGCCAACTCCAGCAGGCCCTGCACGGTGCCGTCCTCGCCGTAGGGACCGTGCAGCACCGGAAACACCACGTCGACCGATTCCAGTACCTCCGCGGGCCCGGCGGCGGAGAACGCGACCAGTTGACCGGCTCGCTGCGGGTCGGCCGCCAGCGCCAGTTCGGCGCCGGAGTCCGTGCTGACCGCCGGCAGTTGGCGGTCGGTGATCGCCAACGTGTCGGGGTTGCCGTCGGTGAGTACCCACGCCCCCTCCGGGGTGATACCTACTGCGACGACCTCGAAGCGTTGCGGATCCAGGTTGCGCAGGATGCTGCCCGCCGAGACGCAGGAGATGGCGTGCTCGCTACTGCGGCCACCGAAGACGACGGCCACGCGGGTGCGTTCGTGGGAATTCACACGCCAGAGGGTACCGGGCGGCCCGACGACGGACGCCTCACTCCGGTTTGGTGCGACGTCCCAGCAGCAGCGCCACCGCCTCATGGACCGACGACCCCGTGTGGCAGACCCGGTGCACGGCATCAGTCAGCGGCATCTCCACGTCGTAGCTCGAGGCCAGCGCCAGCACCGACTGGCACGACGTCACACCTTCGACGACATGACCGTCGGAGGTGCTCAACAGCCCCGCCGACCCAGGTACCGGCGGCATCGCCTCGCCCCGGCCGAGCCGTTGGCCGAACGTGCGGTTACGTGAATGCGGCGATGTGCAGGTGGCCACCAAGTCGCCCACCCCGGCCAGGCCGGCCAGGGTGGCCCCCTTGGCACCCAGCGCGACTCCCAGACGGATGATCTCGGCCAGGCCCCGGGTGATGATGGCGGCGGCCGTGTTCTCGCCCAGCCCCACTCCCGCAGCCATCCCGCAGGCCAGGGCGATGACGTTCTTGCAGGCACCGCCGATCTCGGTGCCGACGACATCGGAGTTGGTGTAGGGCCGGAAGTAGCCCGTGTTGAGCATCCGCTGCAGCGCCACCGCACGACCGGAGTCCGTGCAGGCGACCACGGTGGCCGCGGGCTGCCCGGCGGCGATCTCGGCCGCCAGGTTGGGACCGGACACCACCGCGACCTGACCGGGATCGAAGCCCGTCACTGAGGCGATCACCTGGCTCATCCGCATCAGCGTGCCCAGCTCGATGCCCTTGGCGACGCTGACCAGCGTGGCGCTGTCGGTCAGGTGCGGCGTCCACGCTTGGAGATTGGCCCGCATCGTCTGTGCCGGCACAGCCAGCACCACAGTGGTCAAGCCGCCCAGCGCCTCGGCCGGATCACTGGTGGCGCGCACCGCGTCGGGGACCTCGAAGCCCGGCAGATAGTCGGGGTTGCGCCGGGTCTCGTTGATCTGCGCGGCGATATCGGGCCGGCGAGCCCAGAGTCTGACGTCACTGCCGGCGTCGGCGAGCACCTTGGCCAACGCCGTGCCCCACGCGCCCGCGCCCATCACCGCGACCGTTCCCTCGGTGCCGACCATCGCACACCACCTCCCTATAGGCGCATCACCTTAGCGGTGATCGCGAGCACAGCGGAGCCGGGCGAAGCGGGTCACCGCCATCGACCCAGCGGTGATCGCGAGCACGGCGGAGCCGGGCGAAGCGGGTCACCGCCATCGACCCAGCCCCGCGGAACGCCCAGCCCGGCGCTGGCAGGATGTGATGTGTGAACTCCGCACCGGCTGAGGTATCCGGCATCGGCCTGATCATTGCCGTCAAGCGGCTCAGCGTGGCCAAGACCAGGCTGGCCCCGGCGTTTCCCGCACCGCTGCGCGAAGCCGTGGTGCTGGCCATGCTGGTGGACACCATCAGCGCGGCGTCGGCCGCCCGCGGACTGGAACACATCACTGTGGTCACCCCCGATGAGGCCGCCGCTGCGGCCGCCGCCGAGCTGGGAGCCGAGGTGTTGGCGGACCCCACACCGGACGGTCACGCCGACCCGCTGAACAACGCGCTCGCCGCAGCCGAAGCCTCAGTGACCGAATCCATACCGAACATCGTTGTGCTGCAAGGTGATTTGCCTGCTTTACAATCCTACGAACTCGACGAGGCGATCGCCGCGGCACGGACCCACCAGCGCAGCTTCGTCGCTGACCGGCATGGGATGGGGACCGCGGCGCTCTTCGCGTTCGGCACTGCCCTGGATCCCCGATTCGGCCGGGATTCCTCGAAGCGGCACCGGCAATCAGGAGCGCTGGAGCTGACGGGCGCCTGGCCCGGCCTGCGCTGTGACATCGACACACCGGAAGATCTGGCGGTGGCGCGACGGCTCGGCGTCGGCACCGCAACGGCCCGTGCGCTTGCACATGCCAAGTCCGGTGGCAGCAGCACGCGGGATGAGCAATGATTTCGGAGTGGACGAAATCGAGGGCAGCGAACTCACTGAGACGCGTACCGACACGACTGACTGGCGTCCACACGACGCCGCTCCGACCGCCCCTCCCGCTGCCACCGAGACTCTTCCGGCCGGCGATGACGACGAACTGCCAGCGGACCGCTACCTCAACCGCGAACTGAGCTGGCTGGACTTCAACGCGCGAGTGCTGGCGCTGGCCGCCGACATCTCGTTGCCGCTGCTGGAGCGGGCCAAGTTCCTGGCGATCTTCGCCTCCAATCTCGACGAGTTCTACATGGTCCGAGTTGCCGGCCTCAAGCGCCGCGATGAGATGGGTCTGTCGGTGCGCTCGGCCGACGGTCTCACCCCACGTGAGCAACTGCGCCGCATCGGCGAACGGACCCAGCAGATCGCCACCAGCCACGCGCGGGTGTTCCTCGATTCGGTCCGTCCGGCGCTTGCCGCCGAAGGCATCCACGTCGTCACGTGGGCGGATCTTCTGCCGGCCGAGCGCGACCAGCTGTCGGTGTACTTCCACGAGCAGGTGTTCCCGGTGCTGACACCGCTGGCGGTGGACCCGGCGCACCCGTTCCCCTTTGTCAGCGGTCTCAGCTTGAACCTGGCCGTGACGGTCAAGCGCCCCGAGGACGGCGGCAGTCATTTCGCGCGGGTCAAGGTCCCCGACAACGTCGACCGTTTCGTCGAACTCGACGCCGGCGCCAGCGGAGGCGACGGCCGTGGCGAGGTCCGCTTCCTGCCGATGGAGGAGCTGATCGCGGCGTTCTTGCCGGTGCTGTTCCCCGGCATGGAAATCGTCGAGCATCACGCGTTCCGCATCACCCGCAACGCCGATTTCGAGGTCGAAGAGGACCGCGACGAAGACCTGTTGCAGGCCTTGGAGCGAGAGCTGGCGCGGCGCCGCTTCGGGTCGCCGGTGCGCCTCGAGGTCGCCGACGACATGACCGAGCACATGCTGGAGCTGCTGTTGCGGGAGCTCGACGTGGACCCCGGTGACGTCATCGAGGTGCCCGGCCTACTGGACCTGTCATCGCTGTGGCAGGTCTACGGCCAGGACCGGCCCGACCTCAAGGACCGCACCTTCGTCCCGGCCACCCACCCGGCGTTCGCCGAACGGGAAACCCCTAAAAGCATTTTCGCCACCCTGCGGGAAGGCGATGTGCTGGTACATCACCCCTACGACTCATTCGCCACCAGCGTGCAACGGTTTATCGAACAGGCAGCCGCCGACCCGGGCGTGCTGGCGATCAAGCAGACGCTCTACCGCACCTCCGGTGATTCGCCGATCGTCACCGCGCTGATCGACGCCGCCGAAGCCGGCAAGCAGGTGGTGGCACTCGTCGAGATCAAGGCCCGCTTCGACGAGCAGGCCAACATCAAGTGGGCCCGCAAGCTGGAGCAGGCCGGCGTGCACGTGGTGTACGGATTGATCGGACTGAAAACCCACTGCAAGGTCTGCCTCGTGGTGCGCCGCGAGGGCTCCACGATCCGGCGGTATTGCCATATCGGCACCGGGAACTACAACTCCAAGACCGCGCGCCTCTACGAAGATGTGGGACTGCTCACCGCCGACCCGGATATCGGCGCCGACCTGACCGACCTGTTCAATTCGTTGACCGGCTATTCGCGGAAAGTCGCCTACCGCAATCTATTGGTGGCCCCGCACGGTGTCCGGACCGGGATCATCGAACGCATCGAACGTGAGGTCTTGGCGCACCGCCACTCCGGTAACGGACGGATCCGGCTCAAGCTCAACTCACTGGTGGACGAGCAGGTGATCGACGCGCTCTACCGCGCCTCTCGCGCCGGTGTGCAAGTTGAGTTGTTCGTTCGCGGTATCTGCGCACTGCGGCCCGGGGTCGAGGGCTTCTCCGAAAACATCCTCGTCCGATCGATTCTCGGCCGATTCCTGGAGCACTCGCGCATCATCCACTTCCGCGCCATCGACGAATTCTGGATCGGCAGCGCCGACATGATGCACCGCAATCTGGACCGCCGGGTCGAAGTGATGGTTCAGGTGCGCAACCCGCGGCTGACCACACAGCTGGGCGATGTATTCGACTCCGCCATGGATCCGGCCACCCGCTGCTGGGAGCTCGGGCCCGACGGCCAGTGGACGGCGGAACCGCAAGCCGGCGCCACCGTGCGCGATCACCAGGCGTCCTTGATGGACCGACACCGCAATCCCTGACCCCCGGCCCACCGCCCAAGAAGCCCGAATTGACCTGCAGGAGTGCAAGGTGCTCGAAACGACAGTGTCGAATGGCTCCGGGACGGTAGACAAGGTCGTCCACGCCGCCGGCGCGGTGCTGTGGCGGACGCGGCGCAATGCCGTTGAGGTGGCGCTCATCCACCGCCCGCGCTACGACGACTGGTCATTGCCCAAGGGCAAGGTCGATCCCGGCGAGACCGAACCGGTGACAGCCGTGCGGGAGATCCTGGAGGAGACCGGCCAGCACGCACAGCTGGGCCGCCGGCTGGGGGCGGTCCGCTATCCGGTAACCCAGGGCGTCAAGAAAGTCCGGTACTGGGCTGCACAGGCGCTGGGTGGAGACTTCGTGCCCAACCACGAGGTCGACGATCTGGTCTGGCTGCCGGTCGATGCCGCGATGAAGGAACTGCAGTACGCCTATGACCGGAAGATACTGCGGCGGTTCGCCAAGCAGCCCGCCGACACCCAAACGGTGTTGATCGTGCGGCACGGTACCGCCGGGCGTCGGTCCCGGTTCTCCGGCGATGACCGCCAGCGGCCGCTGGACAAGAAGGGCCGCGCACAGGCCGAGGCGCTCACCGATCAGCTGCTGGCCTTCGGCGCGACCGCGGTGTACGCGGCCGACCGGGTGCGCTGCGAGCAGACGGTGGAGCCACTGGCCGCCGAACTCGGGGTGGCTGTGCACAACGAGCCGACGTTGACCGAGGAGTCCTACGCCGACAACCCGAAGCAGGGCCGTCGCCGGGTGATGGAGATCGCGAAATTGGGCGGGACACCGGTTATCTGTACCCAAGGCAAGGTGATTCCAGACCTGATCGCCTGGTGGTGTGACCGCGACGGCGTCAGCCCGGACAAGTCCCGCAATCGCAAGGGCAGCACGTGGGTGCTGTCACTGTCGGGTGGGCGGCTGATCGCCGCCGACCACATCGGTAGCCCGCTGGCTACCCAAGCACTGGTATGAACGACCGAGCGCCGCGGGGATAACCCCGCGGCGCTCGGCTATTCGTTGCTACTTGCGACCCTTGCGGGCCGGAGCCTTGGTGGCTTTCTTGGCCGGAGCCTTCTTCGCCACGGCCTTGGTGGCTGCCTTCTTGGCGACAACCTTCTTGGCCGGAGCCTTGGTCGCTGCCTTCTTCGCAACAACCTTCTTAGCCGGAGCCTTGGTCACGGCCTTCTTGGCCGGAGCCTTGGTCGCTGCCTTCTTCGCAACAACCTTCTTGGCCGGAGCCTTGGCCGCAGTCTTCTTGGCGGCGGCCTTGGTGGCCTTCTTGGCCGGCGCCTTCTTGGCCGGCGCAGCGGTGGCGCCAGCGCCGCGCTTGACGGCCAGACCCTCCGACGGGACACGCTGCGCGCCAGAAACAATCGCCTTGAACTGCGCACCGGGGCGGAATGCGGGGACGGACGTCGGCTTCACCTTGACCGTTTCACCGGTGCGGGGATTGCGGGCAACGCGCGCGGCGCGACGACGACGCTCGAAAACGCCGAACCCGGTGATGGTGACGCTCTCACCCTTGTGGACGGCGCGCACAATGGCATTGACGAAATGCTCGACGGCCTCGGTCGCCGACCGGCGGTCGGTGTCCAATTCCTTTGTGAGCACCTCGATGAGCTCTGCTTTGTTCATCCAATCCCTCCGAGACCAGTGGCCCTACTTGAGCCGACTAGAGCACACGGTAAACCCTGATACCACTGATATCCAAGAGCCACGCGCAATTTCAGACGAGATTATGGGCGAATTCGGCAATCCGGTTACCGCCCTTGGACGCTGACGAGAGCGTCGAAACCACCGGAATTAAGCTCCGGCGCAGGCCCTCAAGAAGCCGGCAGGGTGCGCGGTTTCCAGCTCGGGCGAGCAGCCTCGAATGAGTCGATCTCCTCGAGTTTCCGCAGCGTAAGGCCTATATCGTCGAGCCCTTCCGACAATCGCCAGGCGGTGTAGTCGTCAATCGTGAACGCCACCACCACCGTTCCGGCCGTGATATTCCGATCTTGAAGATTGACAGTGATTTCCAGCCCCGGGCTCTGCTCGATAACTTTCCACAGCAGTTCCACATCATCTTGAGCCACCTGGGCCGCCAGCAGGCCGGCCTTGCCGGCATTGCCGCGGAAGATGTCGGCGAATCGGGAGGAGATCACCACCCGGAACCCGTAGTCGAGCAGCGCCCACACCGCATGTTCCCGCGACGATCCGGTGCCGAAGTCCGGTCCGGCCACCAGGACCGAACCTTGGTCGAAAGGGCTGAGATTCAGCACGAAGGACGGATCGGTGCGCCACGTGGCGAACAGGCCGTCCTCAAATCCCGTCCGGGTGATCCGCTTCAAATAGACCGCGGGAATGATTTGGTCGGTGTCGACATTGGACCGCCGCAGCGGGACTCCGATTCCGGTATGAGTGCGGAAAGCTTCCATGACTAGGCTCCTTTTAATACCGTGGCGGTCAGTTCAAGTCAGTTCAAGTCCTGGGGGGCCGACAGCGTCCCACGGACGGCGGTGGCGGCGGCGACGACCGGAGACACCAGATGAGTGCGTCCGCCCTTGCCCTGCCGGCCCTCGAAATTGCGGTTGGACGTCGACGCGGACCGCTGCCCCGGCTCCAGCTGATCGGGGTTCATCCCCAGGCACATTGAGCAGCCGGGCTGGCGCCACTCGGCACCTGCCGCGGTGAAAACCTCCGCGAGGCCTTCGGCTTCGGCCTGATTGCGCACCCGCATCGAACCCGGCACCACCAGCATCCGCACACCCTCGGCGACCTGACGCCCGCGCAGCACATCCGCCACCGCGCGCAGGTCCTCGATGCGGCCGTTGGTGCACGACCCGACGAACACCGTGTCGACCGCGATCTCGCGCATCGGCGTGCCCGGCTGAAGGTCCATGTACGCCAACGCCTTCTCCGCGGCCCGCCGCTCAGCCTCGTCGTTGATCGACTCCGGGTCGGGCACATCGGCGCCCAGCGGGACGCCTTGACCGGGGTTGGTGCCCCAGGTCACGAACGGGGTCAGTGCGTCCGCGTCCAAATGGACCTCGGCGTCGAACACCGCACCGGGGTCGGTTCGCAGGCTGCTCCAATAGGCCACGGCGGCATCCCAGTCCGCACCGGTCGGCGCGTGCGGCCGGCCCCGCAGATACTCGTAGGTGGTCTCATCGGGGGCAACCATGCCGGCCCGGGCGCCGGCCTCAATGCTCATGTTGCAGATCGTCATCCGCGCCTCCATCGACAGCGCCTCAATGGCGCTGCCCCGGTATTCGATGACGTAGCCCTGGCCGCCGCCGGTGCCGATCTGAGCGATCACCGCCAAGATGATGTCCTTGGCGGTCACACCGTCGGCGAGTTTCCCGTCGACATTGACCGCCATTGTCTTGAACGGCTTCAGCGGCAGCGTCTGGGTGGCCAGCACGTGTTCGACCTCGGAAGTGCCGATTCCCATCGCCAGGGCACCGAACGCGCCGTGGGTGGAGGTGTGACTGTCGCCGCAGACCACCGTCGTGCCGGGCTGGGTGAGCCCCAGCTGCGGCCCGATGATGTGCACGATCCCCTGATCGATGTCGCCCATCGGGTGCAACCGGATACCGAACTCGGCGCAGTTGTGCCGCAGCGTCTCGACCTGAGTACGCGACACGGGGTCGGCGATCGGTTTGTCGATGTCGACCGTAGGCACGTTGTGGTCCTCGGTGGCGATGGTCAGATCCGGGCGCCGCACCGGACGACCGGCCAGTCGCAGCCCCTCGAAGGCCTGCGGACTGGTGACTTCATGGACCAGGTGCAGGTCGATGTAGATGAGGTCGGGTTCGGTCCCGCCGCCGGATACCACGACGTGGTCTGCCCAGACCTTCTCGGCCAGGGTGCGAGGCTGCTCGGTCTTGAACATCACTGCCATCCCCAAATCTGCACAGTCTCATATTTTGAGACGCTAGTATCTGTATATGGGACAGCATAGCGGCATCGGCGTTCTGGACAAAGCACTGGCGGTGCTCCACTCAATCGCCGAATCGCCGTGCGGGCTGGCCGAACTGTGCGACCGCACCGGCCTGCCCCGCGCCACCGCCCACCGGCTGGCCGCAGGCCTGGAGACCCACCGGCTGCTCGGGCGTGACAACGAGGGCCGCTGGCAGATCGGACCCGCGGTCAGCGAACTGGCCGCCCATGCCGACGATCCGCTTCGGGCGGCCGGCGCGACGGTGCTGCCGCGGCTGCGAGAGATCACCGGGGAGAGCGTGCAGCTGTATCGTCGCGAAGGCTCCGAAAGAGTCTGCGTTGCGGCACTGGAACCGCCTGCGGGGCTGCGAGACACGGTTCCGGTCGGCGCCCGGCTGCCGATGACCGCCGGTTCGGGTGCCAAAGTCTTGCTGGCCTACTCCGATGCAGCCGTGCAAGAGGAAGTGCTGGCGGAAGCCAAGTTCACCAGCCGCACCCTTGCGGAGATGCGCCGCCGGGGTTGGGCACAAAGCGTCGCCGAGCGCGAGCCCGGGGTAGCCAGCGTGTCAGCGCCGGTGCGCGATCACCGCGGCACGGTGGTGGCAGCGATCTCGGTGTCGGGCCCGATCGACCGGATGGGGCGTCGCCCGGGGGCGCGCTGGGCCGCCGACCTGCTCGCGGCGGCCGGCGACCTGACGGCCCGGCTGTAACCCGGGCGCGGGGCCCCCCGTCCGCCTGTCAGACTGCAGAGATGGGAACCAAACAGCGCGCACAGATCGTCATGACCGATGCCGAGGTCGCTGACTTCGTCAACGCTCACCGCACCGGAACACTGGCCACCATCGGGCCCGACGGCCAGCCCCACCTGACCGCGATGTGGTACGCGGTGCTCGACGGCGAGATCTGGCTCGAGACCAAGGCCAAGTCCCAGAAGGCGGTCAACCTGCGCCGCGATCCGCGGGTCACCTTCCTTCTGGAGGCCGGCCAGACGTACGACACACTGCGCGGGGCCGCGTTCGAGGGCGTCGCCGAGATCGTCGACGACCCCGAGACCATCTTCCGGGTGGGCGTCAGCGTCTGGGAGCGCTACACCGGTCCCTACAGCGACGAGATGAAGCCCGGCGTCGACGCGATGATGAACAACCGGGTGGCTGTGCGCATCGTCACACAACGCACCCGCTCCTGGGACCACCGCAAGCTCGGGTTGCCGGCCATGCCGCTGGCTGGTTCCACCGCTCCGAAGGGCAACTGAGCCCACTCGGACCTAGGTCATCGCAAAAGGCCCGCACCTTGACGGTGCGGGCCTTTTGCGATGTACCCCCGATGGGATTCGAACCCACGCTACCGCCGTGAGAGGGCGGCGTCCTAGGCCGCTAGACGACGGGGGCTAGAACATTTCCGGGTTGCCAGCATAGCTCAACCCGTACGGCCCGCCTAATCACTTGCAGCGGACCGCTTTTGCTGGGGTACCAGGACTCGAACCTAGAATGGCTGAACCAGAATCAGCTGTGTTGCCAATTACACCATACCCCATTGGCCGGCCATTACCGCTGGTCAGAGTGCCGGTGAGGCACTACTGGTCAGCCGTTCTTGGGCCGACGAGCAGACTACCAAACTTCTAGCGCGAAGTTGTCATCGCGCTTCCCCAACGCCGTCTCGGGCACTCCGCAGCCGGTCCAAACTGCGGTTTGAGCCCAACAGTTCCAGCGACTCGAACAGCGGCGGGCTGACCAATCCGCCGGAGACCCCGACCCGGATAGGGCCGAACGCCTTGCGTGGTTTGAGCCCCAGATCGTCCAGCAGCGCGGCCTTCAGCGCAGCCTCGATCTCGGCGGTGGTCCACTCCCCCACACCCTCCAGCGCCGCGATAGCCGCATCCAACACCGGAGCCGCGTCGGGGCCCAGCTCCTTGGCGGCGGCCCGCGGGTCCAGCTCGTAGTGAGCGTCGTTGAAGAACTTCAGCAGCGGCCATGCGTCGCCGAGCACCACGATGCGGGTCTGCACCAACGCCGCGGCGGCCGTGAAACCGGCGTCGTCCAGGCCGGTGTCATGACCGTGGGTGTCGAGGAAACTGCGCAATCGTGCGGTGAAGTCGTCCAGCTCGAGCAGCCGGATGTGCTCGGCGTTGAGCGCATCGGCCTTCTTCTGGTCGAACCGGGCCGGGTTGGAGTTGACGTCGACCACATCGAACGCGGCGACCATCTCGTCGAGACTGAACACGTCGCGGTCGTCGGCGATCGACCAGCCCAGCAGTGCCAGATAGTTCAACAGCCCCTCGGGGATGAAACCGCGGTCGCGATGCGCGAAAAGGTTCGACTGCGGGTCACGTTTGGACAGCTTCTTGGTGCCCTCACCCAAAACGGTTGGCAGATGGCCGAATTCCGGGATGCGATCAGCCACGCCGATGCGAATCAGGGCCTGATACAGCGCGATCTGGCGCGGTGTGGACGGCAACAGGTCCTCGCCGCGCAGCACGTGGGTGATCTTCATCATGGCGTCGTCGACCGGGTTGACCAACGTGTACAGCGGGTCCCCGTTGGCGCGGGTCAGCGCGAAATCGGGAACGGTGCCCGCGGGAAAGGATGTCTGACCGCGCACCAGGTCCGCCCAGCCGAGCTCGGTATCGGGCATCCGCAGCCGCACGACGGGCTTGCGGCCCTCGGCCAGAAAGCCGGCCCGCTGCTCGGCGGTCAGCTCGCGGTCGAAGTTGTCGTAACCCAGCTTGGGGTTGCGGCCGGCAGCGAGGTGGCGGGCCTCGACCTCCTCCGGGGTGGAGAACGCCTCGTAGGCCTCTCCCGCCGCCAGCAGCTGCGCCACCACATCACGGTGGATGTCGGCGCGCTGCGACTGCCGGTACGGGCCGTAGGGCCCGCCCACCTCGGGGCCCTCATCCCAGTCCAGATGCAGCCAGCGCAGCGCGTCCAGCAGCGCCAAATAGCTTTCCTCGCTATCGCGTTCGGCGTCGGTGTCCTCCACCCGAAAGACCATGGTTCCGCCGGTGTGGCGGGCGTAAGCCCAGTTGAACAGGGCGGTGCGGATCAGCCCGACGTGCGGCGTACCGGTCGGTGATGGGCAGAACCGGACACGAACACCAGATGTGGTCACGAGTTTCCTTTGTGGATAACGGGGTTGGACGCCTTCCGGATGACCGGATTGGACAGAGTGCCAATGCCTTCGATGGAGACCGACACGGTGTCACCATGCTCGATGGGGCCGACACCATCGGGGGTGCCGGTCAACAGGATGTCGCCGGGCAGCAGAGTCATCACCGCGGAGATCCACTCAACGATGGCGCCGACGTCGTGCATCATCAGCGAAGTCCGGCTGTCCTGCTTCACCACCCCATTGACCTCGGTGCGAATCGCTAGGTCAGCGGGGTCGAGGTCGGTGACGATCCACGGTCCGATCGGGCAGAAGGTGTCATGGCCTTTAGCCCGGGTCCACTGACCGTCGGACTGTTGCTGGTCACGGGCCGACACGTCGTTGCCGATGGTGTAGCCGAGGATATTGTCCTTGGCCCGCGCGGCCGGAACGTCCTTGCACGGACGCGAGATGACCACGGCCAGCTCGCCTTCGAAGTGCACGGGGGAAGCATTGGCGGGCAGCTGAATCGGCACGTTGGGCCCGATGATGGCGGTATTGGGCTTGAGGAACATCGTCGGGTTGACCGGTGGGGCGCCGCCCATTTCGGCGATATGGGCCGCGTAGTTCTTGCCGATACAGACCACCTTGCTGGCAAGGATCGGTGCCAGCAGGCGCACGTCGGCCAGCGGCCAGGACCGGCCGGTGAACTCCGGTGTCCCGAACGGGTGCTCGGCGATCTCGCGAGCGGTCATCTCGTGTGGCCGGTCCGGGTCTCCTTCAATACTGACGAAGGCGACCCCGTCCGGGCTGGCAATTCGGCCTAGTCGCATTTGCACAAGCCTAATGGCGATCACAAGCGCGACGGAGCCGGGCGCAATGGGTCGCCATCAATCGGCTCAGGTCACCTACCTGGTAGGTGGGCCTGTGGAAGCATGGTCGGATGTCCACCGAGCCGATCGGGAAAGCCGCTCGCTGGTCGGTCGTGGTCGTCGCCCTGATGGCCACGCTGTGTTCATTCGTCTTCATCAACGGCATCGCCTTCGTCATCCCAATGCTGGAGACCAAGAGGGAAACCAACCTGGCAATGGCCGGCCTGCTGGCCGCCATGCCCAGCTTCGGAATGGTGCTGACCCTGTTCGCCTGGGGAGCGCTGTTGGACCGTATCGGCGAACGGATCGTGTTGAGCGTGGGTTCCGCGTTGACCGCGCTGGCCACGTTCGCGGCGGCATCGATGCAGTCACTGGTCGGGGTCGGCGCTTTCCTTTTTCTCGGAGGTATGGCCGCCGCCAGTGCCAACAGCGCCAGCGGGCGGTTGGTGACCGGCTGGTTCCCGCCTCACCAGCGCGGACTGGTGATGGGTATCCGCCAGACCGCCCAACCGTTGGGCATCGCGTTGGGGGCCGAGGTGATTCCCGAGCTGGCTGAGCACGGACTGGCGCGGGCGCTGATGTTCCCGGCAACGCTGTGCGCCGTTGCGGCGGTGGCGTGTGCAATCGGTGTCGTCGATCCACCGCGCAGGCCACGGTCGGCGGCCTCCGGCAGCGAACTCGCCAGCCCTTACCGCGATTCAAAGGTGCTGTGGCGCATTCATGTGTCTTCGGCTCTGTTGATGGTTCCGCAGTGCGTGCTCGCCACGTACATGCTGGTGTGGCTGATCGTGGACACCGACTGGTCGATCGCCGCCGCGGGCGGTCTGGTGACGGTGTCGCAGTTGCTCGGCGCCGCGGGGCGAGTTGCAGCCGGTCGGTGGTCCGACCGCGTGCGCTCGCGGCTGCGGCCGATTCGCAGCCTCGCCGTCGCCGGGGCGCTGGCGATGCTGGCGTTGGGAACCGCCGACCATCTGCACTCCCGTCTCGCCGAAACCGCGATGGTCATCGCGGCGGTTATCACCGTGCTGGACAACGGATTGGCCTCGACAGCAGTCGCCGAAATCGCCGGCCCGTACTGGAGCGGTCGCGCGCTGGGCATCCAGAACACCACCCAGCGGCTGACCGCCGGCATCGCTCCCCCGCTCTTCGGTGCGCTGATCGGCGCCGCCGGCTACCCGGTGGCCTTCGCGCTGTGCGGACTGTTCCCCCTGGCCGCCCTGCGTTTGGTACCGGTGAACGCCGAGCCGGAAGGCCGCTCTGCGCTCGAAGCGCTGCGGACCCTCCGAGTGCCGCCCGGGCCGCCGCCCGATACGCCAGCGCAACCCTGAGCCTGCCGGCAAGTACCGTCGAAACGATGACGGCTACGGATCATGTCCGGCTTCGGACACCAACTGTGGCGGACGGCCGTGCCCTATGGCAGATGGCGGTCGACAGCGCCACTCTCGACGTCAATTCGCCTTACGCCTATCTGCTTTGGTGCCGCGATTTCGCCTCTACCTCGGTAGTTGCCGAGGTAGACGGAGGGCCCGGCGGTTCAGCGAGGCTCGACGCAGGAGAGGCGAAACTGGGACCGCCGCATAAACTCGGCGGTTCAGCGAGGCTCGACGCAGGAGAGGCGAAACTGGGACCGCCGCATGAACTCGGCGGCTTCGTCACCGGCTATCGGCGTCCCGAGCAGCCGCAGACCCTGATGGTCTGGCAAGTGGCGGTCAACGCCGCCCACCGGGGAGCCGGCCTGGCCGGCCGGATGCTCGATCACCTGGCGACCGCGCAGGTCACTCAGGGTGTTACGCATCTTGAGACCTCGATCACACCGGACAACGACGCCAGCCGACGGCTCTTCAGCGCCTTCGCCCGCCGATGGGACGCGCCACTGGAGTGTTCCGTGCTGTTCGGAGCGGACTTGTTCGCCGAATCTCATCTGGCAGAGGAACTGTTTCGCATCGGACCGCTTCGGGTACACCCACGTCGCCAGTGACGGCGTGGCAAGGTTGAGATCACGAAATGGTCTCGGTAAGGTCACGGGCGCGCAAACGTGAGCCCCGACAGACCTAGTGCGGGGGCATACGAGCGGGGTGGTGGGTCGAGCCGAGATCACCCGCGGCACGAGTTTGATGTCGACCTGTCGTTCCGTTCCGTTGTATGTGACCGACGGACGGAGGAACTATGACGATTTTCGAAACCCTGGAATCCGAAGTACGAAGTTATTGCCGGTCGTGGCCGGTGACGTTCGACCGGGCCAGCGGCTCCCGGATGTGGGACGTCAACGGCAAGGAATACCTGGACTTCTTTGCCGGCGCCGGAGCGCTCAACTACGGCCACAACCACCCCGATCTGAGGGCGCCGCTGCTGGAGTACCTGAGCTCGGATCGAGTGGTGCACAGCCTCGACATGAACACCGTCGCGAAGGCCGAGTTCTTGGAGCGCTTCAGCGACGTGATTCTCAAGCCTCGCGGACTCGACTACAAGGTGCAGTTTCCGGGCCCCACCGGGACCAACGCGGTGGAATCGGCGCTGAAACTGGTGCGCAAGGTCACCGGACGCGAGAGCATCATCAGCTTTACCAACGCTTTTCACGGCATGACGCTGGGTTCGCTGAGTGTCACCGGCAACTCGATGAAGCGCGGCGGTGCCGGGATTCCGCTGGTGCACGCCACCCCGATGCCTTATGACAACTACCTTCACGGCGCTACCCCCGACTTCATCTGGTTCGAGCGACTGCTGCAGGACAGCGGCAGCGGCCTGAACGACCCGGCAGGGGTGATCGTCGAGACTGTTCAGGGCGAAGGCGGAATCAATGTGGCCCGCCTGGAATGGTTGCGCGGCCTATCCGACCTGTGCAAGCGCCACAACCTGCTGCTGATCGTCGATGACGTCCAGATGGGCTGTGGGCGCACCGGGCCGTTCTTCAGCTTCGAGGCGGCTGGCATCGTTCCCGACATTGTCTGCCTGTCCAAGTCGATCAGCGGGTACGGGCTCCCGATGGCATTGACGCTGCTCAAGCCCGAACTGGACGTGTGGGAGCCGGGCGAGCACAACGGCACATTCCGCGGCCAGAACCCGTCGTTCGTGACCGCCGCTGCCGCGCTGAACTTCTGGACCGACAACCGCCTGGAGAAGTCCGTTTTGCGTAAGGGCGAACTGATCGAACAGGCGCTGACCGAAGTGGTGGACCCGATTCCCGGCGTCAGCACCCGGGGCCGTGGGCTGATCCGCGGCGTGGCCTTCGAACGCCCCGAGCTGGCAGGAGCGGTATGCCGCGAAGCCTTCGAGCGAGGCCTGCTGCTGGAGACCTCTGGTCCTGAAAGCGAAGTCGTAAAACTGATGCCGCCCTTGGTCATTGACGATGACGACCTGGCCGAAGGTCTGATGATCGCCGCCAAGTCGATCGAAGCCGTCGCCGCCCGCGAACTCACCGCAACCACCTCAGGAGTCAGCCGATGATCGTCCGTACCCTCGCCGAGATCAAGGGCACAGACCGCGACGTCCAGTCCAAGACGTGGAACAGCCAGCGGCTGTTGCTGGCCCGCGACGGACAGCGGTTCTCGATGCACGAGACGTGCCTGTACGCAGGAACTGAAACGTCGATGTGGTACGCCAACCACGTTGAGGCGGTGTACTGCGTCGGCGGCGAAGGCGAGCTGATCAACGACGAAACCGGCGAGGTGCACCCGCTGCACGACGGCACGCTGTACCTGCTCGACGGCCACGAGCACCACCGGGTCATCGCCCACACCGACCTGCGCATGGTGTGCGTGTTCGACCCGCCGGTCACCGGTCAGGAGGTGCACGACGACACCGGCGCGTATCCCCTGCTCACTGAACAACCACAGGAGACCGCATCGTGACTCCTCCTCTGGCCGAAACCCTCACCGACCGCTACCCCACGCGCAATAACGTCACGATCGGTATCGAACCCCGGCACGACCCGGTGGTCTGGACTGCCGAAGTCAACGGCGGCCCGTTGAGCCCGGACCGTGTCGCGCAGTTCGACGCCGACGGATTTCTGGCCGTCCAAACCCTGGTGGACACCGACGTGGTGGAGGACCTGCGTGACGAACTGGACCGCCTGCGGGCGGACGCCGCGCTGGCCGCCGACGAGCGTTCGATCTGCGAGCGCGACAGCGGCCAGATCCGGTCCATCTTCGAGGTGCACCGGATCAGCCCGGCGTTCGCTGCGCTGGTCGCCGACCCGCGCCTGGTAGGACCGGCCCGTCAGTTGCTCGGATCCGATGTCTACGTGCACCAGAGCCGGGTCAACTTCAAGCCGGGATTCAATGGCCGAGAGTTCTACTGGCACTCCGATTTCGAGACCTGGCACGCCGAAGACGGCATGCCCACCCCGCGCGCGGTCAGCGTCTCGGTGGCCCTGACCGAGAACCTGGACAGCAACGGATCGCTGATGATCATGCCCGGCTCGCACCGTTGGTTCGTGTCTTGCCCGGGCCAGACCCCGCCGGATCACTACCGCTCGTCGCTCAAGCAGCAGGAGATCGGCACGCCCGACGACGCGAGCCTGACCTGGTTGGCCGATCAGCACGGGATTCGTCAGATCACCGGCCCGGCCGGGTCCGCGGTGTTCTTCGACAGCAACTGCATGCACGGCTCGAGCAGCAACATCACGCCGTATGCGCGCTCGAACGTCTTCATTGTCTACAACAGCGTGGAGAACGCTCTGGTGGAGCCGTTCGGCGCTGCCGTTCCGCGACCGACATTCATCGCCAGCCGCGTCTTCGACCCGGTCTAGACCCGGCCGGGAAGGAAAGGGAATGCTGTGGCACGTTTCCTGTCCATCACGCTGACCGGACGAGGGGTGTCTTGCCGGGCGCGACTGCTCGACGAGCAGGCGCCCCTGACCTGCGCGGTGGTCTGGGAGGCGTTACCCGTCGCAGGCCAGGCCTTTCACGGCAAGTACGCCCGCAACGAGGTCTACACGCTGTTGCCGCCGTTGGGCACACCGGGCCGGGAGAACACCACGGTCACGCCGATCCCCGGCGACGTCTGCTTCTTCGACTTCGACGCCGGTGACATCGGAAACCCCGCCTACGGCTATGACAAGGACGGCCAAGCGAATTCACCGCTGGGCGCCACCGACTTGGCGATCTTCTACGGCCGCAACAACCTGCTGATCAACGGCGATGTCGGGTGGGTGCCCGGCAATGTTTTCGCCACGATCGAGGACGGCCTGACCGAGATGGCCGCCGCATGCAACGACTTGTGGATGGCCGGCGCGGTCGGCGAACAATTGGCCTTCACAAGGGCTTGATCGCCGAGCAGACGCAAAATCGTCCAAAACAGGCGAGTTTTGCGGGATTTTGCGTCTGCTCGCCGTCAGGAGCCCAGCACCCGCTCGGCGAACAGACCGGCCGCCAACACCAGATCGTCGCTGTGCCGGGGCCCGACGATCTGCATGCCGATCGGCAACCCCTCCGATGTGGTGCCGATCGGGATGCTCAGCGCCGGCTGTTGAGTCATGTTGAACGGGTAGGTGAAAGGCGTCCACTGCGCCCACCACCGCATATCGGATTCGACCGGCACGTCGTGGCCGGCGGTGAAGGCCGCAATCGGCAGGGTCGGCGTGATCAGCAGGTTGTGCCGTTCGTGGAAGCGCCCCATGGCCACTCCCAGATCCACACTGACCTGGCGGGCCGCCAGATAGTCGACGCCGGACACCGCCGTCCCCCGATCCCACATGTCCGCCAGCCCGGGGTCGACGAGCCCGCGGTCGCTTTCCCGGCCACGCAGGCTGCCCGCCGCCCCGGTTGCCCACAGCACCTCGAACGCGTCGATCGGATCGGCGAAGCCGGGATCGGCCGCCAAGACGTTCAATCCCGCGTCGGCCAGCGCCTTTACCGCCTCGGCCACCGCGGATTCGATCTGCGGGTCGACGTCGACATATCCCAGAGTCGGCGAATACGCGACGTCGAGACCGACCACGTCGCGCCGGACCTCGCCGCGGTAGGTCGTCAAAGTCGCCGGCAACGATGTGGGGTCACGAAAGTCCGGCAGCGCGATGATGTCCATCAGCACCGCAGCGTCTTCGACGGTCCGGGTTATCGGGCCGGCGTGCGCCAGCGGCCCGAACGGGCTGATCGGATACATCGGCACTCGGCCATGAGTGGGCTTGAAGCCGACCACACCGCAGAAGCTTGCGGGAATCCGGATACTGCCACCACCGTCGGTGCCGATAGCCAAGGGCACCATTCCGGCGGCGACCGCGGCGGCGCTGCCGCCCGAGGAGCCACCCGCGGTGCGACTGGTGTCAACGGGGTTGCGGGTGATGCCGGTGCGCGGGCTGTCGGTGACGCCTTTCCACGCCAGTTCCGGGGTGGTCGTCTTACCGAGCAGCACCATGCCGTCGTCGCGGATCTTGTCCACCGCCGGGCTGTCGTCGGGCCACGGCCCCGCCGCGTCGGCAAGCAGCGATCCCCGCAAAGTCGGCCAACCGGCCGTATGAAAGACGTCTTTGATCGCGATCGGCACCCCGTCGAGCAGGCCCTTGGTGTAGTTGCCACCCCAGCGGACTTCGGACTTACGGGCCTCCGACAGCGCAGTCTCTTCGTCGACCAGGCAGAAGGCGTTGACCTCGCCGTCGCGTTCACTGATGGCCGCGATCGCGGCCGCGGTGGCTTCCACCGGGGAAAGCTCGCCGGAGGTATAGGCGGCAACCAGTTGCAGGGCGGTCAGTTCGGTCGGCTCGGTCATCTCAGCCCCCTCAGCCAGTTCCACTGGATGCGTACCGGGTCATCTGCTTGTCAACGACGTTGTGCAGTGGCTGCCCAGCGACATATCGCCTGAAGTTGGCGATGAACTGTTGCTGCAACAGATTCCGCCAACCCCGGATGTCACCGCTGTTATGCGGCGTCAGGCTGACGTTGGGCGCACTCCACAGCGGATGATCGGCCGGAAGCGGCTCTGGGTCGACGACATCGAGGGCCGCGCCCGCAATGACGCCGGACTGCAGCGCCGCCACCAGAGCGCCGGTGTCCACCAGCTCGCCACGCCCCACGTTGATCAGTCGCGCAGTCGGCCGCATCGCGTCAAGAACGCCGGCATCGACCATGCTCCGGGTCTGCGGTGTCAATGGCGCGGCCAGCACCACATAGTCGGCATCGGCGACTGCGGCGAGCACGTCGGTGGTGATCGAGCCGAAGTCGGGATCCTCGCGGGCACAGCGGCCGACGCCTTGCACCGACATACCAACGGCCCGCAGCAACCGGGCGGTAGCCCGCCCGACAGGCCCCGGCCCGACGATCGTGACCGAGGCACCGGCAATCGGCTCGCTGTCGAAGTGCTCCCACCGGTGGGCACGCTGAGCTTCCCCGGAGCGCCGGAAGTCCTTGGCGAAGGCCAGGATCTGCCCCAGCACATACTCGGCAATGGGTTCCTCGAAGATGCCGCGCGAATTGGTGACCACGACATCGCTGTCGATCATCCCAGGGAACAGCACGGCGTCCACACCGATCGCGGCGACTTGGACCCAGCGCAACGCCTCGGCAGAAGGCCACACCGATTCCAGTGCAGGAGAAGAGAAGTCATATAAGAACAGCACGTCGGCACCGACAATCCCGTCGGCCAGCCGCGACGACGGAACCATGCGCAGCTCCGCGTCTGCGCTGATCGAATCGAGTTGGGCGGGAACCGACTCACCGTGCTGGACGGTCACCACCGGCCGCGCGTCCACATTGACACCGTAAAAACAGATCGTATGATTGTCAACAATCCAGGGCTGGCCTGGGGGTGGAACGTCGGTATGGGGAAACCCATGGATCTGTCCCAGTTTCCGGAGTTGCCGGACTTCGACGGGCCGGTCGATCAACGCGGTGTCGGCATCATCGCGCCGTTCGATCTGGCTATCGAACGCGAACTGTGGCGCTGGATCCCCGCCGAGGTGACGCTGCACCTGGCCCGCACTCACTACGAACCGGTCCCGGTCAGCCGGGCCATGGCGGAGCTGGTTTCTGACACCAACCACCTACAGGCGGCGACCCGAGACGTTCTACACGTCGAACCGGAAGTGGTTGCCTATCTGTGCTCGTCGGGCAGCTTCATCCACGGCGTCGAGTATGAGAAGACCTTGGTCTCTGCGATCGAAGCCGCCGGCGCCAAGATGGCGGTCACCACGTCGGGAGCACTGGCCGAAGCGATTATCGCGCTGGATATCGCACGGATCAGCGTGCTGACCCCCTACGACGAGGAGCTGACCGACCTGCTGCGCGTGTTCTTGAATCAGCTCGGGGTGTCTGTGCTGCACTCGGATCACCTGGGACTGGGCGGGGGCATCTGGAAAGTCAACTACCGCACCGTGGCCGAACGGATCTTGGCTGCGGATCGCCCAGAGTCGCAGGCCGTCTTCGTCAGCTGCACCAACCTGCGTACCTACGACATCATCGCGCCGCTAGAGCAGATGCTAGGCAAGCCGATCCTCACGGCCAACCAACTCACGATGTGGGCATGCCTGGGCCGGATGGACCTGCCGATGATGGGCCCAGGCCGATGGCTCCGCGACGTCTTCACCGGAGCCCCGCAATGACCGCCGCGCAACCCACCGTCGGGTTCATCTATCCCGACCACGCCGCCGAGTCCGACTACCCGCGCGCCGCCCGTCTGCTGGACGTGCACCTGCCCGTGGTGCACATCTACGGCACCGACCTGCATGCCCTACCAGAGCTGATGGATCTCGGCAGCCCAGACAAACTCGCCCGCGGTGCGGCATTGCTGGCACCGCAACGGCCCGCCGCGGTGATCTGGGCGTGCACATCGGGCAGCTTCGTGTTTGGACCTACGGGCGCGGCCGAGCAGGTCGAGCGGCTGGCAGCGGAAGCCGGTGTTCCCGCATCGAGCACCTCGTTCGCGTTCGTGCATGCGCTAGCCGCGCTCGGTTGCCGCCACGTTGCGGTCGCGGCCAGCTATCCGCGCGACATCGCTCAGCTGTTCGTGGACTTCGTTGCCGCCCAGGGCGTCACCGTCGAAGCCATGGGCGATGCCGGCATCCCCACGGCCGCTCAGGTGGGCCGGTTGACGCCAAGTCAGGTCCGGGAGTTGGCGCTGCGCAATGATTCTCCCCGGGCAGACGCACTGTTGATTCCCGACACCGCCATGCACACCGTCGATCAGGTCGACGAACTCGAGGAACTGCTCGGCAAGCCGGTACTGACAGCCAATGTGGTGACGGTGTGGGAAGGTTTGCGCATCGCCGGGATCACCCGGCGGACCGCCGGGCTGGGCGCATTGTTCGAGGATGGGCGATGACAATCTCACACGATGCCGGGTTCGAGCCACTGAGCCGGGCCTCGACGGCCGAGCTGATCGCCGAACGACTGCGGGAGGCGATCACCCGTGGCCGGCTGTTGCCGGGTCAGCAACTCGGCGAAGCGAGTCTGGCCGCGCAGTTTGCGGTGTCGCGTGGGCCGGTGCGTGAGGCGATGCAGCGGCTGGTGGCCGAAGGGTTGCTGCGTAGCGAACGCAACCGGGGCATCTTCGTCGTCGAGCTCACCGATGACGACGTCCGCGACGTGTATCAGGCCCGCAAAGCCATCGAACGCGCCGCGGTGATCGAAGTGCTCGGCGGTGACCCCCGCGGCGCGGCGGCGCGATTGCGTGGCCCGGTGGAGGCCCTGCGGGTGGCCGCCGCCCAAGGCGACGGCACCGCGGCGGCCGACGCCGACCAGGCGTTCCATGAGGTGCTGGTCGAGTGTGCCGGCAGTCCACGACTGCACCGCGCGATGCGGACCCTGCTTTCGGAAACTCGCATCCTGCTCGGCGAACTCGAAGAGGCCTACCCCGACCTGCGCGAACAAGTTGCCGAACATGTCGTGCTGCGCAAGGCGATCGGCGCCGGAGATGAAAACCTGGCGATTCGACTGATCGATGAGCACATGGACGATGCGGTACGTCGCCTCTTGGCGCGGCGGGCGCAGCTGCTCTTGGCCCCGTCGTAGCGCCTAGCCGATCTGGTCGCCGATCTCGTTGGCCGCCTCGACCAGCACAGCTGCCACCGCCCGGTACTGCGAACTGCTCAGACGGTGAACGGGCGCTGCGGCATTGAGCGCCAGCAGCACGCCCGGCGCACGCGTGGGAATCGGCACCGCGACCGAGGCAACGCCGTCCTCACTTCCCTCCCGGTTCACCGCGTAGCCCTGCCGTCGAATCCGACCGAGCTCGCGTTGCAGCTCCGTGCGGGTGCTCACCGAATATTTCGTCACACGCTGCAGCTCTTCGTCGGGATACAGCCGGGCGATGTCGGCATCAGACAGGCGCGCCAGTAACGCCTTGCCGGTCGATGTGCAGTGCGCAGGCATGGCGCGTCCCAGGCGTGAGGCGACCCGCACCGCGGCCTGCGCCTCGGCGGCTGCGATGAAGCGAACGGTGGCGCCCTCAAGTACGCCCAGATGCACCGACTCGTTGAGGCGGTCGCTGAGACGCAGCAGCACCGGCTTTGCCGCACCCTCGATATCGATGCGGTTGAACACCGAAAACGCCACGCTCATCAGCGCCGGTCCCGGGTGATACGCCTTGGACGCCGGATCCTGGCGCACGAAGCCCCGATACTGCAGCATCGCCAACAGACGGTGAGCGGTGGAGGATGCGACGCCCAAGTGATTCGCCGCGTCGGTCAAACGGATCTGCGGCTGCTCCCCCAGTAACAGCAGAAGCTTCAGCGCCCTATCCACCGATCCGATCGGATACTGCGGCACACCCCGATCCAGGGCCGCGTCGCCGGGTGGCCAAATAGGCTCGTTGTTCTGCATACCAGAGACACTACTCAACGTTGTTGACCTTTGAGCCCTGATCCTGGCAGAGTTTTTTCACGCCCCGGGGATTTTCTCTGCATACCAGATATCGTGGGCCTTCAAGACTGGAGACGCATCGATGAGTGATCACCGGCATGTCCTCGATGAGGTCCGGCGGGGAATGATCCCAGCGCACATCTACAACGACGCCGAAATATTCGAACTCGAGAAGGAGCGGCTCTTCCGTCGCGCCTGGATGTTCGTCGCGCATGAGTCGGAGATCCCCCAAGACGGCGACTACGTCGTGCGACGCCTGCTCAACGATTCCTTCATCATTGCGCGGGACTCCAAGGGCGACGTGCGGGCCATGTTCAACATGTGCCTGCATCGCGGGATGCAGATCTGTCGCGCCGAGATGGGCAATGCCTCCAATTTCCGGTGCCCCTACCACGGCTGGTCGTATCGCAACGACGGGCGCATCACCGGCCTGCCGTTCCACCAAGAGGCCTATGGCGGCGAGGCCGGATTTTCCAAGCGAGGCCAGACGCTCTTGCCGGCACCGAGCCTCGCCAGTTACAACGGTCTGATCTTCATCAGCCTCGACCCGCAGGCTCCCCCGCTCGACGAGTTTCTTGGCGACTTCAAGTTCTATCTCGACTTCTACACCAAGCAGAGCCGCAGCGGTCTTGAGGTGCGCGGCCCGCAACGGTGGCGTATCAAAGCGAATTGGAAGATCGGCGTCGAGAACTTCGCCGGGGACATGTATCACACCCCGCATACCCACGCCTCTGTCGTTGATATCGGGCTGTTTCGTGAACCGAAGGCGCAGAAGCGCAAAGACGGTGCGACGTACTGGGCGACTTGCGGCGGCGGTACGACCTACAAGCTGCCGCCCGGCAACTTTGAGGAACGGATGCGCTACGTCGGCTACCCCGACGACATGGTGGGGCGAATCAGGGACGTGTGGTCCGCCGACCACCAGCGCATGGTCGCCGACGACGGCTTCATGATCTCGGCGGCATCGTGCTTTCCCAACATGAGCCTGGTTCACAACTGGCCGAAGATTCAAGACAGCGAAGATGTGTTGCCGTTCATATCGATTCGCACCTGGCAGCCGATCAGTGCGAACGAAACCGAGGTGTACTCGTGGTTCGCGGTCGACGCGGCCGCCCCCGAGCAGTTCAAGAAGGACTCCTACAAGGCCTACCTGATGTGCTTTGGCTCCACGGGCATGTTCGAACAGGATGACGTGGAGAACTGGGTGTCGCTGACCAACACCGCTGCCGGCTCCATGGCCCGTCAACTGTTGCTCAACGGACGGATGGGCCTGCTCGCTGACGACAGCCCAGTGGTCGACGCGTTGCCACCGGAGCTGTTCCATGGCCCAGGCACCGCTCAAGTCGGCTACAACGAGAACAATCAGCGGGCGATCCTTCGGATGTGGGCCGATCACCTCCAGATGGCTCCGGTAACGATGGATACCGCATCGATGGGCAAGCAGCGCGACGGAATCACCCCCCTTGTGCAGACCAACGGCACGTCGGCGTGCGAGGAGGCCCGGGTATGACATCCGCCGAGAAAAGTCAGCGGCCCGGGTTTGCCCGACCAAAAGACGCCGGCGGCCCGTGGGAACTGGCAGTTCTGGGTGACCATGCGCCCAAGAAGGTCCGTACCGCTAAGCCGTTGCCGTTCAACGACGCCCGACACCTACAGGCGCATCAGTTCTTGGTCGACGAGGCCTATCTGCTCGACGCACAGCAGTACACCGAATGGCTCGACACCCTCACCGAGGACATCCACTACTTCATGCCGGTGCGGGTGACCACCGCTTCTGGCGCTGGATTCGACACTTCGCCCGGCATGGCCCATTTCGACGAGAACAAGTACTCGTTGAACCGGCGCGTCGCGCGCTTTGCGACCGAGCACGCCTGGACCGAAGACCCGCCGTCACGGCTACGCCATCACGTCACCAACGTCCGCACCTTTGCCTGCGACGATGATCAGCACCTGATCGTCGAGTCGGCCGAGCTGCTGTTCCGTAGCCGCGGCGATGTGAACGAGGCGGCGTTCGTCTCCTGCGGCCGTGAAGACCTGCTGCGGCGCACAGATGGCCAATGGAAGTTGGCGCGGCGCACCATCTATGTCGACGAGTCGGTCCTGCGTATGCAGAACCTGGCGGTCTTCCTGTGAGCGCACTCGACGACCTCATGGCCAATGCGGTCGGCGACGCCATAACCATCGCGAACGAATTCACCGAAGTGACGCTGCACCGGGTTGATACCCGCAACGGATCGCGGCTGCTGATCACCTCGCCGAAGTCGGGGCAATGGATCAGTCTCGACGCCCTGGAACTTGAAGCATTGACCTGGCAAAACGCCTACACTCTGGCGGCGATGGTCGGCAACATGCATCAACCGCTCCTCTCCGACGACAGTGACCTGCCGTGACACGATGGCTGGACGGTAAGCGGGCGCTGGTCGTCGGCGCCGGCTCGGGCATCGGCCGAGCAGTCGTCGACGCCTATCTCGACGAGGGAGCCCAGGTCGCGGTGTTGGAACGCGATCAGTCGAAATGCGCTGCGTTGGCAAGTCAATTGCCGGGAGTTCCAGTGACACAGGGAGATGCCACGACTGCCGAGGCGAACCAGCGCGCCGTCGCTACCGCCGTTGCGGCTTTCGGTGGCCTGGATACGCTGGTCAACTGCGTCGGGATTTTTGACTTCTACAAGGGCATCACCGATATCTCTGCCGAAGAGCTGGAGCCGGCGTTTGACGAGATGTTCAAGACGAACGTGCTGAGTCAGCTGCAGTCGGTGAAGGCCGCCATCCCGGCGCTGCAAGCCCAGGAGCGGTCGTCGATCGTCCTCACCGAGTCTGCGTCGTCGTTCTATCCAGGCCGCGGCGGTGTGCTGTACGTGGCGTCGAAGTTCGCCGTACGCGGCCTGGTCAGCACTCTCGCCTACGAACTCGCCCCGCACATCCGGGTCAACGGCGTTGCACCGGGCGGAACGTTGAACACCGACCTGCGCGGCTTGCAGAACCTGTCGCTCGACCATATCCGGCTGGACGACACCCCCAACCGGGCACGTGATCTCGCGGCACGCACCCCCCTCAATGTGGCGCTCACCCCGCAGGACCACGCCTGGAGCTACGTCTTCCTGGCATCAGACCGGTCCCGCGGTATCACGGCCGGGACTACACATCCCGACGGTGGGTTCGGAATGACGACCGGGGGTACCGCGTGACCGCCGACGATCTGGCGCCGCTGCGACTTGAGGTTGCGCAGGCCTGCCGAGTCGCTGCCGCCCGGGGTCTGGTGGACGGCATTCTCGGACACATCAGTGCCCAAGTCGACGAACAACACCTACTCGTGCGGTGTCGCAGCGACTCAGACGACGGCGTGGCATTCACTCGCCCCGACGACATTCGGCTCATCCGCTTTGACGGAACACCGGGCATGCCAGGTGAACTGGACGGATATCGGGTGCCCAACGAGCTGCCGATCCACGTCGAAACTCTGCTGGCTCATCCCGAACACCGGGCGGTGGCCCACCTGCATCCCCCGGCCGTCGTGGCCGCCGACCTGGCGGGAATCACGATCGAGCCCATCTACGGGGCCTTCGACATCCCTGGTGCATGGCTCGCGCTCCGAGGCATCCCGGTGTACGCGCGGGCCGTGCTGATCCGCACCGCGGAACTCGGCAAAGAAATGGTTGCCGCCATGGCGGGCAAGCCGGTGGTGATCTGTCGCGGCCATGGAATCACCAGTGCAGCTGCCACGGTTCGCCAGGCTGTCCTGCAAGCGATCAGCCTGGACCAATTGGCTTCGATGTCACTGCGGGTCCACTGCGCGGGCGGCACCTGCAAGCCGATCGATGAGGCAGATTGGGCAGATCTGCCCGACCTCGGCCCCGCATTCACCGCGGACGCCGCCTGGCGCCATGAACTGGCCCGGCTGGAGCAGCGATGACCGGTCAGGGGAAGATCAGCGCCGAAATCGAGGCGATCCAGGACGATTACCGGCATGCGGGCCTCGAGGAAACCCAGCCCAGGCTCGACTATCCGCCGTACCGCAGCAGCGTGCTTCGGCATCCCAAAAACGCCCTACTCCTGGCAGACCCAGAGGCCGCCGAACTGCAGGCACCCTGTTTCGGCCAGGACGACGTCGCCCTGCTGGACGCCGATCTGACGGCCCAGCACACGGGCACACCGATCGGTGAGCGCACCGTGGTGACCGGCCGGATCGTCGACCGCAATGGCAGGCCGGCACGCCGCCAACTCGTCGAGATCTGGCAGGCCAACGCCAGCGGACGCTACATCCACCAGGGGGATCAGCATTCCGCACCGTTGGACCCCAATTTCACCGGAGCGGGGCGATGCCTCACCGACGACGACGGGTTCTACCGGTTCACAACGATCAAGCCCGGCCCCTACCCCTGGCGCAACCACCACAACGCCTGGCGGCCCGCGCACATCCACTTTTCCTTGTTCGGAACTGATTTCGCGCAGCGGATGATCACTCAGATGTACTTCCCCGGCGACCCGCTGTTCGCGTTGGACCCGATCTATCAATCGATCACCGACCAGAAAGCCCGCGACCGGCTCGTCGCGGTCTACGACCACGACATCACCAGTCACGAATGGGCCACCGGATACCGGTGGGACATCGTGCTCACCGGCCCAGCCGCAACGCCGTTCGAGGATCACGATGACTGAGCTGACGGCCACGCCCGGGCAGACCATCGGACCGTTCTTCGGCTATGCGTTGCCGTTCGAACACGGCAACGAGCTCGTACGCCCTGGCTCGACCGGTGCCATCGGGCTACACGGCACCGTCACCGATGGCGTCGGGGCGCCCGTTCCCGACGCGCTGTTGGAGATCTGGCAGGCCGATGCGGGCGGCGCCGTGCCAACGTCCAGTTCGCTTCGCCGCGACGGCGATACCTTCAGCGGGTGGGGACGCGCCGCGACAGATACCAATGGCCACTACAGCTTCACGACGGTGAAACCTGGTGCGCTCCACCAGTCGACACCATTCATCACCGTCGCCGTGTTTGCCCGCGGCCTGCTGAACCGGTTGTTCACCCGTGCCTATCTGCCCGGCGATCGCCTCCATGCAGATCGCTTGCTGAATTCCGTGCCGGCTGAGCGTCGCCATACCCTCATCGCGGTGCCCGACGAGGGTGGCTTTCGGTTCGACATCAGGCTGCAGGGCGCCGACGAGACGGTATTCCTGCGCTATCGGGGGCAACCATGACCGACTTGTTGTGGCCCGGCGACCACCGGGCCGGGCCGATCTTCAGCGACGCGGCGTACCTGGCTGCGATGCTGCGGGTCGAAAGTGCCTGGCTCGATGTGCTTGTCGACGCCGGTACCGCGCCGGCCTCGGCGCGGACCGACCTGGCAAGGACGATCTCGGCAGCGGACATGGAGGCGGTGGCCGTGGCTGCCGAGATCACCGGCAACCCGGTGCCGGGCCTGCTCGAGTTACTCCGCGAACGCACCGGTGGCGAACCGGCACGCTGGCTACATCGCGGTCTAACCAGCCAGGACGTCGTCGACACCGCGCTGATGCTCTGCCTGCGAGACGCATTGGATCGGGTTCGCCACGAGCTCAGCACCCAAGTACGCACCCTGGCCGCGCTGGCCGCGACCTACCGTGACAGCCCCATGCTTGCCCGCACCTTGACGCAGCCCGCGTTGCCCACCACAGTCGGCATGAAGTTTGCCAACTGGCTGACCGGACTTTTGGACGGCGCCGACTGTGTCGCCGTACTACCGCGGCTTTCGGTGCAGGTCGGCGGCGCCGCGGGAACTCTGGCCGCTGCCACCGAGTTAGCCGGTTCACCCACCGATGCCATGAGCCTGTCCGGACGATTGGCCGCAACCCTTGGCCTTGCTGACGGCCCGCCGTGGCACACCACTCGCTCAGTCATCACCCGCGCCGGCGACGCACTGGTGACATGTTGCGACGCCTGGTCCCACATCGCCAATGACGTTGCGATGAGCAGTAGGCCCGAGATCGCTGAATTGGCCGAGGGCCGCGGCGGCGGTTCGTCGACGATGCCGCACAAGAACAATCCGGTGTTGTCCGTACTGATCCGCCGTGCTGGCTTGGTGGCACCGCCGCTGGCCGCCAGCTTGCACGCCGCGTCAGCGGGCAGCATCGATGAGCGTTCCGACGGCGGCTGGCATGCCGAATGGGCGGCCCTGCGGACCTTGTCCCGCTATACCGTCGTAGCTGCCGCGCAGACAACAGATCTGCTGGCTAATCTGGTCATCGACACCGATCGCGCCACGACGAATCTCGCCGCCGCGGGCGACCTGCTCGGTGAGCAGCGCGCGATGACCGAACTCACCGGGAAAGCCACTCGGGGCGACTACACCGGGGCAGCAAGCCATCTCATCGATGCAGTGCTGCAGCGCGCGCACCACCACTTGGAGGCAACATGAGCGTGCCGCGGCTGGTCGGCACCGACTTCGGCGGCCCGCCGAACGCGGACCTGATCGTGCTCGGGCCATCGCTCGGGACCTCCGCAACCGCGCTGTGGGGCTTGGCCGCTGAACAGCTCGCCGAGCGGCTGCGCGTCGTCGCGTGGGACCTTCCCGGCCACGGTCGTAGTCCAGGAGCTCCCTTCCGGATGCCGGACCTGGCGGCAGGCGTGCTGGCCTTGGTTGACGAGATCGCACCGCGCGCGGCGTTCCATTACGCCGGCAATTCGATCGGTGGCGCGGTCGGCTTGCAGTTGCTGCTGGATGCCCCCGAACGGGTGTCGAGTGCCACGCTGCAATGCACCGGCGCCGCCGTCGGCCGAACCGAGGACTGGGCGACACGTGCGGACACCGTGCGCACATCGGGCACCGGCGCGGTCGTCGAGGCTTCCCTGCAGCGCTGGTTCGCACCCGGTTTCATCGATCGAGCGCCGGAGCTGGTGGCGGCACTGGTTGATGCGTTGCGCGGCGCCGACGACGAATCGTATGCCCAAGCCTGCGAGGCACTGGCCGACTTCGATGTCACCGCACGACTCGGTCAGATCGCTGCACCGGTGTTGGCCATTGCCGGTTCCCATGATGGCGCTACTCCCCCGGAGCTGCTGGGGCGCATCGCTTCCGGTGTCCAACACGGCCGCCTGGTGGTGCTCGACGATGTCGGCCACCTTGCACCGGTCGAGGCCCCCAACGCGACGGTCAACCTCATTCTCTCCCATCTGATGGTGCCGGATCCGGTCTACACCTCGGGAATGTCGGTGCGCCGACAGGTCCTGGGCGACGAACACGTCGACCGCACGATCGCACGCACCACCGAGTTCACCGCCGACTTTCAAGACCTGATCACCCGTTACGCGTGGGGCAACATCTGGACCCGAGACGGCCTCGACCGACGCAGTCGCTCGATCGTCACCCTGACCGCCCTGGTGGCTCGGGGCCACCATGAGGAGCTGGCCATGCATCTGCGCGCGGCGCGCCGCAACGGCCTGTCCAACGACGAGATTAAAGAGGTGCTGTTGCAGACCGCCATCTATTGCGGTGTACCCGATGCCAATACCGCGTTCCGCATCGCCGCACAGGTGCTGGCCGACCACGACAACTCAGAGGGCGAACGGTGAGCCGTGCCGTAGTCTGTGACACCGCCGCCGAAGCGGTATCCGGAGTCGCCGACGGCGCAACGGTTTTGGTAGGCGGATTCGGCTTGGCAGGCCTTCCCACCGTGCTGATCGATGCACTGATCGCCCAGGGAGCCCGCGATCTGACCATAGTCAGCAACAACGCAGGCAATGCTGATATCGGACTGGCAGCGCTGCTGGCCACCGGCCGCGTCCGCAAGGTCATCTGTTCGTTTCCCCGCCAGTCGGATTCCTACGTGTTCGACGGCCTATATCGCGACGGCAAGATTGAGCTGGAACTGGTACCACAAGGCAACCTCGCCGAATGCATCCGCGCTGCCGGTGCGGGTATCGGAGCGTTCTACTGCCCCACCGGAGTGGGCACGCTGCTCACCGAGGGCAAGGAGATTCGGACCATCAACGGGCGGGACTACGCGCTGGAGTACCCCATCCACGCGGATGTCGCATTGATCCGCGCCTACGTCGGTGATCGCGCGGGCAATCTGGTGTATCGCAAGACCGCCCGCAACTTCGGCCCGGTGATGGCTACCGCTGCGGCGCTGACGGTCGCTGAAGTGTCCCGTGTCGTCGACACCGGCGAGCTGGATCCCGAAGCGATCGTCACTCCGGGCATCTACGTCGATCGGATCCTGGAGACGAGCTCGTGACGCGGACGCCAGCCACCACAGTTGAGCATGTTGATCGCGGCCCCCTGACCCGCGACGAACTGGCCGCCGTCATCGCCCGGGATATCCCGGCGGGCTCCTATGTCAATCTCGGCATCGGGCAGCCCACACTGGTCGCCGATCACCTATCACCCGACGACGCGGTGATACTGCACACCGAAAACGGCATGCTGGGCATGGGGCCCGCCGCACCGGGCGACGACGTCGATCCCGATCTCACCAATGCCGGCAAGATCGCGGTGACCGAGATGCCCGGGGCCTCCTATTTCCATCACGCCGACTCCTTCGCGATGATGCGCGGCGGACACCTCGACGTGTGCGTGCTGGGAGCCTTACAGGTCAGCCAGAACGGCGACCTGGCCAACTGGCATACCGGGGAACCGGGCGCGATCCCGGCCGTCGGAGGAGCAATGGACTTGGCGATCGGTGCCAAGAAGGTCTTCGTGATGATGGATCTGTTCACCAGGGACGGTGCCGCCAAACTGGTTCCGTCGTGCACTTACCCTCTGACCGGTCTGCGTTGCGTCAGCAGGGTCTACACCGAGCACGCCATCATTGATATCGACACGGCTACCGGAACGATCCGGGCACGCGAAACCTTCGGCACCACCATCGCTGACCTTGCGGCGAGATTGCCCGTCGATTTCGGCTAACGCCAGAGCAGGGCTTCCAATGCGACCGCGATATGCACGCTGTTCTCTTCCAGTGGCCTGGGCAACAGTTCATCTGCCCTAGAAACCCTGCGCAGCAAGGTGTTTCGATGTGTATACAGGCGCGCGGCCGCCCGGGAAGCGTTGCACTGCTCGCCGATGAAGGTGAGCACGGCACGGTGGAGCTCCTCGTCAGCTGACTCGAAATCTCCGAGCGCGTGCTTGACGAAACGATCGGCCCGTTCGGGATCGGCGGTGATCAGCGCGATCAGCTCAACGTCGGTGAACCGGGCGACCTGCTGGTGAGAGTTGGATCGCGCCATCGTGTGTTGAGCAGTGATCGCATCGAAGTGACTGCGCCGGAAGCCCTCTATCCCCGATTCCGTGGGCCCCACTGCGATGCGGATCCCGGGCAGGTCCCGGACCGCGTCGGCCAGGCGGGTCAGGTCCGGCCCCTCGACGCCCGGCAACCATGTCCAGCGGGTCGCGGAGCTGACCACGATCGACAGCGATGGCCGGCTGCTCGGACCGCCGGTCAAAACCTCCGCGGCGCGGTCTAGGTCCGCGAGCGTGGTCTCCGACTCGGTACCCCAGATCACCGCTGCGGTGTGGTGCTGATCGAGGCGGTAGCCCAGTTGAGTCTCGACATGCCGCCGATCGACCGGCGCCCCGTCGAGGATGAGCGCGACGGCCTGCCGGCGTTCGGCGTGCGTCCCCCCGGTCAGCTCTTCGCGCTCGCTCTGGATCTGGCGGTAGACCTCGGTGACCGTGGCGTCGATGAACGATCCAATCGACTGCGCGGACACGTCGAGCAGCTCGTGCAGTTCGTCGGGATCCGACGTCAACCGAAACGCGAACCGCATCCAGAACCGCCACGCCGCGTTCTGTCCAAGCCGGTAGGCATCCACCGACCACGGGATGTCGATTCCGCGCCGAATCAAGTCTCGAGCAATAGCGAGCGGTTCTCTGGTGTTCGGCGGAACCGGTTCGCCAGGACGACTGATATTGGCGGCCGCCCAGTGCAAGAGGTTTGATCGATTGTTGCGGCGGATCGCGTCGGCAAGCACCGGGTCGCTCCCGATACCCTGCATGTGCTCGGAGGCAAGGATGGCCCGGTCCAGCTCACCGAGCTGCGGCTCCGGCACGTTGACCATCAACTCTGCGCCCTGCCGCATCAGCTCGCATACCCGCGCCGACGGCCGCTCCCACATTCGGCGGAGCCTAACCGGTGAGGGCAAATTGCACCAAGAATCCGGTTGTTTTGGTAGGAAATTATCTTGCTCCGACCGGGAGCCACTCTAGATTATTAGGTTTCCATCACAGTCAGATCAGTTTTTTTCATGTGCGCTCTTTTCGCTTTGCGCCCGTGGCCCAGTAAGGAGATGTTTGTGTCGTCAACGCTTCGTCCCTATGCGACGGCCGGGGTGGCCCTGGTGGGAGCCGGCCTGATCGCCGTCAGCTCGGTAGCAGGGCCCTCGCTTGCCGCCGCACTGCCGGCAGTACAGCTCACGTCAACCGGCGGCGGCTACGTGGTCGACTCCCCCAACAATCTGGTGGGGTTGATCGTCGGCGGCAGCGGTATGCCATTGCCGCAACAGACCCCGGGCTACGTCGAGAACATGGACGAGCTGTACATCCAACGTATGCTGCCCGGCGCCCTCAGCGTTCCGGTGTTCACACCGGAGGGCGCCCAACCGATCTTCTCCGGCATCAAGAGCCTGCCGCTCGATGTTTCGGTGGCTCAGGGCACTGCGATGGTGCACCAGTACGTCACCGACAACGTCGCCGCCGGCAACACCGTCGTGGTCTCCGGCTACTCCCAGAGCACGGCGATCGCCGCGAACCTGATGACTCAACTGCAGGACGAGGGCGTACCCGCCGATGCGGTGAAGTTCCTGTTGACGGGTGCGGTCACCAATCCCGACGGCGGCCTCTTCGAGCGGTTCGGGATGACGATCCCGGCGTTCCAAACCACGTTCGCCGGCTACGCCCCACCGGACACCCCGTACGAGACCTCGATCTACTCACTGGAGTACGACGGCTTCGCCGACTTCCCTAAGTACCCGCTGAACATTCTGTCGGTCCTCAACGCGGAGCTGGGTGAGCTCTTCGTGCACCCGCTGTATTCCGAACTGACCGCTGAACAGGTCGACAACGCCATCCAAGTGGGGACCACCGCGGACTACGACGGCGTCACCACCTACTACATGATTCCCCACGACGAACTGCCGTTGCTGCTGCCCCTGCGGATGCTTCCGGTCCTGGGCCAGCCGCTGGCCGACCTGCTGAATCCGGTACTGACACAGCTGGTCAACCTGGGCTACGACAACCCGAACAATGACGGCTGGGACGAGGGAACAGCCAACGTGCCCACCGGTTTCGGGATCTTCCCGCGCTGGGAACAGGTGATGGTGGCGCTCAACAATCTCGGTCCTGCCGCCGAGCAGGGCTTCAACGCCTTCGTCCAAGATATCAACGACCTGCTGTCGAACCCGTCGTCACTGTTCACCGGCATTTCCGATTCCGGCACCGCACCAACGGACCTGTTCTCCTCGCCGATGGACTTCATCAACACACTCACCGGTGCGTTCGCCCAGCTGTATTCGCTGTTGCTGCCGGCTGCCGACAGCCTGACGACCTTGGCGATCACGGTGCCGACTCAGGTGGCAAACATCCTGCTGAGCAACCTCGACGACCCGCTGACCGGATTGGGCCTGGCCGCCGGAACCTTCGTCGCCGGAGTCACCCAGGTGGGTGCCATCGAATTGGGTACGACAGTCGAGACACTTGCGTCGGTCCTGGGCGATTTCGGCATCAGCATCCCGTTCTTGGACGAACTCTGACAACAAACGCGGTGCGGCCCAACCGAGTTGGGCCGCACCGCGTTCATTGTCGAGAGGCGATCGCCTAGAGCAGGCTCAAAATCCGGTCTCCGGTGGCGACGGTCGACAGCTTCTGTCCACCGCGGGTGGCCAGGTGCTGCTCGACGGCCGCGTCAACTCGGGCCGCAGCCTCGTGCTCGCCGATGTGGTTGAGCAGCATGGCCACCGAGGTCACGGCCGCGGTCGGGTCGGCGATGCCCTGCCCGGCGATGTCGGGTGCACTGCCGTGCACCGGCTCGAACATTGACGGGTTGGCGCCGGTGGCATCAATGTTGCCGCTGGCCGCCAGTCCGATCCCGCCGCAGACAGCACCGGCGAGGTCGGTGATGATGTCGCCGAACAGGTTGTCGCTGACGATCACGTCGAACCGACCGGGGTCGGTGACCAGGTAGATCGTGGCGGCGTCGACGTGGGTGTAGGCGGTCTCGACGTCGGGGTAGTCCTTGGCGATCTCGGCTACCGTACGGGTCCACAGCGACCCCGCGTAGGCCAGCACGTTGTTCTTGTGCACCAGGGTCAGGTGCTTACGCCGGGCGCGGGCCTTCTCGAAGGCGAATCGGACCACCCGGGCCACCCCGAACGCGGTGTTGACGCTGACCTCGGTGGCGACCTCGTGGGGGGTGCCGACCCGCAGCGCCCCGCCGTTGCCGGTGTAGGGACCCTCGGTGCCTTCGCGCACCACCAGGAAGTCGATCTCCGGCGGGTCGGCCAGCGGGCTCGCCACCCCGGGGTACAACCGGCTGGGACGCAGGTTGACATGGTGGTCCAGGGCGAAGCGGGCATGCAGCAGCAGGCCACGCTCCAGCACACCCGACGGCACCGACGGGTCACCGATCGCGCCGAGCAGGATCACGTCGTGGCCGCGGATCTCGTCGAGCACCGAGTCCGGCAGGACCTCGCCGGTGGCGTGATAGCGCTTGGCGCCCAGGTCATATTCGGTCTTCTCAGTGCCCGGGAGCACCGCGTCGAGCACCTTGACGGCCTCGGCGATGACCTCCGGGCCGATCCCGTCGCCGGGAATGACAGCAAGCTTGAGGCTCATGTCAGGTCTACCTCTTCAATCTTGTTGGCGCCGACTGCAGCAGTGATCGCCGACTGCACGTCGGCGGGCACCTGGCGGTCGACCCGCAGCAGGATGGTGGCCGCGGGGCCTTCGGCGTCTTCGGACAGCTGCGCGGCGTGGATGTTGATGCCCGCCGAGCCCAGCAGAGTGCCTATCTTGCCGAGCGCGCCGGGCTGGTCGGAGTAGTTGATGATCAGGTTGACGCCTTGGGCCCGCAGGTCGAAGTGCCGGCCGTTGATCTCGACGATCTTCTCCACCTGCTGGGTGCCCGACAGCGTGCCTGCAACCGTGACGGTTGCGCCCTCGGCGCTGACCGCCTTGAGCTCGACGACGCTGCGGTGGTTGGGGCTTTCGGTGGCGGTGCCGATCTCGGCGTCGACACCGCGTTCGGCGGCCAGGGCCGGCGCGTTGACGAAGGTCACCGGGTCTTCGATGACCGCCGAGAACAGGCCGCGCAGCGCCGACAAGCGCAGCACCCCAACGTCTTCGGAGGCCAGTTCGCCGCGTGCCTGTACCGACAGCGACACCGGCAGCCCGTCGGAGAGCGCACCCGCCAGCAGGCCGAGCTTGCGCACCAGGTCCAGCCAGGGTGCGACTTCCTCGCTGACTGCGCCACCGCCGACGTTGACCGCGTCGGGAACGAATTCCCCGGCCAGCGCCAGCTTCACGCTCTTGGCGACGTCGGTGCCGGCCCGGTCCTGCGCCTCGGCGGTCGATGCGCCCAGGTGCGGGGTCACCACCACCTGCGGCAGGTCGAACAGCGGCGAGTCGGTGCACGGTTCGGTGGCGAATACGTCCAGGCCGGCGGCCCGGACATGGCCGCTGGTGATCGCCTCGGCCAGTGCCGCCTCGTCGATCAGCCCGCCGCGGGCCGCGTTGACGATGATCACCCCGGGCTTGGTCTTGGCCAGGTTTTCTTTGCCGATCAGCCCCGCGGTCTCGGGCGTCTTGGGCAGGTGCACGGAGATGAAGTCGGCGCGGCCGAGCAGCTCGTCGAGGCTGAGCAGCTCGATGCCGAGCTGGGCGGCGCGGGCCGCCGACACGTACGGGTCGTAGGCGACGATGTGGGCGCCGAACGCGGCCAGCCGCGCCGCGACCAGCTGCCCGATGCGCCCCAGGCCGACCACGCCGACGGTGTGGTCGTAGATCTCGGTGCCCGAGAACGACGACCGCTTCCACTGTTTGCCGTGCAGCGAGGCGTCGGCGGCGGGGATCTCGCGGGCAGCGGCGAGCATCAGCGCGATCGCATGCTCGGCGGCGCTGTGGATGTTCGAGGTCGGGGCGTTGACCACCAGCACACCTCGGGCGGTGGCAGCCTCCACGTCGACGTTGTCCAAGCCGACCCCGGCGCGCGCCACGATCTTGAGCTTGGTGCCGGCCGCGAGGACCTCGGCGTCGACGGTGGTGGCCGAGCGCACCAGCAGCGCGTCGGCTTCCGGTACCGCGGCCAGCAGCTTCTCCCGGTCCGGGCCGTCCACCCAGCGAACCTCGACCTGGTCGCCGAGGGCGGCGACGGTGGATTGGGCGAGTTTGTCAGCGATCAAAACCACGGGCAGAGTCACCCGGACAGCCTAGTGGCCGGTCGCAAGCGCGGCGGAGCCGGGCGCTGGGGGCACCTCCCGCTTGCGGGGGACGGGCCGGCCACCACCAGCACAGCGCCGGTCGCAAGCGCGGCGGAGCCGGGCGCAGCGGGCCGCCGCCCGTCCCGAGATTGCACTGAGGCGAGCGCTGCCGATTTCACCTGCCTGAGTTCGATCTCGCGACGCGACGCCCATTTCTTGTCGGACCGTCGGCGCACCCTGAGGTCAATTCGACTCGAAGGAAGGGGCACACCTATGTGCTGGAAATGCGATCACCCGGACAGCACCGTCGAGCAGTGGCTGGATGCCATTCGCGCCATGGTGGACAAACACGGTTGGGCGGTGCAATACGTGGAGAGTGACCACGCACCGTACGCCTACACGGTCGGCTTGCATGAACACGGCCTACCTGAGTTGCTGGTGACGGGTCTGCCGCCGGAGAAAACCGCCCGGTTGCTCAACGGTGTGGCCGCCTACCTGCTGAGGGGCGGACGACCGCTGCCCGGCGAATGGATCGAGGGACCCGACGGTCAGCTGATAGCCGTGGTTGCGGTGGAGCATCCGGACGCGCACATGAACGTGGCAATCGCGTTCTACGGCCGCAGTGTGCGGGCGTTGCAGCTGGTGTGGCCAGACGAGCGCGGCCACCGGCCGTGGTGCCCCGAATTCGACAACGGCGGCGTTCGGCAGCCGGTGCTGGGGGTGCGCCCCGATTTGGCCGCATAGCGCGGGTCGCTCCCTACTATCGACGGATGGATGTCACCGTCGTCGGTAGTGGACCCAATGGCCTAGCTGCCGCCGTCATCTGTGCCCGCGCGGGTCTGTCGGTTCAGGTCCTGGAAGCCCAGCCCACGTTCGGCGGCGGCGCCCGCACCGCCGCCGATCCGGAATTCAGTGACGTCGCCCATGACATCTGCTCAGCAGTGCACCCGCTCGGATTGGCGTCGCCGTTCTTCACCGAGTTCGATCTGGCCGCCCGCGGTGTGCAGCTGACGTCGCCGGAGATCTCCTATGCCAATCCGCTTGATCACCGGCCAGCAGCAATCGCCTACCGGGACCTGGACCGCACCTGCGCAGAGTTGGAGCACGGTCCTTCCTGGCGACGGCTGCTCGGCCCACTGGTCGCCAACAGCCAAGCCGTAGTGAAGTTTCTGCTGGGCGACAAACGGTCCGTCCCGTCCGGGATCGCGACGGTCGCCCGGCTTGGGCTGCGGATGGCCGAGCAGGCCGGCCCGGCTTGGAACGCGACGCTGTCCGGCGACGATGCCCGCGCCCTCTACACCGGGGTGGCCGCGCACACGATCTCGCAATTGCCGTCGGTGACCTCGGCCGGCGCGGGCATGATGCTGGCGACGCTTGGCCATACGGTCGGCTGGCCCATCCCGGTCGGCGGCAGCCAGGCGATCACCGGTGCACTCATCGCGGACCTAACCGCGCACGGTGGCCAGCTGGCCACCGATTACCCGGTGAGAAAACCGCCCCGTGGCGTGGTGCTGTTCGACACCGCCCCGACCGAGTTGCTGCCGATCTACGGGGACGCGCTACCGGCCCGGTATGCGAAGGCACTGCGCCGTTACCGGTTCGGCTCTGCGGCCGCCAAGGTCGACTTCGTGCTCTCCGATGAGGTGCCGTGGAGCGATCCGCGCCTAGCGCAGGCGCCCACGCTGCATCTCGGGGGCGACCGCAAACAGATGGCCCAGGCCGAAGCTGCGATCGCCGCCGGTCGGCACGCACCACAGCCGATGATCTTGGCGGCGCTACCGCATCTGGTCGATCCGTCTCGCATCGATGCGGCTGGACGCCGCCCGATGTGGGCCTATGCCCACGTTCCGGCCGGCTCGACCGTCGATCAGGCCGAGACCGTGACGGCAGGCATCGAGCGATTTGCCCCCGGCTTCCGCGACATCGTGGTCGCGGTGCGATCCGTGCCCGCAGCCCGGCTGGCAGACCACAACGCCAACTACGTCGGCGGCGATATCTCCGCCGGAGGCAACAGCGCGTGGCGGGCGCTGGCCGGGCCAACGCCTCGGGTAAACCCTTGGGCCACAGCGATTCCCGGGGTGTACCTGTGCTCAGCAGCCACGCCGCCGGGCGCCGGCGTGCACGGAATGGCCGGCTACTACGCCGCGCGCACCGTACTGCGACGCGAGTTTGGGATTGACCGGCTACCGAGCCTGGCTCCCTAGCCTCCGACGACGCCGAGCGTGTACTCAGCGCGAGAAATCAAACGAAAACTCGCACTGAGTACACGCTCGGCGCGTGACGACGGACCTGCTAGGCGGTCTCGGTGATGGGCCGGTCCACCCAGCTCATCAGGTCGCGCAGCTTCTTGCCGGTGACCTCGATGGGGTGCTCGGCGTTCTCCTTGCGCAGACCTTCGAGTTCCTTGTTGCCGCCCTCGACGTTGGCCACCAGGCGCTTGACGAAGGTGCCGTCCTGGATGTCGGACAGGATGTCGCGCATCCGCTGCTTGGTGTCGGCGTCGATCACCCGCGGACCGGACAGGTAGCCGCCGAACTCCGCGGTGTCACTCACCGAGTAGTTCATCAGGGCGATGCCACCCTCATACATCAGGTCGACGATCAGCTTGAGCTCGTGCAGCACCTCGAAGTAGGCCATCTCCGGGGCATAGCCCGCCTCGACCATCACCTCGAAACCAGCCTTGACCAGTTCTTCGGTGCCACCGCACAGCACGGCCTGCTCACCGAACAGGTCGGTCTCGGTCTCCTCCTTGAAGGTGGTCTTGATGACGCCGGCCCGAGTGCCGCCGATGCCCTTGGCGTAGGACAGCGCCAGCGCCTCGCCCTCGCCGTTGGGGTCCTGCGCAACCGCGATCAGCGAGGGCACACCCTTGCCGTCGACGAACTGCCGGCGCACCAGGTGGCCGGGGCCCTTAGGCGCGACCATCCCGACGGTGATGTCGGCGGCCGGCTTGATCAGGCCGAAGTGGATGTTGAGACCGTGGCCGAAGAACAGCGCGTTGCCCGCCACCAGATTCGGCTCGATGTCGTTAGTGAAGATCTCAGCCTGGGCGGTGTCGGGGGCAAGCAGCATGATCACGTCCGCCCACTTGGCCACCTCGGCGGGGGTGTCGACCTCTAGACCCTGCTCGGCGACCTTGGCGCGCGACTTCGACCCTTCCTTGAGGCCCACCTTCACCTGCACACCGGAGTCGCGCAAGCTCAGCGAGTGCGCATGCCCCTGGCTGCCGTAACCGATCACGCCGACCTTGCGGCCCTGGATGATCGACAGGTCAGCGTCGTCGTCGTAGAACATCTCAACTGCCACTGGTTTTCTTCCTTACTATCTTTTCTGGCTTTTTCTGGGGGACTATTTGGTCGTGCCGATGCCGCGCGGACCGCGAGACAACGATACGAGACCCGATTGGACGATTTCGCGGATGCCATAGGGCTCCAGCACCCGCAGTAGCGCATCGAACTTGGCCGGCGTGCCGGTGGCCTCGATGATCAACGACTCCGGAGAGACATCGATCACGCGCGCGCGGAACAGGTTCACCGCCTCGACGATCTGTCCGCGCGTACTGGCGTCGGCACGGACTTTGATCAGCGCAATCTCGCGGGAGACGGAGTTGTCCTCCTCCTGCTCGACGATCTTGATGACGTTGATCAGCTTGTTGAGCTGCTTGGTGATCTGCTCGAGCGGGGTGTCCTCCACCGAGACCACGATCGTCATCCGCGACATGTTCTTGGTCTCGGTGGCGCCGACGGCCAGCGACTCGATGTTGAAGCCGCGGCGGGAGAACAGGGCCGCCACCCGCGCCAGCACGCCGGGCTTGTCCTCGACCAGCACCGAGAGCGTGTGGGTCTTCCAACCTGTCGCCATCACGCGTGCCCCTCGTTGTTCTCGTCGTCGAATAGCGGACGGATGCCGCGTGCAGCCTGGATCTCGTCGTTGCTGGTGCCGGCGGCCACCATCGGCCACACCTGCGCATCCGCGCCGACGACGAAGTCGATCACCACCGGGCGATCCGTGACTGCCTGGGCCGCCTTGATCACGTCTTCGACGTCTTCCTCACGCTCGCAACGCAATCCGACACAGCCCAGCGCCTCGGCCAGCATCACGAAGTCGGGGATGCGGTGCGAGTGGGTGGCCAGGTCGGTCTGGCTGTAGCGCTCCCCGTAGAACAGGGTCTGCCACTGCCGCACCATGCCCAGGTTGCCGTTGTTGATCAGCGCAACCTTGATCGGGATGCCCTCGATCGCGCAGGTGGCCAACTCCTGGTTGGTCATCTGGAAGCAGCCGTCGCCGTCGATCGCCCACACCTCGGCGTCCGGACGGCCCATCTTGGCGCCCATGGCCGCCGGGATCGAGAAGCCCATGGTGCCCAGGCCCCCGGAGTTCAGCCAGGTGCGCGGCTTCTCATACTTCACGAACTGCGCGGCCCACATCTGGTGCTGGCCGACGCCGGCAACATAGAGCGCGTCGGGTCCGGCGATGCGACCCAGCGTCTCGATGACGAACTCCGGCGACAGGCTGCCGTCGCTCTGCGGTCCGTAGCTCAGCGGGTAGGTCGAGCGAACCCCGTCGAGGTAGCTCCACCAGTCGGCGAGATCGAGGGAGCCCGGCGTCTTCTCGTGGCGCAGTACCTCGAGCAGTTCGGTGATGACGGCCTTGACGTCACCGACGATCGGGACGTCGGCGTGCCGGTTCTTGCCGATCTCGGCGGGGTCGATGTCGGCGTGAATCACCTTGGCATCCGGGGCGAACGAATCCAGTTGGCCGGTGACCCGGTCGTCGAATCGGGCGCCCAGGGTGATCAGCAGATCCGAGCGCTGCAGCCCGGCCACCGCTGCAACCGTGCCGTGCATACCGGGCATCCCCAGGTGCTGACGGTGGCTGTCCGGGAACGCACCGCGGGCCATCAAGGTGGTGACCACCGGGATGCCGGTCAGCTCGGCCAGCTCGGCCAGTTCCTCGCAGGCATCCCCACGAATCACTCCGCCGCCCACATAGAGCACCGGGCGGCTCGCGGCCGCGATCAGCTTGGCGGCCTCGCGGACCTGCCGGCTGTGCGGCTTGGTGGTGGGCTTGTAACCGGGCAGGTCCAGCCGCGGCGGCCAGGCGAAGGTGCACTGGCCCTGCAGCACATCCTTGGGGATATCAACGAGAACTGCTCCGGGCCGTCCGCTTGCCGCGATGTGGAACGCCTCGGCGAGCGCACGCGGGATGTCGTCACCGTTGCGAACCAGGAAGTTGTGCTTGGTGATCGGCATGGTGATGCCGGAGATGTCGGCCTCCTGGAAGGCGTCCGTGCCGATCAGCTGGCGACCGACCTGACCGGTGATCGCGACCACGGGGATGGAGTCCATCTGCGCATCGGCCAGCGGGGTGACCAGGTTGGTGGCACCGGGCCCAGAGGTGGCCATGCACACCCCGACCCGTCCGGTGGCGTGCGCGTAGCCACTCGCCGCGTGCCCGGCGCCCTGCTCGTGGCGGACCAGCACATGGCGCAGCTTCTTCGAGTCGAAGAGCGGGTCGTAGACCGGCAGAACCGCGCCGCCGGGGATACCGAAGATCACGTCGACGTCGAGTTCTTCCAGCGACCGGATCACCGATTGGGCGCCGGTCATCTGCTCCGGCGGGACTCGCTTGGCGGGTGACTTGGCCTTGTCGGAAGCTGCGTCCGAGGCCGAAGCCCCGTTGGCGGCTTGCGACGGTGCCGACCGCTCCGGCGGTCGCGTGGTGGGTGCGCTCACGGTTTCCTCTTTGTCTTCGACGACTGTGTCTTTGGGGACTGGTGGCAACAAAAAACCCCCGCCAGCTCAGCTGCTGCACGAGGGTTGCGCGTCGGTGTTGGAAGTTCAGGCAACAACCAACGCGCAGTGGGCTACTACGAGCATGCCGTTGTCCATAGCAGACGACGGTAGCCGCTGGACCGAGCATGCGTCAAATGACCGAGCACTCAGTTGAGGTGGTCGACCAGCGATCCCTGCTCGCCGAACAGCTCCGCCTCCCAGTGCTGCAGCAGTGCTGCATTGTCTTGGTCATCGGGATGGAAGCCCGGACGCAGGTACTCCGCCAGCCGGCGGAAGACCGCGCGGGTCAAGAACGGCGATCGCCGCAGGTTCGCAAAGCTGCGGACGGTTCGCACCGGGTTGTAGGCAGCCCGGTCTGCGAAGAGCGAGATGATGGTGTTCACCACGACGGCAAGGGGAAAGGTGAACCGGATTACCTTCATCACCTTGATCCGGCGGGCCTCATCGCCGCCGACCGCCCGGTACACGTCGAACGCCACCGAGCGGTGCTCGGATTCCTCGATGGCATGCCACAACAGCATGGACCGCACTTCGGTCGTGCCGAGCAGAGCCTGCGCCCGCTCGTCGGAGAGCAGGGTCTCGGCGAAGACCGCGGTGAAATGCTCCAGTGCGGCGGTGATGGCCAGGCAGGTCAGCGGAGAGAACCGTCGTTCGATGACCGCCTGGCGGCGGTTCACCAGCCGGTCGATCCTGCGGGTCGGGTAACCCATCTCATGCAGGCGCTCATTAAGTGCACGATGCTCGCGCCCGTGGGTGACCTCCTGGCCGATGAATCCCTTGACCTGATCTTTGAGAACGGGGTCGGTGATCTGGTCGGCGTAGCGACGCACCGAGCGAATGAAGAAATCCTCGCCCTCCGGGAACACCGCCGACAGGTGCGCGATCATGTGGCTCATCACCAGGTCACCCTGAACGAAGTGGCGATTCAGGGACGCCACCGGGTAGTTGAACCGGATGCGACGCGGCTGCACCGCCGGGTGGCGGTTCTCGTTGGTGGTCATGGCTCTCTCTTGGGTTGGGGGTCTGCAAAGCCGGTCGCCAGTGGTCGAACCAGCATTTTGAAGGCGTCAAGAATCTCGTTGGTGGCCACCGGTTCGTGCCCCTCTATCGACCGTGACATCGCCAGGCCGTTCATCAGCACGAAAGCCATCTGCAAGCCGATGCGCGACCGCGGGACGGCGACATCGGCCGGGTCGGCCGGGCCGAGCAGTTGGTCGTAGACCCGCTCGCAGGCTTCCGCAAACTGCCGATCCGTCTCGATGACCGCCGGGGCCAGCTCCCGGTCGGTGCGTGCCGCCACCCACAGCTCGTGCGTTGCGGTGAAGGTCGGACCGGAAAACATCGACCACAGCAGATCGAAGGCCTCGTCGAGCTTGTCGGCGGACGGGTCCAGCCCCGCCATCAACACCTCGAACTCTTCGATGCGGCGGTTCAGCGAGAACTCGATGGCGGCGGTCAGCAGGCCGACCTTGGTCGGGAAATGTCCCTGCAGCGCCCCCACCGAAACGCCGGCACGGCGGGCTACCTCGGTCGTGGTAGTCCCCTTGAAACCGACCTCTACCAGCGCGTCAAGCGTCGCGTTGAGCAGCGCATGCCGAGTCTCGGCGGTGCGCTCCGCCTGGGTTCGGCGGGGTTTGGTCGGCGACACGCGTTCATCATGCAGCACATAAAATAAGTAGTCAATATTTATTTTTACCGCGGCGCTGCCCGCCACCCAACGGGTCCGACGACGCCGGCGGTGACATCATGCGGGGGTGGCCTCTCCCTCCCCCGATCCCGCACCCTTGGTGATCCGCATCTCGCCGATGGCCCACTTCGCGGTCGGCTTCCTGGCCCTCGGCCTGCTGATCCCCGTGTTGACTTGGCCCGTAACCACGCCCCTGATGGGGCTGCCGATCCTGCTCTCTGCGCTGGTCGCCCGGTGGCGAACCGTGGCCGACGCGCAGCAGATCACCGTGCGGACCCTGACGAGCAGCCGCTCGATGGGTTGGGATGCCATCGACGGATTGGGATTCAGCCGCGGGTCCTGGGCACGGGCGCACCTGCGCGACGGTGAGACCGTGCGGTTGCCTGCGGTAAGTTTCGCCACCCTGCCGCTGCTGACCGAGGCCAGCGGCGGGCGAGTGCCGAACCCATATCGCTGAATCGTTAGCCGGGAGGGCGGCGATTCGCCACTGCCGTGCTAGCCCAGTGGGTTGGCCCCGTTGAGGAACACCCACATCGCGATGCCCCCAGCAATGCCGAGAACCAGGGCCGCGATGGATCCGATAAAGGGCCGCCGGGCCCAGCCGCGGTCGCCATCGAGGCCGTACCGTCCGGGGCCGACCAACACGATCGCAACCGCCACCACGATCAGAATGACGTGGTATTCGTGGCCGTCGGGCAGGAAAAGGTCGAACCGGCCCTGGTTGTGCGACGAGACGCCGGTGAGGACTCCGTTGATGAAATAGGCCAACGCGCCGGCCGCTGCCAGCGGCGTGAACAGTCCGAGCACCAGCAATAGGCCGGCGGCGATCTGCCCGCCCCCGGCCGCGTAGGTCAGCATGTCGGCGTGTTGGTAGCCGGCCGCGGCGATAGAACTCTTGAAGTCGGCCAGCCCCTGACCACCCCACCACCCGAACAGCTGACGCAGCCCGTGGGCCACCAACAGCACACCGAGGCCCAGCCGCAGGATCAGCAGACCGAGATCTTGGGTGCCCCGCCGGTCCAGGACCCGGAACGGCTCATCGGCATCGGCGCCGGTGGCAGCTCCGACGCGGCCTGGGTTAGCCTGCGGCTCCGCGTACGGCAGCGGGTGGTAGCCGGTGCCCACCGCACGAGTACCGGTGGGGTCGTAAGCCGGAATGGCCGCAGTCTCGAAATCACCGGTGTAGGTCGGTGATGGCATGTCGTCCTCCGGATCTACCAGACGTGCCGACTTGGGACGTCCTTTTCCTGCGTCGGCAGTCTCACCCGGCCGACGCCAGTGTGAGCCCTCACCATGACTCGTCACCCTGCAAGGGTAAGGGCAACCCCGGCACGATTGGGGATTTGAACGGCTTCGTTAGCGAATCGAATCCAGCCCGGTACAGCCCTGGGGTGGGCGTCGTGGCGAAACCCGACCCGGTGTCCGTAACCTGACGGGCATGCGGATGCGCGGGGTGGTTCACCGGGTGCCTGTCGTACTGTGCGCGGCACTCCTGGTTCTGACAGGCTGCGCACATTTCGATGACGCTCAGTCTCAACCGTTCACCACCGTGCCGCGGCGCGGAATGGCGCCCCCCACGACTCCCCCGCCGCCGCCACCGCTGCCCGCCAATCCGTTCCCGAAACAATGCCCGGCCCCCGGCGTGATGCAGGGCTGCCTCGAGAGCACCAGCGGCCTGATAATGCATGGCGACAGCAAATCGGCTCTCGTCGCCGAGCGGACCACCGGTGCGGTCAAAGAAGTCTCACTGTCCGCCGAACCGAAGGTGAAGACGGTCATCGGCGTCGACCCGGCCGGTGACGGCGGTCTGATGGACATCGTGCTGTCACCGACCTACACGCAGGACCGGTTGATGTACGCCTACATCAGCACGCCCACTGACAACCGGGTGATCCGGATCGCCGACGGTGACGTTCCCAAAGACATCCTGACCGGAATCCCCAAGGGCGCAACTGGCAATACCGGTGCGTTGATCTTCACCAGTCCGACCACCCTGGTCGTCTTGACCGGCGACGCGGGCAATCCTGCCGCGGCGGCCGATCCGGGCTCGACCGCCGGGAAGGTGCTGCGCATCGAGCAACCCACCACCATCGGCCAAGCTGCGCCCACCACCGCGCTAAGCGGGATGGGCGCGGGCGGCGGGCTGTGCATCGACCATGTCGACGGCTCGCTTTACGTGACCGACCGAACGCCAAGCGGCGACCGGTTGCAGCGCATCACCAAGGATTCCCGGGTGTCGACGGTGTGGACCTGGCCGGACAAGCCGGGCGTAGCCGGTTGCGCCGCGATGGATGGCATCGTGCTGGTCAACCTGGTCAACACCAAGCAAACGGTGGCCGTGCGATTGGCGGCCGGCACCGGATCTGTCACCAGTGAGCCCGAGGTCATGCGCCAAGACACCCACGGCCATGTCTGGGCCGTCAAGATGTCGCCGGACGGCAACGTCTGGGGCGCGACGGTGAACAAGACCGCCGGGGATGCCGAGAAGCTGGACGACGTGGTCTTCCCACTATTCCCGTCCGGTGGCGGGTTCCCGCGCGCCAACGACGACAAGGACTAGGGGCCCGACTCCGCACCGCGTCCCCTGACCGGCGTCGCAGCTGGCGCTGCTCGAGGCTCCATTCACGCGCGACCGCAGACTCCTGGACGCCACTTTGGCCCACTCGCAGCGGCCGCGTTTCCTCCTCCCGGCACGAAGTTTCTGAGAATTATCTGTTAATCAATTTCTTGCGATCGGCATATTCCCAGGTCGCCTAGGGCATTCTTGGGCTGACCTTGGCTTTTGTTAGCAGTTAGTTGATTTGCGCATAATCTACTTTCAAGTAGCCTTTCGTTGCCGTGGCAGCTGTCACGCATACGTAACTAGGAGACCAATGCACCACTTCGCCCCCGCTCCGTGGGTCGCAGCAGGCGTCGCGCTCATCGGCGCCGGCGCCGTCGCCGCCACCCCGGTCACCGTTCCGCTGCCCGGCCTGACCGCCACGCACTCCGCTGTGGCGCTGACCGCTGACTTCGACCCGTTCGGCGCGTGGCAGGACGTGTTCGCCACCGCCAAGGACAACGCCAGCACACTGTGGGACCACATGTCCGCGGTGCCCGGAGTCGCCACGCAGCAGCTGATCGCCGACCTGATGCATGGCACGTCGATCGACCCGCAGGCCGTCTTTGAGGCGATCGTGCAGCCCAACATGGCGACTGACCTGCCGATGTCGCCACTGCTGCTGAGCAATGACGCGCTGCAGGCGCTGATCACGCTGGTGATGCCTCAGTACATGCCCGACGACTTCCCACTCAGCACCGACCAGCTCACGCCGATTCTCTCCTTCCTGGCGTCACCGCTTAGCGGGGTGCTGATCGGTGCTATCGGCCCTTCCATCAGCCCGCTGGTGGCACTCGGCAACAGCGTCAGCGAGATCAGCACCGCGCTGTCCGCCGACGACCCGGACTGGACCGCAGCACTGCAGGACGTGGCTAACATCCCTGCCAACATGGTCGGTGGACTCCTCAACGGGGCCACCATCAATCTGGACGCGCTGCTGCCGACCCTGACCGAGGCCGGCCTGCTGCCGGCGGACCTGGACGTCACCGCGCTCAGTTACACCTTCGGCGGGCTGCTGTCGCCCGGCGTCACCGGCACCGACGTCGAGGGCTTCATCAACGAGGTCTCCGACGGCAGCTCCCCCGGCATCGGCGGCTCGATCATCAACGGCCTGGGATTGACCACCGGCCTCATGGGCTTCCCAATGGTGGTTGAGGGTCAAGGCGTCGGGCTGCTGGGGGCGTGGCAAAGCCTGCAGGAGATCATCGCCATGACGCTCGGCTGGGACGGCGTGGGCAGCCCCTTGGGCGGCGAGGACGCCATGGCCTCGCTGGCGAGCGACATCTTCGGTATGTCCGTGTAGAACCCTGCACTACAGAAGTGGCCCCCTTCACCGCGAAGGGGGCCACTTCTGCGTTGCGCCGTCAGTGCAGCGGATGAGCCAGCAGCAACTCGCAGTTGCGATCCGCCACGGCGCCGAGGCGGGCGTCTTTGCGGTGCAGGTCGTTGTAGGACAGCTCGCGATACAGGCTCGCCAGACCGGTGGGACTGAGGTCGCTGGGATCCGCGGTGAACGGTGCCTGGGCCTCGACCAGCGGGGTGAACAAGCTCAGCGTGCCGTCGTGATTGTCGGTGACTTCGATGATCCTGGCGAGCTGCGGATAGTCGATGTGGCTGGCCGTGTTGATCTCCCAGAAGCTCTGCTTCGGGGTGGGGCCCTTGTGCGGGATCATCTCGTTGGTGTGCGTGTGACCGTTCACCCATGCGATCACATTCGGCCGCTCCAGCAGTGCCGCGACGAGCGATGCGCCCGTATAGAGCTTCTCGCCAGGATGATTCGGATCCGGCAGGCCAATATTCATGGTCCGTGAGGTGTGGTGGCTGAACAGGATCACCAACTGGTCTGGGTGCGCATCGATTTCCGCCAGAACGAACCTTAGCTGGGTTTCGTTGATCGAGCCGTCCGACAAACCGAAGTCGTTGGTGGTGTTCAGCGCGACACCCAGCACACCAGGCGCCACCTGGAAGCTGTACCAGGTGGGCCCATCCGGGTCCGTGAAGCCATGCCCGACCGGTCCGGGACCGGTGATGGCGGGCTCGAAGTGCCGACGAACATACTGGCTCAACGTGAATGGCCCGCGTCGCTGATCCACCGTTGCAGGCAGGAACGGGCCACCGGACTTGAGCTGCAACAGGATCGGGACGAGCTGTGAGGGATCGGCGCACAGCGCCTTGGCAATGGCGATCGCCGAGGGATCGCTATGCGGCAGATCGAATTTGATCGGCGACGTGTACATCCAGTCCAGCAGACCGTTGGGAACGGTGCCCAGCAGCTGCTCATCGTGGTTGCCCACCACCGAATACCAGGGCATGCGCAGACCCGGGCTGACGTGCGCAGAAATCGCAGCAGACAGGAAACCTGGAATCTGCTGAAATCCCTTGCCCTTGTAGCTGTCCCAATAGGGCGACTCGGCCAACCAGTAGTCCGACGAGCCGTGTACCTGCACGCCCTCATAGCGATGCGGTGCACCGGTGTTGGGGGTGATCGACCCTCCCGACATCACCGTCAGAAACCAGTCGAGTTCGATCAGCTCTTTGTTGTCGGTGTTGTCCCCGGTGGAGACCAAGCAATCGAATGGCCGGCCGGTGAACGGCCCGCCGGGAAGCGCATTGAGTTGCTTCACCAGCGAGACCGCACCCTGGGTGGTCAGTGTCTCGTGCGGCCGGTAGGCCGACGAGATAAACGGGTGGACGAACTCGAACCGGGCCGGACTCTGCGCGTCGGTGAGGTGCAGATCGGTGACTTGGACGAACGCCGTCAACGCGGTGCGGGCCATCTCGCGCGCGGAGCCCGCGGTGGCCAGCTCCTGGCGGATGTACAACGGCCACCCACTGCCGGCAACCAGCGGCCGGTAGCCACCCGCTTGGGCCATGCCCGGCGTGCTGACCACATCCAAGGTGGTGCCGGTTGGATTCGACGCCAGCAGCGCCGCCGGTTCGGCATGCGCCAAACGGGAACCCATACCTGCGGCAGCGCCGGCGGCCGCGGCCATTCCGGCCTGAAGAAAACTACGACGGGACAGGCTCACTACACCGGCACCGGATTCATCCGGGGACGCGACACGATCAAACGCATGACGCGAAACGCTATGAAATCACCAAGAAGACAGCCACAGGAGTAATGGTTTTGTCTCAGGTTTGAGGCCCGCTCGGCTCCGCCCCGTTTCCAACCGGTGATTAACTACCACGGGACCGGCCAGCGCCAACCACACCGGTCAGTTCTCACAGAAGTATTACTGACTCCGCCCGGACGCCTTAAATATCGGGCTTACCTTGGGTTTCAACGGGCCGAAAGCAGTGACTCACGCAGAACGTCACCGCCGCCGCATACTCGCCCGACGAGCGAAAAGGATGACCACGCAATGTTGATCGACTTTCGGTGGCTGCAGTTCATATTCGACCACCGTGACCACCAGGGCTCCCGCCAGCTGCCGCAGACTCGCGGCGCCACCGCCGGCTGAGGCTGCCGCGACTACCCGCCGCAGGCAGCCAGCACCAACTCCCGCACCCGGGCGGCGTCGGCTTGGCCTTTGGTCGCTTTCATCACGGCACCGACGATAGCGCCAGCGGCCTGCACCTTCCCGCCCCGAATCTTCTCGGCCACATCGGGATTGGCGGCCAAGGCTTCATCGATCGCCGCCTGGATCACCGAGTCGTCACGCACCACAACCAGGCCCCGGTCGGCCATCACCTGAGCGGGCTCTCCCTCGCCGGCGAGCACCCCTTCGACCACCTGCCGGGCCAGCTTGTTCGACAGCTCGCCCGAATCCACCAGCGCCACCACCGCGGCGACCTGCTTCGGCGTGATCGCCAGGGCGTCCAGTTCGACGCCGGCCTCGTTGGCCTTCTGCACCAGGAAGTTTCCCCACCAGGCCCGGGCCGCCTCGCTGGAGGCTCCGGCCGACACGGTGGCGGCCACCAACTCAACCGCGCCCGCGTTGACCAGATCGCGCATAACCTCGTCGGAGACGCCCCACTGCTCCTGGATCTTCTTGCGGGACAGCCACGGCAACTCCGGGATGGTCTCTCGCAGCCCGGCGACCAGCTCCGCGGATGGCGCCACCGGCTCGAGGTCGGGTTCAGGGAAATAGCGGTAGTCCTCCGCGGTCTCTTTGGCCCGGCCCGGGCTGGTGTAACCGGCCTCATGGAAGTGCCGGGTCTCCTGGACCACGGTGCCGCCGCCGGTCAACACCGCGCCCTGGCGTCGCATCTCGTAGGTCACCGCCACCTCGACACTCTTGAGCGAGTTAACGTTCTTGGTCTCAGTTCGGATGCCGAATTCGGCTGCCCCGGTGGGCTTCAGTGACACGTTGGCGTCGCAGCGCATCGATCCCTGGTCCATCCGCACGTCGGAAACGTCCAACGCCCGCAGCAGATCCCGTAGCGCGGTCACGTAGGCCCGAGCGATCTGCGGGGCACGATCACCGGCGCCGGTGATGGGTTTGGTGACGATCTCGATCAGCGGCACGCCGGCTCGGTTGTAGTCGACCAGGGATTCGCTGGCGCCCTCGATGCGGCCGGTGTCGCTGCCCACGTGGGTGAGCTTGCCGGTGTCCTCCTCCATGTGTGCACGTTCGATGTCCACCCGCCACACCGACCCGTCTTCCAGCGGTACGTCCAGGTAGCCGTTGAAGGCGATTGGCTCGTCGTACTGGGAGATCTGGTAATTCTTCGGCTGGTCGGGGTAGAAGTAGTTCTTGCGCGCGAACCGGCACCAGGAGGCGATGTCGCAGCCCAGCGCCAGCCCGATCCGGATCGCCGATTCGACCGCGGCGGCATTGAGCACCGGCAGCGAACCGGGCAGGCCCAGACACACCGGACACACCTGGGTGTTCGGCTCGGCGCCGAATGCCGTCGAGCATCCGCAGAACATCTTGGTGGCCGTGGACAGCTCGACGTGCACTTCCAGGCCCAGCACCGGGTCGAAGCGGGCGATGACGTCGTCGTAATCGAGCAGTTCAGCGACAGCAGAGGTCATGGGTCCAAAGTCTAGGTGACCCCCTCAGCCAGACTTGGTCACACCGGCCAGTCCTCCATCCGGTAGGCGGCATCGAAGAACATCCATTCATAGCGGGCGGCGGTGTGAAGATGCCGGCGCATCAGCTCCCACTCCGTTGCCGGCAGATGTGTACCGATGCGGTCGGTGACGGCAAGCACCGCCTCGACCACCGCCTGGTACTCCTGGCCCGCGTATGTATCGATCCAGCGCGCAAAAAGCGGCTCCGGTGAGCCGTGGCGCTGCAGGTGTTCACCCACCCGGGCGTAGACCCAGTAGCAGGGCAGCACGGCGGCGACAGCCTCTGCATACGATCCGGACGCGGTGACCGCCAGCAGGTAGCTGGTGTAGGCCTGGGTGGTCGGGGCAATCGGCAGTGCGGCGGCAGCCTCAACGTCGAGGCCCAGATCCGCCAGCAGCCCGGCGTGCAGTTCCGCTTCAGCGGTGATCGCCGCGCCGGCGTGTTCGGCGAACATCGTCAGCTCTGACTCGATCGGCGCCTTGGCCGCACAGATCGCCAGTGCCCTCGCATAACCGCGCAAGTAATGCGCGTCCTGCACCAGATAGTAGCGAAACTGGTTGCGCCCCAACGTCCCCTTGGTTAAGCCGGTGACGAACGGGTGCTCGCAGATCTGCCGATAGATGCCGTCGATGTGCCCCCACAGCCGCTCACGGTTCCGCTCGGTCATACCTCACGGTAGGTGACGGCGCCCTAGACTGTGCCCCATGCCCGACCGCAACGTACTGGGCGGCCCTCTGGAGCCGTGCGGTAGCGACCCGATCACCGGCTTCTACCGCGACGGTTGTTGCTCATCGGGGCCCGAGGACATTGGCCTGCACACGATTTGCGCCGTCGTCACCGGCGAATTCCTGGAACACCAGCGTTCGATCGGTAACGACCTGTCCACGCCGATGCCGGCCTATCGGTTCCCTGGGCTGACGCCCGGCGATCGCTGGTGCGTCACCGCGCTGAACTGGTTGCGGGCCCACCGCGATGGCTGCGCCGCGCCTGTGGTGCTGGCCGCCACCCATGAACGCACGCTGGAGGTGGTCGCCCTAGAGGTGCTGGCGGACTACGCCGTCGACGTGCCCGATGACCCGAGCGACCTCTGACCTTGACCGGCTTTCGCCGGCAACCCGAGGATCAATAGCCGAGTATTGCGCCGACGCCGCCGCCGCTGTTTTGCTGCACGCGCTTTTCGTACCAGACGAATTCCTCGACCAGGGGGCCGTCCTCGGGGCAGTCGGCGATCACTGACCCGGCCAGCAGTCGCCCGGTCTGGTCCGCGGGCAGACCACTGGTCGCCAGGATGTGGCTGACGGCATGCTTGACTCCCGCCAGATTCGGCTCGTCGTTGATGAATGCGCAGACATCACCACCGTGATCGGTGACGTAGTCGCCTATCTGGTCACCACTGGCGTGGGCCGGTACAGACAGCACCAGTCCCATCGGCAGACCGCACAGCACCGCGGCAGACAACGCCATCTTTCCCATACCCCACCCCCAGCCTTCGTCCATCGGGCAACACGAAGCACAACCTCACCATTGTGCGGCCATTTCGCGGTGTTGTCACGCCACACGCGAGCTAGCCGAAGAACGCCGCCGCATCGTCGTAGCGGCTCTGCGGCACCACTTTGAGCTGTCGGACCGCATCGGCCAACGCCACCCTACCGATCTCCTGGCCACGCAGCGACACCATCATTCCGTATTCGCCGGCGTGGGCGGCGTCGGCGGCGTTGACGCCGAAGCGGGTCGCGAGGACCCGGTCGTAGGCAGTCGGGGTGCCGCCGCGCTGCACGTGGCCCAGCACGGTAGTGCGGACCTCCTTCTTGACGCGCCTTTCGATCTCGACTGCCAGCTGGGCGGCCACGCCGGTGAACCGTTCGTGGCCGAACTCGTCGACACCGCCGGCCCGTAGCTCCATGGAGCCGGCAGCGGGTTTGGCCCCTTCGGCGACGACGCAGATGAAGTGCGACGACCCGTGTTGGAAGCGCTGCTTGACCAGCCGGCACACCTCTTCGACGTCGAAGGGTTGCTCGGGGATCAGCGTCATGTGGGCGCCGGAGGCCAGGCCGGCGTTGAGCGCGATCCAGCCGGCGTGGCGGCCCATCACCTCGACCAGCATCACCCGCTGGTGAGATTCGGCAGTGGAGTGCAGTCGGTCAATGGCGTCGGTGGCGACCTGCAGCGCGGTGTCGTGGCCGAAAGTGACATCGGTGCAGTCGATGTCGTTGTCGATGGTCTTGGGTACCCCGACCACCGGGACGTTCTCCTGCGACAGCCAGTGCGCCGCAGTCAAGGTCCCCTCACCGCCAATAGGGATGAGCACATCGATGCCGTTGTCATCGAGGGTCTGCTTCACCTGGGCCAGCCCGGCGCGCAACTTGTCCGGGTTTACCCGGGCGGTCCCGAGCATGGTGCCGCCCTTGGCCAGCAGTCGGTCGTTGCGGTCGTCGTTGGCCAACTGGATGCGCCGGTTCTCCAGCAGGCCGCGCCAGCCGTCCTCGAATCCGACCACCGTCGAGCCGTAGCGGGAGTCGCAGGTGCGCACCACCGCCCTGATCACCGCGTTCAATCCCGGACAGTCGCCGCCGCCGGTGAGCACTCCGATCCGCATGGTCACCATCTTGCCGGGGTTGGCGTCCCTACGCCGAGCAGACACAGAATCGCGCTAAAAGTGCCCAACGAATGCGATTCTGTGACTGCTCGCGGATTAGATCGCGCTGGCCAGCTCCCCGCGGGCCGCCTCGTAGGCAGCGCCCACCCGGTACAGCCGGTCATCGGCCAGCGCCGGCGCCATGATCTGCAGACCCACCGGCAGCCCGTCGTCGCCGGACAGCCCGGACGGCACCGACATGCCGCAGTGTCCGGCCAGGTTCAGCGGCAGCGTGCACAAGTCGAACAGGTACATGGCCAGCGGGTCGTCAACCTTCTCCCCCAGCCGGAACGCCGTGGTGGGCGTCGTCGGCGAGATCAGCACGTCCACCGACTTGTACGCCTCGTCGAGGTCGCGCGCGATCAGGGTGCGCACCTTCTGGGCCTGGTTGTAGTAGGCGTCGTAGTAGCCGGCCGACAGCGCGTAGGTGCCGAGCATGATGCGCCGCTTAACCTCAGGACCGAAGCCGGCCGCGCGGGTCAACGCCATCACCTCCTCGGCGCTGTGGGTGCCGTCGTCGCCGACCCGCAGCCCGAAGCGCATCGCATCGAAGCGCGCCAGGTTGGACGACACCTCCGACGGCAGGATCAGGTAGTAGGCGCTCAGCGAGTAGTCGAAGTGCGGGCAGTCCACTTCAGAGATCTGCGCGCCCAGCGCTGTCAACTGTTCGACGGCGGCGTTGAACGACGCCAGCACGCCGGGCTGGTAGCCCTCCCCACTGTGCAGCTGGCGCACCACCCCGATCCGCACACCCGACAGATCACCGGTGGCCCCGGCGCGCGCGGCGCCGACGACGTCGGGCACCGGTACGTCCAGCGAGGTGGAGTCGCGCGGGTCGTGCCCGGCGATCACCGAGTGCAGCAGCGCGGTGTCGGCCACGGTGCGTGCGCACGGCCCGCCCTGGTCCAGCGACGACGCGCACGCCACCAGCCCGTAGCGGCTCACGGTGCCGTAGGTGGGCTTCACGCCGACGGTGGCGGTCAGCGCGGCCGGCTGGCGGATCGAGCCGCCGGTGTCGGTGCCGATGGCCAGTGGCGCCTGAAACGCCGCCAGCGCCGCGGCACTGCCGCCGCCCGAGCCGCCCGGCACCCGCTCGACATCCCACGGGTTGCGGGTCGGACCGTAGGCGGAGTTCTCCGTCGACGAGCCCATGGCGAACTCGTCCATGTTGGTCTTGCCCAGGATCGGGATGCCCGCTGCGCGCAGCCGCGCGGTGACGGTCGCGTCGTAGGGGGCCCGCCAGCCTTCCAGGATCTTCGATCCGCAGGTCGTGGGCGCGTCGACCGTGGTGAACACGTCCTTGAGGGCGAGTGGCACCCCGGCCAGCGCCGACGGTGCCGCGCCGGCGGCGATCGCCTGGTCGGCCGCTTCCGCGGCGGCCAAGGCCTCGTCGGCGCCGACGTGCAGGAACGCCCCGTAGCGATCGTCGGTGGCCGCGATCTGGTCGAGGTGGGCGCGGGTGACCTCGACCGAGGACACCTCACGGGCGGCGATCTTGGCCGCCAGGGTGGCCGCGTCGGATCGGATCAGCTCACTCACTGGCTCTCCCCCAGGATCTGCGGAACCGCGAAACGGTTCTCGGCGGCACGCGGCGCGGCGGCCAGCGCCTCGGCCTGGGTCAGCCCGGCGACAATCTCGTCCGGCCGGGTGACGTTGACGTCCTTGAGCGGGTTATCGGTCGCCTCGACGCCAGTGACGTCGACAGCCTGAATCGTGCTGACATGGGTCAGGATCGCATCGAGCTGGCCTGCGAAGCCGTCCAACTCGGCGTCGGTCAGCGCCAGCCGGGCCAACCGGGCCAGGTGGGATACGTCGTCACGGGAGATCTGGGACACGGGTGCAAAGCCTAGCGTCGGTCGCAAGCGCGGCGAAGCCGGGCGCTGCGGGCCGACGCCATCAGATCAGTCGTCCGCTCACGCCGAGCGTTAAGCCAGCGTGCGGTGGCGAGCGTGAAGTCAGACTCACTCGCGGCGCGCCCGGACGGGCTGTGGGAAGGTTTGCCCATGCCTTCCTATCTGCTGCGCGTCGAACTCGACGACCGCCCCGGCAGCCTGGGTTCGCTGGCCGTGGGTCTGGGCTCGGTGGGCGCCGACATCTTGTCGCTGGACGTTGTGGAACGCGGAAGCGGCTCGGCGATCGACGACCTGGTGGTCGAACTGCCGCAGGGGTCGATGCCTGACGTGCTGATCACCGCCGCCGAACGGTTGCCCGGAGTTCGGGTGCACAGTATTCGCCCGCACACCGGACTGCTGGATGCGCACCGTGAACTCGAGCTCATCGACCACGTCGCGGTCGCCGGCGACCGCAGCGCCAAGTTGCAGAAGCTGGCCAACGAAGCGCCGCGGGTGCTGCGGGTCAGCTGGTGCGCGGTGCTGCGCAGCGATGGGGACGACGGGACGTTCCGTCGGCTCGCCGGTAGTCCGGGCATCCCGGAGACTCAGGTCAGCGCGGTGCCGTGGCTGCCGATCGAGCAGGCCGCTGCCTTGGACAACACTGCCGCCTGGGTGCCGCCGGTGTGGCGAGAGATGGATGTCGCCCTGGCGGCCGCGCCGCTGGGCAACCCCCGCACCGCCGTCGTGCTGGGCCGCACCGGAGGTCCGGCCTTCCTGCCCGCCGAAGTGGTCCGGTTGGGCTATCTGGCCGGGATCGTGGCAACGCTGCTGCGCTAGTCGGTCTGTGCCGAGTCGTCGTCCGGGGTCTCGCTGCCGCTATCCCCCGGACCGTTCTCCAGCAGGGCGCGGAAGCCCTCCTCGTCCAGGACCGGCACCCCGAGCTCGACGGCCTTGTCGTATTTGGAGCCGGGCGCGTCGCCTGCCACCACGTAGGCGGTCTTCTTCGACACCGACCCGGCCGCGCGCCCGCCGCGCACCACAATCGCCTCCTTGGCCTGGTCGCGGGAGAAGCCGGTCAGCGAGCCCGTCACGACGATGCTCAGACCTTCCAGGGTGCGTTCGATGCTCTCGTCGCGTTCGTCGGCCATCCGGACCCCGGCCGCTCGCCACTTGTCGACGATGGCGCGGTGCCAGTCGACGTCGAACCATTCGGTGACCGCGGCGGCGATGGTGGGGCCGACGCCCTCGACGGCGGCCAGCTGTTCCGTGGACGCCTCGGTGATCGCGTCCAGGCTGCCGAATTCGGTGGCCAGCGCCCGGGCCGCGGTCGGGCCGACGTGACGGATCGACAACGCCACCAACACCCGCCACAGCGGTTGGGATTTGGCCTTGTCCAGGTTGGCCAGCAGTTGCCGGCCGTTTTTGGACAGCGCGCCGTCCTTGGTCGTGAACAACTCGGTGCGCAGCAGGTCGTCCTCGGTGAGGGTGAACAGATCGCCCTCGTCGGTGATGACGCCGGCGCCCAGCAGCGCGATCGCCGCTTCGTAACCCAGCGCCTCGATGTCGAAGGCGCCGCGCCCGGCGACGTGGAAGACTCGCTCGCGCAGCTGCGCCGGGCAGGACCGGGCGTTCGGGCAGCGGATGTCGACGTCGGCTTCCTTGGCCGGGGCCAACAGGGTTCCGCATTCCGGGCAATGGGTCGGCATGACGAACTCCCGCTCGCTGCCGTCGCGCAGGTCGACCACCGGCCCGAGCACCTCGGGGATCACGTCACCGGCCTTACGGATCACCACGGTGTCCCCGATCAGCACGCCCTTGCGCTTGACCTCCGAGGCGTTGTGCAGGGTGGCCAGCGACACCGTGGAGCCGGCGACCTTGACCGGGGTCATATAGGCGAACGGGGTGACCCGGCCGGTGCGGCCGACGCTGACCCGGATATCGACCAGCGTGGTCTGAGCCTCCTCCGGCGGGTATTTGTAGGCCACCGCCCAGCGCGGTACCCGGGAGGTGGCGCCGAGCCGGCGCTGCAGCGACCGGTCGTCGACTTTGACGACGACACCGTCGATTTCGTGTTCGACGGCGTGGCGGTGTTCGCCCCAGTAGCTGATGCGTTCGGCCACCGCGGCCATCCCCTCGACCCGGGCGGTGTGGGTGGAGACCGGCAGCCCCCAGGCCTTCATCGCGGAGTAGGCCTCATGCAGGGTGTCGGGGCTGAATCCTTCGGCGTAGCCGAGGCCGTGGCAGACCATCCGCAGGTTTCGTCGGGCGGTGACGGCCGGGTTCTTCTGCCGCAGGGAGCCCGCCGCGCTGTTGCGGGGGTTGGCGAACGGCGGCTTGCCGTCGGCGACCAGGCCGGCGTTGAGGGTTTCGAAGTCCTCCAGCCGGAAGTACACCTCGCCACGTACCTCCAGCACCGCCGGGACCGGGAATTCGGTATCGGTGTTCAGGAATTCGGGGATGTCGGTGATGGTGCGCGCGTTGAGCGTCACGTCCTCACCGACCCGGCCGTCGCCGCGGGTGGCGCCGCTGACCAATCGGCCGTTGCGATACACCAGCCCGAGCGCCACCCCGTCGACCTTGAGTTCGCACAGATAGGCGGTATCGCCGCCGATCTCGCCGATGACCCGGCCCGCCCAGGCCGTCAGCTCGTCGGGTGAGAACACGTCTTCCAGCGACAGCATCCGCTCCAGGTGCTCAGCGGGCGTGAATTCGGTGGTGAACCCGGCACCGCCCACCAGCTGGGTGGGTGAGTCGGGGGTGCGCAGTTCCGGGTGCGCGTCCTCCAGCGCGAGCAGCCGGTTGAACAGCCCGTCGAAGTCGGCGTCGGTGATGATCGGCGCGTCTTTGATGTAGTAGCGGAACTGGTGCTCGCGCACCTCTTCGGCCAGTTCATACCACTGCCGCCGGAGGTCCGGGGGGACGCTGTCGGCCTCTGGACTCACCCCCGCAGGTTATCGCCTGACTACCCTGGCGGCATGCCGCACCCGATCATGTACCACGACGACGACCCTGGTCTGGCGGAGCTGCGACGCATCGCGCTGGGCCTTCCCGAAGCCTTCGAGAAGATCTCCCACGGCCGCCCGGTGTTCTGCGCCCCGAAGATGTTCGCGATCTACGGCGGCAACAGCAAAGCCACTGGTGTGATGGTGCCCTACCCGCATGCGCTGCTGGTCAAGGTCGACGAGTCCGAGCGACGGGCCCTGGCGCAGGACCCGCGATTCTTCTCGCCGATGTATCTCGGTCCGTCCGGTTGGTTGGGACTGGATTTCGTTGCAGCTGAGGTGGATTGGGACGAGGTGGGCGAGCTGGTCGACGCGTCGTTTCGGCTGACCGCGTCGGCGCGGTTGATCCGGTGTCTAGATGAGGCCTAACAGCTCCTCACACCGCCTCGGGATCACTCGCCAGCGCCTCGCCCACTTTGCGCACCAGCCCGACCGCGGTTCGCGCCCACGCGGCGTCGGCGCCGGCCATCCCGCAGACCGGGCTGATCCCGATCCGCTCGGCCAGCACCGAGCGGGGGAATCCGATCCGGTCGGTGATCGCCGCGACCGCGGTCGCCAGCTCTTCGACGTCGGGCCTCCGCCCCGGAGCGAGTGCGGGAACCAGCCCCACAACCAGGGTGCGGCCGGAGTCGACGAAGGCGCCGATCTGGTCGTAGTCGGCGGATTCCAACGCGGTGCAGTCCAACGCCAGCGCGGTGATAGAACTGCGCTGCAACACATTCCACGGAAGTCTCGATGCACAACTGTGCACCAGCACCTCGCCTCCGATCATCTCGGCGCAGCCGTCGAGCAGCGCGGTCGCCACCGACTCGTCGATGGCGGCCACCGGGCTCAATGCGGTAACGCCGGCCAGCCGGCCGGTCACCGCGGCGGCCAGCGACGGCTCGTCGAGCTGCACGATCACCGGCGTCTCGAGCCGGCGGGACAGCTCGGCCCGGTGCGACTTGAGACCCTCTGCCAGCGATGCGGCCAGGTCCCGCAGCGCCCCGGGGTCGGTGATCGCCCGGTGCCCGTTGGCCAGTTCCAGCTCCGCGGCCAGAGTCAGCGGACCGGCGGCCTGCACCTTGACCGGATGCCCGCTGCCCCGCAGGCCGGCGACTTCCCATGCCTCTTCCAGGGCATCGGCGTCCTCGCCGAGCAGGCTCACCGCGCGCCGGCTCACCGCTCCGGGACGCGCCGCCAGCCGGTAGCCGCGCGGCGCGGTGTCGATGGCGATGTCGACCAGCAGCGCGCCGGTCCGACCGATCATGTCGGCGCCCACTCCGCGCCCCGGCAGCTCAACCAGGTGGGCCAGGCTGCCGCCCAACTCACCGACCACCACCTCGGCCGCCGCGCGCGCCGAGGTGCCCGGCCACGACCCCAGTCCGGTCCCAGTGGCGAAAGCAGTCACCGGGCAACCGTATTGAAGTGACATGACCCCGGGCACGGCGGGCTAGCCTTCGGTGGTGAGGATGTCGCGGCTGGTGCCGATCTTGGCCGTAACGGCAGCGGTGGTGGGCTGCACCCGGCTGGTCGACGGCACGGCGCTGCCACCGGTGGCGCTGCCGGCTCCCGCCGGCACCGTGGACCTCGGCCGGATCATGCTCGGCACGCCCCGGATGCGGGCCATCGTCGGCGCCGACGAGCAGCTGACGGTCATCCCCACCATGGATTCCAGCTCTCCGGTGGACATCGACGACCTCGCCGCCACCATCCCGCCGCCGTGCCGTTTCATCTTCGCCGAGACCGCGGTGTTCGGGTCCGCGATGACGCGTTTCCACAAGACCACCTACCAGTACCCGCCGAAGGCCGCAATGCTCTCGGAGGGCGCTGCCGTCTACCCCGAAAGCGAGGCCGCCCACCACGCTCTCGACGCGCTGGTGGCCACGGTCTCCGAGTGCGCCGACACCTCCGCCGGACCTGGGCTGGTCAGCGACTGGGATGCCAACGAGGAGTCCCTGCGTACCCACGCCGGTGATTGTGGCCGGGCCTATCAGGTCAAGTCGGTGGTGCTGTTGGAGGTCACGTACTGCGGCTTTTCGGCGTCCGACGCCGACCTGGTGGTGACGAACATGGCTTCCGCGGTGCCCGGTTAGGCGCACTTCCCCGCGCCGAACGTGCATTCAGGGCGAAAAAATCGCCGCATCGTCGCGCTCAGTACACGTTCGGCGCTAAGGGCTGACGCTACGCGCCGTGGCGGCGATGGTGGCGCTGGCGATCACTTCGTCGCCGTGCGCGTCCGGCCGGTAGCAGGCCAGGGTCTGGCCGCGGGCCACGCCGCGCAACGGCTCGCGTAGCCGCACCTGCAACATGTCACCGACCAGTTCGGCTACCGCACCGACCGTCTCACCATGGGCGCGCACCTGCACCTCGCACTCGACTGGGCCGCGCCACGGCTGCCCCGAGGTGAACACCGGCGCCCGCCCGGTCAGCTCCACCACGTTCAAGTCGGCGGCCGACCCGACGGTGACCGTGCCGGTCGCGGCGTCGATACCGGTCACGTAGCGCGGCTGGCCGTCCGGCCCGGGCCCGGCGATGCCCAGACCCTTGCGCTGGCCGATGGTGAAGCCGTGCACCCCGTCGTGTTCAGCGAGCACCGATCCGCCGGTGTCCACCACAGCTCCGGGCCGTACTCCGATGTGACCGCCGAGGAAGGTGCGAGTGTCGCCGGTCGGGATGAAGCAGATGTCGTGACTGTCGGGCTTGCTCGCCACCGCCAGGCCGCGTTCGGCGGCTTCGGCGCGGATCTGCGGCTTGGGGGTGTCCCCGATCGGGAACGCCGCGTGCCGGAGCTGCTCGGCGGAGAGCACCGCGAGCACGTAGGACTGGTCCTTGTCGGCGTCCACCGCGCGGCGCAGTCGACCGTCGGCGAGCCGGGCATAGTGGCCGGTGGCCACCATGTCGAAACCCAGCGCCAACGCTCGGGCGGCCACCGCAGAGAACTTGATCTTCTCGTTGCACCGCATACACGGATTGGGGGTCTCGCCGCGGGCGTAGGACTCGACGAAGTCGTCGATCACCTCGTCCTTGAACTGCTCGGAGAAGTCCCACACATAGAACGGAATGCCCAGCACGTCGGCGACGCGGCGGGCGTCATCGGAATCCTCCCGCGAGCAGCACCCCCGCGAGCCGGTGCGAAGGGTGCCCGGGTTACGGGACAGCGCCAGATGCACACCGACCACCTCGTGGCCGGCGTCGACCATGCGGGCCGCCGCCACCGAGGAGTCCACTCCGCCGCTCATCGCGGCGACCACCTTCACCGGGCCACCCTCATCGCGCTCACTCCCGCGGCAGCCAGCATCGCCTGGCGGGCCCGGTCCACCGCGCCGGGCAGCACGGCCAGCACAGCGTCGACGTCACCGTCGACGCTGGTGTGCCCCAACGACAGTCGCAGCGATCCGCGGGCCGCGACCGGGTCGGCGCCCATCGCGGTCAGCACGTGCGAGGGCTGCGGCACACCGGCAGTGCAGGCAGATCCGGTGGAGCATTCGATGCCGTTGGCGTCCAGCAGCATCAGCAGCGAGTCGCCTTCGCAGCCGGCGAAGGTGAAGTGTGCGTTGCCGGGCAGGCGTTGGGTGCGCGACCCGTTGACCCGGGTGTCGTCGATCCTGGCGAGCACTCCGTCGATGAGCCGGTCGCGCAGGCCCGCAACCCGGTCGGCGGTGGCCTCCAACGAGTCCACGGCAACCTGGAGCGCCGCTGCCATGCCGACCGCTCCGGCGACATCGGCTGTGCCGGAACGGATGTCACGCTCTTGTCCCCCGCCGTGCGTGAGCGGGACGCAGGTCACGTCACGACGAATCAGCAGTGCGCCGGTCCCGCACGGCCCGCCGAACTTGTGGGCGGTCAGGCTCAGCGCGGACAGCCCGCTGGCGCCGAAGTCGACGGGCAGCTGCCCGACGGCCTGGACGGCGTCGGAGTGCATCGGCACCCCGAACTGCGTGGCGATCGCGGCCAGTTCAGCGACCGGCAGGACCGTTCCGACTTCATTGTTGGCCCACATCGCCGACACCAGGGCGACGTCGTCGGCCCGGCCGTCGTCCAATTCCTCGCGTAGCGCCTCCGGTGACACCGACCCGTCGGCGTGGGTGGGCAGCCAGGTGATCTCGGCGCCCTCGTGTTCGGCGAGCCAGCCCACCGCATCCAGCACGGCGTGGTGCTCGACCTCGGTGGTGATGATCCGGCGCCGCTGCGCATCGGCGTCGCGGCGCGCCCAGTAGATGCCCTTGACGGCCAGGTTGTCGCCGTCGGTGCCGCCGGAGGTGAACACCACCTCAGACGGGCGCGCACCCAGCCGTGCGGCGATGGACTCCCGGGACTCCTCCATCCGGCGGCGCGCGGCGCGGCCGGCGGCGTGCAGCGAAGAGGCGTTTCCGACAGTGCCCAGCACAGCTGCCATCGCCTCGATGGCCTGCGGGTGCATCGGGGTGGTGGCTGCGTGATCCAGATAGACCATGACCTGCCCAGGATACCGGGCACCTGCGGCTGCCCCGGCGCTGCGGCGGGCGGCCGCGCTGCTCAACAGGCGATGCGGACTCGTCGGCGCGGCCGCACCCGCCAGCCCGCCGCCGCCTGGCAACGAGCGGCGAGCTCACGCCGATCCGTTCCTGGCAACTGCAAGGCCGCGACATGCACCTGCGCGATGGTGCGGCGCGCGGTGATCAGACGCCGCATCGAAGCCAGCAGGCTGTCGTCTCCGACAAACGCCGGCACGGTCGACGGCGCCCCGTCCGGGTGGTGATAGGTGAGCTGCAAGGGCTGCACCGGGCGACCCGCATCCACGGCGGCCTGGAACATCGCCGGATAGAACCGGCCGTGGGCCCGTCCGCACCAGGTGGTGCCCTCCGGGAACGCCACGACCGTGCGACCGGCCCGCAATCGGGCCGCCACCGTCTCCACCACCACCGGCAACCCACGCAGACTGTCTCGTTCGATGGGGATGATCCGCATCAGGCGGGCCAGCGCTCCGATGCCGGGCCAGCTGATCAAATCGGCGCGCGCCACGAACGTGCCCGGCGACACCGCACCGATGACGAACACGTCCAGCCAGGACACGTGCGGGCTGACCACCAACATGCCGCGCAGGTTGCGTACCGGCCCGCCGGTCGTCGTCACCCGCACCCCGAAGCAGCGCAGCACCACCCGGCAGGCGCCGCGCTGCAGCTGGACACGGCCTGGAATCGGCACCGCCAGCAGTGGCAGCAGCGGCGCCAGCAGCACCACCAGCGCCAGTCGCAGCGCCACCACACCCGGGAAGGGCCGCTCACTGCCGCTGCGGACGCATCGCGGCGTGCAGACGGCCCGGGGCGCCCACGCGTTCACAGCCGTTTGGTTCACGCGTGTGCAGCAGTGTCGGCAGCCTCAGGAGCTCCCGCCACCACCGACGCCGCGGACACCGACCGCAGTCGGCGCAGGTAGCGAGTGTCGGCCTCGCTGCGGCGCAGCAGAGCCGGAAAGTCCCCCACCCCGAAGGCCGGGTCGTGGGCCGGCTCGCCGCAGACCCGCGCGCCCAGGCGCAGGTAGCCCCGCAGCAGCGGTGGCATGGTGGGGCGTGTCGGCGGCGCGATCTCGTCGAGGCCCTTGCCGTCGACCACCACCGGCCGATACGGAGTCACCTGGTACGGAGAGGCGTGCCGGCGCCGCACGAAGTCGCGGATGCCCCGGATCTGGCTACCGGGGGCGCCCTCGCCGCACACCGGCACCGAGACGCAGCCGGTGATGTAGTCGTACTGGTAGCGGTCCAGGTAAGCCAGGATTCCGGCCCACATCAGCAGCACGACCGCACCGTTGCGGTGGCCCGGGCGGACCACCGCGCGGCCCATCTCGACCAGCGACGGCCGCAGCGGGTCCAGCGCGGTGACATCGAATTCCATTGCGCTGTAAAGGCCTCCGGCGGCGATAGCGCCGGTGGGAGGAAGCATGCGGTAGCAGCCGACCAGCCCTCCGGAGTCATCGTCGCGCACCAGCAGGTGGTCGCAGTATTCGTCGAAATGGTCGGCGTCCAGGCCGGGGCGGCCGGTGCCGGTGTCGGTCAGGGTAAAGCCCGGCTCGGTGCTGAAGACCTCGAATCGCATCCGCTGCGCGGCTTCGATCATGGCGGCGTCGGTGGACAACAGCAGCGAGTAGCGGGGGTTGTCGGTCCCGGAAGCGGGAGAATCGGTGGCGGGCTCAGGGGCGATGAGAACAGAACCAGTGCTCACACTCGCCACGCTCGCGCAGCCAGGCAGCGACGAGGCAATCACGGCATGACATGTCGGTGCACGCTTGGTGACGAATTGTCGCGGCGCTCATCGGCGCGAACAGACACAGAGTCGCATTCAAACTGCTCGCGTCGTGCGATTCTGTGACTGCTCGCTGCGAGATCAGGCGGCGACTCCGCCACCGTCGGCATGCAGGGTTGATCCGGTGATGAAGCTGGACCGCGGCGAAGCCAGAAACAGCACAGCCTCAGCGATCTCGCTGGCACGCGCGGTGCGCCCGAGCGGAAGGGCCCGACCCAGTTCGTCGTTGACGTCGCCCCATTCGGCGACGACCCCCTCGGTGGCGGTCGGTCCCGGGGCCACACTGTTGACGCGTACTCCATGCGGGCCGAATTCAGCAGCCCAGGTGCGCGTCAGCGACTCCAACGCGGCTTTGGAGGCGCTGTAACTCGACGCACCGGGAACACCCTTGAAAGCGACCATGCTGGTGACGTTGACGATGCTGCCGCGCCCGCGCCGCAACATGCCCGGCGCCAAGGCGGCGACCAGGAAGTAGGCGCCGCGCACGTTGGTGTCGAACGTCGACTCGAACGACGCCACATCCTGTTCCACGGTCAGCGCGCCGGGGAAACTGGCCGCGTTGTTCACCACGATGTCCAGGCCGTCGCCGCATTGCCGCACCAAGGATTTCACCGACTCGAGGTCGGCGAGATCCGCTGCCACGAATCGCACTGCGCCGCCGAGTTCGGCGACCGCGGCCGCACCGCGCTGTGCCGAGCGGCCGGTGATGATCACCTCGGCACCGTGCCGCGCCAGCAGTCGCGCCGATTCGAGTCCGATGCCCGCGGTCCCACCTGTCACCAGCGCCGTCTGACCCGCCAGCTCGTTCATTGCGCCGCCTGCCAATCGGCCAGCCGGGTGGTCGCCAGGGTCGCGCCGTCGCCGGTGACCAGGCCGGTGGCGCCGATCTTGGTGCCGAAGTAGAGCGCGGCGGGGTCGACGACGATCGGAAGGTCCTCGCCTCGATGGGCCAGCACCAGAGCGGCCAGTTCGGCGAAGGTCAGCTTCTGCGGGCCACCGATGTCGATGATCCCGTCGACGGGCGCGGCCTGAGCGGCGCGCGCCATTTCGGCGGCCACCTCGGCACCGGCGATCGGCTGAATCAGGCCTTCGGGGGCCCGGACTTCGCCGTCGACCGTGATCGACGCAACGATGCCGTCGGCGAACTCGTGGAACTGAGTGGCACGCACGATGGTGTAGGGCAATCCGGAATCGGCGATGATCCGTTCCTGGGCGACCTTGGCGCGCATGTAGCCACTGTCGGGCAGGCCATCGGCGTTCACGATGGACAGCACGACGTAGTGGCCGACGTCAGCTGCTTTGGCCGCGGCCACCAGGTTGGTGGTGGACTTGGTGAAGAACTCCAGCACCGGGCCGTCGGCGAAATCCGGTGAGTTGACCACGTCGACCAGCACGTCAGCGCTCGACAGGGCGTCGGCCAGGCCGTCGCCGGTCAGCACGTCGACACCCGTACTGCGAGCAGCGGCCACGGTCTCATGGCCGGCGGCGCGCAGCAGCTCGACGACCTTGGTACCGATCTGCCCGCTGGCACCCATCACAGTGATCTTCATCCTCGACACACCCTCTCTGCTGAGCACGATTGCGATACCTCGACCCTGGCATCGCACCGCCCGTGGGGAAACCCCGGAAAGTCCGTAGTCTGCTCCCCGGTCAGGGGCCAACGGAGGTGTCGCGCAACTCCCGGCGCGAGCGGATCCCGAGCTTGGCGAAGACCTTGCGCAGATGCCATTCGACGGTGTGGGCACTGATGAACAACTGCGCCGCGATCTCGACATTGGTCAGGCCGGCCCCGGCCAGCTCGGCGATCTGCTGCTCCTGTGGTGTCATGACGTCACCGGCGGCCGCGGGCCTGCTGCTGACCTTGTCCCCGATCGCCTGCAGTTCCCGACGGCTGCGCTGCACGAAGGCCTGTGCCCCGAAACCGGTGAACATCTCGTGGGCGGTGCGCAGCTGCTGGCGCGCGTCGCCACGTCGCTTCTCCCGGCGAAGCCATTCCCCGTACACCAGATGCGCGCGAGCCAGGTCCACGGCGATCCGGGTGCGCCCCAGCCGCTCGACGGCCTCGATGTAGTGGTCTTCGGCGACTGGTTCGTCGCACAGCAGCGCACGCGAGCGGGCCAGCACACCCAGCCCCCAGTCCGTTCCGCTGACTGTGGTGCGTTCCTCCAGCTGGGCCAGCGCCTCGGCGGCCAACGGCCGCTCACCGCCGCGCACCCCGGCCTCCACCAGTTCGGCCAGGTTCATCCCGTAGATACCGAGATCTTCGTAGTCCAGCACGCCGCGCAGCCGCTCGCATGCCGACTGGTAGCGGCCCAGGCCGTTGTAGAGCACGGCGGAGGCGTAGCCGATCAGTGCGCGGATGCGTCCCTCGCCACGGGCGGCTCCGCTGCGTGCCGCGGCGTCGATCAGCACGGCCGCCTCGGATTCCTCGCCGATCCAGGCCGCCAAGGCCAGCGCGTGATAGCGCACCGGTGTCTGACCGGCCGCCGCGCTCAGTGCGTCGGCGTCGGCGATCAGCGCGCGCGCCGCCGCGAACTCACCCGCCTGCACGTGCACCCCGGCCCGGGTCGTCAACGCGATCGGCAGCATGGCCAGCGCACCGGTGTCGGTCGCGACCCGCACGGCGTCAGTGGCGATCCGATGCCAGGCCTCGTCGTCCCAGACATCGTGCACCGCGGCTTCGTAGCCGATCGGAAATGCCTGCCACGACCAGGTGTTCGGTGTGAGTGCGGCAATCGCAGCACGCAACGGCTCCACGCCGGCTTGCGGACCGGCGCTGATACGGGTGGTCAACGCAAGCAGCAGCAGGTCGGCCGGCCGGTTCGGGGCCGTCCGCACACCCGCTGCCAGCGCTGCCGCGGTGTGCTGGCGCACCTGCGCTCCGAACGCCCGGCCCGCATACATCGCCGAGCTGACCGCTTCCAGCAGGGCCTGCTGCGCCATCACCGGATCAATGGATTCTAAATGACTTGCTGCGCTGAAGAATTGGTGAACCGACTCAAGAATAGTGGCGGCGTTGCCGCTGCCGCGGCCGCGGGTGAATGCCAACTGTGCTCGCATCCGGGCCAACCGGGCACGCTGCAGCTCGTCGAGCGGCGCCAGCTCGGCAGTGCCCAGCAGTGCTTCCGCCGCCTCCATTTCAGCCACTGCCCGCTTGGCTTCGGCGGCATCGAGCGCACGGGCTCCGCGCCGCAGCGGATCGGGGGTCAGTTCAGTGGCGCGGGCCAAAAACGCTGCTGCCGCGGCGGTTCCACCCCGCAACGCAGCCCGGTCAGCGGAGCGTTCCAGCTCCACGGCGACCGATTCGTCCGGCCCGGCCGCCGCATGGGCGCGGTGCCACGCCCGTCGATCGGGGTCGTGCGCCGGGTCGGTGGCCTGCGCCAGGGCGCGGTGGGCATCCCGGCGGTCCTCCAGGCTCGCCGCGCGGTAGATGGCTGAGCGCACCAGTGGATGGCGGAACCGCACCCGTGCGCCCACCTCGATCAGGCCAGCCTCCTCTGCCGGGGCCAGGGCCGTAATCGTCAGGCCCAGCACACCGGCCGCACGCAGCAGCAGCGCCGCGTCCCCCACCGGCTCGGCGGCGGCCAGCAGCAAGAACCGTTGGGCGGCGTCGGGCAACGCCTGCACACGGGTCAGGTAATGGCGTTCGATCTGGCCCGCCACCGGCACCACGTCGGGGCGGTAGTAGCCGCCGGCCAGCTCGGCCGCCGACAGCCCCCGCGGAAGTTCCAGCAGCGCCAGTGGGTTGCCGTGGGTCTCGGCGACGATCCGGTCGGCGACCTGGGGGTCGATCCGGCCCGGCAGCGCCGATTCCAGCACGGCGCGCGCGTCGGAGTCGGCCAGGCCACGCAGCATCAGCCTCGGCAGCCCGGTCAGGCCCTCGACGGGCCCGCGCAGGGCGCACACCAGCGCGATGGGTTCGGCCCGCAGTCGCCGCGCCACAAACCCCAGCGTCTGAGCCGAAACCCGATCGAGCCACTGGGCGTCGTCGACCAGACACAGGACCGGCCGGCGGGCGGCGATCCCGGCCAGCAGCCCCAACACCGCCAACCCGACCAGAAAGCGGTCGGGTGCGGACCCGCTGCTCATCCCGAACGCGATGGCCAGCGCATCGCGCTGCGGTTCGGGCAGGAGGTCGATTTCGTCGGCCGCGGGTGCACACAGCTGTTGCAGCCCGGCGAATGCCAGCTCCATGTCGGACTCCACGCCGGCCGCCCGGATCACGAGAAAGTCCGTCGCGGATTCGGCCAGGTGGTCCAGCAGCACTGTCTTGCCGATCCCGGCCTCGCCGCGCAACACCAGCACCTGAGGGCGACCCCCACGGGCGGCGGCGAGGGTCTCCCGCAATTGCTCACACTCGGCATCACGGCCCCGCAAAGACGACAAAACCCCCGACACGCCAGGCGTGCGGGGGCTTTGACGACTACTCACGCAGGTGAGGTTTTATCTAACCCTTGCGGGCCTTGATCGCCTCGGTCAGCTGCGGGGCGACCTTGAACAGGTCGCCGACGATGCCGTAGTCGGCGATCTCGAAGATCGGCGCTTCCTCGTCCTTGTTGACCACGACGATGGTCTTGGACGTCTGCATGCCGGCCCGGTGCTGGATCGCGCCGGAGATGCCCAGGGCGATGTACAGCTGCGGCGACACGGTCTTGCCGGTCTGGCCGATCTGGAACTGACCCGGGTAGTAGCCCGAGTCCACCGCGGCACGCGATGCGCCGACGGCCGCACCGAGCGAGTCGGCCAGCTCCTCGACCACCGAGAAGCTCTCGGCGCTGCCGACACCGCGACCACCGGACACCACGATGGGGGCCTCGGTGAGCTCCGGACGGTCACCGGCCACGGCCGGCTGACGCGAGGTGATCTTGGTGGCGTTCTCGGCGGCGGCGGGCACCTCGACGGTGACCTGCTCTCCCGCACCGGCGGCCGGCGCGGGCTCCACCGCACCCGCACGGACGGTGATGACCGGGAGCTCCCCGGTGGGCTCGGCCTCGACGGTGTAGGCACCACCGAAGATGGAGTGCACCACCTTGGCGCCCGCCTTGACCTCGACCACGTCGACCAGCAGACCGGAGCCGATCCGGGCCGCCAAGCGGCCGGCGACCTCTTTGCCGTCGGCGGTGGCAGCGATCAGCACCGCGGCCGGAGCGGCCGTCTCGGCCAGCCCGGCCAGCACGTCAACGACCGGGGTGATCAGGTAGCCGTCCACGACGTCGGACTCGGCCACGTAGATCTTGGCGGCGCCGGCCTCCTTCAGGCCGTCCACCAGCGGGGCGGCAGTGCCGGGGGCACCGACGACGACCGCGGACGGCTCGCCGAGCTCACGCGCGGCGGTGATCAGTTCGGAGCTGACCTTCTTCAGCGCTCCATCGGCGTGCTCAACGAGCACAAGTACTTCAGCCATGTCTATTTTCTTCCGTCTTCGCTAGGTCCGGGGATCGCTTAGATGATCTTCTGGGCAACCAGGTACCCGGCGATCTTGGTGCCGCCATCGCCCTCGTCGGTCACCTTCTCGCCCGCGGTCTTCGGCGGCTTCGGAGTCGAAGCAGTCACCTTGGTACCGGCGTTGGCGACACCAACCTCGTCGGCCTCGACGCCGATCTCGGCCAGGCTGAGCACGGTGACTTCCTTCTTCTTGGCGGCCATGATGCCCTTGAAGGACGGGAAGCGCGGCTCGTTGATCTTCTCGTTGACGCTCACCACGGCCGGCAGCGAGGCCTCCAGGGTGAACACGCCCTCGTCGGTCTCCCGCTCGCCGGTGACCTTGCCGCCCTCGACGGTCAGCTTGCGCAGGTGGGTCAGCTGCGGCAGACCCAGGTACTCGGCGATGATCGCCGGAACCGCGCCGCCGACACCGTCGGTCGACTCGTTGCCGGCGATGACCAGCTCGGTGCCCTCGATGGCGCCCAGCGCGCGCGCCAGCGCCCAACCGGTCTGGACGACATCGGAACCCTTCATGCCGTCGTCGAGGATGTGCACGGCCTTGTCAGCCCCCATCGACAGCGCCTTGCGGATCGCCTCGGTGGCCCGCTCCGGGCCGGCGGTCAGCACGGTGACGGTGCCTTCGGCGCCTTCCTTCTCCCGGATCTGCAGAGCCTCTTCGACGGCCCGCTCGTTGATCTCATCGAGCACGGCGTCGGCAGCCTCACGGTCCAGCGTGAAGTCACCGTCGGTGAGCTTGCGCTCCGACCAGGTGTCTGGGACCTGTTTGATCAGGACCACGATGTTCGTCATGAGTGTGGTTCGTCCTCCTCGAAGGGGTCCTGCAGCAGCGGGCCGCAAGACTGGGTAGCGATTCACGCAGCCGCACGAGAATGTTACTCACCGGTAACTTAATGCGGTTCGCGTGTACAGCGTAGCGGGTCGTGATAATGCCATGTGGGGTAGCCGGTTCATGGACCGCGCCCTTCGCGTTAGCCTGCCTGTGCGATGAAATCTACGAATGCCGCCGGAGACTCCACCGGCACGCCGCCCAGCGACAGCACGCTGACGCTGACCGGGGAGCGCACCATCCCCGGACTGGACGTCGAGAACTACTGGTTCCGACGGCACGAGGTGGTCTACCAGCAGCTGGCGCCGCGCTGTAGCGGCCGCGACGTCCTGGAGGCCGGGTTTGGCGAGGGCTACGGCGCCGACCTGATCGCGCGCGTGGCCCAGCGGGTGATCGGCGTGGATTACGACGACGCGGCGGTGGCCCACGTGCGAGCCCGCTACCCGCGCGTCGAAGCCGTCCAGGGAAACCTCGCCGACTTGCCGCTGCCCGACGCGGCCGTGGACGTGGTGGTCAACTTCCAGGTCATCGAGCACCTCTGGGACCAGGGGCAGTTCATCGCCGAATGCGCCCGCGTGCTGCGGCCCGGCGGGTTGCTGATGGTGTCCACTCCCAACCGGATCACGTTCTCCCCCGGCCGTGACACTCCGATCAACCCGTTTCACACCCGCGAACTCAATGCCGCCGAGCTCACCGAACTGCTGATCGAGGGCGGTTTCGAAATCGATGGGGTCTACGGAGTTTTTCATGGGCCCGCGCTGCGGGCGATGGACGCCCGACACGGCGGCTCGATCATCGACGCCCAGATCGCGCGGGCGGTCGCCGACGCGCCCTGGCCGGCCGACTTGTTGGCCGATGTCGCCGGCGTCACCAGCGACGACTTCGACATCCTCGAAGCCACGCAGCGCAACATCGACGACAGCCTGGATCTGGTGGCGATCGCGGTGCGCCGGTGACCGAAGAAGCCAGCGGCTCGGTACCGGGCCTGTTCACCCTGGTGCTGCACACCCACCTGCCCTGGCTGGCGCACCACGGCCGCTGGCCCGTCGGCGAAGAGTGGCTCTACCAATCTTGGTCGGCGGCGTATCTGCCGCTGGTGCGGGTGCTGCGCACGCTGGCCGCCGAAGGCCGGCGAAACCTGCTCACACTCGGGGTGACGCCGGTGGTCGCCGCCCAGCTCGACGACCCGTACTGCCTGGACGGGATGCACCACTGGCTGGCGAACTGGCAGCTGCGCGCCGCGCAGGCCACCACCTTGGCCGACATTCGCCCGTTCGGGCTGCACGAAAGCGCCGCAGCCGAACAGGCCCTCGAGGAGTTCGCGCTGCTGTGGCGCCACGGCGCCAGCCCGCTACTTCGGGAGCTGGTGCAGGCGCAGACGGTGGAACTGCTCGGCGGTCCGCTAGCCCACCCGTTCCAGCCTCTACTGGCGCCACGACTGCGCCAGTTCGCGCTCCACGAGGGTTTGGCCGACGCCCGGGCGCGGCTGGCCCACACCCCCACCGGAATCTGGGCGCCGGAATGTGCATACACGCCCGGCCTGGAAACCGAGTACGCGGCCGCCGGGATTTCGCACTTCATGGTCGACGGCCCGTCGCTGCACGGCGATACCACACTGGGCCGGCCGGTCGGTGACTCCGACGTGATCGCGTTCGGCCGTGACCTTGCAGTCAGCTACCGGGTGTGGTCACCGAAGTCGGGCTATCCCGGGCATGAGGCCTACCGGGACTTCCACACCTATGACCATCGCACCGGCTTGAAGCCGTCGCGGGTAACGGGCCGCAACGTCTCGCCCGAGCAGAAGGCGCCGTACGACCCGCAGCGCGCCGACGCCGCGATCGATGCCCATGTCGCCGATTTCGTCGGGGTGGTCCGGGGCCGCCTGCAATCCGAGTCCGAGCGGATCGGCCGCCCGGCCCACGTGGTTGCCGCATTCGACACCGAGCTGTTCGGCCACTGGTGGTACGAGGGACCGACCTGGCTGGCCCGGGTGTTGCGAGCACTGCCCGAAGCCGGGGTTCGCGTCGGCACGCTCACCGATGCCATCAACGCCGGATTCGTCGGCCAGGCCGTCGAACTGCCGCCCAGCTCGTGGGGTTCGGGCAAGGACTGGCGGGTGTGGTCCGGTGAGAAGGTGGCCGACCTGGTGCAGCTGAACTCCGAGGTGACCGAGACCGCCTTGGGCGCCGTCGACAAAGCCCTGGCCCAGACAGCGGCGCCGTCGGGCCCCACGCAGCGCGACCGGGTCGCCGACCAGATCCTGCGCGAGGCGCTGCTGACGGTCTCCAGCGACTGGCCGTTCATGGTCAGCAAGGACTCCGCGGCCGACTACGCCCGCTACCGCGCGCAGCTGCACGCGCACGCCACCCGCGAGATCGCCGACGCACTGGCCGGCGGACACCGAGACACCGCACAGCGCTTGGCCGACGGCTGGAATAAGGCCGACGGCCTGTTCGGCGCCCTAGATGCCCGTAGGCTGCCACGGTGACCCCCCGCCACCGGACCTCGCACCACGACGGTGCGCGTCAGAACGGACCCGCCGCGTGAAAATCCTGATGGTGTCGTGGGAATACCCGCCGGTGGTGATCGGCGGGCTGGGTCGGCACGTCCATCACCTGTCGACCGCGCTGGCCGCCGCCGGGCACGACGTCGTCGTTCTGTGCCGGCGTCCCTATGGCACCGACCCGAGTACGCACCCGTCGTCCGACGAGATCAGCGAAGGCGTGCGGGTGGTCGCCGCGGCCCAAGACCCGCACGAGTTCTCCTTCGGCGAAGACATGATGGCCTGGACGCTGGCGATGGGTCATTCGATGGTCCGCGCCGGACTGTCGCTCAAGATCGACGGCGGCCAAAGTGTGTGGCGCCCCGATCTGGTGCACGCCCACGACTGGCTGGTAGCACACCCGGCCATTGCGCTCGCCGAATTCTACGATGTGCCTTTGGTTTCCACGATTCACGCCACCGAAGCCGGACGTCACTCGGGCTGGGTATCTGGGGCGTTGAGCCGTCAGGTGCACGCGGTGGAGTCGTGGCTGGTCCGCGAATCCGATTCGCTGATCACCTGTTCGGCCTCGATGCGGGATGAGATCACCGACCTGTTCGGTCCCGGACTGGCCGAAACCACCGTGATCCGCAACGGTATTGACGCCGGCCGGTGGCCGTTCGCCCCTCGGCAGTCCGGCAGCGGCCCACCGGAGATCCTGTTCGTCGGGCGACTCGAATACGAGAAGGGCGTGCACGACATCATTGCGGCGCTGCCGCGGATTCGGCGGGCCCACCCGGGAACCACGCTGACCATCGCCGGCGACGGCACGCAGCAGGACTGGCTGGTCGAGTGCGCCCGAAAGAACCGGGTGCTCAAGGCAACTCGGTTCATCGGCCGGGTCGACCACGACGAGCTGTTGGCACTGTTGCACCGAGCCGACGCTGCGGCACTGCCCAGTCACTACGAACCGTTCGGCCTGGCGGCGCTGGAGGCCGCTGCCGCCGGAACCCCGCTGGTGGTGGCCAACGTGGGCGGATTGGGCGAGGCGGTGATCAACGGCGAAACCGGTATGTCCTGCCCGCCGCGCGACGTGCCGGCGCTGGCCGCGGCCGTCTGCCACGTGCTCGATGACCCGGCCGCCGCCCAGCACCGCGCCGTCGCCGCCCGGGAGCGGCTCAGCTCCGACTTCGATTGGCACACCGTCGCCGACGAGACCGCCCAGGTGTACCTGGCCGCAAAGCGCCGCTTGCGGGACCCGCAGCCACGCCGGCCGATCATCGAGCACGCGCTGCCGGACCGGTAAGCCCGGCGAGATGAGAAGTCGCGCCGCGATCCTGCGAACCTACGGTGGCCCCTGGTCGGTCGAGGAGTTCGAACTCGATCCGCCGCGCGCCGGCGAGGTCTTGGTGCGCATGGCCGCAGCGGGCCTGTGCCATTCCGACGAACACATCCGTCAGGGCCACCTGGCCCCGCCGACGCAGAGCGCTCCCACCGCGCCGACGATCGGCGGCCACGAAGGCGCCGGGGTGGTCGCTGCGGTCGGCGACGGCGTTACGGGACTGTCCCCCGGCGATCATGTGGTGACGTCATTTGTCGCGGTCTGCGGTCAATGCCGTTGGTGTTCCTCGGGTATGGAGTACATCTGTGATGCCGGAGCGGGAACGATGCTGCCCGGAATGCCCACCGACGGCACCTTCCGGCATCACGGCTGCGACGGCCTGGATCTGGCTCATGTCTCCAAGATCGGCGCGTTCGCCGAACACACCGTGGTCTCGGCCGCCTCGCTGGTGAAGATCGACCCGCACCTGCCCCTGCTTCCCGCGGCCCTGCTGGCCTGCGCAGTGCCGACCGGGTACGGCTCGGCGGCGTATCGCGCCGGTGTGCGTGGTGGCGACACCGTGGTGGTCATCGGGGTGGGCGGCATCGGCACGGCCGCCGTCCAGGGAGCCCGCATCAACGGCGCCGTCCGGATCGTCGCGGTGGATCCCGTTGCCTTCAAGCGGGAATCGGCGGCTACGTTCGGCGCCACGCACACCGCGGCCAGCGCCGCCGAGGCCTTCGAGCTAGTCCGCGACCTGACCCGCGGGGTGATGGCCGACGCGGTGGTGGTGTCCCCCGCCGTCGTCACCGATTCCGATGTCGAGGACGCATTGCGGCTTACCCGCAAGGCCGGGACCTGTGTGCTGACCGGGATGGCGGTGCAGGGCACGCGGACCAGCATCGATCCCCAGGACATGATGCTGATGAACAAGACGCTGTGCGGCACCGTCTTCGGCTCCTGCAACCCGCGGACCGACATCCCACTGTTGGCCACGCTCTACGATGCGGGCCGACTGCAACTCGACGAGATGATCACCAAGCGCTACCGGCTCGACGACCTCAACGAGGCTTACGCAGACCTCGCCCGCGGCGAATTGATCAGGGGCGTCATCGACTTCGGCCTCTAGCTCCGGCTATCCGGTGATGGTAAACCCTTCCAAGCTGCCGGATTCCCGCCACGCGGCCAAGATGTCGGCGTATTCGGTGGGGCTGCCGAAGAAGAAACTGTCCTGGCGCAGCCGTGCGTTCGCGTGGCCCTCACGGTTGTAGTAGCCCGGCGTACACGTCTCGCGCCGCCCGGCAATGACGTCGGAACGCGCCACCACGGCATCGACCCAGCCCTGTTCGGCGTCCTCGGTGGCCTCCAGCGCGGCCACGCCCTGCTGCAACGCCTGGGCGATCACCCACGCGACGTGCCGCGACTGGGTGTCGATCAGATAGGGGAAGTTCACCGTGAACCCGGACTGGGCGATGCTCTCGATGAAGCAGTTCGGGAAGCCGCTCACGTGCAGGCCGTGAAAGGTGCGCACGCCGTCGGCCCACTTCTCGGTCAGGGTCACGCCGTCGCGCCCGATGACCTCGAAGCCGGTGCGCCGGCAATAGTCGGTGCCTACCTCGAAGCCGGTCGCGAAAACCAGGCAGTCCAAGGGATATTCGATGTCGTCGACTACCGCGCCGGAAGCGGTGATCTGCTCGACACCGCGGCCTTTCGTGTCGACCAGGGTGACGTTGTCGCGGTTGAAGGCCTGCAGGTATTCGTCGTGGAAGCACGGCCGCTTGCAGTAGTAGCCGTACCACGGCTTGAGTGCCTCGGCGGTGGCCGGATCGTCCACCAGCGCGTCGACGCGGCCGCGGATCTCCTCCATCTTGGCGAAGTCGGCCATCTCGGCGGCGTTCGGGCCACCCTCGTTGACGATCGGCATCTGCTTGGTGAGGCTGGTCCAGGCGTCGTCGACCAGGTCCTCGTCGGCCTGGCCGCCCGCGGTCAGGATCTGAAAGTTCTCCATCCGGCGCTGTTGCCAGCCCGGCGCCAGCTCGGCTGCCCACTGCGGATCGGTGGGCCGGTTGCCCCGTACGTCCACCGTCGAGGGTGTGCGCTGAAAGACGTAGAGGTGCCCGGCCGCCTCGGCCAGTCGCGGCACACACTGAATGGCGGTAGCACCGGTGCCGATAATCCCAACCCGCTTGTCGGCCAGCCGATCCAGGTCAGCGCCGGTGTAGTCGTAGTCCCAGCGACTGGTGTGGAAGGTGCGCCCGGCGAACTCGTCGATGCCGGGAATGCCCGGCAGCTTCGGCTTCTGCAGGTAGCCATTGGCCATCGAGACGAATCGGGCCCGGAATGCATCGCCACGATTGGTCGTGATCACCCAGCGTGACGTGGCCTGTTCCCAACGTACTTCGGTGACCTCGGTCTGCAGGCAGGCATCGGAGTACAAGTCGTAGTGGTGGGCGATGCGCTGGCAGTGCGCGAAGATCTCCGGGCCCTTGGCATATTTCTCGGTCGGCACGTAGCCGAGTTCCTCCAGCAGCGGCATGTAGACGTAGGACTCCACATCGCAGGCGATGCCGGGATACCGATTCCAGTACCAGGTGCCGCCGACGTCGGCGGCCTTGTCGATCAGCCGAATGCTTCCCACACCGAGCTCGCGCAGTCGGGCTCCGGTCAACAGTCCGCCGAAACCGGCTCCGACGATCGCGACGTCGACCTCATCGGACAACGGCGCCCGGGTGAACCCGGGGTCGGCCCACGGGTCTTGCGCGAACCGGGCGAAGTGGCCCGCCACCTCGACGTACTGGTCGATCCCGTCGTTTCGCAGGCGCCGTTGACGTTCCCGGGTGTACTTGTCGCGCAGGGCATTCGGATCAAAGTCCTGCGCCTGAAGATCCTGGACGTCGGTCACTATCAGGCACCTCCGGAACGCCGCAAAGCCAGCCCAGCAACCGGCTCAGCATATAATCAATCAGTTGATCATATCAATGGGTGACGAACAGCGTCCCCCTGATCAGGCGCTTCGCGGCGGCCAGCGCCGCGTGATAGGCCTCCGGAGATCCGGTCGCCGCCAACTCGGTCAGGCCATAGACCAGGGCGTAGGTCACCTCGATCGCCGGCCGCGCCCCGGTGGCGTCGCGACGATCGCCGTCATCAACGATCCCGGTGATGATGTCGCGCAGCGCCGCGAGCCCCTCGCTTCCAGTCTCGCCCGGATACACGGTGACGGCGTTCTGAGCGCGAATCGCCCACTCGAACGTGGCGAGATCGGGATGTTCGCGCATGAGGTCGCCGGACTCGTCCAGCACGGCCTCGATCCGATCGACGACCGTGCCGGGCCGCTGCGCGGCGCGCCGCAGTCGCGGCAACGCGATCTCGGCCCGCGCGGCGATCGCGGCCGCCACCAGTTCGGCCTTATTCGGAAAGTAGTTGTACAGGTTGGCGCTGGTGACACCCGCCGTGCGCGCGATCTGACGGATCGTGGTCCGCGCGTAGCCCAATTCGGCCACGCACGCAATGGTGGCGGCGATGATCCGCTGCCGGGTCTGGCCGCCGTCGGCGCCGACCGGGCGGCCCAGCTGCGGAGTCGACATAGACACATCCTCGCAGCCGTCGACACCGGAGTTGGGCAACCGACGCAGTGTTGACCCGCCGGATCGCCGGCGGACTAATCTGAGGTCATCATGCCCCTGACGTCGCCGCGGGGTCGGCCGGCTGGAACCAGCAGCGAAGAGACCCGCCAGCGGATCATCACCGCAGCGATCCGGCGCGTCGCCGAGGTCGGCCGTTCGGGTGCCACGATCCGCGAGATCGCGGCCGCCGCCGAGATGACCAGTGCCAGCCTGTACCACTACTTTCCGAACAAGGATGAGCTGATGGCGGCGACCGTGGCCGCCGCCCGCGAGATCGCACTGCCCCGGCTGCATGCCGCGGCGCAGCGCAGCGGCACCGTGGCGGATCAGCTTGCCGCGGTGCTTGCCGAGGCCGATCGGTTGAGCCACGACCACCCCTATCTGGCCGCGTTCGAACGCGCCACCGGCGGGGTCTCGCCATTGCGCGACGTCATCGGCGAGGTCGTCGGCGAAGCGCGACGCGGCGGGTCGCTGGCGACCGACGTCGACAGCGATGGCGCCGCGGATGCCATCTACGCGTTGACGCGGGGGTTGACCGAGCAGGCAGCGCAGCTGTCACCGGACGCCTACCGTGCCACCCTGCGCTGCGCCGAAGACCTGCTGCGCGGCACGCTGTTTTAAGCGCCTGCGATCTAAGCGCTTGCCGCGGCGGCGATCCCGATGTCAATCCATTGGGCGAGCTGATGCCGAGAACTGACGTGCTCGCCATCGACATGGACCCAGCCACGCATGGTCCGCCCACCCATCTCCATGGGCTGGGCCGCCGTGGTTTTCAGCAGCTGTTCGGCACGCGCGGTGCCCACGCGGACCAGCAGCCCGCCGGCCATGGCCGCGACCGCGATCTTGCCGGCGACCAGGAATGCCAGTCCGCCGAACATCGCCTTTTCCAGCACCGGCGGACCGTCGCCCGCGAATATCTCCCGCACCCGGGCCACCAGCTGGGCGTCGTAGGCCACTATGCCCCCGGATGCCAGCCGCGGATCGCTGCCGCGAATTGTTCGGGGGCGTCGGAGGGAACGAAATGACCGGCACCTTTGACGATGACCGTCTGGTGGTTGGTCAGCGTCTGCTCCCACTGCCGCAGTTCACTGTCGCCGAAGGCGAAGTCGCCGTCGCCCCAGATAATCAGCGCTGGGAGCCCCGCGATGGCGGGCAACCCGGCTTCCAGCTCGGCGAGAAAGGCACGGCTAGCGGTGATCTCGCGGGGAAAGACCGCCGACGCCTCTCGCCGCGCGGGGCTGTCCAGGGCCTTTTGATAGTGGGCCATCTCGTCGCCGGTGGGCTTGGTCAGTCGGTGCCCGATGGGGATCATGACGTTGACGAAGAGATTGAACTGCCGGATCAGCAGGCGCCCGATCGGGCCGCCCATCACATGGGACATGACCTGGATCAGCGGAGTACCGACCGGCCAGGCCCAGGTGTTGGACAGCACCAGCCGGTCGAAGATCTCGGGGCGTTGTTGCAGAGTGGCCAGCCCGATCGGGCCACCCCAGTCGTGCACCACCAAGGTCATGGCACTCAGGGCGAGCGCGTCGACGAACGCGCCGATCACCCGAGTGTGTTCGGTGGGCAGATACCGATATCCCGGGCCCGCCGACGACAGGCCGAACCCCGGATAGTCCACGGCGATGCACCGAAAGTTCGTCCGCAGCGCTTCGATGACCTTGCGATAGTCGAACGACCAGGTCGGGTTGCCGTGCAGGAACAGCAGCACCGGTCCCGATCCTTCGTCGACGTAGTGGACGGTATGGCCGTCGATGTCGAGGAACCGGCTCTCGAACGGGAACAATGTGTCGTCGACCCACGCGGGGCGTTCTGCGACTGCCATGTCCATCTCCCTAGCTGACTTGATATAGTCAAGTACACTTTAAATTAGCAAGTAGATGGTGATGAGTCGAGACTACGGTCAGTACTGCGGACTTGCCCGGGCCCTGGATGTGGTGGGCGACCGGTGGAATCTGTTGATCGTCCGCCAACTCCTGATGGGCCCGGCCCGCTACCGCGACTTGCGCGACGGGCTGTCCGGGATCGCGACGAACCTGCTGACCGACCGGCTCCGCGATCTGGAGACCGCAGGCGTCCTCGAGCGGCGATTGTCCGACGACGGCAAGGCGCTCACCTACGCCCTGACCCCCTGGGGCGCGCAGCTGCGCGAGCCCATCTACGCGTTGGTCCGCTGGTCGACGCCGCTGATGATCCGCGGCCCCCAGGGCGACGAATTCCGCGCCGAGTGGCTGCGGTTGGCGCTGCCCGCCCTGTTCGCCGATCGCGTGCCCGCGGGCGCACCGCTGGCAGTGGGAGTCGCCGTGGACGGCGGCATGGTTCAACTGCGGGCCACCGCATCCGGTATCGAAGTCGGCGAACCCGACGGACGCACGCTTGATGCCGTGCTGCACACCGAGGCGCCTATCGTTCTCGGCCTCGCGGCGGGTGTGTTGTCCTGTGACGACGTGGCTGCGCTGGTCGAGATCGACGGTGACGAGGCGGCGCTACGCAGGTTCTTCGGAGCGACTACAACCCCGCCAGATACCGCACTCGGTGCGCGATAACCCGTTGCGACACTTCGGCATCGGGCACCAGCAGGTCGAACGCATGCGGGCAGCCGGGGTACACGTGCAGCTCGACGGGGACCCCCGCGGCGATCAGCCGGTGCGCGAAGGCGACGTCCTCCGGCGCGAAGATGTCCAGCCCGCCGACATCGACGTACGTCGGCGGCAGACCGGCCAGGTCGCCGGCTCGAGCCGGCGCGGCGTAGCCGTCGGCGCCATCGTCGCCCAGCAGCGCTGACCAGCCGGTGGCGTTGTCGTCGTAGCTCCAGGTGAGCAGCGTGGCGCCCGCGGCGCCTGCCTCGCGGGTGCGGTCGTCGAGCATGGGGTAGATCAACAGCTGAGCCGCGATCGCCGGGCCGCCCCGGTCGCGGGTTAGCAGGCCTACGCCCGCGGCCAGTCCCCCGCCGGCGCTATCGCCCATCACGGCCAGCCGGGATGCGTCAACACCCAGCTCGCCGGCATGATCCCTGAGCCAGCACAATGCCGCGTAGCAGTCCTGAAGCGGAGTCGGATGCGGGAATTCCGGGGCGACCCGGTAGTCCACCACCAGCATCGGCACCCCGGAGGCAGCGACATAGCCGCGCACCGCCGCGTCGTAGAGCGGCCCCAGGTGGCTCCAGTCCAGGATCATTCCGCCGCCGTGCAGATACAACGCGGCACTGCCGGGCTGATCAGCGCCGATTCGCCGATACCAGCGCAACGGAAGGGTGCCGCCGTCATAGGTCAGCGAGAACTCTTGGGTCTCGACGCCGGTGGTCGGCGGCCGCGACGCCAAGACCTGTTTGAACATGTGCCCGGCATTGCGCCGCCGGGCGGCGACATCGCCCACCTGCGGCGGCGGCGCCGTGTCGGCACCGTCGCGCATCGCCAGCAGCGCCTCCAGCACCTGCGGGTCGGGAGGCCCGGCCATCAGTGTTGCGCTCCAGGTACCGCGGTGGCCACCACTTTGGTCTCGAGGTATTCCTCGAAGCCCGCCAGTCCCATTTCCCGGCCGACCCCGGACTGCTTGTAGCCCCCGAACGGCACATCGGCGGAGTACCACATGCCCCCGTTGACGTTGATGGTCCCGGCGCGCAGTCGCGACGCCATTCGGGCGGCGCGCTCCACAGACCCGAACACCGTGGCGGACAACCCATACGGCGAGTCATTGGCGATGCGCAGCGCGTCGGCATCCCCGTCGTGGGCCAGCACCACCAACACCGGGCCGAAGATCTCTTCGCGGGCCACCCGGGCGTTATTGGTCAACCCGGCGATCACCGTCGGCTCAATGAAGAAGCCCCGGTCCAGTCCGGCCGGTCGGCCGCCGCCGCAGTGGAACGTCCCGCCTTCGGCGATCGCCAGATCCAGATAGGACTGCACCCGGTCTCGCTGCTTCGCCGAGATCAGCGGTCCGCACAGGGTTTTCGGATCGTTGGGGTCACCCACCGCGACCCGCAACATCGCGGCGGCCACGATATCGAGCGCCTCGCGGTAGCGTTGCCGCGGCACCAGCAGCCGGGTGGTCAGTGCACACCCCTGCCCGGCGTGCATCGCCACCGTCGACGCCGCGGCCGTGCAGGCGGCGGCCAGGTCGGCGTCATCGAGGACCACGAACGCCGATTTGCCGCCGAGCTCCAAAAACACCTTCTTGATGGTCTGCGCGGCAGCGGTCATCACCGAGCGTCCGGTTGCCGTGGAGCCGGTGAAGGAGACCACATCGACTCGCGGGTCCTGGGCGAGCTGGGCACCGATGCGGTGGTCGGATGCGGTGACGATGTTGACCACTCCGGGCGGAAAGTCGGTCTTCTCGGCGATGATCCGGCCGACTTCGGCTGCGCACCAGGGGGTGTCGGGTGCCGGCTTGAGGACGACGGTGTTGCCCGCCGCCAACGCCGGCCCGATCTTGGCGAACGTGACCTGATGAGGGAAGTTCCACGGCGTGATCGCGCCGACCACGCCGAACGGCTCCCGCACGAGGGTGCGCGCAGTGGTGATCCCCATCGGGGCGGCCACCCCAAGGTCCACCTGCCAGGGATAACTCTCCGCGGTGGCGGCCGGGAAACTCAGGTCATCGACCGGGGTCTGCAGCTGACCTCGGTAGGTCAGCGACCGGGGTGCCCCGACCTCGGCGATGGTGATCTCACGCAGCGTCTCGATCTCGTCGTTGAGCGCGTCGCGCAGCTGACGCAGGCAGCGCACTCGCAGTGCGGTGTCACGGCCCCAGTCCGTTGAGTCGAACGCCGTCCGGGCCGCGGCGATGGCACGGTCGAGGTCGGCGGCGTCACCATCGGAGGCCTCACCGATAGGTTCTTCGGTGGCCGGGTTGATGGTGTCAAACGTGCCCCCACCACCGGCGACCAGCGCTCCGTCGATCAGTAGCTGAGTCAGAGCACCGGTCACAATCCCTAGGCTAACGGCGGGACGCCGACATAATCAATCGATTGATCATTTCGTACGCTACGGTGGCGCCCAGGAGGTGACCGACCAATCCCATGCCACTGCTGAGCGCCCTGCGCGTGAACATGACCAACGTCCCCGGTGCCGGAAACGGCGAACGATACCGGGCGGCGTTGGAGATGGCGTCCTACGCCGACGCCAACGGAGTCACCGCCGTCGGTTGCGAAGAGCACCATCTTGCGGCCACCGGCTGGCTGCCCGCACCGCTGCTGATGGCCGCCGCCGTCGCGGGCTGCACCACCAACATCCGCATCAGCATAAACGCACTGCTGATCCCGCTCTACGACCCGGTGCGCCTCGCCGAGGACATCGCGGTGCTCGATCAGCTGTCGGCCGGAAGGGTCAGCTTCGTAGCCGGAATCGGTTACCGCCCAACGGAATACCACGCCGTCGGCAAGGACTTCCGGCGACGGGGTCGCTTGATGGACGAATGCCTCGACGTGCTGCTCAAATCCTGGGGCGACGAGCCGTTCGACTATCACGGCCAGCTGATCGATGTGACACCCAAGCCGTACACCAAGCCGCATCCGGTGTTCTTCATCGGCGGGATGAGCGCCGCTGCCGCCCGCCGGGCCGCCAGATTCGGGTTGCCCTTCTCCCCGCCGATGCCGATGCCCGAGATCGAAGAGGTATATCGGGATGAACTGGCCCGCAACGGAAAACAGGGTTTTGTGTTCAGCCCGCCGAACGGCAACACCGTGACGCATCTGACCACCGACCCGGAAGCCGCGTGGGCTCGCTGCGGTGACTACTTCATGCACGAGGCGGCCGAATACAGTTCGTGGGCGGTGGCCGACGTGCCTCGCCCCAATGAGAGCCCGGTCGCAACCGTCGACGAACTGCGCCGCGCGAACAAGGTTGAGGTGCTGACCCCCGAAGAGCTCGTGGCGCAGTGTCGTGCCGGCCGCACCGGGGTAACCCTGCACCCGCTGATCGGCGGGCTGCCGTTGGACGAGGGCTGGCAGAGCCTGCAACTGCTGGTCGAACGGGTGCTGCCAGCGCTGAAACCCTAGACGGGCCAGCCCGGCCCAGTGGCCTGCTCCGATACCATGGGCGCGATGGACCGTCCAGCCGAATCCAAAGTCGACGCCCGTGCGCTCAATGGAGTTTCGGAAACCGCCCTGATGACGCTCAACGGGCGCGCATATCAGGCCGCCCACCCCCACGCCATCATCGACGACCCGGAGGCCATTCGACTCGTCGAGTCCATCGCGTTCGACTTCGACAAGTTCGGACGTCGCGGCCAGGAGATGGCGCTACGGTCGCTGGCCGTCGATCGATGCGCAACGGCCTATCTGCGCGAGCACCCCGAAGCGACGGTGGTCGCGCTTGCCGAAGGCTTCCAAACCAGCTTCTGGCGCTTGAGCAGTGCCATACCAGATGCGCGATTCAATTGGGTGTCAGTGGATTTGGAGCCGGTGATGCGGCTTCGCGAACGGTTGCTGCCGAGGTCACCGCGCGTCACCAACCTGGCGCAATCTGCGCTGGACTACAGCTGGATGACGCAGGTCGATTCCAGCGCCGGCGTCTTCATCACCGCCGAAGGTCTGCTGATGTATTTGCAGCCGCGCCAGGCGATGGACCTCATCGCGGCGTGCGCCGAACGTTTCCCCGGCGGTCAGATGTTCTTCGATGTCCCACCGACCCTGGTCAAGAGAGTGGCTCCGCGCGGGATGCGTTCATCAAGGCACTACCGCGTGCCCCCGATGCCGTTCAGCCTGTCGGCGCGTCAGCTCGCCCGGCTGACCCAGACGGTGCCGGGTATCAGCGCCGTGCACGATGTGCCGATACCGAAGGGGCGTGGCCTGTTCTTCGGAACGCTGTTTCCGGCCTTCTGGCAGTGCGGTCCGATGAAGAACGTTCGAGGCGCCTACACGCTGCTTGAGTTCGCCTGACAGCTAGCCGCTCGTGGGTACGGCGGTGATCTCCAGGCCGACGTGCACCTTGTCTATTCCACCGCGCACGAGCGAGTGCGGAACGAACCACCAGGCGTGCCACCAATACCGTTTGACGACGGCGTCGTAGACCCGCCGGGTCTCGGACTTGGGCAGGACCCGAGCCACCGCCTCAACGGGATCGCCTTTGGGCTTGCCGAGTGCGCCGCACTTTTGGATGGTGACCCGCGGAGTGTTGTTGATCCGCTTGGTCTTCCACGACCCGTCGTCGGTGATGACCAAGAGCTTGTCCCCTGCGGGCGCCCCCCACACCGCGGTGGGTTTGGGCTTGCCGTCCTTGGTGAACGTCGTCAGCAGCAGATACTTTTCCCGGTACACATCGGAGAATGCCGGTGTAGTCATCTATCAATTCTGGCAGTTTTCAGCGGATCGTTGGGGCGCACGCCACGATAGATGCCCCGCCGGACGATCCAGGGAAGCAGCACCCGGTCGATCGACCAGGCCGGGAACCGGAACGCGCGCCCAGAGGGCGCGAACACCTCCAGGCCCTCGGGTTGAGCCCCCAGCACCGAACCCCAACGCCTGGTTGGTGGCCGATAGTGCCGGAGCGGCCTGCCGGTGAGGGCGGCCCGCACGTTATGGGCCAGCAGGCCGTCCGCCCGGTTGCGGGCTGAGCTGCGCAGCGGGTCGGTCGCCGCGACGTCGCCGATCGCGAACACCGTCGAATGCCCGGGAACCCGCAGGTCGGGCAGCACCCGAACGAAGCCGGCATCGTCGAGCAGCTCGGTCGGCAACCAATCGGTGTTGGGTCGCACCTTCCCGATCGCCCACAACACGGCATCAGCCGAGGCCGGGTCCTGACCGGTGCTGAAGCGAACCGGGTCATCGGTGATGCGGTCGCACCCGAATCCTTCGGGGACCAGCGCGCGGTGTTCGGCATGGAGCACCACACCGGCGTCGGCCAACCTGGTCTCGACGGTGCGCCAAACCCGCGGATGGTGCTCACGCAGTGGGCGCTGGCCCGGGAAGTACAGATCGACTCGTTTAGCCGGCCAGGTGCGGGCGATGTTGGCGGCGCTGCTGACCGCCGCGGCACCGCCGCCCACGACGATGACCGATCCGGCGGCCGCCAGTCGGGCGTGCGCCTCGGTCAGCTCCGCGGCGACGTCGCCGGGCGACTGTGTCGTGGGCTGACGCCAGAAGCCGTTGCTGACTCCGGTCGAGATGATCAGGGCGTCAAAAAGCTCGTCGCGGGTGGCGCCGTCGGCGCAAGCGACCCTCAGAGCTCCACCATCGAGATCGACGCCGGTCACCGCGCCGTGCACGGTGCGCACCGCGTCCAGCCGCGCGAATCGGTCGAACGGCAGCCAGTAGTCTCGCGCCCACTGCTGCGGGCGGGACAGTCGCAGGCCGAGTTCTTGGCCACTGACCAGGGCGGGCTTCACCGATACGCCGACGACATCGGCGTGCTTGGCCAGCCGGATCGCGGTGAGAACCCCGCTGTCGCCCAGCCCCGCTATGACTACCCGCGGTCGCGTCACGGCACGACTCAGCCCTGGGCGGCCTTCTTGCGTTCGATGTCGGCCAGCGCGGCGGCCAACTCGGCCCGCTCGGCGGCCGAGGTCTCCCAGGCCAGTTTGCGGTTCTTGACCACCTTGGCCGGCGCCCCGACCGCGATCGAGTAGTCGGGGATGACGCCCTTGACCACCGCGTGAGCGCCCAGCACACAACCGCGGCCGACGCTGGTGTCGCGCAGGATGGTGACCTTGGCCGCGATCCAGGTGTCCGGGCCGATCCGCACCGGGCTCTTGATGATGCCCTGGTCTTTGATCGGCACGTTGATGTCGTCCATCTTGTGGTCGAAGTCGCAGACGTAGCACCAGTCGGCCATCAGCACGGAATCACCGAGCTCGATGTCGAGATAGGTGTTGATGACGTTGTCGCGTCCGAGCACCACTTTGTCGCCGAATCGCAGTGAGCCCTCGTGAGCCCGGATGGTGTTCTTGTCGCCGATGTGCACCCAGCGGCCGATCTCCATGTACGACATCTCCGGGGTGGCCTGGATCTCCACGCCCTTGCCCAGAAAAACCATGCCGCGGGTGATGATGTGCGGGTTGGCCAGCTTGAACTTCAGCAGCCGCCAGTAGCGCACCAGGTACCACGGTGTGTATGCCCGATTGGCCAGCACCCAGCGCAGCGAGGCCAGCGTGAGGAACTTGGCCTGGCGCGGGTCACGCAGGCGCGAACCGCGCCAGCGTTTGTGGATCGGAGCACCCCACATCGTCGTCATGGCCGGAAAGCCTACGCGAGCGCGTTCTTGCCACGCGCTACCCTCACCTGGACTCGTTCACTGACCGGCCGAGGATTGGGGATTGCCACTGTGTTGCGGCGACGTGGTGTCCTGGCCGGAATCGCAATGGTGGCGCTGGCAGGGCTTCTTGGCGGCTGCGCCAACACCGATTCCTGGGTGGATGCCGCGCCCGCGCCGGGCTGGCCCGCCCAGTATGCCGATGCCGCCAACAGCAGTCATACCGCTACTGCGGGAGCCACCGACCTGCAGCTGGACTGGATCCGCTCGGTCAAAGGTGAGCTGGGAGCCCAGCCCGCCTTGGGCGTCCACGGCTGGATGATGCTCAACGGTCAGACCGAGGCGGGTTGCTCGCTGATGCAGTGGGAGAACGCCGACCGCGGCCGGCAGCGCTGGTGTACTCGGCTGCATCAGGGCGGCGGGTTCTTCGGCGCGCTGATGGACGGCTTCGACAATGTCTATGTCGGGCAGCCCGGTGCCATGCTGTCGTTTCCGCCCACCCAATGGATCCGCTGGCGTGCACCGGTGATCGGAATGCCCTCCACGCCCCGGATCCTCGGCGACGGCCTGCTGCTGGTCGTGACCCATTTGGGGCAGGTGCTGATCTTCGACGCGCACCGCGGCGCGGTCGTCGGCACGCCGCTGGATCTGGTGGACGGTGTCGACCCGACCGACTTCCGGCGCGGACTGTCCGACTGCGCCGGCGCCCGACCGGACTGCCCGGTCGCCGCCGCACCTGCCTTCTCACCGCAGAGCAACATCGCGGTGGTGAGCCTGTGGCAGCCGGGTGCCAAGGAGTCCGGCTTGGTCGGTCTCAAATATCACCCGGGCGGCGTCCCGCTGCTCACCCAGGAGTGGAGCAGCGATGCCGTCGCCGCCGGGGTGTTGGCCAGCCCCGTGCTGTCCGCCGACGGTTCCACGGTCTACGTCAACGGACGCGACCAGCGGCTGTGGGCGATCGACGCCGCCGACGGCAAGGCGAAATGGTCAGTGCCGCTGAAGTTCTTGGCTCAAACACCACCGGCGGTGACGCCCGGCGGACTGATTGTCTCGGGCGGCGGCCCCGACACCGAACTGGTTGCCTACGCCGACCGCGGGGACTACGCCGAGCAGGTATGGCGCCGCGAGGACACCGTGCCACTGTCCTCGTCGAGCCTGGCCGGCAAGGTGGGCTACACCGTGGTCGCCGGCACCAGCCTGGGACCGGCGGGCCTGTCGCTGCTGGTGTTCGACCCGGCCGACGGCCACACCCTCAACAGCTATCCACTGCCCGAAGCGCGCGGGTTTCCCGTCGGAGTGTCAGTCGGCAATGACCGGCGGGTGGCGGTCGCCACCAGCGCCGGTCAGGTGTTCAGCTTCGCCCCCGCGTAATCGCGACGGCTCCCCCGCCGCGATCGTCTAGACAGCCAGTGGCGGGAGCGCGGTGCGCGGCACCTTCACGGAGGTGGCACCGGAGCTCATCGGCAGCAGCTCGCCGGGCGCGAAGTAGAAGATCACCTCGTCGTTGGTGATGGCGAAGTTCTGGTAGTGCGCCGGGTCCATCCCCGAGCCGGACGGGATCAGGATCGCCGGCACGCCGGTCTGGCGTTCGAGGTCACGCTGCACGACCGGAAAGATCGCGTCCAACGGCTTGCTGTTGGGCGCGAACAGGGTCTCGAAGGTGATCGGCTTGCGCGACGCCAAGTCGTAGTTGAAGGCCTGGTACCAAGTAGACGGCTGCGGGCCGCCGAGGTCCTGGAAGATCTTCAGCACGACGCTCTGGGTGCCTTTGGGGGCCTGACCCGAACGGTGCTGCTCGGATGTGGCGTCCATTTCGTAGGGCATGTCGCGCGACCCTGGAGATTTGGCCACGGTCAAGAAGCCGTCGCGGTTCTGCACCAGGTAGTCGGTCAGGGTCTGCTGGTCGGGATAGTCGACCGGAAACCGCATGTCCAGCGTGTAGTTGGCGTTGGACGAGTGGACGTGGCACTGCCCGGACTCGAGCGTGCCGCCCAGTTCGGCACAGGGCGAAACCGCGCCCGCCGAGGGCAGAGCCGTCATGCCCAGCCAGCTGCCCACTGCACCGCCCGCCAACAGGGTGGCCACCAGAATGCGCATTGTCGGTTTGTCTCGCTTTGTCTCGCCTTGCCGCAGCAAGCAGGATGGCCCCGGAAGATCTCAGCCTACCGGGCGCCTCAGCGCGACGGACGGCAGACGAACGCAATCGCCCGCGCCGCGGCTCCCGTCCCGATGCGGGTGATCACCACCGACAGGGCCTGCGTCCCGCGCAGCCGCAGCCGGCGGCGCAGACCGTCCGGGTCGCCCTGCACGTCGCGTACGCCCCGCACCAGGATTTCCAGCGCGCCGCAGTCCCGTGCCGTCAATACCTGGCGAAGACGCTTTTCGCTGTAGGCCAGCGTTTCGAGCACCTCGAATCCACGTACACCGTCCGGTAATTCGTCACCGGACAGGTAGGCGATGTCGGAGTCGAGCTGCCAGAGCCCGTGCCGGGCGCCGTACTGGCGGACTAGGCCGGCCCGCACGACCGCGCCGTCGGGGTCGATGAGCCAGCGCCCCGCCGGCCGCACGTCGCAGTCGTCGGGCTCGGCGTCGGTGATCTGCTCGCCGCGGTCGAGGATCACCGCGCGGCGGCGCACCCCAGGTCCGGCCAGGCCGGGCGACCACAGGCAGGCTTCCCGCACCGAGGCACGCCACGAGGTGACTTCGATCTCGCCCTCGAAACCGAGCTCCCCCACCTTGTCGAAATCGATTCCGGGAGCGACCTTTACCACCATGTCGCGGTGGCGGTAGACCTCCAGCAACCGATCCAGAGCGGGCTGATAGTCGGTCGGGTCGAAACGACGCCGCCCGCCGCCGCGCCGGCCGGGGTCGGCCAGCACAACCGTGTCGCGGCTGACCGGCGCCAAAGCATCGGCGCGAACGACGGCGGCCCCGCCCAGGTTGTGGCGCGCCATCGCCAGCCGTACCGGGTCAAGGTCGCTGCCCAGCACCCGATCGAGCAGCTCGGATAGCGCTGCCAGCTCGGTGCCGACCGAGCAGGTCACATCGTGCACGACCGCACCCGGTGCCGCGGCCGCGATGCGTTGCGCCCGGTGCCGTGCCACCGGCGCGGCGCTGGCCTGCTGCAGCGCCTCGTCGGTGAACAGCCACCGCGACGTCCCGGGCAGCTCAGCCAGTTTTGTGGTGGCACGCCGGCGCAGCAGAACAGTCTCGACCAAGGCGGACGTGCGGGCGCCGAAGCGGCCGCGCAGGGCAGCGATGTCGGCGATCCGGGTGGCGTCGGTGAGCGCGAAGCCGGCAACCTCGGCCAGGTGGGCTTCCCCCACCGGCGAGCTCAGATAGCCGACGTCGTCGACTTCAAATCTGAAGCCCGCAGTCAGGACGGTTTAACCCCGGTGATCATCAGGTTGTAGAACCAGCCCTTGGGCACCACCCGGCGCCAGATGTTGGCGTCCACCCAGCTCAGGCCCCTCCAGCTGCCGAAGGCGAACCGCGCCCAGCCCCAGCCAAGCTTGCCCGGCGGGACCGTCGACTCGAAAGTCCGCACCGGCCAGCCCAGCATGGCGGCGGTGAACTCTTCGCTGGCGGTCTGCACGTCGACCGCGCCGGCGTTGCTCGCCATCCGCTCCAGATCGCGTGGCTCGAAGGTGTGCAGGTCCACGATCCACTCGAGGGCAGCGGCGCGGGAGTTCTCGTCGAGCTCCTCCTGCGGCCGGCGCCAGGAACCCATCCCGGGGAGCTTCATCGCCGCGACCGTGGTCTTCCAGGTCAGGTCGGCCAGCCGCCGGGCGTAGAAGTTGCCGACCGTGGTGGGCTCGCCGGCGAAGATGAACCGCCCACCAGGCTTGAGCACCCGGACCACCTCGCGTAGCGACAGTTCGACGTCGGGAATGTGGTGCAGCACCGCGTGGCCGACCACCAGGTCGAAGGTGTTGTCCTCATACGGGATGCCCTCGGCGTCGGCGACCCGACCGTCAACGTCCAGACCGAGGGCCTGACCGTTGCGGGTGGCGACCTTGACCATGCCGGGCGACAGGTCAGTGACCGAGCCACGCCGCGCTACGCCGGACTGCATCAGGTTGAGCAGGAAGAATCCCGTGCCGCAGCCGAGTTCCAGCGCCCGGTCATACAGCGGCGCTTCCCCGGACCTGTCGGCGGCCGGCACGATCGCGTCGAAGCGGCCCCGGGCGTAGTCGATGCAGCGCTCGTCGTAGGAGATCGACCACTTCTCGTCGTACTGCTCGGCCTCCCAGTCGTGATAGAGCACCTGAGCGAGCTTGCTGTCATGCCGGGCGGCCTCCACCTGCTCGGCGGTGGCGTGCGGGTTCGGCGTCGGGTCCGTACTGGTCATGGTAGGTCAGCCTAATAGGTGCTCTTCGCACGGCGAAGCCGGGCGCAGCGGGGGGAACGCCACGCCCGGCTCCGCACGCGGCTCAGATCGCCAGAGCTCCCAGCAGGTCACCCATCGCATCCCCCGCACCGCTGCCCGCGGCGTCGCCCAGCGATCCGGTGATGGTGTCGATCACCGCCTGCGGGAACTCCACGAGCGCCGAGAAGACGTCGCTGAAGCCGGTCTGCAATGCAGCGAGGACGTCGGACGGGTCGCCGCCCAGGATGGCCTCCCAGATGTGCCAGCCAGCCATCTGGGGCGCCACGACCAGGTCACGCCAGTCGACGAACAGCCCGGTGAGCAGCCCCGGGTTCGCCGCCACGTCCTGCCCGTTCCAGCTGACCAACGTCCAGCCGTCGGTGGGGTTGCCCTCGACCACGACCTGTCCGGTGTTGGGTATCCCGTGGTCATTGGCCAGCGTCTGCAAGAACAGCCCCCAATCGGGGTTCTTGACGTTCATCATCGTCCACGCCATGATCGCCGCGCCGTGCGAAAACGCCACATCGGTCCCGCTGCTGTCGCCCTCTGCCGTACTGGCGTCGTAGATCGTCTGAAGGGCGCCACTGTAGTTGTCCTGGAACGCCATCCCGTTGGGGTTGATGCCCGAGCCCAGCATCGGCACCCAGTAGGCCCCGGTCATCCACGCGATGGTGGGCAGGAGATAGAGGAGGCCGGGGATGGTGCCGCTCTGTCCTTCCAGCCACCCGGCATTGATCTCGCCGAGCCCGGACAGGATCTGGCTCGGGTCGAGCAACGGTGTCGGGCCGCCCGGGATCTGGTCGTAGTTGCTGTTGCCCGCCAGCAACTGGACTAGCGGCCAGGCCGTCTGCTGGGCGCGCAGGAAGTCCGAAGCCCACACCCCGCCGATATTGTTGTCGCCGCCGTTGTACAGCTGCTCGCCGACAGTGATCGCCTGCTGCTCGCCATCTGCGGTCAGCGGCGCACCCGGCGCCGTCGTCCCGATGTAGTCCGTCACGTTCTCCGTCGACTGCCCGTGCCGGACCAGATCCAGCAGGATGTCCGTTGCGGTCAGCTGGATGTTAGGCACTTTGAGGGCGGGCAGCGGCCCGGCTATCGGAGCCACCGGGGCGACGGCCACGAGGCCGGCGCCGACAAGGGTGACCCCGGCGGTGATCCACGGGCGGGTGTGCTGCATGACCTTCTCCTTCAGCGATTCCGTAAGTTCCGTTACGCTCCGGCGCGTAGCGCAATGCTTCGCTGAAAATATCCCGTTGTTTTTCTTATGTCAATGCTTAATCCGCCGAATTCCGCCGTCGTGCGCTAAACGCCGAGCGCGCCGGCGATGGTGTTGAACACGTCCTGCGGGAAGGTGATGAGAGCGCCGAGAACCTGATCAAACCCGCTCTGTACGGCGGCAGCGATTTCGGCCTCGTCCCCGCCCTGCAACGCCTCCAGGATGTGCCAGGTCGCGATCTGCGGCGCGACGTTCAGATCCCGCCAGTCGACGAACAGTCCGGTGAATAGGTCCGGGGTCTCGGCCACGTCATGACCGCCCCAGCGGACCAGCGTCCAGCCGTCGGTGGGGTTGCCCTCGATAACAACCTGGCCGGTGTTGGCCAGTGGACTGTGAGTGTCGAGCAGTTCGCTGAGGACCAGCCCGAAGTCAGGGTTCTTGACGTTCATCAACGTCCAGATCGAGATCGTTCCGGCGTGGGCGAACACCGCGTCGCTCAGCGGGTTCTGCTCGTCAGAGACGGTGTTGTTGTAAATGGCGTCGATCGCCTCGGTGACGCGGTCGTTGAACGCAACCCCGTTGGGGTCGATGGTGGATCCCAGCATCGGCACCCAGTACTGCCCCAAGGCCCACATGAATGTCGGTAGGGCGTAAGCGATCTCGGTGAGGATGTTGAGATCGTGCCCCTCGAACCATCCCGCATTGATCTCGTTGAGCCCGGCGAGGATCGAGACGTCCATTCCCAGCAGACCAGCCAACGGCTGCGCGGTGTCCTGCGCGCGAACGAACTCCGACGCGTAGATGCCGGCAAGTCCGCCCGGGAATGCCGCATCGATCAACGGAGCCACCGCAGCCGCCTGCTGCTCCCCGAGTTCGGTGAGCGGAGCGCCCGGCGGAAGGGTGCCCAGGATGCCGTCGGCGTTGTCCTGAGACTGACCGTGGCGGATCAGGTCGATGGTGATGTCCGTGACGTCCTGAGCCGCGAGCAGAATATCGACCGCCACGGCTCCGGCCTGCGGCATCACGACCGGACCAGCCACAACGGCGCCCGCGCCCAGCAGTGCGACGGCTGCGGCGGTCCAGGGACGGATGGCAGGTGACTGCATGGTGGGTTCCTAACGCCGGGATCGTCGCGGCCCTCGCCGCTGACTGGACGTTAGCTGATAAAAACTTGAAAAGAAACCGTCACTGCCCCAAGTCGTTGTGGCGTGGCGCCTAAGAGCGTTCCCCCGCGGGGCCGATGCCGGCGGCGAACAGCTCACCGTAGCGGCGCTGGTCGGCGGCGGCCCGATCTGCCGGAGGCAGCGTCTCGATGGAGTCGATCGAGGCCTTGGCGGCGGCCAACGCCTGCGCCGGGGTATCAATGAAACGGCGAGCCCAGCCAATCGCAGCCTCGTAGACACCGTCGGGTGCGACCATGTCGTCGACCAGCCCCAGGTCCAGCGCCTCTTCGGCATCGAAGAACCGGCCGCTGTAGGCCAACTCCTTCGCGCGGCTGGCACCGATGGTTCGAGCCAGCCGAGCCAGCCCGCCACCATCGGGAGCCAGGCCGGCCAGAATCTCAGTCGCTCCGAACTTGACGTTGTCGCCGCTGATTCGCCAGTCCGCGGCCAGCGCCAGCGCCAGACCACTCCCCAGCGCGTAGCCGGTGATCGCCGCCACCGTCGGCTTTCCGATTGCCGCCACCGCCTGCACGGCATCGTGGCGCACGCGAGCGAAGACCTGCGCCTCGGCCGCGATCAGCGTGCGCAGTTCGGGCACATCGTCACCGGCGCAAAAGATCTCGTGGCCCCCGTACAACACCACAGCGGCGACGTCGTCGCGTGCCGACGCCTCGGCCGCAGCCGCGACGATCTCCCGGTAGACCTGCCGGGTCATGGCATTGGTCGGTGCCCGAGAGATCACCAGGGTGGCCACCCCCGGCTCCTCGGCGCAGGTGTGCACCGATACGAATTCGCTCATCCGGGCCATCGCGTCCCGCGCGCTGCGTTGTAACGGTCGGAGTTGAAGAACTCGATCTCCCAGTTGTCGCCGCGACGCGCCAGGTTCGGTTGCACCACCGCGATCTGACGTTCCACCGCCATCACGGCCTCGATGCTGCGGCCGATGAGCGAATCCAGCTGCGTCCAGGTCGGCGGCAGCAAGAAGCTGTTCCCGGCCGCGAAGTCTTCGATCGCGGCTTCGGGCGTGAGCCAGCCGGCTCGGTCGGATTCGGTGTTGTCGCCGTCCGCGCGCTGCCCGACCGGTAGTGCGCCCACAAAGAAGTAGGTGTCGTAGCGGCGGGTGCGTTCGGCCTCCGGCGTCACCCAGTTCGCCCAGGGCCGCAGCAGCTCGGCGTGCAGCACCAGATGCTCGGTGCGCAGGAAGTCGGCGAACGACAGCTCGCCGGCGTTCAGGGCTCGCCGGGACTCGGCATAGACCGACGCATCGGAGACCAACCGGTTCGGATCATCGGCGGGGCCGGCGAACAGCACCCCGGATTCCTCGAAAGTCTCGCGTGCGGCGGCGCACACCAGGGCCGCGGCCAGGTCGACGTCGACTCCGAAACGCTGCGCCCACCACGTCGGTTCGGGCCCGTGCCAGGCGATCTCGGTGCTGCGGTCACGGTCGTCGACTCCACCGCCGGGAAACACCATCACCCCGGCGGCGAACTCCATCGCGGCGTGGCGGCGCATCAGGAACACGTCGAGGCCCTGCCCGCCGGGGGCGTCCTCGCGTACCAGCATCACTGTCGCAGCAGGTCGCGTCGGCAAAGGTTGTTGGGGTTCGTTCATGCGCGCCTCCGGTGGGCTGCTCGACTACGGGTCCGGCGCGCGAAGTAGCGCCCGTCGATGACATCCAGGGAGATCGACTGGCCGAACGTGGCCGACAGGTTCTCGGCCGTGAGCACGTCCTCGAGCAGGCCGGCAGCCACCGCGCGGCCCTCGGCCAGCAGCAGGCAGTGACTGAATCCGACCGGGATCTCCTCGACATGGTGGGTGACCAGGACGATCGCCGGCGCGTCCGGGTCGGCGGCCAGATCCCCCAGCCGCGCCACCAGTTCCTCGCGCCCGCCCAGGTCCAGGCCGGCCGCCGGCTCGTCGAGCAGTAGCAGTTCTGGGTCGGTCATCAGGGCGCGGGCGATCAGCACCCGCTTGCGTTCGCCTTCGCTCAAAGTGCCGTAGGTGCGATCGGCTAGGTGCTCGGCGCCCAGGCTCTCCAACAGATCGACCGCCCGCTCGTGGTCGACGGCGTCGTAGCGTTCCCGCCACCGTCCCAGCACTGCGTAGCCGGCCGAGATGACTAGGTCGCTGACCGTTTCCCCGCCTGGGATCCGCTGCGCCAGTGAGGAGGAACTCAGTCCGACCCGGGCCCGCAGTTCCGTGGTGTCGACCCGGCCCAGCTGTTCGCCCAACACGTAGGCCACACCCGAGGACGGGTGCTCGGTGGCGGCGGCGATCCGCAGCAACGACGTCTTGCCCGCCCCGTTGGGCCCGATGATCACCCAACGTTCGTCGAGTTCGACCGACCAGTCCAGCGGCCCCACCAGAGAGCGCCCGTCACGGCACAGCGAAATGCCCTCGAAGTGGATCAACAGATCCTGATCGGCCCCGGTTGCGGGAGCGGAACGTCCGGTATCGGGCACGGTCCTATCGTGCCGTATCCCGGCTCCGCGACGACCGACCGGGGTACGACAGCCAGGGCGCATTTTCGATCGATGTTCTTGCCAGTTACTCCAGGTGGCCCTGTTGTAATGTGTTGCACGGTTCACGCTCATCAATACTTTGGGTTTATTTCAGGGAGCTTCGATGGTCCGTATTTCCAGTGCTGTCGCGGTCGGGATTGTCAGTGCCGGTCTCATCGTCTGCCCCTCCCCCGCGGGCGCCGCGGTGCCGGCGGTCCAGGCTGTCCAGCTCACCGGCGCCGGCTTGCCGCTAGGCGGCGGGACCGCGCTGATCATGGGCGGCAGCGGTATGCCCACGCCCGGCCCCGGCTACGCGGATCTGGTCAACGAGCTCTACCTGGCGCCCCTCGGCTTCACCGGCACCACCCAGATCCTGACCACCCCCGAAACGCTGTACCCGTTCCTGGGCGCGTTCACCGGGACTTTCGACAGTTCGGTGGATGAAGGCATCCAGGTCCTGGAGGCCGCGATCCTGGGCCAGATCGCCGGCGGCCAGGTCGACGCCGACAACCCCGTCGTGGTGTTCGGGTGGTCGCAAAGCGCGGTGATCTCGTCGCTAGTCATGCAACAACTCGCCGACCAGGGCGTGCCCAGCGACTACGTGCACTTTGTCCTGATCGGCAACGAGAGCCTTCCCAACGGCGGAATGCTGTCCCGCTTCGACCTTCCGACAGGGACGTATCCGGAACTGCCCAGCGTCGGAATGACATTCAGTGGCGCAGCGCCCGCCAACCTTTTCCCCACCACCGTCTACACCACCGAGTACGACGGTTTCGCCAATTTTCCGCAGTATTCGCTCAACTTCTTGTCCACGATCAACGCCGTTATGGGCATCATCTTCGCGCACACGGCCTATCTGGGGCTCAGTCCCGAGGACATCGCCAACGCGGTGCCCCTTCCGACGTCGAGCCCCGATCTCTTGACCGACTACTACATGATCCCCTCCAGCACGTTGCCGCTGCTGGCTCCGCTGCAGCTGCTGCCCTACATCGGCAACCCGCTAGTCGATCTGCTTGATCCGGCACTGCGAGTGCTGGTGAATCTGGGATACGGCAACATCGAGCACGGCTGGAGCCCGGAATTCGCGGACACCCCCACCGGCATCGGATTCCTGCCCGACTTCAGTGTCCTGCAACAGGTTCCGCAAGCACTCTTCGACGGCGTGCAAAAGGGCATCACCGACGCCTTCAACACCTTGATGGATCCGGCCAACTACGTCTACTCAATGCCGGAGTGGGCCGAACAGTTGGCGAGCCTGGGCGGCATCATGGACGGTGGAGAGACCTCTGTCGGAGTTACGGTGCCCACCACGTGGGACGACCTCTTCGGGTCGTTCCCGCCGCATACGGGCTACCCGCCGCTGGACATGCTCAGCGCCTTGCTGTTCACGCTGCCCGAGTACGGCTACAACGTCTTCACGTCCGAGATCGCTGACGGCGACCTCCTCGACGCCATCGGGATACCGCTCGCCGCCACCGCCGGGCTCCTGCCGTTGGCGTTGATCGGGGCGTTGCTGTAACGCCGCGGTCCATGGCGGCGACCCGCCGCGCCCGGCTCCGCCACGCTCGCGATCGCCGCTAGACCGGCGGGATCTCGACGCGGCGCAGCACCCCGTCATGCGCGTCGGCGGCCTCGATCTCGGCGCGAGTGACCCCGAGCAAAAACAGCACCGTGTCCAGATACGGGTAGCTCAGCGAGGCATCGGCCACCTCGCGCAACGCCGGCTTGGCGTTGAACGCCACACCCAGGCCCGCCGTCGACAGCATGTCGATGTCATTGGCGCCGTCGCCGACAGCCACCGTCTGCTCCAGCGGCACCCCCGCCTGGGCGGCGAACTCCCGCAACGAGTCGGCCTTGCCGGCCCGGTCCACCACCGGACCGATCACTCGGCCGGTGAGTTTGCCGTCGACGATCTCCAGCTCGTTGGCCGCCACGAAGTCGAGCTGCAGCTCGGCTGCCAGCGGCTCGATCACCTGCCGGAAGCCACCGGACACCACCCCGCATTTGAAACCGAGGCGGCGCAGCGTGCGCACCGTGGTGCGGGCACCGGGAGTCAGCTCGATCTGTTCGGCGACCTCGTCGACGACACTGGCGGGCAGACCGGCGAGGGTCGACACCCGGTGGTGCAGCGATTCGGCGAAGTCGAGTTCGCCACGCATCGCGGCCTCCGTGATCGCGGCGACCGCGTCCCCGGCACCGGCCCGGTCGGCGAGCATCTCGATGACCTCGCCCTGAATCAGGGTGGAGTCGACGTCGAACACGATTAGGCGCTTGGTCCGGCGCGACAGGCTGGCATCTTGGAACGCCACGTCGACCTGCTGCTCCGCGGCGACCCTGCTCAGCGCGGACTGCAACCGGCCGTCGGCACCTTCCGGCACCGAAACCCGCAGTTCCAGCCCGGTCACCGGGTAGTCGGAAACGCCACGGATCATGTCGATGTTGGCATCGATCTCGGCGATCTCGTGAGCAAGTGCGCCCAGGGCCGTGGCGGCCACTGGCCGCCCCAAGACCACGATCCGGTGTGTGGAAGGTGCCGCGATGATCGGGGCGTCGTCGCTGCGTTCGATCGTGACGTCGAGTCCCACACCGCGAATCGCGGTGGTGACCTGGTCGGCGAATGCAGATCCGTCAGCCACCGTCGGCTCTGCGGACACCAGCACGCCCAGCGTGAGGCGACCGCGAACCACGACCTGTTCGACGTTGAGCAACTCCACCTGGTAGCGCGACAACACCTCGAAGAGGGCCGATGTCACGCCGGGCTGATCGACACCGGTGACGGTGATCAACACCGGCACCTTGACCGTGCTCACCCGTGACGGGCGCCCGGATCGACCGGGCGCCGCCTCTCCCCCAGCGGGCTCATCAAGCGTTTGCGGGTTCGTACAGCTCGTCACCGGGGTGACGGCCGACGTGTGCCTCAGCCCGCAACCGGTCGACCATGTGCGGGTAGTGCAGCTCGAAAGCCGGGCGCTCCGAACGGATCCGGGGCAGCTCGGTGAAGTTGTGCCGCGGCGGCGGGCAGCTGGTGGCCCACTCCAGGGAGTTGCCGTAACCCCACGGGTCGTCAACGGTGACGACCTCGCCGTAACGCCAGCTCTTGAAGACGTTCCAGGTGAAGGCGATCATCGACGAGCCCAGGATGAAGGCGCCGACGGTCGACACGATGTTGAACGCGGTGAAACCGTCAGTGGGCAGGTAGTCGGCGTAGCGGCGCGGCATACCCATGTTGCCCAGCCAGTGCTGGATCAGGAACGTGGTGTGGAACCCGATGAAGGTCAACCAGAAGTGCAGCTTCCCGAGCCGCTCGTCAAGCAGCCGGCCGGTCATCTTCGGGAACCAGAAGTAGATCCCGGAGAACGTCGCGAACACGATGGTGCCGAACAGCACGTAGTGGAAGTGCGCGATCAAGAAGTAGCTGTCGCTGACATGGAAGTCCAGCGGCGGGCTGGCCAGCATCACGCCGGTCAGGCCACCGGCCAAGAACGTGACGATGAAGCCCAGCGCGAACAGCATCGGCGTCTCGAAGGTCAGCTGGCCGCGCCACAGGGTGCCGATCCAGTTGAAGAACTTCAGCCCGGTCGGGATGGCGATCATCAGGGTCAACAGCGAGAAGAACGGCAGCAGCACCGCACCGGTGGCGAACATGTGGTGCGCCCACACCGCCGTCGACAGTCCGGCGATGCTCAACGTTGCGTACACCAGGGTGACGTAGCCGAAGATCGGCTTGCGGGCGAAGACCGGGAACACTTCGCTAACGATGCCGAAGAACGGCAGCGCGATGATGTACACCTCGGGGTGGCCGAAGAACCAGAACAGGTGCTGCCACAACAGCACGCCGCCGTTGGCGGAGTCGTAGACGTGCCCGCCCAGGTGACGGTCCACGGCCAAGCCGAACAACGCCGCGGTCAGCAACGGGAAAACGATCAGCACCAGGATCGAGGTGACCAGGATATTCCAGGTGAAGATCGGCAGCCGGAACATGGTCATGCCGGGGGCACGCATGCACGCCACCGTGGTGATCATGTTGACCGCACCGAGGATGGTGCCCAGACCACCGACGGCCAGGCCCATAATCCACAGGTCGCCGCCGGCACCCGGGGAGTGCACCGCGTCGCTCAGCGGTGTGTAGGCGGTCCAGCCGAAGTCGGCGGCGCCACCGGGGGTGATGAAGCCGGCCAGGGCGATGGTCGCGCCGAAGAGGAACAGCCAGAACGAGAACGCGTTCAGGCGGGGGAAGGCCACGTCCGGGGCGCCGATCTGCAGCGGCAGCACCAGGTTGGAGAACCCGAACACGATCGGGGTGGCATAGAAGAGCAGCATCACCGTGCCGTGCATGGTGAACAACTGGTTGAACTGCTCGTTGGACAGGAACTGCAGGCCCGGCACCGCCAGCTCAGTACGCATGAGCAGCGCGAGCAGGCCGCCGATGAAGAAGAAGGCCATACAGGCGACGCAGTACATGATGCCGATCAGCTTGTGATCGGTGGTGGTGATCATCTTGTACAGCAGGCTGCCCTTGGGGCCCATCAACGCAGGGAAGGGCCGACTGGCCTCGAGTTCTGCGCGCGGGGGTGCTTCGGCGGTCAAGATTCCTCCAAACATGGGCATCCCGGGAACTTGGTCGAATCCTAACCCCGAGCATCGCCCTGTCGGTATAGGCCTCCTACAAACTGTCGTATTCGTCTCCTCAAGAGGTGCACCACCGTGGGTGTTAACGTCACGGCGTGACCAGGGTGGACAGGCGGGCGGCGTCCGCAGTAGCGCTTGCCGTGACCTTGCTCACGACGGCCGGATGCGCGGGTGATACCGCCGAAACGGCTACGACCTCGATCTCCACCACGACGACGATGGTCGCCGGGGCCGGCGTGCTCGGCAATGATCGTCGCCCCGACGAGTCGTGCGCGGCTGAGCCTGCGCACCCGGACCCCGGGCCCGCCATGCGCTGGGCCCACAACGCGGCCGAGGTGGAGCCGGCCAGCGTCGAAGTCCCCGAGCAGGCGGAACGCATCGTAGTGCTCTCCGGCGATCAGCTCGACACGCTGTGCGCCCTGGGCCTGCAGTCCCGCGTGGTCGGCGCCGCACTATCGGACGGGGCGGACAAGCAACCGTCGTACCTGGGCTCGGTAGTGCACGGTGTCGCGGCCGTGGGCTCGGCCAGCAACCCCGATACCGGCGCCATCGCCGAGCTGCATCCGGATCTGATCCTGGGTGCACAGGGCCTGACACCCGGATATGCGGAGCTGGCCGCGATCGCCCCCACCGTGTTCAGCGGGGCGCCGGGTTCGGCGTGGGAGGACAACGTGCGCGCTGTGGGCGCCGCGACGGCACGCAACGGCGCCGCCGACGAGGTGCTCGAGAGGTTCAGCGCGTACGCCGCTGAAACCCGTGAGGTCAGCGACGCGACCCACTTCCAGGTGTCGGTGGTGGAGTTCACCGACAACAGCGTGCGGGTGTACGGGGCCTCCGGCTTCGCTGCCAGCGTGCTCAAGACCGTCGGGGTGGACCGCCCACCGTCGCAGCGCTTCACCGATCGGCCCTACATCGAGATCCCAGCTAACGATGCCGATCTGGCCGGCCGGGCGGATTTCTCGGCGGCCGACGGCGACGTCGTCTACGTGTCGTTCGCCTCGCCAGCAGTGAAGGCGCGGGCTGCCACCGTGTTCGACAGCGTCGCCTGGCGACGGCTTGCGGCCAACCGTGACAGCCGGGTTTTCGTCGTCAACAACGAGGTGTGGCAGACCGGGCAGGGACCGGTCGCCGCGCGCGGCGTGGCCGAAGATCTGCGCTGGGTGAACGCGCCGATCAACTGATCCGGCGTCCCTGCCCCCGACGCCTGCGGTGACCGATCTCACGCCCGTGGGACACGCTTTTCAGCAAATAACTTTGCTAAGCTATGTTTTTACGTGTCGATGCATATCTGAAGAGGAATCTCCGCTATGAGCACCGTTTCCGCCTATGCCGCTACGTCGGCAACCGACCCCCTGAGCAAGACCACGATCACCCGCCGGGACCCCGGCCCGCACGACGTGGCGTTCGACATTCATTTCGCCGGGATCTGCCATTCCGACATCCACACCGTCAAGGCCGAGTGGGGCGCTCCGCAGTATCCGCTGGTTCCCGGCCACGAGATCGCCGGCGTGGTGACGGCTGTCGGCTCCGAGGTGACGAAGTTCAAGGTGGGCGACCGGGTCGGCGTGGGTTGCTTCGTCGACTCCTGCCGCGAGTGCCCCAACTGCCAGGCCGGGCTTGAGCAGTACTGCACCGGCGGCGGCATGATCGGTACCTATGCCGGCGTCGGCCGCGACGGGCAGCCCACCCAGGGCGGCTACAGCGGCGCGATCGTCGTCGACGAGAACTACGTCTTGAGCATCCCCGACGAGATTCCCCTGGACGCCGCCGCTCCCCTGCTGTGCGCCGGAGTGACCACCTATTCGCCGCTGCGGCACTGGAATGTCGGTCCCGGCAAGCGGATTGCGGTCATTGGCCTCGGCGGCCTGGGGCACATGGCCGTCAAGCTGGGGGTGGCGATGGGCGCCGAGGTGACAGTGCTGTCACAGTCGCTGAAGAAGATGGAGGACGGCCTGCGCCTGGGCGCCGAGCACTACTATGCCACCAGCGACCCGGGGACCTTCAAGAAGCTGCGTGGCACCTTCGACGTCATCCTCAACACGGTCTCGGCCAGCCTGGACCTGGGCGCATATCTGGGCCTGCTCACATTGGACGGCACGCTGGTCGAGTTGGGCATGCCCGAGCACGCTCTGGCGGTGCCGCCCGGCCCGCTGGTCCGGATGCGGCGCAGCGTTTCCGGCTCGCTGATCGGTGGCATCGCAGAGACGCAGGAGATGTTGAACTTCTGCGCCGAGCACGGTGTGCGCCCCGAGATCGAGGTCATCGAGCCGGACTACATCAACACCGCTTACGAGCGGGTGTTGGCGTCCGACGTGCGCTACCGCTTCGTCATCGACACCGAGTCGCTGCGCCAGCCCTGACGCCCAACGTTTCGCCGAGCGTGTACCGAGATCGAAAAAGTCGCAAAACCCCCGGTCTCAGTACACGTTCGGCGAGGGCTGCTTAGACGTAGCGATTGCGCCCGGCCAGTGCGCCCGCCGCAGTCTGCACCAGGTAGACGGCGAGCATCATCAACCACGGCACCGTCCATCCACCACTGACGTGGTGCAACAGACCGAACAGGAACGGGCCGATACCGGCGAGCAGGTAGCCGAAGCCCTGTGCCATCCCCGACAGGCTCGCCGTGTCTTGTGCGTCGCGGGCTCGCAGCGCAATCACGGTGAGCGCCAATGAGAACACGCTCATCCCCAGGCCCACCAGCACGCTCCACAGCAGTGGTGCGGCCGCGGGCGCGATCAGCAGACCGACAATTCCGGCCATCCCGAGCACTCCCAGTCCGACGATCCATCCGCTTTGACTGTCGCGACGGGCAGCCAGCGGCGAGACGATCAGACTGATGGGCACGGCGATCAGCGAGATCAGGCCCAGCAGTAGGCCCGCGCGCGTTTCGCTTGTGCCGTTGTCGATGAGCACCTCGGGCAGCCAGCCCATCACCACGTAGGCGATCAGGGACTGGGTGCCGAAGAACAGCGTGACGATCCAGGCCAGCTTGCTGCGCAACAGCGACCGGCCCTTCGTCGTGGCCGGGGGTGCGACGGCGGGCCGGTCGAATCCGCGGGCCCCCACCACCCAAGCCGCCAAGGCCAGCAGCGCGAGCGCACTCCAGGCCCCCAGGGCTGCGCGCCAGCCGCCCAGCGCGCCGTCGAGCACCGGGGTGACCGCGGAGCCCAAGGCCCCTCCCCCTTGCAGTGCCGCGGTGTAGACCCCGGTCATCAGCCCGACCTGCGCGGGGAAGGATCCCCGGATGATCACCGGGATCAGCACGTTGATCAAGGCGATTCCGGCGGTCGCCACCAGCGTTCCGCCGAGCACCACAAAGGGTCCGTCGCAGACCCGGATCAGCAGTCCCGCAACGAGTATCAGCAGCGCCGCCGAAACCGTGCGCCCCAGTCCGATCCGCCGGGACAGCCACGGCGCGGCCAGCCCGGCTGCGGCGAAACACAGACCGGGCAACGTGGTCAGGACGCCGGCCCAGGTGTCCGAGACGCCCAATGCTCCGCGCATCTCCGGGAGCAGCGGCCCCACGCTGGTGATCGCCGGGCGCAGGTTCAGTGCGGTCAACACCACCGCAACGGTCAGCAGTGCACCGCCGGCCACCATCGTCGCCGGCCGGAATTCGGCGGCGCCCTCGAGTTCCAGTTCGAGGTCGTGCTCGTACTGGCCGAGTGTTTCGTTGCGGGCGGTGCGGGTCACCTAAAGTAGGATCGCATACATCCTATGATTGGATGAAGGGAGGAACCTGTGCCGTTGGTCACCACCCGCCGCACCGGCTTGGTAGATCAGGTGATTGAGCAGCTACGTGCCTCAGTGACCAGCGGGGAATGGCCGATCGACACGCGAATCCCCACCGAACCCGAGCTCACCGATGCGCTGGGCGTCGGCCGCAATACCGTGCGTGAGGCGGTCCGGGCGCTGGCCCACAGCGGCATCCTGGAGGTCCGCCAGGGCGACGGCACCTACGTGCGCGCCACCAGCGAGGTGTCCGGCGCGGTACGTCGGTTGTGCGGCCCGCAGCTGCGCGACGTGCTTCAGGTGCGGCGTTGTCTGGAGGTGGAAGGGGCACGCCTGGCGGCCGCCGCCCGCACCGAGGAGGATCTAGCAGAGCTACGCGCACTGTTGGATCGCCGCGACTGCCACCAGCAGCAGGGCCGACACCAAGAGTTCGTCCGGGCCGACACCGATTTTCATCTCGCGGTGGTTCGCTGCTCGCACAATCCGGTGTTGACCGAGTTGTACTGCGGGCTCACCGAGGTGCTCATGGCCAGTGTCGCCACGACGAGCGCAAAACCGGTGCAGGCAGACCAGATCCGACACCGGGGCCTGGTGGAGGCGATCGCCGCGGCCGACGTCGAAGCGGCCGGGCGTGAGGCGGGCGGATTCCTCGACGAGTTGCTCGAGCAGCTACCTCCCCGCTGAGGCGCTCAGTCGCGCCGAAGCCCCAACACGCGCAGCAGCTCCGGTCGCCGCAAGATGAGGCCGATCCACACCAGCATGCCGACATACACCCCGGATAACACGAAGCCCGCCAGTGGTTTGTCGGCATGCAGGTTCATCGTCACCGCGCCCCCGAGATAGGCGGTCAGGCCGAGCGCACCCAGCACGGCGGTGCGCGGAATCAGGAAGACGACGAGGCATACCAGCAGCACCCAGCCGATCACCGCGGTCTTGTCCGGGGAGAAGCCCAAGCCTTCGGTGGCTTCCCGGGCGAAAGGCACGCCGAGGATCTTCGGAATGCTGTCGAACGCGAAGAACAGGCCCAGCAGGGCGGTGATCGCGGCTCCGATGATCCACGCTCGAGAACGGCGCGGTGTGGTGGCGTCGGCGTTTGTCGTCATCATGCGCTCCTTGTATCCGAAGGTAATTGTGCCGCGATGGGTTCCTGCGCGCGCAAAAACACTGCGGTGTAGCCGAACAGGATCACCGCGGTGGCAACCAGCAGCAGCAATCCCACCGCATAGCTGTTGCGCACCGGATCGTAGGTAGCGCCCATCACCAGCGGCGGGAAGTAGCCACCCAGCCCGCCGACGGCGGCGACGATCCCAGTGACCGAGCCGACCGAACCGGCCGGGGCACGGTGGGACACCCAGGCGAATACCCCGCCGGTGCCGATGCCGAGCGCGACCGCCAGGGGCAGAAACGTCAGTCCCGACCAGATATCGGCGGGCGGTTTGAACACCGAGATCAGTGTCTGCACCGCGATACCGGCCAGCGAGGCCAAGACGACGTATTTGGGCGCGATGTGGTCAGCCAGCGTTCCGCCGAGCAATCGGGCCAGCACCGCCGCCAGGGCGAACGCCGCGGTGCGCTCCCCCGCGCCGACCGCGGAGAAATCGTAGACCGTTTTGATGTAGATGGGCAGGTAGCTGCAGAAGGCCACGAAGCCGCCGAACACCAGTCCGTACAGCAGCGACATCTCCCACGTCACCCGTAACCCTGCGGCGGCCTTGAGCTTCGGCAGCACCGGGGTGGTGTTGGGTACGAAGCGCGGGCCGTTGCGCATCAGCACCACACACAGCAGCGCCGAAATCGCCAGCGCCACTGCGACTATGAGATGGGTGGTGAACAGTCCGAACCACCGCACGAACCGCGGGGTGAAGAACGCCGAGACCGCGGTACCTACCATGCCCATGCCGAAAACTCCGGTGGCAAAGCCGCGGCGTTCGGGCGCAAACCAGTTGTTCGCGAACGGGATTCCAATCGCAAAGACGGTGCCGGCCACACCGAGGAAGAACGCCGACACCAGCATCAACGGATAGGAACCGATCTTGGCGGCGTACCCGACCGCCAGCACCGGGAAAATCGAGGCCAGCGAGACCCCGATAAACATGGTGCGACCCCCGAAGCGGTCGGTCATCAGCCCGGTGGCGATGCGGCCCAGCGCCCCGACCAGGACCGGGGTGGCCACCATCAGCGCTTGAGCTGTGGTGCTCAACTTCATCGCGGCGGTGTACCGCGTCGACAGCGGGCCGATCAGGGTCCACGCCCAGAAGCAGATCACCGAGACCCAAGTGGCCAGGAACAGATTGACGAGCTGCTGGATTCTGGTTTCCGGGTTGGCCGCAACCGTCATTCGGCTATGTAAACACGGGACCGAAGGCGGCGCGGGGCGAATGAATCCCGCGGCATATCCGATCGGGATTGTCGGCCGTGCCCGCTACGGTCCCGCACATGCGCTCATGCCAAGTGGATCAGCCAAGTGCTTGGGTCGGTCCGGTGCCTACGGGCTTTTGCGAAATCGACGCCGCGCTCGACGGCGGTCTTCAGCCCGGCTCATTGACCGTCATTGCTGGGTTCGTCGCGGCGGCCACCGACTCCGGGCCGTCCAGGCCCGACAAGTCGAGCCAATCGAAGCCCTCGGCCTGCGCAGCCGGCGCCACCGCCACCGGGCACCCGTTGCGCGCGAACCCGCTTGCCCACCCGGCCAGGGCAACGCTGCCCGTGACGACGACTCATCGGAACGGCCTTCCTCAAAGATCCTTGGTTTTAGCCCTGGCGAACCTGGGGGCACCCCAATCCCGACGAATGTAATACTAGTAGGGCAGACAATCGCGGCCATTGTCCGATTAGTGGTACAGGTGCCCACACGCCCCGGACAGACCGATCCCGTGCGGGCTGCTGCATGGGCGCAGCGACGCATCGACGTCGGCTTCCGAATCCGTACGCTGCGAACCGAACTCGGCATCACCCAAGAAGCCCTGGCGCTGAAGTCGGGGGTTACCCGCAACGTCTTGATCGACGTAGAGCACGGCCGGCGCAGCCTGCTCTACGAGCGGCTATTCGACCTGGCCGATGCGCTTGGCGTGCCCGTCGCAGAACTCATGCAAAACCCGTAGGACCGGCTCACCGAGCCGGCCCTACAAGGTCTTGCTGTGGTCGCCGAACGACGTCGGCCGCAGCGAGGCAGCGCCCCGCTAAATCAGAACTCCCAGTCCTCGTCTTCGGTGACGACGGCCTTGCCGATCACGTACGACGATCCGGAACCGGAGAAGAAGTCGTGGTTCTCGTCGGCGTTGGGTGACAGCGCCGACAGGATCGCCGGGTTCACGTCGGTCTCTTCGCGCGGGAACAGCGCCTCGTAACCGAGATTCATCAACGCCTTGTTGGCGTTGTAGCGCAGGAACTTCTTGACGTCCTCGGTCAGGCCGACGTCGTCGTACAGGTCCTGGGTGTACTCGACCTCGTTCTCGTAGAGCTCGTAGAGCAGGTCGTAGGTGTACTCCTTGAGCTCACCCTGCTTAGCCTCGTCAACGAGGGCCAGGCCGCGCTGGTATTTGTAGCCGATGTAGTAGCCGTGCACCGCCTCGTCGCGGATGATCAGCCGGATCATGTCGGCGGTGTTGGTCAGCTTGGCCCGGCTCGACCAGTACATCGGCAGGTAGAAGCCGGAGTAGAACAGGAAGCTCTCCAGCAGCGTGGAGGCCACCTTGCGTTTGAGCGGCTCGTCACCCCGGTAGTACTGCATGACGATCTCGGCCTTACGCTGCAGGTTGGGGTTCTCCTCCGACCAGCGGAACGCGTCGTCGATCTCACTGGTCGAACACAGCGTGGAGAAGATCTGGCTGTAGCTCTTGGCGTGCACCGACTCCATGAAGGCGATGTTGGTGTAGACCGCCTGCTCGTGCGGGGTCAGCGAGTCCGGAATCAGGCTGACCGCCCCGACTGTGCCCTGGATGGTGTCCAGCAGCGTCAGTCCGGTGAACACCCGCATGGTGAGCTGCTTCTCGTGAGCGGTCAGAGTCCCCCACGACGGCAGGTCGTTGGAGACCGGCACCTTCTCCGGCAGCCAGAAATTGCCGGTGAGGCGGTCCCAGACCTCGGCGTCCTTGTCGTCTTGCACCCGGTTCCAGTTGATCGCCGAAGTGCGGTCGATCAGCTTCACATTTTCGGACACCAGAACCCCATTTCACCCGCCGAAATCTAGGCCTCTGACACTACCCCTGGGGGCCGACAACCCACGGCAACACAAGAAGTTGTGTCTGCGTGTCGTGTCAGCCCACTCCGGAGAACCGGTACTCGCCCGCCCGCAACGAGCGCGTGGACTGCCAGTACTGCCAGGTCATCCCGCTCCACAGGGTCCGGTTGACGCCGTGTTCGTCGAGATACCAACTGTTGCAACCGCCGGTGATCCACACCGAGCCGGCAAGCTTGTCCTGCAACTCGGCGTTGTAGCGGTCCTGGGCCGCGCGGGTGGGCGCCAACGCCTGCGCGCCGGCCTTGTCGGCGGCGGCGATCGCCTGGGCGACGTAGCGAATCTGCGACTCGATCATGAACACCACCGAGGTGTGACCGAGCGCGGTGTTGGGACCGAGCAGGAAGAACAGGTTGGGCATGTCCGCCACGGCGATGCCGCGGTGCGCCTGGACCCCTTCTCGGTTCCAGCGCTCTACCAGATCCTCTCCGTTCGGACCGGTGATGCCGACGTAGGTGTAGGAGTCGGTGACATGGAATCCGGTGGCGTAGATGATGACGTCGACCGCATGTTCCACGTTGTCGGCGGTGACGATGCCGTCCCGGGTGATGCGGGTGATCCGGTCGGTCACCAGCGTCGTCTTGGGGTCGGCCACCGCACGGTAGTAGTTGTTGCCGGAGTAGAGAATTCGCTTGCAACCGGCCCGGTACTGCGGCGTCAGCTTGCGGCGCAGCTCTTTGTCGCGGACCTGTCGACGGATGTTGAGCTTGCCGACCGCCTCGATCAGGCGCAGCAGGCCGGGGCGCTTGGTCATCGCGAATCCGACGCCTTCGAGCGCCCAGTAGATGGCTGCCCGCACCGTGTAGCGCAGTCCGGGCACCACCGCGAACGCCTGTCGCACCGCATCCGGGAGCTGATGATGCGGCACCGGTACGACCCACGCTGGGGTGCGTTGATAGAGCTGCAGTTCAGCGACCCGGTCGACGATCGCGGGCACGATCTGGATCGCACTGGCGCCGGTTCCGATCACCGCGACCCGCTTACCGGTCAAGTCCACTGTGTGGTCCCACTGCGCGGAATGGAATGCGGTACCGGCGAATTCGTCGATTCCCTCGATATCGGGCAGGCGTGGGATGTGCAGGCCACCGACTCCGGAGACCACGAACTGGGCCACATATTCCTGGCCGTCTTCGGTGAACACATGCCAGCGGAACTCTTCGTCGTCCCACGCCGCGCGGGTCACTTTCGAACCGAACCGGATATGGCGACGCAGACCGTACTTGTCGGTGACGCCCTTGAGGTAGTCCAGGATCTCCGGCTGCGGGGAGAACAGTCGGCTCCAGGTGGCCTTCGGTTCGAACGAGAACGAGTAGAGGTGCGACGGTACGTCGCAGGCGCAACCCGGGTAGGTGTTGTCCCGCCACGTCCCGCCGATCTCGTCGGCCTTTTCCAGGATGAGGAACTCCACACCCTGCTTCTGCAGCGCAATGGCCATGCCTAGGCCGGAAAATCCGGTCCCGATGATGAGTGCCCGGGTGTGTACCGGCGCCCGGCGCCCAGCATCCTCGGTGGTGGGATCGGCCAGGGTCATCGCGTATCCCTCCCTCCAAGGGTGTTGATATTCAGTGTGTTTGCCGGACCTGAGTCCGTCAACGGCGTCACACCTCACCTGAGAATGCCTTCTGCTTGACCTGAAGCTTCTCCCACTTCGGCGCTACGCTCAACCCCCACCATCACTGTCGAGGCGGTCCTGTAGTTGATATCTGTGCGTCGCATCCAAACGGCACTCGCGGCGGCCGTCCTGGCCGTCTCAACCCTGACCGGTGCCGCCGGCGCGCCGACGAGCAATCCCGGCGCCGCCCCGGCGATCGCAGCGCCTCAGCTGATCCACCTCGAGACAATCACCCTCGTCAACTCCGAGACCGGCGATGTCACCACCCAGATCTTCGGGGTGGCAGATTCCGACCTGTACAACCTGAACCAGTCCGAGCTGATCGCCCAACTCAGCGAAATCCGCGAGCTCGGGGTCACCGATCTGCGCCTGGGTGTGCCGTGGCTCTACATCCAGCCCACGGCCACCACCTACGACTGGACCCAGATGGACAACGTGATCAACACGGCGCATTCGATGGGCTTCACGATCACCGCCGCCATCACCGGCAACCCCGCCTGGGACGGCGCCCTCATCTCGGGTGCACCCGACCCGACGGCGTATGCGAATTTCGCGGCCGACGTCGCCGAACGCTACGGCAGCGAAATCGGGTCGTACGAGATCTGGAACGAGCCCAACGGGGTGATCTTCTACTCCCCGCTCAGCGCCGAGACTTACACCACCGTGCTGCAGGCCGCTTACACCGCGATCAAAGCCGTCGACCCCGACGCCACCGTGCTGGCGGGAGCGTTGGGCGCGACCACCACCATCGCCGGGCTCAGCATCAGTCCCCAAGAGTTCCTGGAGCAGATGTACGCCAGCGGGGCGCACGGCTACTTCGACGCGGTCAGCTACCACCCCTACCACTACACGCTGCCCGTTCTCCGCGGGCCTGGGCGTGACCAACTCACCCCTGGAGCAGGTCCAGGCACTGAACGCGATCATGGCCGCCAACGGTGACGGCGATCTGAAAATCTGGGCCACCGAGTACGGCAATGCCACCACCCCGGTGTTCGGTGTGAGCGAGACCATCCAGGCCAATTTCCTCGAAGACTTCCTGATCGCCTGGTCCAAGCTCCCGTTCGCCGGCCCGGCGTTTGTCTACAGCGCGCAGGATCTGGTGACCGGGGCGCTCAACCACGAGGGCAACTTCGGTTTGTTCACCGACGACGGCACGCCCGAGCAGGCCGCCGAGGTGCTGGCCAACCTCATCGCCGCCAACGCCCACGGCACCCTGCCGGACTACACCGCACCCCTGCTACCCGACGCCGAGGTGGTCTACCTGCAGCTGGCCACGATGGTCGCGGGCGTGATCAACCAGGGGCTGATCATCCCCAACGCGATCATCGCGGCGATCTACCAGGAGTTGCCCGGGCCCCTGCAGCAGGCGTTCACCGCGCTGTCCGACTTCATCACGGCGACCACCACCCAATTCCTAGAGGCCACCAAACCCCTGGTCGTGGACACCATCAGCGCGTTGCTCGACCTCGGGTTGTAAAAGCCCGCTCGGGTCAGCCGAACAGGCCCGCGAATTCCGCCTGAATCTGGGACGTCGCATGCATGATTCCGATCAACTCGAAGCCCGCCGCCAGCGACCCCAGCCCATTGGCCGCGGCCAATGGAAGACCGATCGCATCGACGAGATCCCCCTGGGAGAGCTGGGAGAAGAAGACCTGGGCCATGGCGGCCGGCAGCGTGGTAGTCAGTGCATTGAGGATGTCGCCGGTCACCATCGACAGCCCGTTGATCGCGGAGACCGAGCCGCTGAATGCGTTGGCGATGTCGACGAGGCTGGGCATCGTGAACGCGGCACTGTCCGCGCCCGCGTCGGGCCCGTCGGCAACGGCTGACGACAGCGAACCCAAGTCGTGAACGAAATCCTGCCAGCCCTGTTGCGCCCCGTTGACCAGGGCGGTCAGGACATCCATGGGGTTGACGTCCGGGAACAACCCCATCGTGGTGGGCACATTGGCCGGCCCCGCGTCCCAGCCGTGCTCGATCTGGCCGTAGCCCAGGTTGACCAGCACCCGCAGGGCCGGCTGCACCAGGTCGGCGATCGCGTTCCCAAACGGGCTGCCCCGGAACGGCTCCAGTAGGGGAAGGTTCTCGGTGGGGATCATCCAGTAGTTGGTCGCCGTACTTGGCGTCACGCCGTCGGGCAGCCCACCGACATAGTCCACCGAGCCTGGCAGCAGAATCGCGTTGGCAAGCTGGCCGTCGGGCGTCATCGGCAGCATCGGGTACTGGTTGTGGGTGTAGAGGATCCCAGCCACCGCATTGAGGTTGGAAAGCAGATTCAGCGAGTAGCGCGGAAAGTCGGCAAACCCGTCGTACTCCAGCGTGTAATTGTTGGTCGCCCAGGGTCCGTCCGGAGTTGCGCCGTTGAGGGTCAAACCCAGTGAGGCAATGGGCACCGATCCACCGAACTCGGGCAGATTGAAGATCTGCATCAGCCCGCCGTTGGGGGTGTTGGGGTTGCCCAGCAACGTGAACGACAGCTGATCTGGGTCGGGCCGTTGATCAGCGGGCAACGCGAGATACTGCCTCATCAGCAGCGTGTCGATCGAAGCGCTTTGCGAGTAGCCGTAGAGGTTGACCGCGTGCCCCAAGTCGAACTGCTTGTCGACGGCCAGCTGCAGCATCGTCAGTCCCTGCGACATCGAAACGTCCAGCGGCAAAGTCTTGACACCGGTAAACGGCTGCAGTCCCTCCGGGGTGAACAGGGCCTGCGGGGTGAACCCGGGATTCAATGGCTGAATGAAGCGCTGGTTGACCGCGTCGATGTAGTCCTGGTGCGGTATCGGAATGCCGCTGCCGCCGAACACGATCGAGCACCCGACTACGCCCACCTCCATGCAGGCATACGGGTCACCCGGCGGCCCCCCGAACGGAAAAGTGGGCAACGCCGTCGGTGATACCGCCAACGCCGTGGTCACCGCGGGCACCGCTGACGCCTGCGTCGCCGGCACGACCAATGCTGCCGCGGTGACTGCTGACAGCAGCCCTGAACCCATCCGCCAGGCGTTATTGTGTTTCATTCAGCTGTTTATACGGCATTTATCAGGTTAACGCGCCTGATTCAAGAGGATCGCTGCTCAGGCAACCGGTCGACTGCGGACCGCCGACTGGATCGGCTGATCGGGGTCCATCACGATGCCGAGGTTCTGGGCGGTGCCCCCGACGACGCTGATCATGATGGTCGTCAGGTAGTCCACAAAGGTGTCGCGGGGCATACGCCGCGGGCTGTCCAACTCCGGCCCGAGCCACCAGTCGGTGGCCGAGGTCGCACTACCGAACGCCGCGAAAGCGGCCAGATCCAGCGCCCCGCGATTGAGATCCAGATCCTGCAGTTCGTTGTTGATCATCTCGGCCATCGCCAGGGTGATGGTCCGGCCTTCGTTGAGTGCCCGCATCCTCGACTCGGACTGGGCGCGGGCCCGACCCTGGATGAAGAACCGCAGCACATTGGGGTGCTCGTCGACCAGGGCAACGTACTCTTCGACGCTGCGCTGGACGATGTCGCGCAGCGAGTTGGTGGCGACATCGATGGAGGCGAAGATCGCCGTCCACAGGTCGTCACGCAGTCGAGCCCCGACCGCCTCGAACAGGTCGTCCTTGTCGGCAAAATGCCGGTAGATCTTGGGCTTGGCGGTGCCGGCTTCCTCGGCGATCTCGCGCACGCTCACTTCAGGGCCGAGCCGGTCGATGGACCGGAATGCGGCGTCGACGATTTCGCGGCGGACCTTCTTGCGGTGCTCGCGCCAGCGTTCGCTGCGCGCGTCGACCTTCTGCCCACCGTTTTCGGCCGGCTTGGGTCTCGTCGTTCCGCGCACGTCAAGCACCTTACAGCGTTGCCGTCGCTGACCTGGGCAGACCGGCCGTCGGCTAACATCGCGGCTGTGGTGCAGCGATTCGACCTTGCAGTTGTCGGCGGAGGTCCAGCAGGGTCAGCGGCCGCCTGGCAAGCCAGGCAGGCCGGCGCGAGCGTCGTGGTCTTGGACAAGGCGGAGTTCCCGCGGGACAAGCCGTGCGGTGACGGACTGACCGCGCGCGCGGTCAGCTACCTGCAGAAAATGGGCCTGGCCGCGGAGGTGGACAAGTTCCACCGGGTCAACCGCGTGAAGGTGTTCAGCCCGAGCGAGTGGGAGCTGTCGTTTCCGCGCCGACCGGGCATGCCCGACCACGGCTACGTCGCACGCCGCCCGGAACTGGACACGTTGCTGCTCAAGCACGCCGAATCGGCCGGCGCAGAAATCCGCCAGTCCGCCGAAGCCGCCGGCCCGGTGCTCGACGACACCGGCCGGGTAACCGGGGTGCTGCTCAAGGGTGGTGAGAAGGTGCTGGCGGATGCGGTGATCGCCGCCGACGGCGCCTACTCGCCGATCAAGCGGGCGCTGAAGCTCGACTCGGACTACAACGGCTACTCCGCGATCGCGATCCGCGCCGAAATGCCTGCCGTCCGACCGGATGTCGACTCCCTCGACATCTATATGAAGTTGGTCTTTCAGGGCGACCAGCTGCCCGGCTACGGGTGGGTGTTCCCGCTGGGCGACGGCCGGGTCAACGTCGGCTTGGGCTACGTCAACAGCTACAAGAATTGGCAGGCCATCAACGCGACGCACTTTCTCGGCGATTTTCTCGAGACGTTGCCCCGAGAGTGGGAACTGCCGTCGATCACCGAACTCAAGCAGTCCAAGACCGTGCGCGCCTGGCGCCTGCCGATGGGTTTCACCGCGTGGCCGCCGTGGCGACCCGGGGTGCTGTTCGCCGGGGACTCCTTGGGGGCGGGCCGGCCGACCTCGGGAGCCGGGATCTCCAAGGCGTTGGAGTCCGGACTGGCCGCCGGCGAGTGCGCCGTAGCGGCACTGACCAATGGCGGGCCCGACGATTTCACCAACTACGCGCAGCGGATGGAAGAGGCCTGGGGCCGGGAGTACAAGCGCGGCCGGTTCTTTCACAAGCTGGCCGGTAAGCCGGCGCTGGCCAACGCCGGACTCAAGCTGCTCGACAATGCGCGATTCCGCGACCTAATGCTGGCCCGGCTGTACAAGGGACAAGAGGGGCCGGCGCACACCCACTGAGACCGCCTCGCTCCCCCGCGGTCGCTCGAGCCTGCCAAAAGGTCGCCAAAAGGTCTAAGTGGGACCGTTTCGAATGCGGCATCACCGGCGATATCCCCTTGCCGACGCGAAGCTTGGCGCGCACCGGATGGCCGTCCGTAGATCCTTTGATCCGCCAAATCCAGAGCTGCGTCAGCGCTACTGGGCCGCCACGAGAGCGGATCGACACATGTTGTGGCACTGCGCCGCGCCCGTCAAAGCCACCCATCATCGCAAGGCGACAGAGTGCCCCTCCTTCTGCGCCGCATGAATTGCGGCGTCCCGTAATTATTTGTTCGGCAAACCGAAATCCAGCTACCGTATGAGGCGCAACAACCCAGCCGTCTGAGGAGGACGCCGCGATGCCCGTGTACCAACTTCCTGATCTGAGCTATGACTACGGCGATCTCGAACCCGCGATCAGCGGCGAGATCATGGCGCTGCACCACGGCGCGCACCACGCCGCGTACGTCAAGGGCGCGAACGCCACGTGGGAACGACTGGGCGAGATGCGTCAGGCCCGCGACTTCGCGCCACTACCCGGACTCGAACGCACTCTGGCCTTCCACCTGGCCGGCCACAGTTTGCATTCGATTTTCTGGACCAACCTGTCCCCCGACGGTGGAGACCGGCCTGGCGGGGAACTCGCCGCCGCTATCGATGAGTCCTTCGGCGATTTCGATACCTTCCAAGCGGAGCTGACGGCGGCCACCGCCAGCGTGCAGGGTTCAGGTTGGGGTGCGCTGGCCTGGGATCCGCTCGGGGCACGTCTGGTGATCAACCAGATCCACGACCACCACATCACGGTGGTCCCCACCAGCACACCGCTGCTGGTGTTCGACGCCTGGGAGCATGCGTTTTACCTCCAGTACCGCAACGTCAAGACCGACTACATCGACCGGTTGTGGTCGTTGATCAACTGGGCTGACGTGACCGAGCGGTTCGAGGCCGCCCGCGCCGCGACGCTGTTCACCGTCGACGAAGGCTAGACCGTGACCGTCGATCCGATCGAGGCGATCAACTGGAACGACATCACCGACCAGCGGGACTTGGAGGTGTGGAACAGACTCACCGCGAACTTCTGGCTCCCCGAGAAGGTGCCGCTGTCCAACGACCTACCCAGCTGGCACACCCTGACTCCCGAACAGCAGACCCTGACCATCCGGGTGTTCACCGGGCTGACGCTGCTCGACACCATGCAGGGCACCGTCGGGTGCATCGAGATGCTTGCCGACTCCGCCACACCGCACGAGGAGGCGGTGTACACCAACATGGCGTTCATGGAGTCGGTCCACGCCAAGAGCTACAGCTCCATCTTCTCCACCCTGTGTTCGACGGCCGAGATCACCGCCGCCTTCGCATGGTCGCGTGAGAACACCTTCCTGCAGCGCAAAGCCCACATCGTGCACGACTACTACCGCGGCGACGACCCGCTCAAGAAGAAGATCAGTTCGGTGATGTTGGAGTCGTTCATGTTCTACAGCGGCTTCTATCTGCCGCTGCATTGGGCATCACGGTCGATTCTGACCAACACCGCCGACATCATCCGGCTGATCATCCGCGACGAGGCGGTGCACGGTTTCTACGTCGGCTACAAGTTCCAGCAGGGCATGTCCACGGCCACCGCGCAGCGCCGCACCGAGCTGGCGGACTTCGCGTATTCCATGCTCACCGACCTCTACGACAACGAAATCGACTACGCCCGAGATCTATACGGCCCACTCGGCATGACCGAACCGGTCCTGCCGTACATGCGCTACAACGCGAACAAGGCGCTGTCCAACCTCGGCCTGGACCCGTTGTTTCCCACCGATGACTGTCGCGTGCCGGCCGAGATCATGTCCGCCCTCGACCCTGGGGCTGTCGAGAACCACGACTTCTTCTCTGGGTCGGGCAGCTCATATGTCATCGGCGCACAGCAGCCCACGACCGACGACGACTGGGATTTCTAAAGTCCCCCAACGCACCAAGTGCCGCCGGCAGCCGGGCGCCAGTGGGCGCCTCAGCGTCGACCGCGGCCCGCCCCACCTGGCTTGCGGGCGACCTTGCCCGCAGCCGCTCGGGCGGCCTGCTTGGCAAGGGTCTTCTCCCGTGCGCTGCGTTTCGGTGCCGGCTGGGACTGGCCCCGCGAGGAACCGGGTTTGCGACCGCGCACAATGCCAACGAACTCTTCAACCAACGCCGTCTGCGGTCCTTCGGCGAAGGCGAGCGACACCGGGCAGGTGGGCGCATCGCGGATCGGGCGGTAGGCCAAGTCCTTGCGGTGATACAGCCGCGCCAGCGACTGCGGAACGATCAGCGCACCCAGCCCGGCGGCGACGAGTTCTATTGCATCCTTGGTGGTTTCAGGGCGATGGTCAATCGGCTTGCCGGGCGCATCCGCCCAAGCAACGACGTCGTCGAGTGGGAGCAGCAGCGGCTCGTCGCCGAGATCCGCCGAGGTGATCTCGTCGACGGCATTGAAGACGTGGTCTTTGGGTACCACGGCCACCGTCGTCTCCTCGTAGAGCGGAATGACCGCTAACCCTGCGGTGTCGGCCATCGGCCGCAGCAGCGCGACATCGACGGTGCCTGCTCGCACCGCGGCGGCTGCGTCTGCGGCCTCAACGGTGTGCAGCAGCAACGGAACGTCTGGATGCCGCTGTCCCCAGACTCGTGCCCACTTCGCGGGCGTCCCGCCGGGGACGTACCCGAGGGACAGGGAAGGCGGGTTCACCGCATCAGGTTACCGATAGGCTGACGCCATGAGCAGGCCGAACGCACAGTCCATGAAACCCGCCACGGCCGCCAAGAAGCTGGACGTGTATCTGCCCGCGACGCCCGCGGAGTTCCAGGAGAACTCGATCACCCGCAGCGAGCTCGCCGCCTTGCAGGCCGAACCGCCCCAGTGGCTCAAGGACCTGCGCAAGAACGGGCCGCACCCGAAGAACCTGGTGGCAGCCAAGCTGGGCATCTCGATCTCCGGCCTCACCCGCAGCGGTGTGGACAATGCGCTGACTACCGAACAGATCGGTCAGCTCCTCGAGGAGAAGCCGGACTGGCTGATCGCCGAACGCGAGAGCTACCAGTCGATGCTGCGCGAGCAGCGGCGCATCAAGGCGCTACATGCCGAGCAGGCCGGCAAGGACTGATCCAAGAAGCCCCCGAGTTTCCCGCTGGCCAGAATCAGCACTTACGCGCCGTCAGCAACAGATACTCCCACTCCATCGAACCGCGCCGCAAAGCGCGATCCGCCAGCACCGCGATGTCAACGTCAAGTGCGGCCACGCGATCGGGGTCCTCGGCGATCCCCCGGTAGGCCGCGATAGTCGGCCCGTAGTTCGCCTTGAAATACTCGCGAAACGCGACACCGTCGGCGAAGGCAGAGACCGTCAACTCGCGACGTTCGGTCGCAACATCGGTCGCCGATTCGCCCAGCAAGGCATGCACGTAGGGCTCGCTGCCCCACAGCGGTGGAGCGGACACTCGCACCACCGATGTGCGTCGAGCCATCCCGACCTGGCTCGGGCAGGCCAGAGCGGCCTCGGTCCCCCGGCCGGACTGACTGTCGCTCAGGGCAGGTTGAGCTGCCAGGACACCCCGAATCGGTCGTTGACCCAGGCCAACGCGGTGGAGAAGCCGTAATCGCCGAGCGGCATCAGGAACGGTCTGATCCGGAAGCTGACCACCGTTGAAATCTCGTACGTCTTCGGAATGATGCGAACAAACGATGGTGTGCATCAGGCCAGGCGGCTCAGGAAGGCTCGCCGACGATTTTCAGTAGTTCTGCGGCAACAGCTTTCATCCCGTCTGCGGTCGGGTGAAACGAACTCGCAATTCGACAGCTGGGTTGCAGTGGCTGGATCCAGGGGAACGGGCTACCGAGTTCATGTCCACGGCCGATTCGGGATGCTTGTACGAGATCGGCCCCAGTTTCGTCGGCGACATCGGTGAACACGCACGACAGTTGATCGTGAATAGCCGCTAGAGCATCGATGACGGCCCCGTCGAATGGGACATCCTTGAAGGGGGCGGTCGGGGCACCGACCATGGGTAGGTAATCGATGAGGATAACTCGCGCTTGCGTTGCGCGGGAACGCGTTTCGGTCACAATCCGCGCGAGCCCCGCGGCGGCCTGGTCTCGCTGCTGCGGGGTCGTCGTCGGAATGCCGGCCGGCTTCCAGCGCTGCAGCAGCCCGTACGTGTACTGGTCGAGGGTGAAGTGAACACCGAGCTTGACCGCAGAGCCCAGGTATTCCAGATCGTTGCCGGCGGCCGTTATGAGCACCAGGTCGGCGTCGGCGGGCAGCGAGCGAATCTGTGGCGGGAACTTCACCAGGCCCACGCGCTGCGGGACATCCAGGACGGTTGACGTCGTTGCTCCCGAAACAGTCAGATCGGTGAGTTCGGCGCCGAGGGCACGCGCCAACACGTGAGCGTAGTTGTTGCCTGAACGCATCGCGGGGCGGTTGACGACGGGCGTGATGCCGGGGCCGGCGGCATAGGAACTGCCCAGCGCAGCGATCCTGCGATAGGTGGTCATCGACGTACCTCTATCAATCCAATGAGTTTTGGTTACCAGGGGTTTTCCTCCGATAGCGGGCTTACACAAGCGCTACCCCGTCCGCGCTCGGTGTGCCGCCGCCCTCAATCCCACATCGGCTATCGCAATCGTACGAGGCCCGGTAGCGTCGCTGAGCCGCGTCAACACGTGGCCGGGCGGCATTTCAATTGCGGACGTGGCGCCCAACTCCGGCAATATCTCGGCGATGGTCCACCACTGCACGGGCTGGGCCACCGATTCGGCCAGGTCGGTTCGTACCGCTTCGCTGGTGGTTACCCGCCGTCCCCGGGTGTTGGTCAGGTAGTCCGCCGACAACGGTCCCCAGCGTTCGCGTCCCGTGCCGGGTGGGTCGCGGGATGAGCACCATGCCCCTGTTACCCACGACCACACCGGACTCGACCGCGTGGAAGGAGGCCACCCACATTCACGTCAGGAGAGCCTTGAAGAATAGCGGCACCCTCAAGGCGCACTACGTGATAATCGTGGGCTCCAACCAGCCCGGGCTGTTGGATTACTTCGTCGCCTGAACGGCTTCGACCAATGCATCGGCGGCGAGCAGACCGAGACTGTTCGAGGCGAGCGGGCTATCACCGGTGAGCAGCATGCGGTCTTGGTGGGTCTGGCCGGTCATGGTGTCGTTGATGACGGTCAATCCCTGCTTGCCGAGCAGATCGGCGACAAGCCACCGCAAATGGCCAGGGAGATAGCCGATCTCGATATTCGGCCCTTGGTCGAGCGCGTCGGGAAAAACGCAGACCGAGTATCCGTTGAAGGGCGATTCTTTCTTGCCCAGCGAGGCGGCCAGCAACGCGGCCGGGCCATGACACAAGGTGATGATGAACTTGTCGTTCGATAAGGCCCAATCAAGGGTTTGGCCCACCGCAGGGCTCGAAGGGAGCCCGACCACGGCGGCGTGCCCACCGGGGATGAAGACGGCGATGTAGTCGGAATCAGGCCCGAGATCCTTCGCGACGACCTCGGAAAGATTCTTGGGGGCCTTGAGCTTTGGCTTCAGCGCCTCGTAAGTTGACAGGACAGCTTCGTCCTCGCGCGGCATCGCCCACAATTCCAGCTTGGCTGGGTAGCCGGAGATCGTCGCGGCGTCGACATCGAATCCCGCCGCCATCAGGTGGTGTAGGGGGAGCAACATCTCGACGGGATGATTTCCGGTAGAGAACATTCTCCCGTTCTCCAGCAAGACGTATCGCTCCTCGGCTGCGATCATAAGTACTTTCCATCTGCCCTCGGTGTAGGCGCCCTTGTGTCGCACTCCGCTGAAGTCGGTCTTCGTCGTGGTGTACTGACTCAGTGAATACGGGGAGGGAAAGAACGCGTTGTCTTCGGCAGCGTCGGGGGTGGGGTCTTTGCTCAGGCGATCTGCACTGTGTGACATTGAGCGACCTACTTTCAGGTTGTGTGGAGGTTTGCTAATTTTCGGAGGAGGGCGCGCCAGCTCGCAGAGCGGGCGGTTGCCGATTCGCGTCGGACTCGACGGCAAATGTCTGCTTGTCAGCCACTGATGTACATCGACTTCAGGTTGAAATAGCTGTTCAGTGCCTCGGGACCGAATTCGCGACCAATCCCGCTGTCCTTCACGCCACCGAACGGCGACCCGATCGCGACCGGATAGCCGTTCACCCCGATGGTGCCCGTGTGCACTCGGCGGGCAACATCTTTCGCCCGTTCGACGTCTGCACTGAACACCGAGCCGCCGAGCCCGTAGGGCGAGTCGTTCGCCAACCGCACCGCGTCGTTCTCGTCCTCGTAAGGGATGACCGACAGCACCGGCCCAAAGATCTCTTCCCGGGCGATGGTGGCCGAGTTGGTCATGTAGGCGAACACGGTGGGCTCGACGAACCAGCCGCGGTCCAGTCCCTTCGGCCGGCCGCCGCCGGCAACCAATTTAGCTTCAGTCTTGCCTTTTTCGATGTAACCCTCGACCCGCTCCCGATGCTCCTTGGAGGCCATCGGCCCGATCTCGACGGTGGGATCCAGCGGGTTCCCGATCTTGAGCGATGACACCCGCGACGCCACGGTCTCCACGATCTCCTCGTAGCGACCTGCGGGAGCCAGCAGCCGGCTGCAGCACACACAGGTCTGGCCTTGGTTCATGAAGTTGACGAATTGCAGGTTGGGCCAGATCGTGTCCATGTCGACGTCGTCGAGCAGGATCGCCGCGGACTTGCCTCCCAGCTCCAAGGTCACTGGACGCAGCAATTCCGCGCACACTTTCCCGATAGACCGGCCTGCCGCAGTCGACCCGGTGAAGCTGACCTTGTTCACGCCGGGGTGGGAAACCAGGTAGGCACCGATTTCCCGTCCACCCGGAACCCAGTTGATCACCCCGGGTGGCAAACCGGCGGCCTCGGCGGCGTCGGCCAAGATGTAGGAATCCAGCAGCGTGCTCGGCGGCGACGGCTTGACCACGATCGTGCACCCCGCAGCGAGCGCGGGCGCGATCTTGCTCATCGCCAGCACTACCGGGTAGTTCCACGGCACGATCGCGGCGACCACACCCATTGGTGTCCGCCGAACCAGAGTCTCCACCCCCAGCTGTGATGGCCGACTCTCCTCTGTCGTTGTCGCGCCGGCGAGTTCGGCGTAGAAGCGCAGCATCCCGATCGCGAAGGAGCCCTCCAACATCTCGGCCAGGCCGATCGGCATCCCGTTCTCCTGGGACACCGTGCGGGCGAGGTCCGACGCGCGTTTTTCCAGTTCATCGGCGAAGCGGAGCATCGCGGAGGCCCGATCGGGCGGTGAAAGGCCAGCCCAGTCGGAACTGTCGAACGCGGCCCCCGCCGCCGCCACCGCCTGGTCCACATCGACTTCGGTAGCCTCGGGCACACTGCCCAATACCTCCTCGGTCGCCGCGTTTAGCACGGTGAGGCGACTTGATCCCGACGGTTTGACCCAGCTGCCACCGATGAACAACGCATCACGATCAACGCCCATGGCTGCGACTCCCAAACTTGACATGAGCGGCGGAATGGTGACCGCCACCACCTCGAAGACTTCTCCCGACAGTGGGCTTTGTCGATGGCGAGCCGAACAACCGTCGCCCGGCCATGTTGTGTCGGTGAACAGCCGGGCCGGCGACACCTCGCCTCGTTCGTCACGTGATGCGCCGCAGCGGCGGCAGGACCGCGGCGCTGCGCATCGGGCCCAGCCGTCCGAATCACCCGAAGGTAAGTACCCATCGCCGTCGCGCGCATTCGAATCACCGCTCGGGAGTAGGCCAGACAGATTGCGCCATCCATTCGAGGCAGTACGCGGGGTGTCCTGACTGGCACCGATCACATAGCCCGCAGCTGTCGAACGACAACACGACGTGGTCACCAACGGCTACCCCGGATACCGAGCTACCCACGGCCTCAACAACACCCGCCCCTTCATGGCCCGTGACGATTGACAGCGCACCGGCCATTCCACTCCGCGGAACCATGTCGGTATGACACATCCCGGCGCCGTTCACCGGTGTCTAGGGCAGCCGCAGTTCGATCTCGAACGCCAGACAGAGTTCGGCGGTGTCCTTCGGGCTCGACAGGGACTTGCCGGTCCACTCTTCGATCCGATGCAGCCGGTGCCGCACGGTGTTGGGATGGCAGAAGATCTTCATCGCGGTATCGCTGACGGAGCCCTGTGCCTGAACCCAGGCCCGGAATGTGTCGAACAGGATCTTGCGTTCTGTCGACGGCAACTCATCCAACCGGCCCAGAACCGACGATCTGATCTTCGCCATGACCTCCGGTGAGCTGACCGCCGCCACTGCCAGCGGGGAGTCGTCGAACACCGTGACCATAGAGTCGCAAGAGGGCTTTCCGGTGACCGCCAACCGGGCGAACCGCAGTGCATCGCCGGTTTCGGCCAGGTCGTGGAACGGCGGGCTGATGCCGACCCGGCTGGTGGCTGCACTGTGGAGTATCTCGACCAGTTCGTCGAGTGTGTCGGGCCTTTCGGGCGCTGACCGGTTGCGGAGATGGACGATGCCGACCTGCAGATCCGGCAGCAGTCGCCACGCCGAACGGATGTCGTGGGAGGACAACTTGTTGGCGATGGTAGGAAGCCCCAGCTTCCCGATCGCCGGTAGTTCTGCCGCCACGACGACGAACGGTCCGGAGGTCGGCAGTCGCAGCAGGTCGGCCGCCTCCCAGAGGCTCCGGATGTCGGTGATCTGCCGAAACAGCAGCGCCTCCACCAGCGCCGATCGCTCCTCCTCCTGCTCCAAGATCTGCGTGGTCAGCTGTTGGCGGTAGGCGCTGGCCATCGCCTCGGTGAAGGTGTCCTGCGCGAGGAAGACACGCGCGGCGGCATCCAGGATCGATTCGGTGGGCATCTTCGCCGCCCGCGCTTCGGCAACGGCCTGCTCCCACATCAACCGGAATCCGATCCGATAGGCGGTCATCACCGCTGGCAGCGGCACACCGGCGACGGCGCGGGTGATGCCGGTGCGCTCGGCGGCCGACAAATCCGGGGCGATGTCCCCGGCGAGCGAGTCGAAGACGAATGTCAGGTTGGCCACGCAGCTGTCGCGCACGTCGTCGCGACTGACGATTGTGCCGTCGCGGTACGCGGCGATCTCGCGGCAGAGCAGGTCGGCCATCGCCGCACCCAGCTCTGGTCCGCGGGCCAGCATGAGTTCGCTGAGCTTGCTGATGTGCGGACCGGTCGCGTTGCCACGCCGGACACCATCGGTGTGCGATGCCGCGCCCATGCCGCAGATCATAGGCCTGTCATTGGCCGGTGTGAGAAATCACATCAAAGCGGACCCGTCGTTGTCTGCACCGACATTGTGCCGCAGAGCCGCCCAGGTGACCCTAGATGCCAGCAACGCCCTTGCGAACGCCTGATGACCAAGGTGGCCCAAGGACTGGGGTTAGCTCATCGACGATTCTGGGCCAGACGGAAAATCCGCAGTACCAAGGTATTTCGAGTATTACTATTTCGGAGGGGACCTTACCGGAAGTGAAGATAATTATGGTATCCCCGCCTGGGTCCGGTAAAGGGACTCAGTGCAAGCTACTTTCCGAAGCAACTGGGATCACGCATATTTCGTCCGGAGACATGCTGCGTGCCGAGGTCGCCGGGAACACGGAGCCAGGGCGCAAAGTGTCGTCGTTCATCGAGCGTGGGGACCTGGTCCCGGACGCTTTACTGTTCGATATCGTCACGCCTGCGGTCGTCGGCGCGGTTCGCGAGACCGGCGGCTACCTGCTGGACGGTTTCCCGCGGACTCTGCCGCAGGCCTTGCGGGCGGCGGAGATCGGCGTGCAGTTGAATGTGGCCGGCGACGCAGTGGTATATCTGAGCGCTCCCGAGGATGTGCTCGTTGCAAGGCTGCTCGCCCGCGCGGAGCGAGAGGACCGGCCCGACGATACGCCGGAGATCATCAGACACCGGCTTGCCGTATACACCGAGCAAACCGAGCCACTGGTCAAGTACTACCTCGGCCGGGGAATCCTAGTCGAAATCGACGCCGACCGCGCCGAGGCCGAGGTGCACACCACGCTCATGGAGCGGCTCACAGCGGGCGGTGCACGGTCGGCGGCTGAGGGCGCGCCACGGAATTCGACGTGACGGTTGAGATTCCCAACGGTCAGCGCAGCAAGTATGAGATCGACCACCAGACCGGCCGGGTGCGACTCGACCGGTTCCTGTACACCACGACGGACTGCCCGGTTAGGGACGCGATACGCCTGCGCCCGGCTGAGATACCGCCGCTGTGCGCGGGTACACCGAAATAGCCACATGGTTGGTCGGACCCACATTGTGCGGCACCGTCGCCCGGAGCACGCTTTGAAGCAGTGACCATCGGCACACTCCCGGAGAGCCCACCATGACCAGTTTGAGCACCACCCTCATCGCGGCCGCAGACCGTCATCCAGACCGCATCGCGCTGCGCTGCGACGAGGTGAAATTCACCTTCGCCGGGTTCCATGCCGCGGCCGCCCGCGTCGCCACGCTGCTTGGGAAGGCGGGTATCGACCCCGGTGATCCGGTCGGCCTGATGCTGCCCAACACACCGGCTTATGCCATTGCGTACTACGGCATCATGTACCGCGGAGCCATCGCGGTCCCGATGAATCCGCTGCTCAAGGCTCGCGAAGTCCAGTTCTATCTCTCTAACAGCGGCGCTAAGGCTCTGTTTGCCACTCCGGCGTTCGCCGGGGAGGCCAGTGCGGGCGCAGCGCAGGTGGACGCGCAGTGTTGGGTCGTCGACGACGCCGGTTTGGTCGGCCTCATCGCCGACCTGCCCGAGCAGGACGCCCCGACAGACCGCGCCGACGACGACGTCGCAGTCATCCTGCACACCTCGGGAACCACGGGCAGGCCCAAGGGAGCCATGCTCACCCATGGCAATCTCGGCCGCAACGCCGATGTCTGCGCTCGCACCCTCATCGAGATCGGACCGGATGACGTAGTGATGGGCTGCCTGCCGCTGTTTCACGTGTTCGGTCTGACTTGCGGGCTGAATTCCGCAGTGCTCGCTGGGGCGATGTTGACGCTGATCCCGCGGTTTGACCCCCGCAAGGCACTCGAAGTGATCGAGCGCGACGCCGTCACCGTGTTCGAGGGGGTGCCGACCATGTATTCGGCGCTGTTGAGCGTGGCAGGCGAGTTCACGCCGGACGCGATTCGCAGTTTGCGGACCTGCGTGTCGGGCGGGGCGGCGCTTCCGGTGCAGACCCTCACCGACTTCGAGAAGAACTTCGGCTGCATGGTTTTGGAGGGCTATGGGCTCTCCGAGAGTTCTCCGGTGGCCTCGTTCAATCATCCGCACCGCCCACGAAAGGCCGGTTCCATCGGAACTCCGGTCGAAGGTGTACAGATGCGGGTGATGAATCTCGACGGCGTCGAAGTGCCGCAAGGCGAGTTGGGTGAGATACAGATCCGCGGCCACAACGTGATGAAGGGCTACTGGAACCTGCCGGAAGCCACGGCGACCACGATCAGCGCTTCCGGTTGGCTGTCCACCGGTGATGTGGGACGCGTCGACGAGGACGGCTACTTCTACATCGCCGACCGTACCAAGGACCTGATCATCCGCGGTGGCTACAACGTCTATCCCCGGGAGATCGAAGAGGTCCTCTACGAGCATCCGGCGGTGGCTGAGGCCGCCGTTGTCGGGATCCCGCACGACTCTCTCGGTGAAGACGTCGGCGCGGCGGTCGTCTTGAAAGAAGGGTCGAGTGTGGACCCCGATGAGCTGCGCGACTTTGTCAAGGCGCGGGTGGCCGCCTACAAGTATCCCCGCAAAGTCTGGATGATCGAGGAGCTGCCCAAGGGCCCCACCGGCAAGGTCCAGAAACGCGACATCGAAATCCCGACCAGTGAGGGCAATTGATCACCATGCCCACTACAACGACCAAACCCGACGAACTCGCCGCCCCGCTGGACCTGTTGCTGACCAGCGCCACCAAACCGTTCGCGAGCCGGATGCTGCCCGACGCCACCTGGGCGCGGTTCGGCGCCAGCCTTGCCAAGCAACCCGGCGCGGTGGCCGATCGCGTTGCCAAGCTGGCCCGCGAGCTCGGCAGCATCGCCGCGGGCAGGTCGCAACGCGCCCCTGGCCGGGCCGACAAGCGGTTCAGCGACCCGGCGTGGCAACACAATCCACTGCTGCACCGGATCATGCAGACCTACCTGGCGGCCGCCGAGACCACCGGCGGGTTACTCGACGACGCCGACCTGGACTGGCGTGACAACGAGAAGATGCGCTTCGTCGCCGACAACATCGTCGAATTCCTGGCGCCGAGCAACAGTCCGGTGATCAGCCCGCTCGGCTGGAAAGCCCTGATCGACACCGGAGGATTGAGCGCGGTTCGCGGGCTGAAAGCCTTCGCCCGCGACATGGCGTCGCAACCCCGGGTACCGGCCATGGTAGAACCGGACGCATTCGCGGTGGGTGAGACCGTCGCGGTCACCAAAGGCGCGGTGGTGGCTCAGACCTCGATGTTCGAGCTGATCCAGTACGCCCCGCAGACCCCTGAGGTGCGTGCGATTCCGCTGCTGATGGTGCCGCCGGTGATCAACAAGTTCTACATCCTCGACATCGCACCCGGGCGTTCCATGATCGACTACTTTGTCGCCCAGGGTCAGCAGGTGTTCGTCATCTCCTGGCGTAACCCACAGGCCCGGCATCGTGATTGGGGTTTCGACGCCTACGGCGCCGCAATCATCGAGGCACTGGGAGCCGTCCAGAACATCGCCGGAACCGACAACGCCCACCTGTTGGCCACCTGCTCGGGCGGCATCCTGGCCGCGATGACCGCCGCACACCTGGCCCACATTGGCGAGGGCAACCAGGTGGCCGGGTTGACCTTGGCGGTCACCGTGCTCGACGAGACCAAGGCTGGCTTCGCCTCGGCGGCGATGAGCGATCGTGCCGCGCAGGCCGCGATCGCCGGCTCGGCGAAGAAGGGCTATCTGGACGGGCGGGCGATGGCAGAGATGTTCGCCTGGCTGCGGCCCACCGACCTGGTGTGGCGCTACTGGGTGAACAACTATGTGCAGGGCCGCCCGCCGGCACCGTTCGACGTGTTGTTCTGGAACGCCGACACCACCCGGATGACTGCCGCGCTGCACCGCGACATGGTGCTGATGGGCCTGCACAACGCGTTGGTCACCCCAGGTGCGGTCAGCATGCTGGGCAGCCCGGTGGACCTGTCGGGCATCACCGCCGACGCCTACGTCATCGGCGGCATCGCCGACCACATCTCACCGTGGCAGGCCACCTACCGCAGCGCCCGACTGCTGGGCAGCAAGGACAACACGTACCTGCTGTCCACCAGCGGCCACATCGCCGCACTGGTCAACCCGCCCGGCAACCCCAAGGCGTCCTACCGCGCCGGCCCGGTCGACGCCGAAGACCCCGGCCAATGGTTGGACACCGCTGAAAAATCCAGCGACTCCTGGTGGCCGCATTACGTGGCCTGGCTCGCCCAGCGCAGCGGCCCGCAGGTCGATGCGCCGAAGATGCTCGGCGGAGAGGATTTTCCGCCACTTGGCCCGGCACCGGGCAGCTATGTGATGGAAAAATAGGATGCATGCCCCCAGGAACGCAGCGATGACGTCCGCGAAACCAATCGGCGAGGACCGCTACGTCACCGCTGGTGGACAGCGGATCCGCGTCGACATCCGGCACGGCACCGGGGTGCCACTGGTACTGTGCAACGGCGTTGGCGCCAGCCTGGAAGTGCTGGAACCACTGGTCGAGCATCTGGATCCAGCCGCAACGGTGGTCCGGTTCGACGTGCCGGGCACCGGCGGATCACCGACGTCCATTGCACCCTACGGATTCCCGTACCTGGCTTGGGTGCTGGGCCGGGTGCTGTCCAAGCTAGGCATCGGCGTCGTCGATGTGCTTGGGCTGTCCTGGGGCGGGGCGCTGGCGCAGCAGTTCGCGTTCCAGAACCCGCGACGTTGTCGCCGCCTGGTTCTGGTGGCCACCGCCACCGGCGCTTTAATGGTGCCTGCGCGACCACACATTCTGGCCAAGATGCTGACCCCCCGCAGGTTCTCCGATCCGAACTACGCTGCTTCCATTGCGGGTGAGCTGTATGGCGGCACTGTCCGCGCACACGGCGAGGATGTGGCGCGACTGTTCGTCCGCCAACTGCGCGCCGGATCGAAAATTGGTTACCTGCACCAATTGCTCGCGGGCGCGTGCTGGACCAGCCTGTTCGCGCTGCCCGCGGTTCGACAGCAGACCCTGATCGTCGCGGGTACCGATGATCCGATCATCCCGGTCGTCAACGCCCACATCATGAACACGTTGCTGCCACACTCCCGGATGCACCTCCACCCCGGTGGACACATCGATCTGGTGCAGAATGCAGCAGAACTCGCGCCCGTCGTCGACGCATTCCTGAAAGACGCCGGAGAACGACCATGAGCCACAGCGCCATCCCTTGATACCAGTGAAGAAACTCGGGACTGCCCCGAGTTCAGTTGACTCGGCGGTGTGAAAGTTCAAGTGCGGTCGCGATGCACGCAGGCCTCCGCCCAACCCGTGGCCTGAAACCAAGTATGGCGACACCACCGAACCCGGGGCACTCAGACCCTCCGGAAAAGAAGCGGGCCAAGGGTCGTTTCCCTGGCCCGCGACCCGTTCAGAACATGCCTACAGCATGCAGCTGACGCAACCCTCCACCTCAGTACCCTCCAGCGCCATCTGCCGCAGGCGGATGTAGTACAGCGTCTTGATTCCCTTGCGCCAGGCGTAGATCTGCGCCTTGTTGACGTCGCGCGTGGTCGCGGTGTCCTTGAAGAACAGCGTCAAACTCAACCCCTGGTCCACGTGCTGGGTGGCCGCAGCGTAGGTGTCGATGATCTTCTCGTAGCCGATCTCGTACGCGTCCTGGTAGTACTCCAGGTTGTCGTTGGTCATGTACGGCGCCGGGTAGTAGACCCGACCGATCTTGCCTTCCTTGCGGATCTCGACCCGCGCCACGATCGGGTGGATCGACGACGTCGAGTGGTTGATGTAGGAGATCGACCCGGTCGGCGGAACGGCCTGCAGGTTCTGGTTGTAGATCCCGTGGGTCTGCACCGACTCCTTGAGCCGGCGCCAGTCGTCCTGGCCCGGAATCCGGATGCCGGCCTCGGCGAACAGCTCACGCACCCGCTCCGTCTTGGGCTCCCACACCTGCTCGGTGTACTTGTCGAAGAACTCCCCGGAAGCGTACTTGGAATTCTCAAAACCTACGAAGGACGTACCCCGTTCCAGGGCAAGGCGATTCGACGCGCGCAGTGCGTGATACAGCACGGTGTAGAAGTAGATGTTGGTGAAGTCGATGCCCTCTTCGGAACCGTAGAAGATCCGCTCCCGAGCCAGGTACCCGTGCAGGTTCATCTGGCCCAGCCCGATGGCGTGCGACTCGTTGTTGCCCTGCTCGATCGACGGCACCGACCAGATGTGGGTCTGGTCCGACACCGCGGTCAGCGCCCGGATCGCGACCTCGATGGTCTGACCGAAGTCGGGCGAGTCCATCGCCTTGGCAATGTTGAGCGAGCCGAGGTTGCAGGAGATGTCCTTGCCCACCTTGGCGTACGACAAATCGTCGTTGAACTCCGACGGGGTGGAGACCTGCAGGATCTCCGAGCACAGGTTCGAGTGGGTGATCTTGCCGGCGATCGGGTTCGCTCGGTTCACCGTGTCCTCGAACATGACGTACGGGTAGCCGGATTCGAACTGCAGCTCGGCCAGGGTCTGGAAGAACTCGCGCGCCTTGATCTTGGTCTTGCGGATCGCCGCGTTGTCCACCATCTCGTAATACTTCTCGCTGACCGAGATGTCGGCGAACGGCACGCCGTAGACCTTCTCGACGTCGTAGGGCGAGAACAGGTACATGTCCTCGTTCTTCTTCGCCAGTTCGAAGGTGATGTCGGGGATCACCACGCCCAGGCTCAGCGTCTTGATCCGGATCTTCTCGTCGGCGTTCTCCCGCTTGGTGTCCAGGAAGCGGTAGATGTCGGGGTGGTGGGCGTGCAGGTACACCGCACCGGCACCCTGACGCGCACCCAGCTGGTTGGCGTAGGAGAACGAGTCCTCCAGCAGCTTCATGATCGGGATGACCCCGGAAGACTGGTTCTCAATGTTCTTGATCGGGGCGCCATGCTCTCGAATGTTGCTGAGCAGCAACGCCACTCCCCCGCCACGCTTGGACAGCTGCAGGGCAGAGTTGATCGATCGGCCGATCGACTCCATGTTGTCTTCGATGCGCAGCAAAAAGCAGCTGACCGCCTCGCCGCGCTGCTTCTTGCCGGAGTTCAAAAACGTCGGGGTGGCGGGCTGGAAGCGGCCGTCGATGATCTCCTCGACGAGTTGCTCGGCCAGCTTGGTGTCACCGGCAGCCAGGGTCAGCGCCACCATGCACACCCGGTCCTCGAACCGCTCCAGGTAGCGCTTGCCATCGAAGGTTTTCAGGGTGTAGGAGGTGTAGTACTTGAACGCCCCCAGGAAGGTCGGGAACCGAAACTTCTTGGCGTAGGCCCGATCCAGTAGCGACTTGACGAAGTTGCGCGAGTACTGGTCGAGCACCTCGCGCTCGTAGTATTCCTTGCCGATCAGGTAGTCGAGCTTCTCGTCCTGATTGTGGAAGAACACCGTGTTCTGATTGACGTGCTCCAAAAAGTACTGGCGAGCGGCCAGCACATCCATGTCGAACTGGATCTTGCCGTCGGCGTCGTACAGATTGAGCATCGCGTTGAGCGCGTGGAAGTCCAGCTCGCCCACCGGAGCGCTGCGGGTGGTTGCGGTTACCTGCTCTGCAGTTGCAGCGGTTGGTGGCATGCCTCGTCCTTCCAGAAATCAGCCAAGCCCGCGCGGACGGCTTGTACGTCCTCGTCGGTTCCCATCAATTCGAATCGATACAGGTACGGCACTCCGCACTTGCGGGACACCACGTTGCCCGCGTAGCAGAACTCCGCACCGAAGTTGGTGTTGCCGGCCGCGATCACGCCGCGCAGCAGTCCCCGATTGTGTTCGTTGTTCAAAAAGGCGATGACCTGCTTCGGCACGTAGCCGCCGTCGTCCATATCGGGCTGCTGGCGTCCGCCGCCGTAGGTCGGCAGGACCAATACATAGGGGTGATCAACCTCGATGCGTCCGTGCAGTGGGATCCGGATGGCCGGGACGTCCAGCTTCTGCACGAAGCGGTGGGTGTTCTCCGACACCGAAGAGAAATACACCAGGCTGCATTCCGAATCCGCAGACATGGCGACCCCCTTCAGCTCTCAGTCAGACTCCACCCGTACCCGACCCGACGACCGGCTCTAGGCGCTCAGCGCGGTCTGCGACAGCGCCTTGATGCGGTCCGGCCGGAATCCCGACCAGTGCTCGTCGCCGGCGACCACGACCGGGGCCTGTAGGTAGCCCAGCGCCATGACGTAGTCACGGGCGTCGGGGTCCAGCGAGATGTCGACCTTCTCGTAAGCGATGCCCTGCTTGTCCAACGCCTTGTAGGTGGCGTTGCACTGCACGCACGCGGGCTTGGTGTAGACAGTGATGCTCATGGCGGCAGGCTCCTCAGCGAATCGTCGACAAACGAGCGGATGACGGATCGGGCACTACGTTCAGCGGGCCGCCAGGACTTTCGGTTCTCCAGCTCCGCAGCCGTGGCAGAGCACCGAATAGGTGCCGGTTGCCGCGGCCCGGATAACTGGAAGATCCCGGGCCTGTCGGTCCCCCGAACACTACACCTAGTGGTCATCCCTCGGGGTTAATACTAGATGTTCTGAACGACATTGTTGAAATTCGCTGGTCGTAAGCTTGCGACACCGTCCGCATCGGCGTGTCGCAGCTCACATTCGAACGTCTCTCTGCTCATAACCGCAGGTCTACCAGTCGGCGCCGACAAGTGAGTGAGGCAAGCAGCAGCCGAGCGCCGGCCAGCAAAGACTTCCAGCCCGCGGCTCAGCGCATCCCGGCAGGTACCGGTTCGGGCGGATTCACGGCATTGAGCGGAGCCGGACGCGTGCTGTGCCGCCGCAGATGACCGCCCACAGCACCCAGCAGCACCGGGACCAGCGAGACTGCGATGACCGCCAGCGAAACCAGGTCCAGGTGAGCGCGGACGAACCCGATGCCACCCAGCAGATACCCCAGCAAAGGAACGCCCGCACCACAAGCCACGGACCCGGCGATGCTGTAGGCGGTGAAGGTGCGGTGGCGCATTCCCGACGCCCCGGCCGGCGGCGATCGGGGCGCGCCGCCCGCCGCCGCTGTGATAGCACTGAGGCCGCAGGTTGCTCACGACACCCACTACGTCGGACGCACCCGATAACCTGCCGGGCATGCTGTCGACGCTGGCCGTACGGGGTTACCGCTCGCTGCGCGATCTGGTGCTGCCGCTGAATCCCCTGACGGTCGTGACCGGGGCCAACGGCACCGGCAAGTCGTCGCTGTATCGGGCACTACGACTGTTGGCCGACTGCGGGCGCGGCGAGGTGATCGGCTCACTGGCTCGCGAGGGCGGCCTGGAGTCGGTGCTGTGGGCCGGCCCCGAACAGCTCGGCGAAGCACGCCGCAGCGGAACCGCCCAGGGCAGCGTGCGCACCCGACCGGTCTCGCTGGAGATGGGTTTCGCCTCTGACGATTTCGGCTACCTGGTCGATCTGGGACTGCCACAGGACCCCGCGCAGGCGTCGGCGTTCGCCCACGATCCGGAGATCAAGCGGGAGATCGTGTTCGCCGGACCGGTGCCGCGGCGCGGCGCCACCCTGGTGAGCCGCACCCGGGCTTTCGCGCAGGCCAGCACGGATTCCGGTGTCGAGGAACTGTCGCGGACCCTGCCCACCTATCGCAGCGTGCTCGCCGAATTCGCCCACCCCGGTTCGCATCCGGAACTGGCCGCGGTCCGCGACCGGCTGCGGGACTGGCGCTTCTACGATGGCTTCCGGGTGGATGCCGGGGCACCGGTGCGACGGCCACAGGTCGGTACCCGCACACCGGTACTCGCCGGCGACGGCGTCGATCTGGCTGCGGCGGTGCAGACCATCGTCGAGTCCGGCGACGACCAGCTGGACCGTGCGGTCGCGGCCGCATTCGACGGCGCGACGCTGTCGGTCAGCTCGCACGACGGCATGTTCGACCTGCAACTGCGTCAACGGGGCATGCTGCGCCCGTTGCGTGCCGCCGAATTGTCCGACGGCACCCTGCGCTTCCTGTTGTGGGCCGCCGCCCTGCTGAGCCCACAGCCACCGTCGCTGATGGTGCTCAACGAGCCGGAGACGTCCCTGCACCCCGATTTGGTGGCACCGCTGGCCGAGCTCATCCGGGCGGCCGCCACCCGAACCCAGGTTGTGGTGGTCACCCACGCGCGCACCATGCCCGAACTGCTGGCCGCTGTGCCGGTCGCCGAAGCCGATCGCCACGACACCGCAGAGATCGAGGTCTACAAAGACTTCGGCGAGACGCGGGTCGCCGGTCTGGGCCTGCTCAATACCCCGGCGTGGGACTGGGGCAGCCGTTGACCTCTCCGGCGGCTCAGGAACTGCGCAACGAATCCCGCGACGGCCGCAGCGCCCGGCTGAACAGCACGTTGGCCTGACGCATGGCCACGCTGTAGGGCAGCCAGGCCAGCCGCTTGAACGCATACAGCGCCCGGATGTCCCCGGAGGTGTAGACCAGGTAGCGGTTGCGGGCTACCCCGGCCAGGATCTTGTCCGCCGCCTTCTCCGGCGACACAGCGTGGCCGGCAAAACGCCCCACCCATTTCTCCACCTGCGGGTCGTCGCGGTCCACGCCGGCGATCTCGACGGTGTGCACCAGCCCGGTCTTGACCGCGCCCGGAACCACCACCGACACCCCGATGCGGTGCCGGGCCAGGTCGAAGCGCAGCACCTCCGACACGCCACGCAGGCCGTACTTGCTGGCGGAATAGGCCGCGTGCCAGGGCAATGCGACGATTCCGGCTGCCGAGGACACATTGACCAGGCGCCCGCCGCGGCCGGCGGCGACCATCTGCGGCAAGAACGATTCGATGACGTGGATCGGGCCCATCAGGTTGATGTCGACCATCTTTCGCCACTGCTGGTGGCTCAAGCGGTCGACCGTCCCCCATGCCGACACTCCGGCAATGTTCATCACGACGTCCATCGGCTCATGGTGCTCATGGATGTCGGCGGCGAAGGCGGCGACATCGTCGTAGTCGGCGATGTCGACCACCCGGTGCTCGGGTACCAGCGCGCCCAGGGCACGTGCGTCGGCGACGGTTTCAGCCAGGCCCTCGGCGTTGCGGTCGGTCAGGTACAGCTCGGCACCATGCTCGGCCAGCCGCAATGCGGTGGCCCGTCCGATCCCGCTTGCCGCTCCGGTGATGAAGCACCGTTTGCCCCGGTAGTACTGCGCTACGCGTGTCATGGGTGCAGACGATACCGGCGGTACCGCGCACCGATGATTCAATCCCCTATTGAGCTGCTGGCGACGCCCCGCTCCGCCCGGAGCTAGCCTTTGCGGCCGCCCCACAGCGCGTTGCGCCACAACGCCTCGAGCACCTGCACCCCACGACTGACATCACCGCTGGGCCCCACGAAGGCGCTGTCTCCGGAAAGCATGTAGGCCGTGGTGGCGCCCAGGGTCCGCACCAGCGCAGGGATGTCGTCGCTGATCGGGTTCGCGGTCCCCGCGGTGAGCTCGTCATTGACGATGCCGACGATCTGGTCGATCACCGCATCGATCTGAGCGTCGAGCAACTCCCGGATCTCGGCGTCACTGTTGCGCGCCAGGTTGCACGCCGACATCACCGGATCGTTGTGGGCGTAGACCGCGGCCGCACTGCCCACCATGCGCTGGGCGAATGCCTCCGTCGACTCGTCGGCGCCCCGCGGCGCGAAATAGTGGGTCAGCTCTTCGAGCTCGTGGGTGGCCTCCGCCAGGATGTGGGCGAGCACAGCGTATTTGGAGTCGAAGTAGAAATAGAACCCTGAGCGCGCCACTCCGGCCCGGTCGCTGATGGTGCTGACCGATAGTTCCGCGAAGGGTTTCTCCTCCAGCAGTTCCCGAACCGCCTGAACAATCGCCTGACGTTGCTTGTCGCCCCGCCGCAACGGCAGATCGTCGGCAGACCGGCCACCCTCGTCAACCTCGCTATTCACCTTTGCACCTTGCACCACGCCGCGCCGGATTCAAACTTGACAGGCGTCAAACTTACTCCAAGGATTAGGGCCGAGTGACGGTTACCACAACCTGTCCGGGTATTTAGAGGAGCGTCTGTGACCACGATCAGCACCCCGCGTTACCTGATCGACCAGGCAAAACGCCGGTTCATCCCGACCGTGAACACCATCCCCGGAATGGGTTTGCTGGAAAAGCGGCTGATGACGGTCGACTGGCCACAGCGGACGCTGGCCGCTCCGCCGCCGGGCAGCGACTTGAAGCCCATCGTCGGTGACTCGGGACTGCCGCTGCTGGGTCACATCGTCGAGATGTTCCGCCAGGGACCGGACTTCCCGCTGCACCTCTACAACACCCGGGGCCCGATCACGTTCGCCGATTCGCCCATCCTGCCGTCGATCGTCGCGCTGGGGCCCGACGCCACCCAGACGATCTTCACCAACAAGAACAAGGACTACTCGCAGAAAGGCTGGCTCCCGGTCATCGGGCCGTTCTTCAACCGCGGCCTGATGATGCTGGACTTCGACGAGCACATGGGCCACCGGCGGATCATGCAGTCCGCCTTCACCCGGCCGCGGCTGGCCAGCTACGTCGAGGACATCGATCGGGTGGCTTCGGCGATCGTGGCCGACTGGCCCACCGACGACGGCCGTTTCCTGGTGTACCCGGCAATGAAGGAACTGACCCTCGACGTCGCCTCGGTGGTCTTCATGGGCCACGAGCCGGGCAGCGACCACCAGCTGGTCACCAAGGTCAACCGCGCATTCGAGCAGACCACTCGGGCCGGCGGCGCGATCATCCGCACCGGAATTCCGCCGTTCAAGTGGTGGCAGGGCCTGCAGGGCCGCAAGCTGCTCGAGGACTACTTCGTCGAGCGGGTCAAGGAGCGTCGTAAGGCCGAGGGCACCGACATGCTGACCGTGCTCTGTCACACCGCCGACGAGGACGGAAACAGCTTCTCCGACGCCGACATCGTCAACCACATGATCTTCTTGATGATGGCCGCCCACGACACCACCACCTCGACGGTGACCACGATGATCTACCACTTGGCCGCACACCCGGAGTGGCAGGACCGGGCACGTGACGAGTCGACGCGCCTGGGCGACAGCCCGCTGGACATCGAGTCGCTGGAGAAGCTGGAAACCCTCGACCTGGTGATGGACGAGTCGCTGCGGCTGGTGACGCCGCTGCCGTTCAACATGCGCCAGACCGTGCGCGACACCGATCTGCTGGGCCACTACGTGCCGGCCGGCACCAACGTGGTCACCTGGCCGGGCATGAACCACTGGCTGCCCGAGCTGTACACCAACCCGCGTCAGTTCGACCCGGAGCGGTTCCTCGAGCCGCGGGCCGAGCACAAGAAGCACCGCTACGCCTGGGCGCCGTTCGGTGGCGGGGCGCACAAGTGCATCGGGATGGTGTTCGGCCGCCTGGAGGTCAAGACGGTGTTGCACCGGCTGCTCCGCCAGTACCGGATCGAGTTGTCACACCCGGACTACACGCCGCGCTGGGACTACGGCGGCATGCCCATCCCGATGGACGGGATGCCGATCGTCTTGCGCCGGCTCTAAGCCGCGCGCCGGCCCAGTCACGCGCCGGCCTAGTTTCCACGCCGAGCAGACGCAGAATCGCACGATTTAGCCCGCCCACGTGCGATTTTGCGACTGCTCGCGCTCACGCCGCCGTCAACAGCCGATTGACACACGTAACCACGGCGTCCACGACCGAACACCCGGCATCGGAGCCAAAGCCCACCGCCCAGGCCGTCGCGCGGCCGTTGGAGCCGTGGATGAACGTCGCCGTCTCGGCTCCGCAGCCGAGCTGGTGAAACCCGAGTATCTCCAAGGTGATTCCGCGCTCATAGAGCATTTCGGTGAGCGCGGCCAGCGGGCCGTGCGCCGCTGTGGTGCAGGTTCCGGTCCGCTCCCCGATCGCGATCGTCGCCTGGTAGGTCCGGCCCTGTAACCCGAGCCGTGCCGCGGGCCGGTCGGCGTCCAGGCAGCGCCAGCGCCCAACCCGCAGCGGCCCGGTGGCGTGACCATAAGCAGCCACGAAGCCATCCCAGCTGAGCCTGGCGCCCTGGTCGCGTAGTTCACGCGGGAGTCGGGTGTCGAATCGGTCTGCGAACGATGTACTTGCCATGATGCGGTCTTTTCTGCTCGAAGAGAGCGACCGACGGGAGTAGCTTCCGACCCACAGCGGGGGGTCGGTCTGGATCAGACCCCGCTGCGGGTGCCGGCTACTACGACTAGAGAACGCATGATGTCACCAAGGCTAGCGGCGCGTCTGTTGGCCGTGCAAGGTATTTATGGACTGGCGTCGAGATCGATATCAATTCAAGATGCGGCGGGCCACGTTGGTGGTCACCAGGTCCAGCAGTTCGTCGCTGCGACCGGCCAGGATGGTCCGGATCGCATAGAGCGAGAAGCCTTTGGCCTGTTCAGCGGTGATGGCCGGTGGGATCGACAGCTCCTGGCGGGCGGTGACGACGTCGACGACGGCCGGTCCGTCGTAGGCTAACGCCTCGGTCAGCGCCGCTTCCAAGTCGGCCGGATGCTCCACCCGGCGGCCAAACATGCCCAGAGCGGTGGCGACGGCGCCGAAGTCCGGATTGTCCAACTCGGTACCGAAGTTGACGATGCCTGCGGCCTTCATCTCCAGTTCGACGAAATTCAGCGACGAATTGTTGAACACGATCACCTTGACCGGCAAGCGATTCTGCGTCAGCGTGAGCAACTCTCCGAACAGCATCGCCAGCCCACCGTCGCCGGCCAATGCGACGACCTGGCGCTTCCGGTCGACGGACTGGGCACCGATCGCGTGTGGCAGCGCGCATGCCATGGTGCCGTGGTTGAACGACCCGATCAATCGCCGTCGTCCGTTCATGGTTACGTAGCGCGCCGCCCATACCACCGGGGAACCGACGTCGACGGTGAACACCGCGTCATCTGAAGCCAACCGATTAACAACCGCAGCAACATATTCGGGGCGAATCGGAGTGCGGTCTCGATCATTGGACGCCAGCGAGTCGAGTCGCTCGCGGGTCTTGCGGTAGTGCTTGCGCGACCTTTCCAGGTGGCTGCGGTCGTTCTTGCTCGCCAGCAATGGCTGCAACGCGGCAACGGTGTCGGCGACCGTGCCGAGCAACCCGAGATCGATCGGGGCGCGTCGGCCCAGGTGTCGACCGCGAATATCGACTTGAATGATCTGCGCACGATCGGGATAGAACTGCTGGTAGGGAAAGTCGGTACCGAGCATCAGCAACACGTCGGCTTCCCGAATCGCCTTGTAGCCGGACGCAAAACCGAGCAGTCCCGTCATACCTACGTCGTAGGGATTGTCGTACTCGATGTGCTCCTTGCCGCGTAACGCGTGCACGATCGGCGCCGCCAAGGTGTGCGCCAGCTCCATCACCTGATCATGGGCGCCGGCGACCCCCGCACCGGCCAAAATGGTGACGTGGGCGGCAGCGTTGAGCATGGCCGCGGCTGCCCGCAGTCCCTGCTCGTCGGGGTGGCACACCGATCCGGTGGGTCGCACCGGACGCGCCCCCCAGGCGGTCTCGTCGAGACGGTGGCCGAAGATCTCGCCCGGCACCACCACGACGGCGACGCCGTTCTCCTCCACCGCCGCTCGCATGGCCAGCTCCAGGATGCGCGGTGCCTGTTCGGGGGTGCTGACCAACTCGCAGTAGACACTGCACTCGCGAAACAGGTTCTGCGGATGGGTTTCCTGGAAGTAGTCGGAGCCGACCTCGGCCAGCGGGATGTGGGCAGCGATCGCCAGCACCGGCACCCGGCTGCGCTGGGCGTCGAACAGTCCGTTGATCAGGTGCAGGTTGCCGGGTCCGCAACTACCGGCGCACACCGCCAAACCACCGCGCAGCGCCGCCTCCGCGGCGGCCGCGAACGCAGCGGTCTCCTCGTGACGCACCTGTTCCCAGCTGACCTCGCCGTCACGGCGGATCGCATCGGTGAGCCCGTTGAGACTGTCGCCGGGTATCCCGAAGATGCGCTGCACCCCACTGTGTTTAAGGGTGGCTATGACATGGTCTGCGACAGTTGCCATCTCGCGTTCTCCTCACCGCGGTCCAGGGTGCGCAGAATGCCGCTGCACTCGGCGTGTCGCTGTGCAAACACGCTCCCCCGCAAGCGGGGGTACACGCACCCTGGCGCCGTGAGAAACGCTACTTGATCAGCGGGTCGCGGGGCATCCCCAGAATTCGCTCGGCGATCTGGTTGCGGGTCACCTCCGAGGTGCCGCCGGCGATCGCGATGCCACGCGCCCCCATCACCATCCGGCCGGCCATTGCGCCCGGCCCGTCGTCCAGGGCGACGTCCGGACCCAGCAACGCCGCACCGATGGCCGCACCGTCACCCATGTGCTCGGCGAGCTTGAGTTTGGTGACGTTGCCCTCCGGTCCGGGGCCGGCGCCGGCGATGCTGCGCGCCACCCGGCGCAGGTTCAGCAGCCGCAACGCGTGCTCGTCGGCGACGAACCGGCCGATCCGCACCTCGGCGTCCGCCACCGAATGCCGGTGCTGCTGAGCCAATGCGATCAGCCGCTGGTCGACCCCGGCGGTGTAAGAGCCGCCACCGCCGATGCTGACCCGCTCATTGCCCAAGGTGGCACGGGCTACCTTCCAGCCCTCGTTGACCTCGCCGACGACGTCCTCATCGGGCACGAAGACGTCGTTGAAGAACACCTCGTTGAACTCCGACCCGCCGGTGATCTGTCGCAACGGCCGCACTTCGACGCCCGGTGCCTTCATGTCGATGATCACCATGGTGATGCCGGCGTGCTTGGGGACGTCGAAATCGGTGCGCACCGTGGCCAGGCCGCGCCGGCACAGATGCGCACCGGAGGTCCACACCTTCTGGCCGTTGATCTGCCAACCACCCTCGACCCGGGTTGCCTTGGTCTTGACCGCGGCCGCATCCGAGCCCGCGGCGGGCTCGGAGAACAGCTGGCACCAGATCTCCTCCTGGCGCAGCGCCTTCTCCACGAATCGTTCGATCTGCCAGTCGGTGCCCTGCTGAATCAGCGTCAGGATCACCCAGCCGGTGATCGAGTAGTCGGGCCGCTGGATGCCGGCCGCACTGAACTCCTGCTCGATCACCAGCTGCTCGACGGCGTCGGCGGCCCGCCCCCACGGCTTGGGCCAGTGCGGCATCACGTAACCGGTCGCGATCAGCTTGTCCAGCTGGTCTTCGGCGGCCAGCGCCGCGATCTCGGCGGCGTCGGCGTGGATTCGGGTGCGCAGCTCCTCGGCCTCGGGCGGCAGGTCCAGGCTGTTGGCCCGGGTGATGCCGGCCGCGGCGCTCTCGAAGACGGCCAGTGCCGGTGCGTCGCCGCCGAACAACGCCTGCACCGTCAAGGCCCGGCGCAGCTGCAGGTGGGCGTCGTGCTCCCAGGTGTAGCCGATACCGCCGTGCACCTGGATATTGAGCTCGGCGTTACGCACGTAGGCGGGGAACGCCAGCGTGGCAGCCACCGCGGCAGCCAACCGGAAGGCGAACTCGTCCTCGCCGTCAGCCCGGGCGGCATCCCACACCGCGGCGATGGCCGACTCGGCGCCGACCAACATGTTGGCGCAGTGGTGCTTGATGGCCTGGAACGTGGCGATGGTGCGGCCGAACTGTTCGCGCACCTTGGCGTACTCGACGGCCGAATCGGTGCAGTCGGCCGCGCCGCCGACGGCTTCGGCGGCCAGCAGCACGCGGGCGCGCGCCAGCGCCGACTCGCGCCCTCCGGCCAGGATGTCGTCGGTGCTGACTCCGACACCGGTCAGCGTCACGCGCCCGGACCGGCGGGTCGGGTCGAGGTTGCCGGGCACGTCGACGTTGACCCCGGCGCGGTCCCGCTCGAGCACCAGCACGTCCTCACCGGCAGCCACCAGCAGCAGGTCGGCCAGGCCCGCGCCCAGCACCACCCCGGCGTCACCGGAAGCCACGCCGCCGTCCAGGACTAGGTCGCCGGCCAGCCCCACCCCGGCGGTCACCGAACCGTCGATCAGTCCGGGTAGCAAGCGGGCCTGCTGCTCGGGGGTGCCGGCGGCGGCGATCACCGCCGAGGCGATGACGGTCGGAACGAACGGACCCGGGGCCACCGCGCGGCCCAGCTCCTCGATCACCACCACCAACTCGGGCAGCCCGAAACCGGAGCCGCCATGTTCCTCGCCGATATGCAGTCCCAGCCAGCCCAGGGAGGCCAGCTCGGCCCAGAACGGTGGCCGAGCCTCCTCGGCAGCGTCCAGCAGCGCACGGGCCGCCGAGCGGGCCTGCTGTGCGGTCAAAAATCCGCGGGCCACCTCGGCAAGTTCGCGGTGGTCGTCGGTCAGTCCAATGCCCATGGGATATCTCCTGGTTTTCGTTTACTTGGGGGCGAACCGCTGCCCGGCGTCGAGTCGCAGGCATTGTCCGTTAAGCATGGGGTTGTCCACGACGGCGGCAACCAACTTGGCGAACTCCTCGGGGCGGCCGAGGCGCTTGGGGAACGCCGCGTCCTTGGTCAGGGCGCTGGCGAACTCCTCGGGGATGCCCTTGGTCAGGCCGGTGGCGAACAGGCTCGGCGCGATCGCCAGCGCCCGGATGCCCACCGACCCGAGGTCGCGCGCCATGGTCAGGGCCATGCCGGCCACGCCCGCCTTGGCGGCGGTGTAGGCGACTTGGCCGATCTGGCCCTCGAAGGCCGCGATGGAAGCCGTGTTGATGATGACGCCACGTTCCTCGTCCTCGGGCTCGTTGGTGGCCATGTGCGCGGCGGCCAGCCGGTTGATGTTGAACGTGGCGATCAGGTTCAGGTCGATCACCGCACGGAAGGACTCCAGGTCGTGCGGACCGGACTTGGACAGAGTGCGCTTGGCGATACCCCCGCCGGCCGTGGTGACGATGACGTGCAACCCGCCCAGGCCCTCGACCGCCGCGGCCAGGGTCTTCTCGGTGGCGTCGAAGTCGGTGATGTCCACCGGGTAGAAGGCACCGGCCCCACCCTTTAGACCGGCGGCTACCTCTTTGCCCTCCGAGCCCTCCCGGTCGAGCACTGCGACGTCCGCCCCGCCGGCAGCCAGCAGCTCCGCGGTGGCGCGGCCCATTCCGGAGGCACCACCAACGATGATGACCTTCTTGCCGTTGATGTCCATGCACATCCCTTCGCCACCATTGCGGGAAAGCTAGTAGTTGAGAATCTAGGACAAGTTATCGTTCCGCTCGGAATCCGCTGCCCCTCGGGCATCAGGCAGGCGCTAAGGAGGTACCCGTGGCCGCACCGACGGCGCCAGAGGTAGTCGAGCGACACGACGGGCCGCTGACGTATGTGCACACCGACCCGGAGCTGCCCGCGGTGGCGGTCATCGACAGCTCGCCCATCTCGGCACGGCACAAAATGGTGTTCGGTGCGGTCGCGGTCGCGGGGGCGGTGGCGTGGGCATCGATCGCATTCGCCCGCGGCGAGTCGGTGAACGCGGTGTGGTTCGTCATCGCCGCGGTGTGTACCTACATCATCGGATTCCGGTTCTACGCACGGTTTATCGAGCGCAAGATCGTGCGCCCGCGCGACGACCACGCCACGCCCGCGGAGATCTTCGAGGACGGCACCGACTATCTGCCGACCGATCGGCGGGTGCTCTTCGGCCACCATTTCGCCGCAATCGCCGGCGCAGGCCCGCTGGTCGGCCCGGTGCTGGCCACCCAGATGGGTTACCTGCCGGGCACCATCTGGATCATCATCGGCGCAGTGGTGGCCGGCTGCGTGCAGGACTACCTGGTGCTGTGGTGCTCGGTGCGCCGACGGGGTCGCTCCTTGGGACAGATGGCCCGCGAAGAGCTGGGCGTCGTCGGCGGTGCGGCCGCGATCATCGGCGTGCTGGTCATCATGGTGATCCTGATCGCGGTGCTGGCACTGATCGTGGTGCGAGCATTGGCGGTCAGCCCCTGGGGGGTGTTCTCCATCGCGATGACGATTCCGATCGCCCTGTTCATGGGGATCTATCTGCGGTTCCTGCGGCCAGGCCGGGTGTCCGAGGTGTCCCTGATCGGAATCGTCGCGCTGCTGGCCGCTGTCGCTTCGGGCAAGTGGGTCGCCGAAACCTCTTGGGGTGTCTCGTGGTTCACGTTGTCCCCGATGACGTTGTCCTGGTGCATCATCGGCTACGGTTTCGCCGCCTCGGTGCTGCCGGTGTGGTTGCTGCTGGCGCCACGGGACTACCTGTCGACGTTCATGAAGGTCGGCACCATCGTCCTGCTGGCCGTCGGCATCCTGATCGCCCGGCCGCTGATGGCCGCGCCGGCCGTCTCGGAGTTCGCCCGCACCGGCGAAGGACCGGTGTTCGCCGGGTCGCTGTTCCCGTTCCTGTTCATCACGATCGCGTGCGGCGCGCTGTCGGGATTTCATTCGCTGATCGCCTCGGGCACCACCCCGAAGCTGCTCGAAAAAGAGAGCCAGATGCGGCTGATCGGCTACGGCGGCATGCTCACCGAGTCCTTCGTGGCGGTGATGGCGCTGATCACCGCGTCGATCCTGGACCAGCACCTGTTCTTCACCCTCAATGCACCAGTCGCCGCAACCGGCGGTACGGCCTCCAGTGCCGCCGCCTACGTCAACGGACTCGGGCTCGGCGGGTCCCCGGTGACCGCCGACCAGATCACCGAGGCCGCCACCGCGGTCGGCGAACAGTCGATCGTGTCGCGCACCGGCGGGGCCCCCACCCTGGCGCTGGGAATGGCCGACGTTTTGGGGCGCGTGTTCGGCGGACCGGGCCTCAAGGCCTTCTGGTACCACTTCGCGATCATGTTCGAGGCACTGTTCATCCTGACCACCGTCGACGCCGGCACCCGGGTGGCTCGGTTCATGCTCTCCGACGCGCTGAGCAACTTGGGTGGACCGCTGCGCCGGCTGGCCAACCCGAGTTGGCGGATCGGGGCGTGGGTGTGCAGTCTGGCCGTAGTCGCGGGGTGGGGTTCGATCCTGTTGATGGGCGTCACCGATCCGCTCGGCGGGATCAACACCCTTTTCCCGTTGTTCGGTATCGCCAACCAGTTGCTGGCCGCGATCGCGCTGACGGTGGTGACGGTGATCGTGGTTAAGAAGGGCCGGGGCAACCGCGGCCTGAAATGGGCGCTGATCCCCGGCGTTCCGCTGCTGTGGGATCTGACGGTCACCATGACGGCCTCGTGGCAGAAGATCTTCTCCGGCGATCCGCGGGTGGGCTACTGGACGCAGCATTTCGCCTATCGAACCGCCGAACGAGCCGGCGAGACATCGTTCGGATCGGCGGCCAACGCGTCGCAGTTGCACGATGTCGTCCGCAACACGTTCATCCAGGGCACCTTGTCGATTGTGTTCGCGTCCGTGGTGGCGGTGGTGGTCATAGCCGGAATCGTGGTGTCGATACGGGCCGTTCGCGGAACAGCGTCGACCGCCGAGCCGCCGCCAGTGCCGTCGAAGCGTTTCGCGCCTGCCGGGCTGATCCCGACATCGGCCGAACGAAAGGTGCAGGCGCAATGGGACGCCCGCTGCGCGGACTAGCGCGGGCCGCGCGCCACATCGGCTGGTACTGGGCATCGCTGTTGGGCGACAACCACTACCACCGCTACCTGGAGTACCGCCGGCGCGCTCATCCCGGCGAGCCGGTGCTCTCCGAGCGCGAATACTGGCGGCGCCGTCACGACGGCGACCCTGGGGCGCGTTGCTGCTGACACCGCCGCACGCGGTCCGTGTCCAAACCTTAATGAAGCCTTGACCGACTCGTGGGCATGTGCGCGAGGCTTTCGGGCGCGAATCTCCCTACCATCAACGGCGATAACTAGTTACAAGATCGGGAAGGTATGCCGACGATGTGGACATCGGTGCGCTCAGCAATGGTGGTGATCGGGGTCGCGGTCACAACGCTCGTGACGCCGCCCGGAACGAGTTCGGCCGCGGCCAGCCAGCCGCCCGGCGCGGGGATCGCATCGATCCAGCCGGCGTCGGGTGCTGTCGTCGGCGTGGCACACCCGGTCGTGGTGACCTTCGCCGCGCCGGTGATCGACCGCCGGGCCGTCGAGCGCACCATCGCGGTGCGGTCCACCCCGCCGATGACCGGAACGTTTGACTGGGTCGACGACACCGAGGTGCAGTGGATTCCCGATCACTACTGGCCGGCGCACAGCGCCGTGGCACTGTCGGTCGGCAAGCTCTCCGTCGACTTCAGCACGGGCGCAAAGGTGGTGGGCGTCGCCAGCATCTCGGCACACACCTTCACCGTGACGGTCGACGGCGACGGCGACGAGGCCGGCCCGCTGCCCACGCCGCATCACCGCCCGCACTGGGGCGAAGACGGTGTCATGCCGGCCACCATGGGCAAGACCGAGTACGAGACGCCGACGGGCAATTACACCGTGCTGGGCAAGGACCGCAAAGTCCTGATGGACTCCAGCAGCGTGGGGGTCCCGATCGACTCCGCCGAGGGCTACCGCTTCGAGGTCGAGCATGCGGTGCGCATCACCCGGCGCGGACTCTACGTCCACTCCGCACCCTGGGCGCTTCGTTCCCTGGGGCTGGAGAACGTCAGCCACGGCTGTATCGGCCTGAGTCCCACCGACGCGGAGTGGTACTTCGACCGGGTCAACATCGGCGACCCGGTGATCATCAAGGAATGACGCGGGCCGCTAGGGCGTCCCGGCGCCGCCGAATTCCACCGGCATAGCGTCGATCCCGTTGATCCAGGGCAGCACCGACCGTGACGGTCGATCCAGCTGGTGGATGTCGGGAATGATGTCTGCCAGCGCCCCGAAGATCAGGTTGATCTGCATGCGGGCGAGGTTGGCGCCGATGCAGTAGTGCGCCCCGGGAGCCCCGAAACCCAAGTGGGGGTTGGGGCTTCGCAAGATGTCGAACCTGAATGGGTCGTCGAACACTTCGTCGTCGTAGTTGGCCGAGCCGTAGAACATGCCGACCCGTTGGCCCTTGCGGATCTGCACCCCGCCGAGTTCGACGTCACGTAACGCCGTGCGCTGGAAGGAGATAACCGGCGTCGCCCAGCGGACCACTTCTTCGGCCATGGTGGTGGGGCGTTCCTCGACGAACAGCTGCCATTGATCCGGGTTGTCGAAGAACGCCAGCATCCCTTGCGAGGTGGCGTTGCGGGTGGTCTCGTTGCCGGCCACCATCAGCATCATCACGTAGTAACCGAACTCCATTGCGGTGAGCTCTTCACCATCGATGACCGCGGTCACCAGGGCTGTCGCGATGTCGTCACGCGGGCGGGCCTTGCGATCTTCGGCCATCTGGTAGGCGTAGCCCAGGAGTTCTGCGGCGGCCAGCGTCCCGTCGGCTCCGGCCTCGGCCTCACCGTTGCCGCCTCCCACCAGCCGATTGCTCCAGTCGAAAACCTGCTGGCGCTCGTCCGCGGGCACGCCAATCAATTCGCAGATAGTGGCCAATGGCAGCTGCGAAGCGACCTCGGTGACGAAGTCGCCGGTATTGTGCTCCGCGGCGGCGGTGACGATCTCTCGGGCTTGCCGGTCGAGTGAATCCCGCATGCCGGCAACCACTCGGGGCGTGAAGCCCCGCGAGACGATCCGGCGCAGCTTGGCGTGCTTGGGCCCGTCGAGAAACAACATGATGTTGTCGCGGCTGGCGTCGTGGAGCTCTTGATTTTCGGTCGTGTTCGTCCGGATCAGCGAGGTGTTCTCATGCGAGGAGAACACCTCGTCCTGCAACGACACGGCCCGTACATCGGCGTGTTTGGTGACGACCCAGTAGCCCTCGTCCGGGTAACCAGATGCGCCGAAGGGCTGGGCGTTCCACCAGATCGGTTCGGTCTTGCGCAGCAGGGCGAACTCCTCATGCGGGATCCGCTCGCCGATGAGTGTGGGGTCGGTGAAGTCGAACCCCTCCGGCAGCAGGTGCTGTGTCTCGGTCATCGTGCTCCCTCTCGCTCTACCAGCGGTTGCCACGCCAAACCTGCACCGGCGCTATTGATGTAGCCGCCCGAGGGGGCGGCGAAATGCGAGCCGAGCAGCAGTGCCCGCTCGTCGGCGACGCGGCGCAGCAGGTCCCGTCGGCTGGCGCGCGCAGCGGTCGGGTCAGTGTCGGGCCGGGCACTGATCTCGGGGTCGACGATTTGGACCGGATGGTGGACGACGTCGCCGCTGATGTAGGCGACCGCGCCGGCGGATTCGATGCGCACCGACACGTGGCCAGGGGTGTGACCGGCAGTCGGGACGAGCCGGACCGTGTCGGTCAGCCGATGATCGGGCCCGACCAGCCGGAGCTTGCCGTGCTGCGCCAGTGGCGCGACGCATTCGGACGCCACCCGGTCCTCCCCGGTGAATTCGCTCCAATGCGCATGCTCGGCCGCGGTCACCAGATAATCGGCCCCTGGGAACCTCGGCACCCACTGCCCGTCCTGCTCGACTGTGTTGCCACCGGCGTGATCGCGGTGCAGATGGGTGCAGACCACCGCCGTAATGTCGCCGGGACTAGATCCGGTAGCCGCCAACGACTCCTCGAAGCGGTCCGGGATGTTGCGCGTCCGCAGGAAGCTTTCGCCGAAGCAGGTGTCGACCAGCACGCAGGACGCCTCGGACGCGATCAGAAAGGACTGGACCGCCATCAAGATGTTGCCCGACGCGTCGCAGTAGTCCGCCAGCGAGTCGTCCGTGAAACGCTCGGAGGCCGCTGCGAAAAGCAGGGCGGGTGGGATCGGTATGAGCGCCTGCAGGACCGCATGGATGTCAACGTCGCCGACAGTCCAGTGCTGCACGCCATGGTCCCCTTCTCGCAGCGCGATCGTATGCCACGAATCATTTGGAAGTGAGCGATTCGAGGAACCGAGGGAAAGGGTCTTGGTCTGGCACACTCGACGGGTGGCAGCTCCCACCGTTCGCTTTCGGCGGCTCGCCGAACAGGTCGCCGACGAGCTTCGTCGGCGCATTCTGACCGGCGAGCTGACCGACGATCATGTGCTCCCCAAAGAGGACGAACTTCTGGTGGAGTTCGCCATCAGCAAGCCGTCCCTGCGTGAGGCCATGCGCATCCTCGAGGCCGAGGGACTGCTCACCGTGCGCCGCGGCAAACGGGGCGGCGCGGTGATCCATCGACCCAGTCCAGCAAACGTCGCCTACACCATGGGCCTGGTATTGGGCTCGCAACAGGTCAGTCTCGCCGACGTCGGGACCGCACTGCTGCAGGTCGAACCAGCCTGCGCGGCACTCTGCGCGCAACGGCAGGACCGAAAGAGCACGGTGGTGCCCATTCTGCGCCGGCTACACGAGGAATCGGTGGCCGCGGTCGACGACCTGCAGCAGGCCACCTCCGCCAGCCGCCGCTACCACGAAGCGCTCGTCACCCACTGCGGCAACACCACCATGCTCGTCATGGCGGGCGCGCTCGAAGCCCTGTGGTCGGCTCACGAGCAAAGTTGGTCCAGCCAGGTCACCGACCATTCGACGGTGCCCGTTCCCGAGCGGCGCGCCGTCTTGGAGGACCACCGTCAGGTGATCGACGCCATCGATGTCGGCGACGCCCAGCGGGCCCGAGACCTTGCCGCGGCACACCTTCTGCACGCCCAGCACTACCCCGGCCGCTCGGGAATCGTCGACCCCGCCATGGTTCGTCCGCGGGGGCTTTCCAGCGCCGGGGAACCCGAGCTCTGAAGAACTCGCCGACTCCATTGACGGGTCTCCTTATTTCCATATGATTTGTTCATGACGGAGTCCGTCGACGTCCAGTGCGCCCGTCGCGGCGGCTCAGCGGTCTGGTCGCCGTCGGTAATTCCGCCGATCGGCGTCGAGCTGAGCAACGCCCAGGCGCTGGCCATCGCCTTTCGCCACCTCGCCGACATCGGCTTCGCCGAGAACATGGCCGGCCACATCACCTGGCAGCCCACCGGCCAGACCGAGATGCTGGTCAATCCGTGGGGACTGTGGTGGGCCGAACTCACCGCCTCCGACATCTGCACCGTCGACGAGGGTGCCCACGTCGTCGCCGGCCGCTGGGATGTCACCCCGGCCATTCATATCCACACCGAACTGCATCGCGCCCGCCCCGACGCTCGCGTGGTGATCCACAATCATCCGTACTACGTGAGCCTGTTGGCGTCGCTGCAGACGCTGCCCGAGCTGGTCCACCAGACCGGCTCGCTGTTCCTCGACGACCTGTGCTTCGTCGAGGACTACGACGGAGAAGTGGACACCGCTGCACGGGCCCGGGATCTGGCCGAGCGCATCGGTAGCGCGAACCTGGCGATCCTGGCCTCGCACGGGGTGATCGCCACCGGGCGCACCCTGGCCGAGGCGGTCTATCGGTCGGCGACCATCGAGCGGGTGTGCAAGCTGGCCTACCACGTCATGTTGACCGGCCGAACACCCACGCCGATGAAGCGCTCCGATATGGCCGGGATGCAGGCGTCGTTGCTCGAACGCGCCGCCGACGTGTACTGGGCCGGCGCGGCCCGCATGACCATCAAGGCCGACCGGCATGTGCTCGACTGATCCCCCACGGCGACCCTCCCCCGCAAGCGGGAGGTGCCCCCATTCGCCCGGCTCCGCCGCGCTTGCGATCGCCTGGCCCGAAGACTGAGGTGCACCGGTGAAATCGATCGACGAGCTCAGCTCCGACCTGAGCTTCACCACCGCCAAGGCCGGAGCGGAACGCACCGTGACCTTCCTCCCGGAACCGCCCCGCGCGCAACGGCGCTACACGGTGATCTCGGTAGACGACCACATCGTCGAACCCCCGGACACCTTCCTGGGGCGAGTACCCCGCAAACTGGCCGACCGGGCGCCGCGGGTGGTCGAGACCGATACCGGCGGCCAGACCTGGATGTATGACGGCCAATCGCTGCCCAACGTCGGGTTCAACGCCGTGGTGGGGCGTCCGGTGTCGGAGTACGGCTTCGAGCCGGCCAGATTCGACGAGATGCGCCGCGGCGCCTGGGATATCCATGCACGCATCAAAGATATGGACCTCAACGGCGTCTACGCCTCGCTGAACTTTCCCTCCTTCCTGCCCGGGTTCGCCGGCCAACGCCTACAGCTGACGACCGGCGACCGTGAGCTGGCACTGGCATCGGTGCGGGCGTGGAACGACTGGCACCACGAGGTATGGGCCGGTTCCTATCCCGACCGCATCATCGGCTGTCAGCTGCCTTGGCTGCTGGATCCCGAGGTCGGCGCGGCCATGATCTACGAGAACGCCGAACGAGGCTTTCGCGCCGTCACTTTCAGTGAGAATCCGGCCATGCTGGGCCTGCCGACCATTCACTCCGGGTATTGGGACCCGATGATCGCCGCCTGCGCCGAAACCGGCACCGTGGTCAATCTGCACATCGGTTCGTCGGGCACCTCACCGTCGACCACCGATGATGCACCGCCCGACGTTGCCGGCGTCCTGTTCTTCGCCTACGCCATCTCCGCCGCGGTCGACTGGCTGTACTCCGGGCTGCCCAGCCGCTTCCCCGAGTTGAAGATCTGCCTGTCCGAGGGCGGGATCGGCTGGGTCGCAGGGCTGCTGGATCGCCTCGACCACATGCTGAGCTATCACGAGATGTACGGAACCTGGAAGGCGCTCGGCGAGACGCTCTCCCCGGCTGAGGTGCTGCAGCGCAATTTCTGGTTCTGCGCGGTCGAGGATCAGTCGTCGTTCTGCCAGCACGAGCGCATCGGCACCGACCACATCATGCTGGAAGCCGACTACCCGCACTGCGATTCGACCTGGCCGAACACTCAGCGGGTGATCCATGAGGAGATCGGCAACCTTCCTCCCGAGGTGATCCGGAAGTTCACCTGGGAGAACGCCTCTCGCCTCTATCAGCATCCGGTTCCCGAGGCGGTCCAACACGACCCGGATGCGTTCTGAACGTGGCCGTCTCCCCGTCACCGCTACGTGTCGCGGTGCTCGATGACTACCAGGGCATCGCCGCCACGGTGGACTGGTCGCCCATCCCCCGGCCCGTGGATCTGTTGGCGATCCGCGAACACCTCGCTCCCGGCGACGAACTCATCGCCCGGCTGGCCGACCGCGAGGTGGTGGTGGCGATGCGCGAACGCACGCCGATCGGAGCCGAGCTGCTATCTCGGCTGCCGGCGTTGAAATTGCTGGTCACCACCGGGCCGTTCAACGCCGCCATCGACGTGGCCGCAGCCCACCGGCTCGGGGTCACGGTCTGTGGGACCGGGGGCACCATAACCCCCACGGTCGAACTCACCTGGGCGTTGATCCACGCCCTGCAACGTCATCTGATCGTCGAGGACGCGGCGCTGCGGGCCGGTCGCTGGCAGCAGACCGTTGGCGCTGATCTGGCCGGCGCCACGCTCGCACTGGTGGGGCTGGGCCGCATCGGCCGGTTGGTCGCCGCGGTGGGCCACGCCTACGGCATGCGAGTGACGGCGTGGAGCCCACACCTGACCCCGGAGCGGGCCGCCGAGGCGCAGGCGCAGCTGCTGGACCGGCGCAGTCTGTTCGAGAGCGCGGACGTCGTATCGATCCACATGGTGCTCTCCGAGGCCACCCGCGGCCTCGTCGGACGCGGCGAGCTGGCCGCGATGAAATCCAGCGCGATCCTGGTCAACACCTCCCGCGGCGGGCTGATCGATGAGGCGGCACTGATCGACGCGCTGCGTACCAACCGGATCCGTGGTGCGGGGCTCGACGTCTACGACCAGGAGCCGCTGCCGGCCGGGCACCCGCTCACCACGCTGGGCAACACCGTGCTGACCCCGCACCTGGGCTACGTGACCGAGAACTGCATGAACGTGTTTTATCGCGATATCGTCGACGACATCGCCGGTTACTGCGCCGGTACCCCACGCCGACTGGTGAAACCGTAATCGCCGCGTTCACACCTTGTCCTATAACAGCCTTTCGTAACAGTGCAGTCGCGTTGGAATAACGGTTCTACAAATAAATTGACTTTGAACGATTTCATGATGATTCCGCAACAGAAAAGGTCCGCGAACACAATGTTCGCGGACCTTTTTCTGGCGCGTGTTATTTAGTGCCGCCGGCCAAACCGATAGGGGCACTGATGGCGTCTGTCATCAATCCCGCGATCGGACTTGCCGCAGCGGCTCCGGCCGGCCCCGGCGCCACCAGCGGCACGGGGGGCGGCAGTCCGGGAACCACCGGAATCGGGGCAATCGGGATCGGAGGCACCGGCCCCGGCAGCCCCATCGGCACAGGGCCAGCAAGAGTGGTTAGATCAGCCGCACACGGCGCCGCGCCGGCCGCCCCGACCACGCCCGCCGGAGCCCCACCGTCACCGGATGTTTGAGCGATCACACCACCCGCACACACCGGCCCACCGAGGGGCAGCTGTGCGACGGGAACAGCACCCGCCTGACCGCTGAGAATCAACCCGCTTGCATAAAAGCCGATACCGGCGAATATCGCTTTACCGAGTCTCCCGAGGCTCTTCACGTAAACTCCGATGATTAGTAACCAGTCCCCCCGGACACGCAATCCTGTGACTGCAAAAGAACCGTATCACAGGCGTGTAAGTTACCGGGCCGGCCAATTGACTCGTTACCGTAACGATGCGGCTCAGGCTGTGTGACTCTATGTTCACCAAGTGGCCTTGCCGCCATTCTGCGCAATCAGCGCAGACCGAACGGGATACCCATCGAAATGAGTGGAGCTAAGGGGACTCGAAACTGTTTTTCGAGCCTCTGAGCTGCGACAATGCACACATGTTCGACTGAACCGAACTGTCCTGACCTGGTGCAAACCGATCCCTTGATGAAAGCTTTCATCACGCATCCACGGAAGGACCATCCATGATCAGACTGACCGTCGTGCTCACCGCGGGCGCCCTGCTGCTCGCACCCGGCGCCCACGCCGACCCCGATCCGCACATCCCCAACCCGAGCGCAGGCTACTGTCCCGGCGGCTCGGCCGGCTCGCCGATCTACATGGGATTCTGCGACGGCGAGCACTACCCAGACGGCACCTACTGGCACACGCGCCAGTGGGGCATTCCCATCTACGGAAACCCGAACGGCCTAGCCGGCACCAGCGGGGGTCCGAACGGCGCCGAGTGCGTCATCGACAACGGCTCACCACTACCGTCCGCGGCGGCTGCCGGCGGCTGCGGGGGCGCTGTCAAATGAGCGCCTATCGGAAGCTACTGATCGCACCCGCGGCGGTCTTGATCCTCGCGCCGTCGGCGCACGCTGACGACCAGTCGTTCCTGGCCGACCTCGCTGCGCACGGCATCACGGACTACTGGGGTCAAGGCCCCGACCGCCTGGTCTACATGGGGCACGAGGCGTGCAATCAGCTGCACGGTGGTGGTTCCCGCCAGAGCGTCGTGGGTATGTTCGGGCCGCTCCAGGCCGGGTTCGGTGAGACGTTCACCAACGCGGCACAAACGCAACTGTGCCCCGACACACTGGGCAACTGAGGCGAATCGTCACGGTGACGACTGTCCCGTGAGCCCCCAACGGGGTGCCGATGACCATCCAAGCGACTCACAGTCATCGAGGCGTAGTCTGCTGCCAGCCAGCAGCAAGGAGGTCACGCACCGATGGACGATCAGACCGAGCTTGGCCTGGACATCGAGACGACGTTCCTCAGTCCACCCGGTGAGCCGCCCGCACCACCCGCGCTCGCATGGGAGGAGAGTGCCGCGCCAGCCGACGCCGACCAGCGTCCACTCCCCCGGCAGCTGCTGGCGTTGCTCGGCTTCGTCGGCGTCGCAGCCCTGGTGCTCGGCGCCTACCTCCTCGGCGCCCGAGCTGAGCGCAGCGCGGCCGTCGCGCAGATCAAACCAGTCATCGAAACCGAGACCGTGACCGAGACGCCGTCCGCTGAGGCATTCCTCGAGTATCACGACGATGCATTCACCAAAGCACTCACCGATGCCGGGCTGCCGGTCGGCAACCTGAATCAGGCCGTGGCATACGCGCAAGGATGGTGCCAGTTCCTTGGCAGCGGTCATCGCACGGCGGCCGAGCAGGCCGACTACCTGCAGCTGATCTATCCGCAGCTGACACCGATGGAGCAGGGCAACTTCGCTGGTCTTGCCATCCGCGCATTCTGTCCACAGTTCACCTACGTGTTCGGCAATGCCGACGTGAGCGCCGGCGCACACACCTCGTAAACGCGAAAAGCGCCCCGCCGCTGGGATGATCTCCCAACGCCGGGGCGCTTGTTCGTGCAACAGGGTGTGATAGTGCCTGTGCCCTATCGAGGTTACCGCTTCCAGCAGTCGGGTAGCCGCTGCAACGGGTCAGCCTCGTGGGGCAGCCACCCGAGCAGGTGCAGCGCGAGATAGACGACCGCGCTGGTGACCGTTACGGGCGCAATGCGGCGGGCGTCCCGGCACGCGGCCGAGAGCGTCTCACCGCGCGGGCACGTTACGTCCCACCAGATGATGCCGGCAGCGAGGGCAATCCAGGCTTTCGCCGCCGGCCGCATCAGAGCAGCCCGTCGAGTTCGGGTGGGGCTTGTGGTGGCGTCTCGTTGGGGAAACAGTGCTTGACCCAGTCGAGGATCTGCCGCAGATACGAGACGGCGACCACCTGCAGCCGTTCAGCACGGTCTGCGCGCTGATCGCATTCGCGGCCGCGCAGCTCGGCGGTATCGAGCCGTCGTTCGACGGTCGTGAGCCGCGTTTGCAGCCCGGTCGAGTACGCCGACCAGTCGGCCGATGTCACGCCGCGCAGCTCGGCGTCCGCGCTGCGCTTCGCCGGCCGGTAGGCGATCGCCGCCACGACGATCGCGCCGACCGCGCCGGACAGGCCGCTGGTCAGCGCAACCGCCAGCGCGGAGTCCATTACAGCTTGTCGACGCTGGTGAGTACGTCGTCGGCTTTCTTGAGGAAGCCGGAGACCGTCGCGATCGCGGTGAGTGCACCGGTCAGCACCGCGGTCCAGGTCGTCGGTACCAGCGGCCCGACCGGCGACTGCAGGATGCCGGTGATGATCGCAGCGGTGCCGGTCAGTGCGGCGATGATGAACTGCACGTCCTTGTGGAGCCCGGCAGGGATGGTGAGTGCCATGTGGGTGGTTCCTTTCAGTTCACTAAATTGAATCGTATCGGCTGCTAAACGCCGAGTTCGTGTGGCAATGACATGCCGAGCTGATAGGCGTCTTGAATGCAGGCGTCCATCTGCGGGGTGTACTGGTAATGCGGTGAATTCGGTCCCGCGGCAAAGAACACCATCACGTGGAACAACTCCATGACCCCGGCGATCGGCTCGCCCAGCACGCCGGCCGCGGCCACGACATCGTCGAACGTCGGCTGCATGACGATTTTCATGAACGTGCGGCCGACCTTGCCCTCGGGTGCTGGTGCTGACCACGGGTTGATGCCGACGCTGCAGCAGGTGTAGATGTCACCTTTGTTAGCGCAGCTATGCACTACCGGGCGGCCGTCGGGTGCTGGGTAGTTCGTCTGCTCGGCCGTGAGGTCGAGTTCGAGCCCGATGCCGCCGGTCTCGACGCCATCCTGCTCGATCGACTCGGGCAGTCCGGCCAGCGCGTTGCCGTGCGCAATGCCCGGCGTTCGGAAAATGTGTCCGAACTGGTAGATCCGATAGATGTACGTCAGCAGGTGATGCAGGCGCCCGTCTTCGGGCAGGATGTCGAGCGTCCACACCTGGTCCCAGACCATCGAGCCTTGGCTGTAGCCGGAGCCGATGATCGCGAGCCCGTCGATCTGGCCGCCGTTGCGGCTGCGATAGTCCTGTTCGCACCACAGCAGCGCCGTCACGAGGCTCTCGCGGCCGGCCTGCACGCTCGGCCACATCGGCAGCGTCGCGGCCGGGTACCCGACCGTGATGCAGACCCACAGGCCGTCTGCCATGTTGGTCAGGCCGCCGGCCATGCCGGAACTGAACCCGGCCCACCAGCCTGTGCCGTCGTCGATGATCGCCATGGGCGGCTCGGGTGCGCCGGCGTAGACGGTGCCGTCGACGCCCAGGAAGTAGCCCGCTGGGCGCCACGGTCGGCCGTTGCCCTGCGATCGGACGGCCGGCCACATGCCCGTCCGGGTCGCAAACGCAGCGGTCACGACGACGCCGGTGGCTTGTAGTTGACGCTGTTCGGCTCGTCGTCATTGATGTGCGGGTTCGCCAGCACCGTGGCCTTGCACAACGTCATCACGGCATCCCAGATGTCGTAGTCGTTGCCGTCGGGCATCCGCATTTTGCGGGTGAGCAGCTTGGCGGTGCTGGTGATCTGGTCCCAGCGCGACGCCGACGTGTTGGCGCCCTCGGGGTGTGCGTAGTCCTTGGACAGCCCGAACATGTTGGCGTCGTAGAACATCGCGGCGAGCGCGTAGTCGAAAGCGCCGTCGGGTGTGCCACCGTTGCCGGCATTGAAAACGTCCTGATCGGCGGTCACTCGTCATCTCCGTTCTCGACGGTCGCGACGGCGGCGTTGGCCCACATCAGCGCCGACTGCAGCTCGGTCAGTGCCAGCGCCTTTTCTCGGCCGGGCGGCACGTCGCGGTCGATCTGGTGCGCCAGCTCGAGGAACGCGGCGCGCAGCGACTCGTGGACGGCGACCTTGGCCGGCGTCGACGGCTTGTAGACGATCCGGCGGTTGATCTCCGCGGTGCTGTTGGGGTCGTGGTGGCTCACTGGTCGGTCCCTTCGGTGTTGGTGGCGAGGACGTCGACGCATCCGGGGATGCCGAAGTGGGCGCCGAGCGCGCCGAGCATCTCGGCGTTGGTGCGGCCGCCGTTGAAGTCCCAGCGGATCAGCTCTTGGTCCCAGACTTCGGCGACCTGGCCGTCCTCGTCGGGCGGCTTGGGTACGGCTGGCGGGTTGTGTTCCACGGTGGTTCCTCCTGTCGGTGGTGCGGGGTCGGGCTGCGCGGGTGCGTAGCCGAGTAGCGTGCGGAGTTCGTCAACGGTGCCGCGGAATGCGTTGGCGTCGACTGATTTGCCGTCGATGATGGCGCCGTCACTGAACTGCCAGATCACGGGCGCGGCACCGCCGTAGGCGTCCCATCCGGGGCCGGTGTCGCCGCCGGCGTGGTCGTACTCGACGGAGCCGTAGGTGCCGCGCTCGTAGTAACTCGACGAGATCAGCCCGGGAACGCCAGCCAGATTCGGCCAGCCGATTTGCTGCCAGTACCAGTGCGGAATGTAGGACAGGGCGACGTTCACACCGACAGCGTTGAAAGCGTGCACGACCGCCCAGAAATTGCCGATGCCACCGGAATTGGCCTCGAAATCGAGCATCACGTACGCGCCGCCACCGTTCGCGACGAACTTCGCGGCCTGCTGCGCCGGATCGTTGGTGGTGACGTAGTGGTAGCCGATCACGGGAACGTCGTTGGCGTTGCACCAATCTCGGACGGTCGGCCAGTACGGATCGCGGTAGTAATTGCCCTCGGACACTTTGTGTTCCATCCACGAGTAGCCCTCGCGATGGAAACAGTCGTCGAGCCAACCAGCGATCTCGGCGAACGATGACCAGTTGTTGTTTGACAGGTCGGGCCCGTAGAGCGTCACGTCATCCTCCTGCAGGGTGTTTGGGCATTACGGTCGGCTGATCGCCGTAGCGTGGTTGCGTGCTGGCGTGCTGCTCACGGCTGCGGTCGCTGATGTTCGGCAGCGGCAACGGCACCGCAGTCGGCGCCGGCCGTACAGCAGCAGCGGACGGTGGTATGAAAGCTGGCATTTTTTCGGCCGGTTCGGCGTGCGCCCAGTTCGGCGGCACCGTCAGGGCGCCGATACGTGAACCGGCCCCGACGCGCGCCGAGACCGCGGTGCTGGTGCTCGGCGTCGGCGCGATGGCCGGGGGCGTCTCGATGATGTTGCGCACCCGATTCAGCACGTCCGGGACGGCTGCGACGCTGCTGGCCGCCCACAACCCGGTCATCAGCGCGAGCACGCTGGTCGGCAGCTCATACGGGCCGGACGACAGCAGCGATTGAAAGGTCTCGTCAAGCCACGCGCTCGGGTCGGTCGCGGTCCCGGCGCCGATCTGCTGGCCGACGCCCGGGACCTGCAGCTGGCCGGTCGCTGCGGTCGACGCCGCCGCGTAGGCGTGCATGGCGGCGATGTCCTGCGCCCACATCTGTTCGTATGCGGACTCGAGCAGCGCGATCGCCGTGGAGAACTGACCGAGTGCGTTGAGTTCGATCAGCGTGGCGCACAGCTGCCGGTTGGCGGCGATGTGTGCCGGGCTGGCAACCGCGGCGTGCGCCTGCGTGAACGCGGTCGCCGCGGCGGCCGCTGCGTGGCCGGTGGTGGCCGCGGAGTCGGCGAGCGCCGTCAACAGTGCCGTGTAACTGCTGGCGGTCGCCCGCATCGACAACGCGGCCGTACCGAGCCATGGAACACCGGCCGTCATGGCGGTCACGGCCTGCGCGGCGGCGTGCAGCTCGGCGGCGAGCTGCTGCCACGCCAGCGCGGCCTGCGTCAATGACACCGCGCCGGGGCCGGCGTAGATCGCCGCCGATGTCACCTCGGGTGGCGCGTACAGGCTCACCGCCGACGGTCAGTCGACACTCGTCAGTGCCTCGAGCTGTTCGCGCAGCTTCTCGACGTCGATGCCGGTGGCGGTCGCGGCGCCGGTGCGGAACTTCTCGACCGTCAGGTAGGCGTACGCCTCGTCGGATGCCTGCTCGTAGCCGGCTTGGGTGATCTCGACGAGTCCGCCCCACGACACCAGAACGGCGTTGCCGTCACGGAACGCCACACACGGCACGTAGTGGCCGCCGGCCGGCTGCGGGCGTGCCACGGCGTCCCAGGTGCGCGGGAACTGCTGCATCCACTGCCGCGGCATCTGCAGCCCGAGTCCGACGCCGTCGAAATAGTAGGCGGCGTACCGCAATTGCTCCCAGTTGCCGGGGTCCAGGGCCACGTAGGCGCCGATCGGGTGCCGCCGTCCGGCGGCGTCGAGCAGGCCCGCGCTGCGGCGTTTCGCCAGTGCGGCGGCGACGTCGGTGCCGTTGTCGGTCGGGTTCTCCCCCGTCGCGGGGTCGACGGCCGCGTTGGGGTCGTAGCCGGTGATCTCGCTGTAGTTGGCGATCGCCGCGGCCGTGTCGACTGGCACGCTGCGGCCGGCCTCGGCGTTCCACAGCATGACCTCGTGGAGTGCGCCGGCCTCGTAGCAGTCGCCGACGCGGTCGTTGCCCAACATGCCCCAGTCCCAGCCGATGAGCCGTTCGTGGCCGAAGTCGGCGGGCGGCTCGTCGAGTTCCGTGGTGTCGGCGAAGTCCGCGAACCGTAGCTTGACGGCGCCGGGACGGGCAGGCTGCTTTCCGAGTTTCATCACAGCTAGAACTCCTTTACGGGTGGCTGATGGTCAGGACGCCGGTCGCCGCCCAGGTGATCTGAAATGTGCCGTTGGTGTCGGATTCGGCGCCACCGAAGTCGATGACCGTCACGATCGGGTTTTCCGCTGCGCTTCCCGGTGTGGTGTCGACGACCGCAGCTTTGTAGGCGGTGATGGTCGAGTCATCCCAGACGGGGGGATCGGCCTTGAGCGTCAACGTCTTCGACGCGTAGGTGACCGACACGCCGGTGAGCGCCTGTCCGCCGGCGGTGTAGCCTCCTGCCGCGGCGCCGCTGATCTCGTTGGCTCCCAGGTCCGACTGGTAGCGGTGAGCGTCGGAAAACGTGTAGCCGCTGCCGAGCAGGATGACCTTCAGTGTGTCGCTGTTGAGGTTGATCTCCTTGTTGACGAGCGACAGCAGGAGTCCGCCGGGAACGGTGTTCGTGATGGTCATATCGGTTGCGTCCTTTCGGGACTGGTTGGGGATGATTGCCATACGTATGGGTGATCGCGCCGCGATCAGTGCGCATGGAGTGGCGTCATTGAGATGGGTTGTATCGAGCGACAATCCAGACGGACCCGCGCGCGCCGTCGCCCGCGCCAGCGAATCCGGATGCCTCTCCGGCACCTCCACCACCGGGTGCATTACCGTCTTTGCCGCCAGAGTTTTGGGCAGCGCCGCCGGTGTACGTGACCCCGTTGTAGGTGCGGTTGCCCGGCGATTTCCCGGGCACGGAATTTCCGGCAGATGCGCCAGCCGCGCCACCGCTTGCATACAAGGCTGTACCGACGGATGAGGTCCCACCGGCGGACCCGGCACTCCCCCCCGCGCCGACGGTCACCGTGATTGACGCGCCCGGAATTGCCTGGATTGTTGTTGTGTTCCATGCGCCGCCCGATCCGCCGGAGCCGGGCGTGAACAGTGAGTAGCTACCGCCTCCACCACCGCCACCAACGGCGATAATGTCCAGGTAATCGACCCCGTTGCGCCACCAGGACGGCGGTGTGTATTTGCCGGACGCGGTGAACGTTGTCGATTCTGGTGCGTAATTCGATTGAACGTGCACGCTGGGGGCCGGCGCGGATACCGCGATCGTGACGGTCGGCACCGCGATCGTGTTGTCGATGACATTGAACGTGTAGATCGTCGGCGCGTCGGATGTGACGGTGACTGCGGCGGTTGGCACTGTCGGTGCAGTGATCGTCGCGACCACTGGCGCCGGCGCGGCGACCTCGACGGTTGCGGTCGGTACCGCGGCCACGGCCGAGCCGGTGACCGCGGCTGGGGTCGGCGCGGCGACCTCGACGGTCGCGGTCGGTACCGCGGCCACGGCCGAGCCAGTGACCGCGGCTGGCACTGGTGCTGCGACCTCGATGGTGGCCGCCGGCACTTCGGCGGCGGCGCTGTACGAGATGTATACCGTTGGCGCGGGTGCATCGACGGTGACCGTCGCGGTCGGCGCTGCGATAACCGCTGTTCCCGATGCTGCCGGGGGCACTGCGGTGACGGTGACGGCCGCGGTCGGCACGATCGCGTTGGCTGAACCGGTGCCCGTCGGGATCGGGGTCGTGAGCGTGATCACTGCCGTCGGCACGACGATCGCGGTCAGTGCCTCGACAGTGGGGCCCGGCGCGGCGATGTCGACCTCGGCGGTCGGTGTCTCGACATCTGCCGAACCACTGACTGTCGGGGCCGGTGCGGCGGTCTCGATCGCAGCGGTCGGCACCGTGCCGACGACCGCGGTGCCGCTGGCTACCGGCGACGACGCCGTTACCTCGACGATCGCGGTCGGCGGGTACAGCACAACGCCCTGCGTGAATCCGACGTCGCCGCCCTCGATGACGATCACAGCGGTCGGAACCTCGAGGTCGGCCGAGCCACTGACCGTCGGCGCGTCCGTGGCGATCATGGCCTCGGCGGTCGGGACGATGACCGCGGTGATCGCGGCAATCGTTGGTGCTGCCGCGGCGACCTCGAGGACTGCGGTCGGTACTGCGGCCAGCGCCGAGCCGGTGATAGCAGTCGGCGCAGGCGCGGACACGCTCACGGTCGCTGTCGGGACGGCCGCCGCGGTGACAGTGTCGACAGTCGGGGCCGGCGCCCACACGGTGAGATCGGCGGTCGGAATCATCGCGTCGGCCGAGGCCGCCACCGCTGGCGCTGGCGCGTCGACAGCGACCATGGCGGCCGGTACCTCGGCGGCGACGCCGACGACCACAGCCGGAACTGGCGCGGAAACCACGACCACCGCAGTCGGCACCGGCAATGCCGTGGATCGGTCGACCGCCGGTGCCGGCGCTCCCACCATCAGCTCGGCCGTCGGCACCGCGACGTTGACGCTCAGGCTGCCGTATGGGCCGCACACCTCGATGGTTCGAGAGCGGCCGGCCACGACGGCGACCCGGTCGGTGTTTTCCACGGCGGCCATGCGTTGCCGCGGGGCCTCGAGTTCAAGAACGCGGGTGTCGCCCGGTACCGCGGCGTCGCGCGCCGTGGCGAGCAGGGCGGCGACGTAGCGTTTACGTGGCTCGTCGACGGCCAGTGCACGCTCGAACGTGGCGACCGTGGCCGAGCGATCAGTAGGCGTCGGGACGGTGACGATGCGCGGCCGGGTCGCGCAGCAGGTCATGGCACGTATTGCTCTTGGATCGAAATCTGCAGGGAAATCGACGCCTGTCGACCGGCCGCGGTGGTGATGTGGTTCGTGACGTCGTAGACCACGCCGACGCTGCCGCCTTGCACGAACGCGGTCGCGGTGGTGTCGGTGAATGCGGGCTCAGGTTCCGCGGCGATGGTCACACCGAGCGCCGCGGTGTTGACCATCGGGGGCGCTGCCGATGCCGTGGGCGCCCTGCCGTCGTCGGTGAAGGTGGTTGCCGATGCCGGCAGCGGACCCATCCGATACTGGAACGTCGTCGGCGTCGCCCCGGCGTAGACGTAGATGCCCGTCGCGTTCGGCACCGCGGGCCATTCAAGCTGCGCGAGCCCGTTAGCTGCCGTGAATGTCGCCGAAACGACGTTCGACGGGGTCGTTTCGCCGTGGTCGTCGATAGCCGTGATGCACCAGCACCGCGTACCCGACGCCAGTTCACCGCCGGTGTTTGCGGTGCCGACCAGGGTGAGGTTTACCGGTGGCGTGACGTTCTCGACGGACCACGTAGACGATGCGATGGTGTCCCCGGTCGGGAGCCATTTTGTCCAATCAACGGTGTAATCGAGGATGTCGTTCGGGCCTTGAGTGAAAGTCATACGTTGGCCTTTGGCTCGTTAATGATGTTGTGCTACAACAGGCTTCGGTTCATCAGCCCAAGCTTCATCCACGACGTCCCGTTACTGTTACCGACAAACGTCCAGGTCGCGGCGGTCGTCATGTTCGTCGCGACCCATGTCACAGTCGCGCCGGGGTCGAGATTGAGCACCGAATGAATCGACACACCAGCCTGATTCGCCAACGCGACGGCATACCCGATCAGCTCAGAGACGCCGTTTACGACGGCCTCGAACATGAAACAGTTCGGCGAGGTGATCACCGTGCCGAAGTTCACGCCGACCTCGAGCATGTAGGTTCCGGCGAGGCTCGCGGTCAGCGTGTTGCCGTTGCTGAATGTGATGTCATCCGTCAGCTTTACCGTCGTGTCGTAGGAATTCGCCGGGATCGTCGACGCGCCGAGCGCCACACTGACCGCGGTGGTGTTCTCACGGCTGACATGGGCGAAGCTCCCCACCGTCTCGGTTGGCGGCTCGAGCAGAATCTCGACCGCCATCCACTCGTTACCGGCCCCCGACGCCGCGGTCGCACTGAACGCGGTATTTGTGCCGACGGGAATGGCATCACCAAGCGCGACCGCGGTTCCTGTCGAGCCCGTCGCGAACACATCCGATAGCCGCTGCGTCACGCCCGTCAGGCCGCTGATTTTCGCGGCGGTCGTCGACGCTGCGGTGTTGCCCCAGTAGACGACCGCCAGCGCACGCGGATTGTTCGGCTGCGACGGGAACGACAACGGCATCGACGTGCCGGCCGCGCCGGACCCGTGCGCGGTGGTGATACCGACGGTGTTGACGTTGCGGTAAGACACCGACGCGCACACGAAGCCAGGGCCGGTGTTCGGGTAGATGACGTTGGACGTCACCGCCACCGTGTAGGTTCCCGGCTCGATCAGCGCGCCGAGCATGGTCAACACGTTGGTGTCATCGCTGAACGTGATCTGCGGCAATAGGAACTGTTGACCGTCCGACTGCCGCGTCGCTACCCCGATGAACGACGGTGTCGCTGGCGACATCGGGCCTGGATAGTAGATCGGGACCAGCAGGTAGTTGCCGGGCGGCACCGGTGGCGACGCGGCCGGGTTGCCGGCTCCGATAACGTGCGTCCACGAGACGGTCGTGCCGTTCTGCGTGACGCTGTACGGCCCCGACGCGGCACCAGCACCGACCGCGTCGAACGTGACGGCCGCCGGGTTACCGCTCGCGGGGTTGACTTTGATGTTGTTCTGCGGGATGGCCGCCAGATTCGCGACCACCTGCGACAGCGGTGTGCCGGTGGCGTTGCCGCCGTTCACGGCATTGTTGATGCTGTCGATAACGCCCTGAGCGTTGGTGTTGGCGGTCGCAGCCTTGTCGACGGCGGTTGCGGCGTTGTCAGCGATCGTCGGGACACCGGACGCGTTGGCTTCGCCGGGCGTCGTCAGGTCCGGCACCGTCGCGACCGACAGGCGCGTCGAGGTCGCTGGGTTCGGGACGGTCGACGCGCCGGGGTTGAACAGGTTCGTGAAGAACGACGACAGGCCGTCGATGACGGGGTCGACGCCGGCCTCGATGTTGGCGACCGTCTGCGGGTCGGCGCCGAAGAACGATCCGACGCCGTTGATCAGGTTGTTCGCCGCGGTGGTGACCGTGTTGGCGGTGTTCTGCGCGCCGGTCGCTACGTCGTGCGCCGAGTTCGCGGTGTCAGCGGCAGCCGTGGCCGTCCCGGCCGCTGTCGCAGCGTTCGCCACCGCGCCCGCCACATCGTCACCCAAGCTCGCGTTACCCGACGTCGACGAGACCACCGAATGCGGGATCTGCGACGGCGCATTGACTGTCACGGTTGCGCCCGGCCCGATCATGTCGACCGCCAACTGCTGCACATCCGGGCCGATCTCATCCCAGCCGCGACCATCAGCGAAAACCACATCGTTGAACAGGTTCTGCAGATCGACGTGGATGTTGTCGTAGCTCGACGGGAGCGCCGAGTGCTGAATGTTCGACGTGTTGGTGCCGACGATCGCGTCGGGGCCGAACAGGTCCGTGATGAACGTCTGCAGCGCCACGCCGAAGTCAGCGCCTTTGCCGGTCGTGCTGAGGCCCATCGCGGCCAGGCCGTCGTTGATGAGCGTCGTCAGGTCAGCACTGGCCTTTTCCGCTGCGGTTTGGGCTGTGTCCGCCGCGGTCTGTGCATCACCGGCCGCCGTCTGCGCATTGTTGGCAGTGGTTTGGGCGCCCTCAGCCGCAGCAAGCGCCGCCTGCGCTTTCTGCTCCATCTCCTCGCCGTATTGCTGCAGAAACGCAAAGGGCTTCATGCCGAGTACATCGACGCTGGCGAGCGCGAACGCCACCTGCGCGAGCACCTCGTCGACGATCGCCTCACCGAACGCCTCCGTCTGGGCTGCCGAGAACGCCGGCGCCAGTGACGACCGCTGTCGATGCACCGACGGGTTCGGGGTCGTCGCCGCCGGATACTGGCTCACAATGCCGGCTGCTGGTTGACGGTGAACGATGTCTGCGACGCGACCGTCGACCATGTGTCATTAGTCGGGTTCGACTGCGTGGCAACGAAGTAGATCGTCGCGGTCTGGCCGGCCTTGACGCGGGCTGGCGTCGAGGGGGTCGGCAGCTCCGGAATCAGGGTGATCGCGACCTGGGCTTGTCCGCCGATCGCCCAGCCGACACCGACCTGTGGTCCGGTCGGCGAATTCAGGTTCGCGGTCAGCGTGATCAGCGTGTTCTGCGTGCCGGAGATGACGCACTGCCCGTGAGGCTGCGGGTAGTAGTCGAACGCCGCGGCCGGGACCGCGATCTCAGCGAGCGTGCGCGACGCCTGCGCGGATGCCGGCGTCGAGATCGGCTGACCGGTAAAAATGTCGGTGATGAGCTGCGGAACGTAGTCGAACACGTTCGTCGCCTCATTCCAGGCCAACGTCCAACCGTTAGCTTGCGGGACGCCATTAACGTCGGGTGCGTCAGTGATGTTGTTGCCGGGCCCGGCCGCGCCCGGCTGACCCTCGTTGAGGTAGATCACCACGTCATAGACGGCCGGAATGCCGGGACCGCCGGGACTAACCAAGCTGAACTGCCCTTGCGGCGACGGCGGCGTCTGACCGTACGGAATCGGGATGACATCCAGCTTGCGGAACATCGGCGATGGGCCGGGCTTCCCCTCGGCGAGCCCCGGCATATTGACCACGCCGCCGCCGGGGCCAAAAACACACACGGCCGTCTTCGTAACGCCGGGCTCGATGCCCGCCGGAAACAGGATGGTTCCGGTGAACGTCGCCGCGCCGGCGGGGTAGCCGGCGGGCGCCCAGTCCCATACACCAGTCATCTCGGGTGGTGAAGTCACGTTCTATCCTCCGGGGCTGGCAAGCAACAGCAGGTTGATATTGTCTTCGGCCTCAACGATTTTCCGTTGCGAGATAATGGCCGATGAGTCCTCACGGCGGCCGTCGCCGATCGTCGCGGTGACCTTCGCCCAACTCTCGCGACTGTCCTCGATTTCGATCTCGTCGACCACGTCGGTGTAGAGCACGCCGCGGCGCACAACCGACGACATTGCGGCCGGCCAAATATCACGGAACAGTCGGAACGGTTGCCCGTTGTAGAACGACATCTTGATCGCCGGATAACCGCGGCACTGATATTGCGCATCGAGGCCAGCGAATGTGGCATCGACGTTGTAAGTCGACTGTGTCGGAAAGAATTTCTCGGGGAAACCGTACGGCCCCATTTCGACTCGCATATCGAAGTTTTCATAACTCTCGAACGCGAGCACGGCGTTATCAATGATGCCGTCAAGCATGTCCGACGGGATACCCGAGACACCGATCGCGATGGTCAATAGGTCGATCAGGTAGGCGCTTGTAGCGTTGAAGAACGCATTCAACCACTGGGGCGACCGGCCACCGATGATCGTTTTCCATGCCAGCGGATGATGGTGTGCCACATCGAGTGTCACGATTCCGCCGTCTTTGATGTCGGCGTTGAAGATCGTCCACGGCGGCACGAAGTTCACGCCTATAGCCGGGGCGATCTCAATGTTTGATCCGGGCGGCACGTAGGCGTTGTTCGGGTTAAGGAATGCTTTCGCGACCTTCCCGTAGACCGAATCGATCAGGTTCACAGCATCTTTGATTCCACCGTCGAACACCGTGTTTGTCGGTCCGGTGACGTTACTGTAATCGCGGACGTTGAAAATGTAGGTCGGGACTGTGAGGTCGAACATGCGGCCGACCGGTTGCGGGTCGCCGGGCATCCACATATCGATCGTGGCATAAAGCCCGTTGTCGTCGAGCTGCTCTTTCATCAGCTTCCAACAGCTGTCCATCTTGCCGTGGATGTTGATCCAATTCGACGTGTCGACAAATCCGTCGTCCCAGATCACGCACACTGGCGTCGTACACATTTGAGCGAGCTGCGTGAGGTTGATCTGGTAGTCGGCGAGCAGCGTTCCCAACCAGGTACGCCAGTCCGGGTCGAGTGAGCCGAGCTGGTTGAGGAATTCGTTCAGGCCCGATTGGATGCGAAATGCGTTCTCGGCCACCATCGTTTTGAGCACGGTGATCGCGGGACCGGTGTACATCGCCTCGAGCGGCTGAAATTCGATCGGCAGACCCGGGTCCGGGAATACGAGGATCGCATCCAAGATTGCGAGGTTGCCGATCAGGTCGCATTCGACGGTCTCGCTACCGTCCTCGTTGATCTTGTCGTGAGCGGTGAGCACACGACCCGTCCACACACGCTGATCGTCCAGCTCGTAGTTGATCGGCACGACCGTGGTGTCGCAGGACAGCACCACCTCGGCGAGTGGGTCGTGGCCGAGCAACGTTAGATTGCCGGTCGGAATGTCACGACGCGGGATCTTCACCCGCGTGTTGATGTAGTTGTTCGGCCGGCCCATCTCGCGGTAGAGCCGGTCATACACCGTCAGCGACAGGTTCGTTGGTGGCCGCTGCGCGGCCTCGGCGAGCTCGCGTGCAGCAGCCGCCGCCGCGACCGGGTCATCACCGAGGATCGCCTCAAGCTGTTCGCCGCTGCCGCTCATTCTGGCGACACTCGCATCGGATCGAGACGTGCGATCACCTTCGATTTCGGTGAGCCGGCAGCGATCGAGACCGCGATGTGCTGCGGCTGCGCCAGATTGGGCTGCGCAACGCCTGGCACCAGGTTGGTAAACAAGCCGCTGAGCAGGCTGTAGAGCGGTCCCTGCGGCGGCGCGATACCGTATTGCGACTCGAACTGCTGCAGCACGGGCGGCACGTTGTTGTTGGTCACGAAATTCACTATCTGCTCGATCAGCTTCTGCTGCGGGGTGACCGCGAGTTGCGGTGTGCCGGGCGTGATGTCGACGACCTGCGTCACCCGTGCTCGCGTGTCGATCAGGGCGACCTGGCCGTCGAGCAACGGACCGAACGTGATCGGCGTCTCGGTGCTTATCGATGGTCCGTTCGAGAATGAGAACAGGCCCGGCCCGTAGCAGGTGAATTGCACCGGAGCGTCCTGGTCGCCAATGTTCACTAGCGTCAGGAAGCCTTGGGCGTCGGAGGCGCCCGGCGCGAATGTGTCGAAGCTCGGCATACCGAACCAGAACGCCTCGTCATGCAGGATCTGGTGAGTTACTTCGACCTCGCGGACGGCGCCGCGCAACTGATCGCGCTCATCCGGCCAGTTCTGCCCGAGGCGCGGTGTGAGGTACCAGTAACCGCGGTCCTGCGTGATCCATTCGAGTTTGCCGGTGCGATCGGGCCGCCACGCGGCCCGCCACTGCGACAGCACCTCGGACAGGCCGCGCGGCGTGCGGGCGTGCAGCTGCACCTTGAACTGCGGCTTGAGGTCGTCGTAGACGACGCCCATCCACGTCGAGCCGGCCTGTCGGGCAGTCTTTTGGCTGATGTGATCGAAATCGGGTGTCAGTTTCTTGATGCCGCCGACCAGCACGGCGCCGTCCTGCACGCCGGGTGTCGGCGCGGTCGGTCCCGCGAGGTGAAACTTTGTGACCCCGTCCCAGCTGGTGTAGAACAGCATCTCGTCGTCGCCGGCAACGAGTGCGCGTGACCCGGCGCGCTTTACGGGGCCGTCAGGGAAGATCGTCATTTGATCCGACTCGGGGCGAGTTGCTGCGTCCCACCGACCGCGACCCGGCTGAGTTCCGACGACTTGTTGGCGAAGTCGTCGACGTCCTTGGCTTTAATCGTCGGGTTGTACATGTGGACGTGGGTGTCACCGCCTTCGGCGGCGTCCTGCTGCTTGTTGCGGACACTCTCGTTTTCGAGGGGCCGCTTGGTGTTTCCGGCCACGACCGGCGATGCAGGCTTGGCGCCGGCGATACCGGATAGGATTTTTCCGGGCAGTGTGTTGCCGAAGTCGCTGAGCGGGTCGTCGGACGGCAGGAACGTGCTCATCAGTCCCTCGACGCCGATCGCCGCGAGCTGGCCGCCGTAGGCGATGGTGCGGTTCATCATCTGCGACAGCACCTGCACCGCTGCACCAGAACCGGGAGCGAACATGTCCGCGGCCATCGCGCCGGCGCCTTCGGCTGCGCCGAGCGCACCGCCTGAGATCGACAGGCCGGGCTTCGCGCCGCCCGTCGAGCCCATCGGCTGGCCGGGCGCGCTCGGCTCGTCTTCGCCGACTGTGCCGCCGCCGGCGTAGTGCGGGAGTTGGCCGCCGCGGACCTGATTCATCACGCCGGTACCGAGCTTGTTGACCGCGCTCTTGGGTTCGACGAATTCGCCGGGCTGCAGCCACGACAGTTGTGTGTCCTGGCCGTTCGGTGGCCGCAGCAGTGAGCCGAGCATCGCGCCCTCGGCCGGTGCGATCGCCATATCGCCCAGGAACGTCACGAACCACTTAGCCAGGCCCGGCAATCCGTCTTTGAGGCCGAAACCGTCGTCGAGTTCGGCGCCGAAATCGAGGTCGGGCATGTCCATGCGGCCGTTGTGTCGTTTCTGGCCGCCCATGCCGTCGTTGCCGGGCCCGGGCGTGTCATCGTCGCCGTGGTTGCTGTTTCGATGGTGCCGACGATGGTGGGCACCGCCGGCCGCGTCGTCCTCGCTGGACTTGATGAACACCGGGTCATTGCGGGTACCGACAGGCCCCTGTGGCGCGTTCGGGTCGGTGAGCACGATTCCGCCCTCACCGGGTCCGGGCGCCTTGCGGCTACCGCCGCCGGCGAATCCCGACAGCCCGTGACCGAGCATTCCGCGACGCGCCGCGGCGCGCAGTGCGAACATCGCGCCGTGACCGCCCGCACCGTCGACCTCGTCGGTCGTCCACACGTGCTCATCGGGTGCAAGCCACCGCAGTTGGGAGTCGACACCGCGTGGACCGGAGCCGATCACCGGGCCGCCGGCCTGGTGTCCGGGGATGTGCAGTACGTGCTCGAGGCCGCCCCACCCCTTCGATGCGAGCTGACCGAACGAATCGGCCGCACGCCGGATCGCACCCGGAATATCGCCGAGCGAGTGCAGCAGCCCGTCGACACCCTGCTTGATCGCCTCGAACGGGTGCGCGTCTTTGAGCTTGTCGAAATCGGCCTTCGCCTCGTCGATTACGTGCCCGACGCCGTGCCCAAAATTGTCGATCGCGTGCCACGCGTCGTTTACGCCGTGCCACAGGTGCATGAAGTCGTCGTAGGCTTCGCCGACCTGTTTGCCGGTGGCCTCGACCTGGTGCGCGACAACACCAAAGCCTTGGCCGATGCCCTCGCGATGCTCGATGATCCAACCGAGCGCGCTGTTCAGGCCGCGCATACCGGACGTGACGGCCGGCAGGAAAGCAGTACCCATCGACACTTTCAGCGTGTCCCACGCCGCGCCCGCTTTCTTGACGTTGCCCTGGAACGTGTCGAGGGCCGCCGCGGACCCCTCGACGTTGCCCTTGTCGTCAGGCTTCGACCCGGCGATCTCGCCGGCTGTTTTCTGCGCCGATGCGTTGGCTTCGCCGGTCAGCTGCTGGAACGCCTGCCCACTCACCTGGTCACCGATGAGCGCCTGAATTGCCTGCTGCCGGGTCTGCTGGGACCCCTGCCCCGACCTCAACAGTTGCGAAAACCCTTGCGACTGCTGAAACAGCGAGTTGAACTGTTGCAGCTTCGCGACGTCAGCCATGTCCTGGCCGCCGCGCGTTCGCCGCCACTGCTTGTAGGTCAGCTCCCCCGAGGTGATCTCGTTGGCGACCTTGCGCTGATTGTCGTTCATCGACGCCAACATCTGCGTCATCGACTGCTGCACTTGGACATTGCGGTAGTTGGCGTCAATGTTGACCATGCCGTCCGGGCCGCTATGCGCGTCGAGGGCCTTGTCGAGCTTGTCGAGAGTCGCCAACGGGTTCGCCGCGAATTGACTCTTGACCTGCATCGGGTCCAGGCCGAGCGCACCCCACTCCGCGCGCATCTGCGACGTCGGCGCCTGAATCTTCTCGATCAGGTGCAGCACGTCCTGGCCGGCGTTGTCCGCGTGCATACCCGACTGCGTCATCTGCGCCACCATCGCCATCCACTGCGGCGCAGCGATGCCCATGCTCGACGCGACGGGCTCGACGACGTGCATCGCGCCCGCGAACTCACCGAGCGGCACCTTGGCCGCGCCGGCACCGGTGACTATCTGCGAGCCCACCGAGGCCGCATCCTGCGCGGACAGGTGGTAGTCGCTGATCTGCGTGGTGATCGCGTTCAGCGCGGTCTCGAGCGGCACATCCTCGATTGCCGCCATCTGTCCGCCGGCCTTGAGGATCGAGCCCAGGTCTGCGGCGTTGCGATGCCCGGACTTGGCGACGTAGTAGGCGCCGTTCATCAGTTCTTCGGGGTCGACCCCGACCTGTGGTGACAGGTCGAGCACGATCTTGGAGACGGCCGCGAGCTGGTCGGTCGGAATGTCGGCCGCGGTGTGCAGCTTCATCAGTTCCGCTTGGAACTGCGCAGCCGGCGGAATCGACTTGGCGATCGCGATACCGAGGCCGGCGACAGCTGCGGTCGCGCCGCCAACCATCATCGCGTCGGTGCTAATACCGCCGAGTGCGCCACGGAACAGGCCGGCCGAGTCAGCAGCCGCGGCGGTTGCTTCGTTGACCCGCTTGTGTGCGGCCTCGGTGTCGTTGAGTGCGTCGACGTAGCCACGGGCGTCGCGGCCGGATCTGGCGCGCGCATCGGCCAGCGCCAGCTCGGCCGTCATCGTCTTCGAGGACAGATCGCCGTGTTTCTCGCGTACCTCGGCCAGGCGAGCCTCGGAGATCTCCGATTGACGCTGTGAGCGTTCCATGCGGCGTGCGGCGTCGGCTTCGGCGTCGGCGGTCGCGCTGTAGGCCGCCTGCAGCTTCTCGAGCTCACGACGACCGCGCTCGTGCCGGAACGCCAAGCCGTCGAACAGATTGCCGGTCGCGCGCGCGAAATCATCGCTGATCGCGCGACCGGCCCGCCCGAAGATCGCTTCGGCGTCGCGGGCCGCCTCCATCGCGGCGGTACGCGAGAGTCGGGTCATGACGTCGATGTAGATCGGCATCGGCCCTACTCCCTTCGTTTACCTCGATTGATGGCGTCGCGCACCAGTGAACGGTGCCCGTCCCGGATCTGCGTTTGCTTGCGTTCCGCGCGGCGGCGTAGCGCCTCGACGAGCGGCTCATCGAGCCCATCGCGTGACGGATGCTCGCCGCCTCGGTCGGCCCGCGACAGCGCGATTTCGAGTGCCGTGCGGGCGGCGATCTTGCGGTCGTAGGTCCAATCGATGAACTCGGCCTCGATCACCGCGTTGGGCGGCAGCTCGGCCAGCACCGAATACAGCCGCAGTTGTCCGTCGACCTCGACGAGCCGGTGCGTGCGCTCGGCACGCTCCCGAAACGTCGAGTCCTCGGGTAGGTCGGACAGCAGCGACAACAGCTCGCGGCTGCTCATCTCGCCGCGATGCCACTCGCGGATATGCCGACCGGGGTGGTAGCGGCTAAGCGCCGCTTCCGTTTCGTTCGGGAGCTGCCGCCACAGGTCCAGGGCCGCCCGCACTTTTGGAGTCCTCCCGACGCCTCCGCGCGAGCTGTTGGTTCATCTTCCACCAGATGAGATTCACGTCGTTGCCACGACCGCCGGCCGCGATGAACGCCGCGTAACGTTCGCCGAGGATCGCCTTCGCAAGCTGAATGTTGTAGTGCTCGACCAGCTCGTTGCCTTTGCGATACGGCTCTTTCAGCTCACCTCGGCGCTTGACGCTGCCGTCAGCGTTGAGGATGTCCGGGTGTCGGTCCCAGGATTCCGACTCGAGCTGCAGCGCGTCGTAGCGGGCCTGCTGTTCGTCGTCGAGCAGCGACGGGTTCGGGATCTCGAACACCACGCCGTCGTCGGTGACGATGCGCTCGGATGCCGCGAAGCCGAGGTATTCGGTCGCTTGCTCGCGAGCCTTAATGAAAGCGTTCTGGTCCGTCATTGCGTGTATCTCCTTGTCTGCGTGGTGGTTTTGCGTGGCTCGTCGAGGCGCCCGCCACGCAATACGGGCGCCTCGACGAGAGATCAGGCGATCGCGGTGACCGAGTTCGACACGGCCGACGTGGCGGTCTGGTCGTTCGCGCCCTCGGCGACAACCTTGAACACGTACGCGCTTCCGGTCGTCAGGCCGGACACCGTCAGCGTGGTCGTGGCACCATCGACGACCGGCGAGCCTTGCAGTGTCGCCGTCGTGAACTCACCCGCACCGCCGACCTGCTCGAGCACCGTGTAGGTGTACGGGGCGTCTCCGGTCGGCGTGGTGATCGCGACCGTCGCCTTACCGCCGCTGACCGGGGTCGCGACCGGCGCGGTGCTGACAAACTTGGGAGCGCCACCGAGACCGCGCCACTGCACGCCTTCACGGCAGATCCACATCACCTCACCGGTGTTGGGATCAAACAGCGGGTTGAACGTCAGCTGACCGCTCTCCGTCTTCTTACGGCCGAGGTCGATCTTGCCCTTTTTGTTGGTCTGGCAGCGCGGCAGAACACGCGCCATGAGCTGCCCAGACCCGTCGGTGCCGAACAGGATGATCACGCGATCCTGCAGGTAGTCCATCGGGCCGCGCTTCACCTGGTAGCCGGGCGTCCCGATCGCCGGCAGGTTGTACAGCGGCAGCTCGAAATGCAGCGCGTCGGTGACCGGATTCGATTCCAGCGGCGTGAAACTCACGCTGTCGTCGAGCTTGGTGATCACGTTGCGTGTGGTCCGCACCGACTGTGCGGTCGGCGTCTGCTGCACGCTGATGTCGGGCGACTGCTCGGTGGTGTCGGCCTCGAGCTCGCCTGGATGGTAGAAACCGAGGTTAGGACCATCGGAGGTGATGAACAGGTCGGAGCGGATCGTGCCGTCGGCCGCGAACGGCGTCAGCAGCCCCAGATTGCCGAGACCGACCGCGGGGTCGGAGCAGTCGAACGTCGAGCCGTCCGGGTTCCAATAGTCGCGGATGAATACGTCGGTGGTCTGCCAATACCGCTGCGCGAGCGGGTTAACGTTCGGCTCGACGATCTCGGTGTAGGTACCGCCTTCAGCGGGCAGAGTCATGGTGGTGTTCCCTTCGATGTGTGCCCGGTTGGGCGATGGACGGGGTCAGTTGCTCGGTTGATTGCGCGCCAGCACGACGTAACGGGCGACGTAGCGCTTCACGAACGGGTCGCTGTACTTGTCGAAAGTCGGCCCCATGTGCGGCTCGATGCGCCCGTGCGCGATCTGGCCGTTTGGCAGCACGATCGCGTCGCCGGCCGTGATCGACATCAGCTGGTGGTCGGCTTCGAGCGCGACGTCGGATGCCTTGCTGCGGGTCTCGCCGAGCGTCGCGACCGATACCAGCGCCCGCTGCATCACGCGGTCGGTTTTCGGGTGCAGCGACGTGACGACGAACGCCGGCAGCGGGTCGTCGGCGCCGTGCTCGGGCTCGACGAAGTAGCCGAGCGGCATGAGTGCGCCGATGATGAATGCCTCCGGCGGTATCGGCTTGCCGTAGTCGATCATCGGTGCCGTCGTCCTCGACCGGGCCGGCCCGCGGCACGGCGTGCGCGTCGGCGCGTGTTCTGCGCGTCTTTGAACTCGGCCGAGCGCTGTACCCGCGCGGAGCGGACGCGCTGCAGCTGCGCCGAGATCAGTTCGCCGTCGGCACCGCTTTCACGTAGCTGACCGAGCTTCACCAGCTCGCCGCGCAGGTTCGCCTGTGCGTGCATCACGCCAGCACCACCGATCTCGGGCGGGGTACCGCCGAAGTGCTCGGCCGTCTTGCTGAATGTCGCGTATTCGGGCATGTGGATCGTTCCCAGCTCGGCCCACAGTGCGAGCGGGTCGAGCCGCGAAATGATCCGTCGCACACCGGCGTGCGGTTTCTCGACGTGAATCGAGTCTCGGAATCCGCCCGGCTCGTCGAACGGTGGAGAGTCGCGTTTCGGCGGAAGGTCGCCGAACACCGGCGCGATCGACTGCGCGTATTCGCAGACGTCGTCGCCCATGCGGTCGAGCCCTTCCTCGACCTCGCGGAGCGTCAGGGCCTCGCCGGCGGCGGCGAGAATCGCCTCGATCTCGCCGGCCATCACGAACCCCCGATGCGATGGCTCATCCATGCCCCAGCGGTCTTGATGAGCCCCATGGTGATGTAGGCCGGCTGACTTCCATGACGCGGGAACATGTACACATGGCCGCAGCGGTCGCCGTCATCGTCGACGTACTGCGATCCGACGATCAGCACGGCGTCGGTGATCACCTCGTCGGCGAAATGCTCACTGCGCCCGATGACATCGAGTAGCGCCTCGAGTGCGGCATCCTGCTTGTTAGCCGCCATCGGTCGGCTTTCCGCCGCCACGCCATTCGCAGACGATCCACACATGTTCGGGCTGGCCGTCCATGTCGTATTGCACCTCGGGCCGGCCGATGATCTTGTAGTCGCGCTGGCCCAGCGCGGTGGACCGGTCCGGCCGCAAACGTGCCGTGTTGAGAATCTCGGCGATGAAAATCTGCTCGCCGTTCTCGTCGACGTCGACGGTCGGGATGCCCTGGCCGTTGACGATCGGCAGGAACGCCCAGGCGCGCTCGCTGTTGGTCGTGGTGTCCGATTGTTCTTCGGTCGGTCCTGTCGAGACCACGTCGAAAACGCAGCCGTAGACCTCGGCGATGGCTTCACTGAATTTCCGCTGATTGAGCCCGTCGCGCTCGCCGGTTTCGACGTCGGTGACGACGTAAATCGTGTCAGCGCCGGGGTATTCGCTCACGGGTACGTCCACGGGATTCCAGTGCCGGACCAGCCGGTCGGCCAGCCGGCGTGACTGTCGTCGGCGTCGAAATCGGCCGGCGCGCAGCTCGACATCGGCAGTGACTCGAGCGAAATGCCGAGCAGCTGCTTGTGCGTGTCGGTAAACTCAAGCGCCTTCATGGGCTCGGCGAAGCTACCGGCGTCCATGCGGTGGCCGGTCGTCTTCGAGTACGTCGCGAGTTTGCCGTAGCGCTGGTATCGCACCGCGTTCGATACGACGTCGTAGACCACGAACTGCGCGGCCGGATCATCGTTACTGATGCCCGGTTTCTGTCCGTAGATCCAATTCGAGGCGACGGTGAGCAACAGCGTCGCCATCGCCTTACGCTGCGAGGTGAGCGGCGGACCGTCCCACATCCCAAGAAAACCGGTGATGTCCAGAAACGGCTGCGTCGGGCTGGTCATCGCCGCTCACCTCGTCATCGTCAGTCGCGGTACTTCGCGATGAGGTCGACCTTGCTCATCGCGTCGGCCTCGGCGAACTCCATGCCCTGCGCGACCGCGTAGGCGACCCAAAGATCCTTGGACGCGACCTGCGCCGGACGTTCGACCGACTCCGTGGCCGGCACCGTCTCGGACCCCCCGGAAACGGCCGGTGCCGGCTCGATGACCGGCTCCGGCTCCGAGGTCCGCAGCCCGTCGACGTCGTGGTCTCCGAGCGCCACGACGAGGCCGTGCCGCACGAAGTGCGACCGCTGCTTGTCGTTGAGCCACCGAATGATCGACCCGGCGTAGTACGGGTGCAGCCGACCGTCCTGGTCTGCTGCGTTGACCATCGGGGCAACGACCTCGTAGCCGCTCACGCGGGCAGAATCCCGGTGATCTCGACGGCCGCGTCCGGCTCGACGATGAACGGCGTCGTGACGCGGCGGGCGCGCACACGCCACCGGTCTTTCTCGTCCTGGCGCATCGACTTCGTCTGCACCAGGGACCGGCCAGCGCCGCCACCACCGTCGGCGTCAGCGCCGGGTGTGGTCGCGCCGGTGTAGCCGGGCGCCGGCAGCTTCTCGTCGCACATGCCGCCGAACACCTTCGTGTCGATGACAGCCGCGTACGGCGCCGATGGCAGGTTCGGGGAGCCGAGCCACAGCTTGCCGGCCAGCTTGCCCGCCATGCTCGAGTTGAGACCCTCGAAGATCGGCATCGCGGTAACGCCGCTGCTGCCGATGTCCTCACGAGCCCAACGCGCATTGAGGTTCGGGTCGCTGAATACGATCGCGAAGGTCTCGAGGTCGCAGAGCACGGCGTCGCCGTTGTAGCCCTGCTTGAGCTGACGCATCTGCTGGTCGGCCAGCATCACATCACGCAGGATGTTCGGCGTCTTGGTTCCCGAGCCGTCCCAGTACGCGTGATCGGTCCCGGACAGGGCGCCGCCGATGCTCGATGCGCCGGCGCCCTGCGTCTGAGTGATGGCGGCAACTACCGCCGACATCGCGTTGCTGTCGACGGTGTCAACGAGGCTGTTGATCAGCTTGACCAGGGCGGTCTGCAGCGGCTGCCAGTTCTGCCGTGCGATCGACTCGTCGAAGATCAGGGTGTCGAGGCCCCACTTCACGGTCGACGCGATCTGCGCCGGGCCGGTCGGGATCGGCGCCAGCGGGTACTCGCCGCCAGGCTCGACCGGCTGCGGTTGCCGGCCGGCGAAAATCGACTCGATCTGCTCGTAGATGATCGATCCAGACTCGGTGAAGATCTGCGCCTTCAGGATCTTGTCGGAGACGTACATCTGATCGGCGATGGTGCGCAGCGCCCGGTACAGCATCGTCGGGTCGTTGAGGAACCGCGAAATCGCGATGATGTCCTGGTTGGTCAGGTCACCGGTCGGGGCTCCGGGCGGGTTCAAAACGGGCATGTCCGTTTACCTTTCGGGTATGAGAACGGCACCGGATCGCCAGGAGTGGGACGACCCGGTGCCGTTCGGTTTGGGGTTGAGATCAGTACGACAGTCGGACGTCGACCAGACTGTTGGCGGCGGCGGCCAGCGCGTAGCCCACGACCTCGCCGGCCGGGGTCTCGGCGGTCGCAGCAGCGACGGCGCCGCTGGCGGCGCCGACAACCGCTGTGCCCGCACTGATCGCGCCGGATGCCGCCAGCTGGTGCACGCCCTCGAACCAGACAGCCACGCGCTGACCGGACTTGACCGACCGGACAGCGACGCCGAACTGTGACTGTGCGGCGGCCGAGGACGGCGCTACCTTGTAGTCACCGCTGACGACTACCAGCTGACCGGCGGTGATGTCGGCGGTGGCGGTGCAGGTGATCGTGCAGCCGCCGAGGAACTTCGGAACGTAGTCGCTGCCGGCCATGTCAGTTACCGCCCTTCGTGTTGAAGCCGAGCTTGTTCATGAACGTCTCGTAGCCCTGCTGCGCGACGTTGTCCTCACCGGTTTCGGGTGCGGTGATGCCGTGCCCGATCTCGGCGACTGGGATCAGGCCCGGTGCGAGCGACGCCAACACCTGCCGGCTGCCCTCGCGGTCGCTCTTGAGCGCCGTCAGCCAGTGATCCTTGCGGGCTGGCGCGATCTTGCCCTCGGCGATCGCCGCCTGGACGGTACGCGCGTCCTCGTCGGCGATCTGCTGATCACGGGCGTCGCGGCCGGCCTGTGCGTCGGCGCGCAGCTGGTCGTACACCGACGCCTCGATCTGCATCAGGCCAGCGGCGGGCGCCGCGGCTGCGGCGACACGCTGCTCGACGTCAGCCTCGGCGGCCGCGGTGTGCGCTTCCCAGGCTGCCTCGATGGCGGCCTCGTCAGCGTCGGCGGCGATGCCGAGTGCCGCGGCGATCTTCTCGGGGAGAGCCATCTCGGCCCCTTCCTGTTGTGAAACCGCCGCGGCGGCCTCGATTTTGATACCGAACTTTCGGGCGGCTTCCTCGATCGCGGACGTGATGTGATCGAGTTGCTTTGCCGTGTAAGGCTTTTGATTTTTCTTTTCGTTTATGAACGACCATGCGCTCTTGACGTGATCGCGGTCGTTGAGCGGGTAGCGCTTCACGCCGTGACCGGGTTCGGCCGGTTGATCGTCGCGGTCGAGGTAACCGGGGTCGGCGTAGTTGACGTCTCCCCACGGCTCTTTGGCGTCGGTGCGATCGCGGTAGGTGGCCGCCTCGACCGTGAAAGTCACGGCCGTGCCGCCGATCTCACGCGCCGCGGCGACCTGATACAGCTCGGCGACATCCTGCACGCTCTTGAGCGTGTCGATACCGGGCGGCGTCGCACCGAGCAGCGCCAGACCTGTCAGCACGAAATCGTGCTTGTCGCCCGCGGCGTCCGTGTAGTCTTCCTGGCCTTCGATCGACAGTGACGGGTACGCGCTCGGCATGATGTCGGCGAGCCATTCCGGCACGCCGGCCAGGTCGCCGTAGAGCACATCGCCGTCGTCGGATGCGTGCACGTTGTCGACGAATCCGACGGCGGGGTCGCCGGTGAATCGCGGGTCACCGTGGCCGAGTCGGATCGTCGGCTTACGCAGGATGCCGGCCTCGTGTGCGGCCACCGCGGCGGCGATCGTCTCGCGCGTCACCGAGAAGTCACCCGATCGCAGCTTGTAGTTGCCGACGCGCATCAGCTCCCGATCCTTGACCGTCTTCAGGCTGACCATTAGCCGGCACCGTTCTCGTCGCCGTCGCCGATGGCCGGGTCAACGCCGAGCGCCGCCGCGAGCCCATTGACGCCGGCGATCAGACCGGTCGAGACCGCGGCAGTGATGCGCTGCTCGATCTGCTTGGCGATCGCCTCGAGGGTCTCGGTGTCGAGTACGGGCGTCACGTTGACTGTCACGCCGGACTTTTCGGGGTTGTGGCTCACCATCGGGTTGTCCACCTTCCAGATTCGGGGTCGTGGTCTGCACGGCCGCGGCAGGCCAAGCTGTGGCAGTCGAACAGTCGACACAATGGCCGTGACAGCAGCCATCCCACGTAGTCGATGAGCGTGTTCACCACAGCGTCAGATCTCCATCGCTCGAGATCGTCACTCGCGGCCGGCGGCCACGGCTGGCGGTGACGCGCGCCCGCGACGTGAACGCCATGCCGTCGGGCGTGTGCGTCGTAGCGATCGGCACGGTCTCCGGCGGCCGGTTGTCGGGCACCGGCAACGGCTCGTCGTCTTGCGCGTCGGGGTCGGCGCCGGGCAGGCCCATAGACTGCCGCTCGAACGCCTCGAGCTGCGCGTCGGGCTTGATGATTCCGGCACTCACGAGCATCTGCAGCGCGGCCGCCGACGCGTCTTGCTGCGAGCCGATCGCGTCGAAAACGATGCGCGGCGACGGTGAGTCTTCACCGAAATTCGTGTCGACGATGTCCTCGACGATGTGCGTCTGCGCGGTGTCACGGACGGTCTCGGCGGTCTGCTGCACGCCCTGTGAAAATGTGTCGGCCTGCACGGATGCGAGCGCGAAACTGCCGCCGCGGTCGAGGTTCAGGAAGTGCGCCAGCGCGGCCAGCGCCATCTGCTTGTCGTGGTACTCGATGGCCTGCCGGATGAAACCGCTTGGCAGTTGGCCTTTGACTCCGGCCAGCTCGAACGTCGAGCCGGCGGGCAGCGCGACGCCGGCGTTGTTTCCGCCGCGGTACTGCTGCGCGATCTTCAGATAAGGCGCCAGTGCATCGCTGCCGGGCGCCGCCATCGATACCGACTCGGGCGCCGTGACGACCGGAACACCCATGCCGTTACGGCGTGCCGCGGTGGCTTCAATGCGGATCAGTTCGTCTTTGAGCAGCCAATTCTTGTAGGCCGGCCGGAAAATGCTGTTGCCGGTCCAGACGCCAGGGTCGCGGTCGCGGGTGTAGACGACGAGCCGATTCACCGGGATCTCTTGCGCCCAGGCCCCGAGGTAGTTCGGGGCGCCGGCCGCGCCTCCGAATCCGGTACCGGGCGGCCATTGCTGAATGCCGATCAGGCCGCCATCGGCGTCGACGTTCCAGAACGCGATCGTCGACTGCGGACGCGGCGCGAGCTTGCGTAGCCGCAGCCGGTCGGGATTCTTCTCGTCGGGCCGGTACACCTGCTCGAAAACGGCGTGCCCGAAATGCAGGTGACGCATCGCCCACTGCAAGTGCTCGAGCCACGAAAACCGGCCCTTGGTACGCGGCCGGGGCTTATTCACGTCCTCGCCGACGATCGGCAGCCCCAGATCATCCGAGACGTGCTGAACGACATTGTCGGGAGCCCCGTTGGGCTCGATGCGCCACTGCGTTTGCATGATCGGCAGCGCGATCGCGTAGTAGACGCTGGCAAGCCGTGATTCCTCGCGCCACATCCGCGTATAGGTGCGGATCGCGTCGGGCCACAGCAGTTCGGGCACCTGCTCGAACTGGTCCCATTGGCTATACGCGGACAGCAGACCGGGGAATGCGTTGGTGAAGCCAAGTTCGGTGGTCACGGGAGCCACTGCCAACGACCACCTTCCTGTTATCGGCGCGTCGTTAGAACGGCGCGCTCATCACGTCGATTTCGCCGTCGCTGCGGTCGTGTACCGGCCCGGTGTCTTGCATCGGTGGCGGCGTATTACGCGGCGGCGTAGAGAAATTGAGCAGTCCCCAGTGCGCGAGCATCGCGGAGACCGTTGGTCCGATCCATGCGCCCGGCGCTGGCGTCGGGGTCGTCCGACCGTCGGGCATGTCCTTTTTCAGGGTCGACAGGATCGATTGGTCGAGCATCCGCTGACCGCTGTGGCTGATCTGACCTTGATCGATTGCCTCGAGGATGCCCTCCCAGGCGACCAGATACTCGCTGTAGCTGGTCATGTGCGGCTCGATGCCGGCCTCGATCAGGTAAGGCTTGAGGATCGCCGCCGGCGATTTCTGGTCGATCACGATCACCGCCGGATCGCATTCGGAGACGATCGCGACGATCTTCTCGACGACGTCGGTAGCGCTGGCGTTCTGGCAGAAACCGACCTCGACGGCGATCGTCTTGCCGGTCGATCGCTGCGCGCCGGTGATCACCCACGTTTTCGATGCCGGGCCGCGGTCGATTGCGATCGCGCCCGGACCTGGCGTCACCAGGCCGGGCGTCATGTCGTGCAGCCGGCCCCACATCTCCGGCGTAACCGGCGGTTTCTGCTGGTCCTCGAGCGTCGGCCAGTCACCGATACCGAGACGCTCGACCAGGAAGATCTTCGGCGTGTACCGCATCGCCTGGTATTCGTCCTCGATGTAGTCGAGGGTCATAAACCCATGCCCGACCGAGGGATTGGCGCGCAGTCGCTCACGCTCGCTCGTCGGGTCGGCGCCGTCCTCGCAACCCCATTCGAGGTAGCACAGGCGCGGGCTGGTGCCGTCGAGCGCGCGCTTGCGGACACCGGAGAACACGTGGCCGTGCTCGTGGACCAGCTGGTCGACCGCGCTACCCGCGTAGATGATCTGCGGGTTCGGCCGTGCGCTCATCGTCGGCATCATCGCGCCCACAGCCTCGGGCTTGACGATCATCGCCTCGTCGAGAAACACTCGATCGCCCGAGAGACCACGGGCCGCGCCACCGGTGCGGGATTGGAACATCATCCGCGGGGCATCGGGATCGTGCGCGTCGGCGCCGAGAACGAAACCTTCCTCACCATGCGACCGTTTCGGGACGTACCGCTCCCCCGAGGCTTTCAGCAGCGACTCGACGCGCCGCATGATCTGTTTAACGGTGCGGAATTCGTGCGCCGAGTAGATAATCAGTTCTTCGTCGAATAGCAACAATCCGGCGATCATCAGCACCTCGATAATCGCGGACTTGCCGTTTTGCCTCGGTACCGTCAGGCCGATCTCGAATGCCGACCACAGCCCGTCGGCCGTCTCTCCGAGCATGTGATGTAGCGCCAGCTTTTGCCACGGGTACAGCTCCATGCCGAGTTTCTCGACGAACTCGATCGCCTCGGCGGCCGCGCTGGTCTCAGCTGGTGGCGCTACCAGAATCCGCGGGGTTTGATCGCCCCGCGGCGGCTCGTCGTTGCTCACGCTTCGCCTTCACCTCGTCACGTTTGGAATGCGGCGGGGGCGCCTTCGCGTCGAGCTCCGCGCACACCGCTAGGAACTGCCGTGACAGCGATGTGAGCTTGCGCGCATCTCGGCAGACATCGATTTCGGCCGACAGCTTGTTGCGCAACGCCTTCAGTGCGTCCTCGGTCGTCGTGGTGGCCGCTACGCCGTTGCCGACAGCCGCGAGGTTGTCGCGCATCCCCTCGAGCAGCTTCACGCAAATGCGGGCCGCGGCCGGCGCTTCCTCGCTGCGACTGATCGCGACGCGGTATTGCGCCTGGAAGATCGCCTCACGGCGCTCGAGCGTCACGGCGTCGAAGTTCTCGGCCAGGAATTCGCGCCGTGGCGCCGTGCGGATCATCGCCGCACGGATCACGTCCTCGACGATTTGCTCGCCGACGACGAGATCCTCGGCGATCTGGCGGTAGGACGAGCCCGCGAGGAACTCTTTCAGCACCGAATCCGGGTCGATGGTCGATCGAACGTCGGTGACGTCGTCATCGTCGTCAAGCGGCGTGGCGTCCATCGAAATTCCGTCCAATCCCGGCGTTTCGCCTGGTCAGGCCCATTTTCGCCAAAAATGGCTCTGACCTGCTGTTTTTGCAAATTTTTCGCCACGGAGGGGGGAGCGCGACGCGGGGCGAGGCGTCGCGGCACCCCCCCGGGGTCGAACAAATGTTCGGGTGGGTTGCTGCCGCCGCGTTTCCGCTGGTCATGGCACTGATCGGGTTCGCTGGCGTGCGGATTCCTTACGCGTGCTGGTCATGGCGTGACCAGGGCCAACGCATGACGAGTGTTCCGAGTTCATCGAGGTTGGTTGGTGGTCTGCGTCCGACGAGCGCGGGGCGCAGGTGGTCGCGTCGGCCGTCGCCGCGTTCGCTGTTGCATGGACCGTGCAGCAGTCGGTCGGCGACAGTTCCACCTTGCGAGCGTGGGATGGAGTGGTCGCCACTGAGTCCCTGCGCGAGGAACATGGGCTCGCCGCACCACCAGCAGATCGTGCCCTCGACGTGAACGCTCTTGAGGTATTCGACCTGCAGGCGGTGGCGGTTGCCGAGTCCCTTTTCCTTGGTGGTGCGCTTGTTGGGCGCCACGTTCTCAGCCGCCGGTCGGTTGGAGCGTGATGATCAGCGCGCCGTTGTCGGCGATCGACAGCTCACCTTGCAGCGGCACGTTCTTGGATCGGTTTATGGCGGTGACCAGGGCGCGAACGAACTCTATCGCCTGGTTGCTGTTCAGTTTCCGGGGCGATGTTCCGGGCTGGAAAATGTTCATCGGGCGATCCGATAGCCGTGTGCGGTCAGTAGCCGAATGATGGCCTCGGCGGTGTCGCGTCGGGCTTCGTTGATGCGGCCGGCGGCTATGTCGCTGCGGCCGTGGGTGCTGAATTGCATCAGGCGAATGACTTGGCCGTCTCGGCCGGGGAGCTTGCCGAGGTTGTTCTCGATGAGCACTGCGGCGGCTCGCTCGGCTTCGGACATAGTGGTGCCGCTGGCAATCTGAGGTGCCACGGTAGCAGCGGGGTCGGGCATTGTCATGCTCCTGTCGTTTGGATGGGCGTGTTGCTGGTGCGTTTGGTGGTGTTCTGCTCGATGAGTTTCTGCACGTCAGCGAACAGAAACATCGGCTTGTCGTCGGTGTCGTATTGCGAGGGCAGCAGTTTGCCCTCACGACGCCAGCGGTAGAACGTCGTCTTGCTGACGCGAACCTCAAAGCTGTCGAGGATGCGCAGCAGTTCGTGGGCGCGAAAGTGCCAGTGCTCCATGCCGGCGAGGTTCTCGCGGATGAGTTCGGCGACCTGGTGCTCGGTCTTGCATCGTGGGCAGCGCGCGGTTTTGGCTCGGCGGTGAACGGTGATCTCGCGGTCGCATCGCAGGTCGGGCGCGTCCGGGTGCGGCGCGATGCAAGGGCCGCAGTATCGCGGTGGCTGTCGGTAGTCGATGGCGCGTTTGATCGCGGAGGTGGTGCGTTTGATGTCGGCGTGCAGCTGCGCGACGTGCTCGTGGTAGGCGACGGCTTCGATGTTGTCGGCGATCCATGTGGCGGCGAGTTTGGGATCTTGCTGGGGGAACATTCCGGGTCGGTAGGCGACGGTGCTGGCGCGCAGCACGATCGCCCAGGACACGATGGTTTCGGCGGTGCGGCGCTGCAGTGCGTTGGCATTGAAGTTCACCGGTAGCGGTGCGTCGTGCTCGGTGATGTGGCGGGCTTGTGCGCCGAGTTTTGTCTGGCCGCTGCAGGCGTCGTCGAGGTAGTCGAGCCAGCCGGGGCGTTGTCGTCCGCTGCGGTCGATTTCGCCGGCGACCAGTGCGCGCAGCATGTCGTGCAGCTCGTCGGCGCAGGGCCGGCAGATCTGCTGACGGGTTGTGCGGTCGCATTTCGGGATCGCGCAGTTGTGACTCAAGGGTGAACTTCCTCTCGCTCGAGCGCGTCCCGTAGTGCTGCGCGTAGTAGCGCGCTGTGATGCTTGGTTTTTCGTTCTGGTGGCGGTAGGTAGATGCCGGCGTAGACGCCCGCGGTTGCACGGGTGGTGATGGCGTGCTCGAGGCAGTGGATTCGTACCGGGCAGTGGTGGCAGATGACGCGCATTTGCAGCAGGTCGGCCGGTGCGGGTTCGGTGTCGGTGGTCCAGCGTGGGTCGGGTTCGCAGGCGGCGCGGCGTTTCCATGCGGTGTCGTGTCCGACGAGGTCGCTCAGGTAGTTGGGTTTGCGGCTCATATGGGTCGCACCGCCCGAAGTGCATCGGTGGTGGTCATCAGCGGTGCCAGGCAGCTCAGGCAGTGCGGTCGGCCGAATCGTCTGAGCATGAACAGGTACCGGTTGGTGTCGCGGATGAGCGCGCCGTAGCAGAGCTGGCACACGATGACGACGACGTTGCCGTACTCGTTGGTGGCAGGTCGGCCGTCGCAGCAGTCGATGGCGTGGATCTCAACGGCGACCTTGGCGGGGTGCTTGCAGTTGACGCCGGCGCGCTGGCAGGTGATGGTCTGCCAGTCGAGCGCGACGAGCACGTCCTCGGGCTTCGGGCTGATTTCGTTCACTGAACTGAATCCTCCGGCGTGTTTTTGACGGCTGGTGGCGGTGTGGACGAGCTTTCGGGGTCGGCCTGGCGTGGTTGTGCCCGACTGGCGGCTATTGCGGCTCTGACGGCCGCTGAGCCGTTTTCATTGATCGCGTCCTGCTCGGGGTTGTGGTTGCACACGATGCCGTTGCGGTAGCCGTGCTGGTCGCACAGCGTGCAGTCGGCGATATCGCGGGCCTTGAGCGTGGCGTCAGCGCGGGCAGCGTCGGATCGGGCCTGCGCGGCGCGGCGACGCTGACGGTCCTCCCAGCGGGTGTGGGCCTTGCCGAAGTTCGCGCAGGGACCGCAGTCGTCGTCGTAGCCGGTCGGGTCGTTGATGTGTTTTTTGCATCGTCTGGGGGGTTCGTTGTCCGGGCCGGGAACGGCTGCGGTGGTGCCGTCGGCGTCGCGTGCGTGCTCGCGCGTACCCCCCAGGTGACCAACATCGTTACGGGGGTTTGAAACAGAAACAGAACCAGAAACTGAGGGTATGGGGTTGGGTATCGGGTTGGGTATCGACGCGACAGGCATTTCCGCAGGTCGGCTATACCCTTCCTGATACCCAATCGGATTGGGTATCAGATTGGGTATCGCATTGGGTACTGCGTCGGGCATTTCGTACCGTGCGGCCAGTAGTTGGAGACGCTCACGCGCTGCCACATCGGCCAGGGTGATCGCTGACTGCAGCCGCTTCGCATGGTCCTTGTCGCTCTTTACCTCGGGTACCGTCATGCGCTCGAGCTCGCGGTACATCACGGCTCCGAACTTCGGCGAGTCGAACACCGCCAGGAACCGCAGCGCCGACAGGAACACCGTCGGCTGTTTCTCGAGGCCGTCGTTACGCATCCGCGTGCGGATCAACAGCTCGCCGGTGTCCTCGTCGAGGTAGACGTAGCCGCGGGCTTCCATGCGCGCCAGGGCGGCCTGTAGCTCGCCGACCGTGGGCAGGCGATCGCCGTCACGCATGGCTTTCGCCCATCGCGTGTAGTTGATGGGCTGCACACCGGCCGCGTTCACGGCACGCTGGCCGTTGAGCACCTGAAACAGCAGCTTGTCGAACACCGGCTGGTTGCAGAAATCATCGTCGGACCACTGCGAAAACAGGTTCTTCGCGTACTCGCGGGTCGTCATCGGTCTCCGTTCTGGTGGGCTAGCAGCACGCGTTTCGGCACGCGGATCATGTGGACGATGCCGGTCGCCAGTGGCCGGCCAAACAGATCGCTGCAGTCGGAGCCGGAACGTTCACCGCACAGGCCGCAGCGTCGCCGCAGTGCGGCCTGCACACGCTCGTCGTCGCGGTCGGATAGCCACGCGCCCCACGCGCTCACCGCGTCGCCTCGAACGACGCCGTTACCTCAACGATTTCCATCTGGTCGCCATTCGGGCAGCGGCGGATGATCTGCGTCAGAAGATCACGGTCGGACCAAGACTCATCTGACGCCCACTGGCCGCGATACCGGGCGACGAACCCGGTTGCGTCGAGACGCCACCGCGGACGAAAGACAACTGACGGAGTCAGATCCCCCGGCATCAGGCGCGCATTCCGATCAGGATGGCCGCGGTATCGACCGGTGGCGTGGCCAGCGGCGATGGCGATGCACCGGGGTAGATGTGGATAAGGTGCCCGGTCTCTTTGAACGCCAGCGTGGTTTGTGATTCGTCTACCGCGGCCATCGCGCTATGCAGCCGGCGCGCCGACAGTGTCAGCTCGCGCCGTCTGCCCGCGTGCTCGGCCTCGATCGCGTCGGCGATTACGCCGGTCTCGCTGGCGCTGGTCACCACCGCGAGCGTGCCGTCATCGGCAACGAGGTTGACCCGCGTCCAGGTGTCGGACGCGATCGCCGTCGCTCGCTTCAACATCGACACCAGCTCGGAGGTTTTGACGATGCACGCGGTGGAAAAGTCCTGTGGTGCGAGGAATCGATCGAGTGACGCCACTTCCTCGTCGAGCACCTGGCTAACGACCGTCGTGGACGACGTGCGGAATCCGATCGTCTTGCCGTTCGCGAGCAGCTCGATCTCGCTGGCATCCGATAGAGATTTGATCGTGCCGAGGACATCGGCCGCGACCGCGTTGAAACTCGTCTCGGTCGTGCCCGACCAGTCCAGGCGTCGGCGGCCGATCATGAATCGGTCGGTCGCCGACAGCGTCAACGACGTCGGTGTGCAGACGAACTTGAGGGCGGTCAGTTCCGGCGGCTGCGGGTCGGTGGAAGCGAATCCACCGATAGCACGGACAGCGTCGCTGAACGCCGCGGCGTCGACGGTGCCGATCACGTCGGCGGCGGTCATCTCGGGCAGTCGCGGGTAGTCGTCTGCGTGCATGAGCGGGAGCCGGTACTCGGATCGGCCTGCAGTGATCACCATGTGGTTGCCGGACGTGGTCGCGGTGCATTCCGCCGTCTTCGGCAGATTGGCGCCCACAGCGGCGAGTAGCCGGCCGGAAACGACCGCGGTGTCGGTGTCCATCACATCGGCCGCGACGACGCGCATGGTGGCGCGGTCGTAGTTGAAGCTGGACAACGTGACGGCCCCGACTTGCGCCTCCATCAGCACGCCGCCAAGGATCGGGTTGATGGGGCGCGACGGTACCGAGCTGATGCCGGCGGCGATCGCCTCGGCCAGTGCGCCCGCTTGCAGTGTGAACTTCATCAGAACTCCGACCGCTCGGGCATAACCTCGATGGCGGTGTCCTCGTCGAGGATGAAAACGCGCCTGCCGGGACGTAGCGCGAGCGCGGCGCCAGGATTGAACGGTCCGCGGATGGTGATCGATTCCGTTGTGAATGACTCGATTTCACCGGTCGTCACGCCCTCGCTTTCGAGGTATCGAAGAACGGCATTTTCGTTAGCCATGGTCGTGGTTCCTCACTTGTCGGTTTGGCGTTGGATGTGGTCGCGAACCTGGTCGATGATGTCGTCGACGGCGTCGAGCCGGCGCTTGCGTGAGCGGCCGTGGACGTCGGGGTATTGCGGGCAGCGGCCGACGAAGTAGCCGGCGTCATTGATCTCGGCGTAGAAATCGCAGTCGGCCAACGCGGGGGCCGTCATGCGCTGGCCTCGATGGTGTCGCCGAGCAGCTTGGCGAGAGCCTTGTATTCCCAACTCGATTCGAGTGCCTTGGTGCCGTTTCTGATGTCGCGTAGGCGATTGCGTGCGAGGTTCTTCACGTCGTCGAGCACTTGTCGACCGTCGAGCACCTCGCACACCGCGGCGGCCAGGGCGTCCGTGTTGTCCGGCATGTACTTGCGTTGCAGGGCGATCTTCCCGATCAGCTCACGGGCACGCTCGACCGCGGGTGAGATGCCCTGTCGTCGCGCGATTTCCCGTTCGACGTCGGCACGTACCTGGACTATCGCGGCTTCGTTGGCGCGGCGTTGGCCGGCGAGGATCGCCTCGGCGCGCAGGGTGTCCTGTCGGGCCATGATCGACCGGACGGCCCGCCACGACGGTGTGTGGTCGGGTTCTTTGCGGGCCGGTTTGGTGACGATCTTCATGCGGGTTTTCGACGGTCCGGGCGCCATGAGTCCCCAACCGGCGGGTAGTTCGCCGTCGTGGACGATGGCGGGATCGTTGACGACGAGCCACCATTCGTGGCACTGGTCGGCCCATGGGTCGGCTTTGCCGGGCTTGTTGAGCTCGTTGAGCCAGTCGGCGCGACTGACTTTGAGCTCGTGGCCGACGAGGATGCGACCGCTGGTGCTGGTGAAGCCGACATAGATGGCGTCACAGCCGCCGCCGCTGGCACCGTTCCATCCGACCTCGGGCAGGGATATCCCGCCGGGCAGCGGTGCGCCGGGCTTGATGTAGTGGCGCTGCAGTCGGTCGAGCAGCTCGCGCGTTGTGAGCGTCGCGGTCATGCGTTGACTCCCAGCGATTCCGCCACCACACCGACCAGGTCACGCGCCGCTGGCGGAGTCACCGCGTTGCCGGACTGGCGGACCTGTTCGCGGCGGTTGCCGAGGATTCGGTAGTCGGCGGGGAAGTCCATTGCGCGGGCGATCTCGCGTGGCTCGAGCATGCGGAACAGGACGTCGTTGATGTCGACAGTGGGCCGGGTGAGCAGAGCGTGCGTCTCGACCGTTGTGACCGTGGGAAGCTCATGGTCGGCGGGCCGCGACCCACCGTTGCCGTAGTAACTGGTGATCAGTGGCTTCGGCTCATGGCGATACCACCGACCGTGGAAGACGTCCTCACGTGTCACTTCGCCGTGATCGACCGTCACCAAACCGTGGTGGTTCCCGGATGCGGTGACGGTGGCTAGCGGGTCCGCCGTGGGCCGCGCGACGCTGCCGCCGCCGCGCAGTTCCGCGATGAACGCCAGCCCGGTCTCGCTGCGGGTCGTCATCGTGCGCAGCGGATCACCCACCGGCGACGCAGACTTACCGAGGCGGCCCTCGACCGGCACCGCAAGCGCCTTCGTGGTCTCGACCGTCGTCACAGTGGATAACGGATCGCCGAGCGAACGCACCCGGTACTCGCCGCGGCGGTCAAGGATGAACGGCGCCCAGTAGCGGTCGATGGCCGCCTGGATGCGGCCCAGCGTCTTGGCCGCCAGTGGCTTGTCGCGGTCACCGATCCGCTGGCCCAGCAGGGTCCAGTCGATGATCTCGGCCGCCGGCCGGAACAGTGGCTCGACGATCTGGTTGCGGCACTTCCCGCTTGGACAACGGAAGTTGTACTGGGCGCGGTAGCGGCCCCACGGCCGGTCGGGTTTCTTCCACACCTGCATGGCCCGCACCGGCCCGCACTCGCCACAGATCGCGTGCGGACGCACGACCTGCTCCAAGTCCGGGGCGGTGTTTCCCGCGCGCCAGAACACGATGTAGATCCGGTCCCGCGACTGCGGCGCCCCAGCACCGAACACCTGCGCGTGCATCGAATTCAGGTAGACGATTCGATGCAGGTAGCCAATGGACTCCATGGCAGCCAGCCACGCCCGGAACGGCGGCCACTGCGCCACGTCCACCACGTTCTCGACGATCACCGCCTCGTAGTGGTGATACTCCGAGAACCGCACGACGTCCCACATGGTGGCGCGTGAGCGCTCGGCCGCCTCGTCCGGCAGGATCTCGCCGAACAGATCCGGCTGCGCGTCGGCCCGCTTCTTACCCTGCGCGATCGAGTGTTTCGTGCACGACGGTGAGAACCACCCCAGATTGGTGCGCGGGAATACGCGCGGATCGACCTGGGACAGGTCCGCGCAACGGTGGTCGGTGTCGGGGTGATTCTCGGCGTGGGTGTCGATCGCCAGCTGCCAGTGGTTGGCCGCCACCACCACCTCGACGTCCGGGATCTGCATCGCACCAGTGGAGCTGCCGCCGGCGCCGCAAAACATATCCGTGAGAGTCAGCATGACGTCCTCTCGAGTGCGCTGGCCGGACAGCGTTGTTCGTGGACGACGCGGTTGCGGTTGTACGGCCGGCAGTGCTGTCCGGGTACGGCCGCGCACTGCGGGCAGCGTTTGGTTAGGGCCGCGACGGTCTGCGGTGCGTTGAGGTCGCCGCACCAGGCCGGCGCGCTCACTGCTGCTGCTCCTGCTCGATGGCGGTCACGATTTCGCGGGTGATACCGACGTTGGAGAACGGCCGCGTGGGGTGGTGTCGGTTGAGGATCTCGTAGATCCTGGCGCCGATACCATCCCGATCCGACAGCGTCTCGGCAAACTTGCGCATGGGTGCGGTCCAGAGTCCGACGTCGGGCAGCGGATCGGTCATGCCACGACCGCACTCCCGCGCGCGAACGCGGTCGGGCTCAGCCACGCTCACGATCCCGTCTCCGAATCTCTTAGGTCGACCGGCTTGCGCCAGCCGCGGGAGATGAGTTCCTCGCCGAGGACTTGCAGATCGCCGCCGCAACTGTCGGCGATCTGCAGGCAGTCGCGGAGAATCTCCGTCACTTGGGCTGCGTGCAGCGTGGCCGCGGCTTCGTTTTCCGCTACTTCTCTGGCTTTGCGTCGAACAGTGGCGATGTCGAACACCCACCGCTTACCGCCGAGGCGCTGTTCCTCGAGTTCCTCGAGGGCATCGGCGGCGTTCAGCAGCCGCGAGGACAGTGGCAGCTCCGTCATTTCCGTCACTGTTCGACTCCCTCGTTGCGGATGAGTGCGGCGTTGAGTACCCCGTTGGCTTCGTCGGCGAGGCGCCCGGTTTTCTCCCAGGCGGCGAGACGCGCGCCGACCTTGACCATCTGCTCGTCGGTGAGGTTGTCGAATCCGTGCTCGCCGCACGGCTCGAATGACTCACCGAGTAGCGCGGTGATCAGCACCAGTTCTTCGGCCCGGTCCTGGCACTCAGTGCCGGTGATCAGCTGGGCGAGGCGCACCTCGGCGTCGGCGCGTCGGGAGTCGACGACGCTCGGCGCAGGTGCTGCTGATGTGTCGTCGCCGGCGACGGCGTCGCGGAGACCACCCAGGCCGCGGCCGCCCTTGCGGGGCTCGGAGCGTACGGGCTCGGAGTCGATGATCGTCGCCGGCTGCGCGGCGTCCTCGAGGACGACGCCCGAGAAATCGGCCGGGTAGGCTTTGCGCCATGCTTGGGCCTCGGCGCACTTGGCGAGCTGGTTGGCCGGCATTTTCTTCCACATCGACGTCAGCTCGCCGCTGCCCTTGTACTGGGCGTATTCGTTGAAGTTGCAGACGGCGGTGTGGCGTTGCCCGTTGACCCAGATCGTGTATTTGCAGGCCGCGGGCTGGCCGGCGCTCTCGGGCCAGTAGTCGGTCCAGGCGTCGAAGTCGCTGCCGGGTTTTCCGCGCCACAGGGGTTCGTCGTGTGAGGTCTGGTCGCCTTGTGCGCGGCTGGCGCGTACGCCGATGAGTCGGTAGCCGTCGATGCCGGTTTGGATGGTGAACTTCATCATCCGCTGGGTTTCGACGCGACTGTTGCCGTTGTCGAGCTGTACGCGGACCTTGACGTCGGTTTCGCGGCCGATCATGTAGATCTGGCGGGCGAACGGGTCGAGGCCGGTGCGTTTGCAGATGTGGAAAAACAGGTCGAGGTCGGCCGGTTCGGCGTCCTCGACACCGATCTGCCGGAGCATCGCGATCTCGTGCGGCGTGAACTCCGACCGGCCGGCGAACATCACGGGCGCCGCGGAGGTGGCCCGGTTAGCCATTACGCCGCCGCGAGTCGAGAGCGGGCTACTGTCGGGCTCTTGAATGATCACGCCGGGTGCGATCGTGAGATCTTCGGGTGTTACCTGCGGGGCTTGTGATTCCATGTTTGCTTTGTCCTCCTTGTTGTTTCACCAGGCGCCGCGGTTGGCGTCGTGCAGGGCTTCGTGGTTTTTGGCTTCGATGCGCAGGGCTACGGCGCCACGGGCGGCTGGTGTGCGTTTGGCGACGGTGATGCCGCCGCATTCGGCGATCTGGGCGTTGCCCATCGCGTCGAGCAATTGCGTCTTGAAGCCGCGCAGGCTCTTGTCAGCGTGCGTCTGTTCGCGATGCCAGTCGAGTACCTGGCAGGCAAGCACTGGTGGTATCTCGGCGATTTCGCCGTCGTTGATGTCCGGGTGCAGTTGTCGGACGGCCTCGTAGGTGGCGACACTGTCGTCGAGCGCAGGCGGCGTATCCGACTGCAGGGACTGGTAGAACCGGTTGCAGCGGTTGACGATCGCCTCGGCGATCTCGACGTCGAACGGGATCTCATACAGGTGATCGTTGAAATACGGCCCCATGACCAGCAGGTGCGCCGGATGCCGGATGAATCCCGTGACGATCATCTGAAATGTGACCTGCGCGGCGTAGTCGGCCGGCGCCTGGTCGGTGAACTCGTCGCCCCAGTCCTCCATACGGCGCGCGGTTTTGAACTCCACCACCCGGCGCAGACTGCCGCGAACAGCGCGCCGGTCGAGGGTCGCCACGTTCGGGAACGGCAACGCCGCGCTGCTGACCTGCACCTCACCGGGCGACAGCAGCCAGCCGGGATTCTTACGCCGCCAGATCGCGGCGAGCGCCGGCTCGAAATCGTGACCGACCGCGAAGATGTCCTTGGGCGGCTCGGGCGGCAGGTTGCCCTTCATGCGATGCCACAGCCGGAACGGTGACTCGAACCGCGAGACGCCGAGGATGGCCGCGACCTTGCTGGGCGTGATGAGCTGCAGCCATTCCGGGCTGCCGGGCTCGATGTTCACAGTGGTGTCCCTTCGGATTCTCCGCAGCGCCAGCAGATTCGGTCGTCGTCACCAGGCGCGTACGAGTGGGTGCCGTCGAGGCAGCTGAGCGGCTGCGGCGCGGCGTCGGGCGGGTCGGAGTAATGCGTCATCGGCCGCACCGTCTGAGGGCCCGGTGCGCGTTGTATACGACGAGCAGTGCGCGCGGCTTCGACCGTTGGTGGCGTGAGTAGGCCCGGTGGGCGGCTACCGCGTTCGACCATCCGGCGTCGGTGAGAGCCGCGGAGACAGGCAGTCCGGCCGCAAGTCCAGCCTCGAAACAGTCGGCGCGGTCCTGAAAGAATCCGACCTTCGCCATGTACGCCGCTCGCGCGATGGACACGTTGCGGCGCAGCACCTCCAATTGCCGCGGGCTTCGTTTCGTCATGGGGTCACCCGTTCCCAGCGCGTGATGATCGAGTGACCGATGCGCCCTTTTTGCTGGACCGTCAGGCCGCGGCCGCGGTAGTCGATGACGGCGCCGATGACGATGCGACCCCTGCAGTCGGCGTAGCGGACCAACGAGCCGATCGGCGGGTGCGGGTTGCAGGCCAGGTAGCAGCGATCGCAGAGCCGTGACTTGTCCTCGGTGAGGTCGATGACGTACATCGCGTCGCACAGGTCGCAGAAAAACGTGTGCCGGTCGTAGTCGCTCATCGCTGGCGGCTCCGGGCCTCGGCGACGGTCTGCTCGGCGCGGATCTGCAGGTCGGGCAGCGTGAGGTCGAGGTCGAACCATGCCGCGAACGCCATCAGTAGCTGGGCACCTTTGGCGGGGTGTAGGGCGCACAGTTCGACCAGTTCGCCGTAGAGCCGGTAGGGGTCGACGCGTCGGATGCGTTCGGCGATGTCGATGGCGTCGTCGGCGACGCGATCGATATTGCGGGTCGGCGCGTAGTCCACCAGCAGGCCGCCAGGTTCGGCCGGTGCGTAGCCGACGGGAACATCAGGGCCGATACCACCGATGTCGGCGGTCATTCGCGGTGCCCCTGCTGCTTGGCCGCCACATACTGCTGCAGCAGCGGCTCATGCCAATTGCAGTGGTGGTGCACGGCAGTCCCCACCGCCAGCGCTGCCTGGTAGTGGCTCAGGGCGCTGCCGCGCACGGTGTTGCCGAGGGCTTCTCTGACGCCGGCAACGGTCGGGTCGGCGTCGAGGCCGGCGCAGATCGTCGCCGCGTTCTGGTGCCCGTATTCGATGCCGGCGTCGGTGTCGGCGCGGGCGATGAGCCCACTGAGCGCGTAGGAGAAGATCAGCAGGGCCGCGGCGAACACCGTGGCGGGGATGATCTTCTCGCGCAGGGTGGAGGGTTTGCGGTGCTGGCCTGTTATCCTGGTGGAACGATTCCGCATCGTGTTGTGTCCCTTCCTCATTGGTTGGTGAAAGCCGGTCGTTGCAGCGGCCGGTTTTCGCGTTACTGGGCTGGTTGACGTCTCTGTAATGCGGCGATTTCGAGTTCGATGGTGTCGGCGATCGTCCGGTAGAGCTGGTGGTCGATTCCGGGTGCGGTGTCGGCTTCGTGGCGTAGCCACGTCACGCTGCGGGCGAGCATCTCGGGTGTCGCTCCCTGGTCGGCTAGGTCGGCGACGTGCTCGCGGATCTCGGCGAGTGTCTTGCTCAGCACGTCGAACTGGTCGCAGCTCACGCCCGAGTCAGGCGGCACGGCGCGCGGCTCCGTCCTTGCGGCGTTGCACACTGGTGCGGATGCGGGTGTGCGCGATGTCGCGGCGGCAGCGTGCGCAGCGGTGCGGCTTGTGGTCGTCGGGCAGTGCTCGGCAGCGTTTCTGCTGGGCGAGCAGCGAGTCGAGCACCTGGTGAAGCTGCTTTTTCATGCGGCCGTACCTCCGTGGACGTCGAACAGTTCGTGGAACCAACTGGTCCCGAATTCGGCGAGGACAGCCGCGATGAATCGGCCGCTCGGTTCGTGCTGGCCGCGCATGATCCGCGAGACCGTGCTGGTGTTGACGCCGATGCGTTTGGCGAGCGCGGCGTAGTTGTCATCAATGCCGGTGTGGACTGCGAGCCGACTGAAGCCCTTCGCGTTGGGCGTCAGGGTTGGTCGTGGCACGGGTGACTCCTGGTAGTTCAGTCGTGTGTATTGAATTGCGTGCACGATTGCAGGCAGTGCGTGCGTGTTTGCACGAGCGGCCCACGTGGGTGCCGCACCGCTCCGGCCTGAGTGTTCAGCCGTTGTGCTGCATGTTCATTGAGATGCCACGCTGGCGAAGAACGTGAGCATTCCGTGCTCGATTGCAAAGCCAGCCTTTGCGTGTTTGCATTCAGCGCGGTAAATTTCGCCACATGCCCGACACCCCAACCCGCTGGTGGAAACGGCTCATCGCACTCGCCGAGCTGCACGGCGACCACACTCAACAGGAGATCGCCGAGACCCTCGGCGTCAGCCCCGGCGCCGTCAGCGGCTGGCGTTACGGCCGACCACCACGCGCCGAAACCGTCGTCCACGCTGCGCGCACCTACGACACCGATCCGGTCGAACTGCTCAAACTCGTCTTTGTCGACACCGACCCGGCCCCCAAGCCCAAACGGCGCATACCGCAACGGTCCCTGCGGTAGCCGGGCGCCGGCCGCGATCACGCCACAGCCTCACGGGCGATCAGTCGAGCAATAGCCTCGGCGCCCTGCGGCGTGATCTTAAGCGTGTGCATGACCTCAGAGCCGCGGAACCGTGGTGCCTCATGCACCTCGACCCGACGGAAATACCGCTTCTTGTCGGCCTTCTCGCTGTACCGGTTGCGCGTGACTTTCTTCCCGATACGTTCTGACCAGCGCGAATCGGACTGGCAGTAGATCCAGTCCCGTTCCATCAGCAGCTCACGCAGCCACGACTCTTTGACGTTGTTCGTCGAGGCGACCGTCGAGAAGCTCAGCAGGTCAGCGTCGGTGACGTAGGTATCGACGTAGGAGACCTTCGGCGCGTCGACGGCCCGCTCCGACTCGAGTTGGTGGATACGGGCGTCCCGCTGGTCGAGCACCTTCATCGCCTCGGCGTAGCCAGCGGCCATCAGCTCAGGTCCGGCCAGCGGGTGGTCAGCACCGTAGGAGCCTGTACGCCGGATAGCGGGCAGCACTTCGCCGGTGATCCACCGCCGGAACGCCACCGCGTCCGGCTTGTCGGAGCGGATCACGACCTCGTACATGCCCGACTCGTTGACGATGGTCATCTGCTGCCGACCGCCAGGGGTGTCGATCTGGCCGACACCCTTCTGATCGTCAGCGAGCCGGGCGGCCACGTCCCGGCCGTTGCGAATCGCGAGCACCGCGCACAGGTCGGCCAGGACGAACCACGGTGCGCCGTTGATCACGATCACGCGCACCGCAGTGTCGGCGTAGACGAAGGGCATCAGGTCGGTGCTCATGCGGGAAGCTCCATCCGTGCTCGTGATCGTGGTGAGATCGCATCGAAGACGCTGACCGGGTAGGCAATCGGTTCGGGTACCTTGGGGCGCTTGAGCGTGTTGCTCAGCAGCTCGACGCTCTGCTGCAGGTGTTCCTCGGTCATGCGCCAGGTTTTGCCGACCCGGTATCCCTTGATCTGGCCGCGGTTGAGGCGGCGCACGAGCCACAGCTCGGGGCACTTGTATTCCGGCGGGAGGATCATCTCGGCGACCTCGGCGAGGCTGTAGGTCTTCACGAGGCGGCCGCCCGTGGGGCGCGCTCGTCGAGGACTTCCCGGACCACGGCGCGAACCAGCTCGCGCAGCGTCACAGATTCGCCGTCCGTGATGACATTGCGGGTCCGCTCCAGCACCGACATGGGGCAGTTCAGGGCGATCGCGAGTTTCTTGACCTGCGTCGGGTTCGGCCACCGGTGGCCGTTCTCGAGGTCCGACAGGTAGCCGAGGCTGACGCCGGACGTGCGAGACAGGTCCGCCAGACTCTGACCGTCTTTGGTGCGGATGACCCGCAGCTGGTCCCAAACCCCGTACTCGCTAATTCGCTTCTTGGCCATCGGCGCACTCCCCTTGATGTCGGAACCGAATCGGTCCGGTAACAATCACGGTACATGCGTAGGTGTGTAGAGGTCAACACATAGGGGTGCATCCGTGTGAAAGGTGCCGACGACCAGGCATGTTCGAAAACCACACGCGTGTAACTGCGAAGGGGCTTGAAGTTGGCCGGTGCTGGACTTCGCACCTATGCAGACTGCACACTGACCTGGTGAGCACACCTACGCAGCGACCAGAGGGCGCATTGATTGAACGCCTGCGAATGGCGGCGCAGCCGAAGCTTTCGGCGCGCGCCGCGGCCAAGTTGGCCAACCTATCGCCGTCGCGCTGGACTCAGATAGTCAGGGGTTATAAACAAGAAACCCCCGACGTTCGCGTCCCTGTGCGCGCACCCGCTGACACCCTGGCTCGGATGGCCAAGGCGGTGGGCGCGACGCCGGAGCAGCTCCGGGAGGTCGGCCGCAAGGATGCGGCGGACGAGCTAGAAGGCCTGACGATAACGGTTCGAGAAGCCCGCGACAGCGGTCGTGTCGGGTTAGGCCGCGGCCTTGAGAAGCTCATCCCGACCGAGCAAACGCCCGAGATGCGCGCGCAAATGGCGGAAGCGGTCGAGTCTCTGAGGGCCATCGTTGAAGACAGTTGGCGGGCGGTGACGGAATTGACCGATGCAGTTCTACGCTCTGGTCCGTCGGCCGAGTTGCTCGACAAGACTCGGCGCATCGTGTGGTTGATCTCGGGCCACCTGACTACCCGGATTCTCGGTAGCGGTCAGGCCCCTGAATTGGAGGACTGGCTCGAGCGGATCTACGTGGAGCGGGGGAACCTGGTCGCCATGCTCTCGCCGAATGAGGAGCGCATCCGGTGGGAGCAGAGCTGCGACCGGCCGCACGCCACGGCCGGCGCCCTATCTGACGACACTGAGCCGGGGTCGGCCGCTGGGATCGAGGCCGCCATCGCTGGGGTTCGTGCTGAACTCGAGGTCGAAGACGGCTATCAGCGCGGCGAGAAGCCGAGCTGACCAGTACCTCGCGGGCTGGATCTCTATCCGTGCTTGCAGCTCCCGGCGCAGATACCGCAGCTCATCGCAACCGTCCATTTTCCTCGCTTCGAGGGACAGCCCTCAAGCGGTGACGAAGCCCGACCTATGGCGTCCACACACCATATTTTGAGCGTATGCAATGCCAACACGCATAAAACGTTAAGAGCCACAGGAGATTGGCAGGAAGTTATCGATCATTCCAGCATTTTCGCCACGGCATCGGCGGCGGCGGCGAAGCTGGCGCGCTCGACGTCACCGTAGGTGTCGACGGTGATCTGAATGTTCTCGTGCCCGAGGTGTCGCGATACCACCGCGATCGGTACTCCCTGGGCGATCATCCACGAGGCGCAGGTGTGCCGCAGGTCGTGCGGCGTCGGCGGCGGACTGAGTTTCGCGCGGGCCACGGCCTTGTCCCAGACACGCGGCCGGAAGCCGTGATAGCGCACCGGGCCACCAGCACGGTTGACGAATAACCACTCGTGCGAGTAGTCGAGCTTGTCGAGCACGGGGCCGGGCACGTTGATCACACGCTTAGACCGTGTCGTCTTGGTGGTCCCGATCTCGTAGCCGCTGCTGGAGTATTTCCAGGCGCGCACGATGCGCACCGTCTGCGCATCTCGATCGACGTCGGATGGCTTCAGTGCGGACACTTCACCCCACCGGCAGCCGGCTACGACCATGAACTCGATCAGGGGGCGCCAGTAGTCGGTGGCGGCGTCGCGCAATGCCGCGAACTCGACGCGGGTGAGCATCCGCATCTCGGCGCGGTCCTCCCTGTCGCCGGCGGTGCGGCGCGGCAGCTTGCGGCCGGCTGCCGGATTGAATCCGAGGTGCCCGGCCTTGATGGCCGCGTTGAGGCTCGCCGACAAAAACCCGTGCAAGTTGCGGATGGTCTTGGCGCTCGGAGGGCGCCCGGTCTTGGCGCGTGGCGTCGTTTCCAGGTTGGAGAGCCAGACCGCCAGATCGTTCTCGGTGAGCTTCGCCAGCTCGATATCGCCGATGGTGGGCGCGATGTCGTTGGCGAGGTACCGCTCGTAGTCGTCCTTGGTTTTCTTCTCGATGGCCGTCCGGTGATCGAGGTAGGTCCGCGTCCACTCGGCGACGGTGATCCCGCGCTGGGGCCGTACGACTCGCCGCACACGGTAGAGCTCTTCGGCTGCGCGGACGCCGAGCTGATCGATGGCGGTGCGGAAGGTCTCGGCCGCGGCGGCGGTGTCCAGAGTGAGGGTCGTCTGGCGCCCTTCGCGTCGGTAGAAGACGCGGTAGGCGGTGGTGCCGTCGGCGCGTTCATCGGCCTTGATCCATGCCACAAGGACAGACTCTAGCGCGCCGTCGTGATGAAAACTATGATGAAAGATGTTCTGTTGTCCTGTTTTACCAGGTCAAACGGTGGAGCTAAGGGGACTCGAACCCCTGACCCCCACACTGCCAGTGTGGTGCGCTACCAGCTGCGCCATAGCCCCGCGTTGTCGTGCTCATCGAAGCTACACCACAGCCGCACCAAGGTTCAAAACAGCTACTCAGTTGGCCTGTTTTCAGGCCGGATGCTGGGTCTGATGCAACCCGTAGGGCACCGCGTCGAGCAGCGTCACCGTCACGTTGGCGCCGCTGGGCACCTGGTAAGTGCGCTCCTCCCCGGGCCGGGCTCCGGTGATCGCCATGCCCAGCGGCGACTGCGGCGAGTAGACCTCCAACCCACCCTGGTCGTCATCGCGCACCCCGAGCAGGAAGGTCTCGGTGTCGCCGTCGCTGTAGCGGACGGTCAGTACCATTCCGGGCTCGGCGACCCCGTCGTCCGGCGGGTCCTGGCCGACCACTGCGACCGCCAGCAGGTCGTGGATCTGGTGAATCCGGGCCTGGCGGGCCTGTTGGTCACTGATGTCTTCACCACCCGAAGCATCTTGCGGTGCAGACAGTTCCGCCAGCTCCGCCAGCAGCCGGTCCTTGGTCTGCTGGGTCATCCAGACACCGTGTGTATCAGTCATCGACAGTTCTCCTTTACAACAGCATTTGATTCGAAAATTCACCGACCCGAGTGGGTCAGCGCAAGGGATCGAGGTCACGCAGCACGGCGGACTGTTTGCCGGTGGTGATCTGCTCGGCCAACAATCGGCCCGTCACCGGACCGTGCGTCATGCCCCACATGCCGTGCCCACCGGCGACGTAGACGGTGCGCGGGCACACCTCCCCCACCAGGGGCCGCCCGTCGGGGCTGACCGGGCGTGGACCCACCCACACGTCGGTACGCTCATCCCACCGGACCCCGTCGAGCAGGGGGCGGGTGGCGGCGACGATGGCTTCGACGCGGGCCGGGACGATCGGAGCGTCGGGATCGCCGAACTCCATGGTGCCGGCGACCCGAAGCCGGGCATTCAACGGCGTGCAGGCCACCCGGGCATCGGGCAGGTAGATCGGCCCGGTGACCGGCCCATCGACCGGCACTGAGAAGGAGTAGCCACGCCCGGCCCGCACCGGCACCCGGATCCAGCGCGCTGCCAGCCGGGACAACCAGGCGCCGCTGGCGATCACCGCGGCGTCGGCCGTCAAAGTGCTGCCGTCGCTGCTGGTCACGGCCACGCAGTCACCGTGGGGCGACACGTCGGCGACGTCGAGAACGTGCAGGACGGCGCCGCGCTGCACCACCGTGCGGCCCAGTGCGGTCACGAACCGGCCCGGGTCCAGGAAGCGCTGGCCGTCGATCTGCACGCCGGCCTCGACCGCCGAGGACGCCAGCGGCACCCGCTCGGCCAGTGCGGCACCGGTCAGTTCGGTGCCAAACACCGGTTGGCCGGCCTCGGAGAACCGGCGCAGCTCGTCGAGCAGTCGCTCCGCGTCAGCCGAGGTGCGGAAGATCGCGGTGATCGGGGCATCGGTGACCGGGGCGTCCACCCCGTTGGCGAGCAGAACGTCATAGGCCTCAATGCATTCCGCGCTCAGAGGTGCGTTGGCCCGCACCGCGCGGCGCCAGGCTGCGGGACGACTGTTCGCCGCGAAGCGCGCCAAGAACGTCCACAGTGCCGGGCCGGCGTTGAGTGGCACCTGCAGCGGCGCGGTCCGGCTCAGCAGGGACCGCAACCCGAAGCGCAGGTTGGCCGGCTCGTTGAGCGGAATCGCCAGTGCCGGGGAGATCCAACCGGCGTTGCCCCAGGAGGAGCCGGCCGCCACTCCGACGCGGTCGACCACGGTGACTTCGACACCGCGCTCCTGCAGAAACCAGGCGGTGGACAAGCCAACGACGCCGGCACCCACCACGATCACCGATCGTGGTGCGCCGTCGATTCGGTTGGCTGCACCCATCACTCCATCATGCGACTGCCCTCAGACACCCGGTTTAACCGAATCGCACAACAGCGCCGTCAGTGTTTGTCGAGTTCCGACATGTCACCCGCCGCGAGCTCGATCATCGCCGCGAATCGGGTCCGCGGATCCTCCAGCCCCAGTGGCGTCACCTCGGCCATCTTGCGCAGCCGGTAGCGGACGGTGTTCTCGTGCACGCCCAACTGCTCGGCGGCCCGGGCCAGGTCGCCTTGCGCGTCGAGCCAGGCCCGCAGCGTCGACACATAGGGGGTGTTGTGGGCCGCGTCGTGGCGACGTAGCTCTGCGACCGGCCCGCGGGTCGGCACCCGTCCGGCTCGCGCCGCGGTGTGCAGCCGGCGCAGCACGATCTCGTCCCAGGACTCGTCGTAGGCCGGCGGAACGCTCTCGGATGGGCCGGCTTCGTGCAGCGTGAGGCATTCCTCGGCCTCGCGGCCCGCGGCGGCCAGCTCGGTGACCGTGGCAACCGCACTGATCCCGGCCCACACGCTCGCGTGCGGCGGCAGGGCACCCGCCAGACCGCATACCCACTGCCGGGCCGCAGCGGCGTCCGCAGCGGGCAGCAAGGTGTAAACGGTGTTGGCTGCCAGTGCGCTGCGACCTGGACGCGACCAGCCGAATCCCGTGGTGACAGCCTCGAAAGCCAACAGCAGCCCGGCATGAGGTTGCGTAGCGATCCGGGTGTGCACGGCAATCACCCGCAACGGAGCCTGCGGCAGCCCCAGTCTGGCCACCAGGGCGAGAGCATCGTCGGGTTCCGTCTGCTCATCCAAAAGCCTGGTCACCCAGTCGGATTCGACTTGTCGCTCCAAGTCGGCACTAGCTCGCGACCGCAGCACATGCAATGCCACCGTGCGGGCACCGTCGGCCAGTGCGGTCAGCCGCTCACCGCTCAACGGGTCCGGGCAGGCCACCCATACCGCACCCAGCGTTTCGCGGCCGGCGCGCACCGCCACCACCATCCGGCCGGTCAAGCCGTACTGGGGATCGGCAGCGACGAACAGCGGCTCGTCGTGGATATCCAAATGCGCTAAAACGCCGCGCTTTTCAAACAACTCCCGAAGCGGCTCGGACTCCTGCCGGTTCAGGATCGTTGCCGAACGCGCCGGGTCGGCATGCCGCTGGCCACGCGAGTAGGCCAGCACCCTGCCCAGCTGATCCTCGATGGTGACCGCACCGCCCACCGCTTCGGCGAGACTGTCGGCCACAGCGAAAAGATCCGTTGGCCCACGGCCCGATTCGGTCTCGCGGCCTTCGAGCACCAGTCCGTAGACCACCGCGGCCAGCTCGCTCCAGGACACCGCTGCGTCCACCACGAGCACGGCAAGCGACTCACCCTCGCCGGCGAAGGAGGTCTTGTCTTCGACGTCGCGCACCAACACAGCGACGGCTTTGGCGGCCAACGCCCAGCGCACCGCCTCCTTTACCGAGCGGGCGCCGACCGCCAACAGAACGTCGCCGACAACGACGCGTTCACCGGTCACCTCGTGCATCACGACACTGCTCAGCCGCGTCGTCCTCGGAATGGAGCAGAACCTCAGCCGAACCCCGTAGCTGCCCACCACGTTGACCAGCCGGTCCAGTGTCACCATCAACCGAGCCTAGCCACGTCGCGTCGGCGATCCCGCCGATCGGGTCGCTGTCCCTGGTCTCCGGTGCCCACAACCACGTGAACGCCGCCACCAGCAGTACCCCACCGCTGATCGCAAAACCCCACTCGAAAGACATCCGCTCGGCGATCTGGCCGACCGCAAGCGAACCCACGATCGACCCGAAGTCAGCCATCATCTGGTACGTCGCCACCGCGGTGCCCGCCCGGGCCTGGTTGCCGACCAGGTCAGAGATGACGGCCTGCTGCGGCGATCCGTAGATCCCCGATGCCACCCCGGTCAGGTAGGCCACCACCAAGAACACCACCAGCGATGCGCTCGCGCCCAGCAAGACCGTCGTGACGCCCGATGCTGCCAGGCCCGCGATCAGCAGCCCCTTGCGGCCGATCCGGTCGGAGAGCTGGCCGCTGGGCAGCACCGCGCAGACATTGCCGATCCCCACCATGGCCAGTGTCAGGCCGGCGAAAGAGGGCCCGCGGTCCAGGACTTCCGTGACGAACAACGGCACCAACGCAACCCGCAGACCGAAGACCGACCAGCCGGTGGCGAAGTTCGACAGCAGCGCCGAGCGGTACGCGCGATTCCCCAACGCCGTCCGCACCGGCACCGTGGGCCCCGTCGACTCGGCCGCTTCGGCCAAATGCGAGTGGCGCAAGCTGACGAAGACGCCGGTGGCCGTCACGATCAGCACCGAACCGTAGAACAAGAACGGCACGCTGAGGCCGAAACCCGCTGTCAGGCTTCCCAATATCGGTCCGCCCACGGTGCCCAGCAAGAATGCCGTGGCGAACAGCCCGGCGACGCGGCCGCGTGCGTCCTCCGGGCTGATCCGGATCATCAGGCCCACCGCGGCGATGAAGAACATTGTCGATCCAATGCCGCCGAGGGCACGGAAGAACAGCAGCTGCCCGTAGGTCTGCACGAAGGCGCAGGCCGTGGTGGACACCGAGACGATCAACAGACCGGCCACGTAGACCCAACGCTCCCCCAGCCGTTGAACCAGCAGGCCGCTCACCGGCGCGAAGAGCAATCGCGTCAGCGCGAACGCCGTGATGAGGAACGTGGTCGCGGAGATGCTCACGCCGAAATGGCGCGCGTAGACCGGTAGCACCGGTGACACCAACCCGTAGCCGAGCGCGATCAAAACGTTCGCGACGAGCAGCACCCAGATCTCCCGCTGCAGCCGCGGTTTAGCGGCCGGGGAGTCGTAGGTCACCCGATAACTTTAGACAGCCTCGGTAATCTCTCGATGCGGCCGGTACCGGCGGCCCCAATCACGCGTCGCCGCCGCCGGTGCTGCTGCGGCCGCAGCTAGTCACTGTCGAGCCAGCAGCTTGGCCAACACCGCCGCCTGACTTCCGTCCACGTCCCGGCTCGCTGTCACCAACGTGACGGTCTTCTTTCCGCGAGCCAGCGCGCGCAGGCCGGCGAATCCCGCAGCGCCCTTCTCGGTCTGCAGTTCGTCTTCGTAACGACTGACGAACTCGTCGAAACGCTCCGGCTGATGGTTGTACCAATGGCGTAGTTCGTTCGACGGCGCTGCGTCTTTGTACCAGTGCCCCACCCGGGGATCGTCCTTGCGGAAGCCGCGCGGCCACACCCGATCGACGAGAATCCGCTCACCGTCCTCAGCACGGGGTTCGTCGTAGACCCGGGCGACCCGGAAGATGGTTTTGGGACTCATACCCCAGGCTATCGCTGGCCACGGGACGTGTCAGCCGTCGCTTCCACCACCCGCGACGGGCTCGAAGTTAGCTTAGGCAATGCTATCTTGTCGATATTTATCAGTTCCGCTCGTAGAAATTGGTGGCCGGCGTGAACGGTGGTTGGATCGCATCTCCCCCGGAGGTGCATTCCGCGCTGCTGAGCGCCGGCCCCGGTCCCGCGGCCCTGCTGGCTGCCGCAGGCGCCTGGTCAGCGCTGAGCACCGAATACTGTGCGGCGGCCACCGAACTGATCAGCGTGCTGAGCGACGTCCGGTCGGTAGCCTGGCATGGGCCCAGCGCAGACAGCTACACCGCAGCGCACTTGCCCTACCTGCAGTGGCTGACGCGTGCCAGCATCGACAGCGCTCGCGCCGGAGCCCAACATGAAGTCCTCGCTGCCGCCTACAGCACTGCGCTGGCCGCCATGCCCACTCTGGCGGAGCTGGCACTCAACCACAGCATTCACGGCGTGCTGATCGCCACGAATTTCTTTGGCATCAACACCATTCCGATCGCGCTCAATGAGGCCGACTACGTTCGTATGTGGGTGCAGGCGGCCACCGTGATGGCGACCTACGAGGCGATATCCGGCGCTGCCCTGGCGTCGCTGCCCGGCACGGACCCGGCGCCGCCGATCCTGGCCGCCGACACCGGAACCGGTGGCGACGACGAGCCGACGGATCCGATCGAGGAAGCCGAGCGCTGGTTCTGGTTCATCTTCTGGAACATTGTGTTCTGGTCGACGTTCCTATTCATCGTGACGATTCCGGTTCGGATACCGATCGTGCTGCCGCTGTTGATCATGGCGATCAACGATTTCATCGCTTCCATGCAGGTCGAGCCCGAACCAGTGGTCGAGGAGCCCGAAGTGCAGCCCGCCCCCGCGGTACACCCGGTCCTGGCCCGACCGGCGCACGAGCCGCTCGCCGTTGCCGTCGGTGTCGGCGGTGGTATTGCCGGTTCAGCAGGGACCTCCGCAGGCCCGGCCGGTGCGACGGCCAGCGGGCCGGCAATACCGGTGAGCGGCGCCGAAGCGTTGGCCTATCTGGTGACCGGGGGCCACGCCGAAGGCTTCGGGCCCACCCTGACCGGCCGCGACCAGTCCAGGGCGCCGGCCGCCGGCGCTTCCGCCGCGGTCTCGGCTCGCGCGCCCGCAGCTCGCGCGCCGCTGCGGTCTCGGCGGCGACGCCGTGCCCAGATGAAGGAATACGCCAACGCCACCTTGACGCTGGACGCCGCCGAGGCCCGCTCGCCCGACGAGACGACGACACCCACCTGCTCGGATTCCGGCATGGGAGGGCTGGGATTCACCGGGACAGCGCAGCGAAGCGACGCGGGAGCAGCAGGACTGGCCCGGTTGCGCGGCAACGCTTTTGGCGCCGGCCCGGCGGTACCGCTGTTGCCCGAGACCTGGAATGACGACTCGGACGAGCGGTCGCCCTCTTAATTGCTTGGCCGCGAACCGAACCGGCGCCGGCCTCGCGCCGCGAAGGCACGCATGGCGCCCAGCGCCACCGCCATCCGGCGCTTCGACGACGGATACCACAGCAATTCGGACTTCTGGGTGGGCAGTCGCGGCGCCGTAATAGCCTGCTGTCGACAGTATTTGATGATCCCGGACGCGCCGCCGGCACGGTAGCCGATGCCGGACTCTTTCCAGCCGCCCATCGGCAGCCCGGGACAGAAGACATTGACCAGGGCGTCGTTGACGTTCACCGCGCCCACTTCCAGCCGACGCGCCAACCGCTCCCCGCGGCGCTTATCGCCTGTCCACACCGTGGCCGACAATCCGTACGGCGAGTCGTTGGCCAGCCGGATGGCCTCGTTCTCGTCGGCGACCTTGATCACCGGCAGGGTCGGCCCGAAGGTCTCTTCGGTCATGCACGTCATGGACGGGTTCACGTCGGCGATCACGGTCGGGGCGAAGTAGGTCCCCACGCCGGTCGCCTTACCGCCTGCGACCACCCGGGCACCGGCGGCGGTCGCCTCATCGACGTGGCGCGCCACGATGTCGCGTTGCGCCGCGGTCGCCATGGCGCCGGTGTCACCGTCTTGGCCCTGCTGCACCTCACCAACCCGGGCCGCCAGCTTCGCGACGAATTCGTCGTAGACCGGCGCTTCGACGTAGACCCGCTCCACCGACACACAGACCTGTCCGGAGTTGAACAGTCCGCCCCACGCAATGCCGTTGGCGGCGCGGTCGAGGTCGGCATCGGCCAACACGATTGCCGGGTCCTTCCCGCCGAGCTCCAGGCCGTAGGGAATCAGCCGCTGCGCACACGCCACCGCAACCTTGCGCCCGGTGGCCGTCGACCCGGTGAACTGCAGGAAGTCGGCGTGCTCGATCAGCGCCTGGCCGGTGTCTCCGTAGCCGGTGGTCAGGCCGAGCACTGGCGGCGCGCCGATCTCAGCCCACCCGCGCACGAACTCGACCGCCGACAGCGGTGTCACCTCGGAAGGCTTGAGCAGCACGGCCGCGCCGGCCGCCAAAGCCGGCGGCACGTCGAGGCCGGGCATCGCGAACGGGAAGTTCCACGGCGTGATCACCCCGACCAGCGGGTAGGGACGATAGGCGGTGGTGAACCGCTTCACCCGATAGAGCGGGCTGTGCGCCTTGGGATGACGGTCGGCGAGAAACTCCTTGGCATTCTTGGCCCAGTAGCCGACGGCGTCTGCGGTGGCAACGGCCTCCAGGCTGGCGTCGACGTGCGATTTGCCGGTCTCGGAGATCAACACCTCGGTGATGTGATCGGCGTGGTCCAGAATCCAGTCCTGCCACGCCAGCAGCCAGCGTTTGCGGCCGCTCGGCCCGAGCGCCTCCCATTCCGGTTGGGCTGCAACGAGTTGGGCTGCCGTGGCAGCCACGGTCTGGGGGTCGTCGATCGGCACGGTGCCCGACACGGCCCCGGTAGCGGGGTTGTGCACGGTGATCATCGATTCGGCCCTGGATTGCACTGCGGTCATGTTGTGCTCCCGATCTAGAACCTGCGGAAAGGCTGTGACCTCGCCGTATGTGATCGTCAGTTGCCGCGCGGGAGTTTGTCAAGGATCCGGAACCTCGCCCAATGCAAGGGAAACCCCTGTAGCCGGTCTGCCCTGATCCGGCCTACCGTCCACACAGGCGAATCGCTACGCATGCATTGGAGAGACCGATGGCCGATCAGACGGCGACACTTTCTCATCGTTGGGTGGCCGGCTTGGCCGGTACGGCGGTCATGGCGGTCCTGATCGGAGCCGCCGCGGGCGTCGTGTTCTGCTTAGCGCCTGTTGCCTCCGCCGACCCGGAGCCCTCAACCCAGCAGGAGCCAGCCGACAACCAGCAGGAACAACAGGACGAACAGCAGCAAAAGGGGTTCTCGCCCCCGCGGCCCGACGCCCCCGACAACAACCCGTCCAACAACAACGCGTCGAATAACAACCCGCCGAACAACAATCCGCCGAACAACCCCACCAACGACGACGCCTCCAAGAAGGGCGACCTGGCGGACAAGAACTGCTGGATGTACAGCACCGGCCCGGAATGGTTCGCGCCGGGCGCGATGCCCAGGCCGGGGCTTCCCGGGGAGAAAGTCTGGCCCTGCTATTACGTCGCGGGCCTCACGCCGCACTAGGGGTTCACCATCCAGGGCAACGCACGCCGCCGGTTGGCCCGCCGGTCTCCGCTCAGAAGGTGCCCGTGTCCTACCGGTGGAACCAGCGGGACGGCGCTATTGGGCGAGGTATCCCCCGTCGACGGGCAACACGGCGCCGGTGATGAAGGAGGCGTCGTCGGAAGCCAGGAAGACGATGGCACTGGCAACTTCGGCGGGTTCGCCGATACGGCCCATCGGGTGCATGCGTTCGACTGCCGCCAAATACGCTGAGCCACCCGGCTCCTCCGGGAACCGCTTGACCCGTTCGGTGCGAATCGTCCCAGGGGCAACGGCGTTGACTCTGATTCCCCGGTCGGCCCATTCGACCGCTAAGTGCTTGGTCAAACCGCTAGCGATGAACTTAGCGGGCCCGTAGGCCGCCTGCCGCTTCTGCCCGGCCAGTCCCGAGATCGACGAGAGGCACACGATCGCGCCGCCGCCGGTCGGCAGCATTGCCTCGATTGCGAATTTGCACGTGAGGAACATGCCGCGGCCATCGATAGCCATCACGTTGTCCCAGTCGGTGGCGGTTACCTCTTGCGCATCGCCGAGCGGGATGATGCCGGCGTTGGCGACCAGCACATCGAGTCGTCCGAAGCGGTCGACTGCCGCGCCGATCATTCGCTGCGCGTCATTCTGGACCGAGACGTCGCCGACGACAGTCTCAACCTGCGCCCCGGCGTGCCGCAGTTCCTCGGCGAGCGCCAGCAGCGGCTCGCCTTGAATATCAGTCACCACCAGACGCGCACCTTCGCGTGCGAAGAGCACGGCGGTGGCCCGACCGATGCCAAAGGCTGCCCCGGTGATCACCGCCGACTTTCCCAGGAGGCGTCCTCGTCCTTCGGCTAAGCCGTCCGTCATCTGCGCATCATCCCGGCCACCACTGCCCCTACTTCCTTGTGCGCCGAGCTTTTCAACGCGATAGCTGGCCACATTGTGATCGAGGCCTCGCCACTGGTCGGGACGCGAACAGGATAAGCCCGAGCGGGTGATCTGCCGGCGCAATCGCCACCGCGAGGCAGGAAGCGAGAGCCCGGCGCCTCGGTTGAGGTTGAGCTGAAACGGGGGCGGGCCAGGGCTTTTCGTCCTGGCCCGTCCCGCTTCTTCAGTTGTGGAGCTGCCGGGAATCGAACCAGACACAAATTCCGCCTTGACCTGCGGAAATGCCGGATATCAGCACCCGAAAAGACGCGAAACGACGTGACGTGACCTGCGGATATAACGAGCGGGGTTGACGACGTCAACACCTACGACCGCCTCCCGGCGGCTATTCGACGATGGGTATTGCCCATCTGCCCACCACCAGGCACACTGGTCGATGGAAGGAAGGGCTGTGACATGACCATGGAAGCAGCGTTTGAGCCGGTGACTGAGGTGACCGCGGATGACCGCTCCCGCATTTCCTTCGGCCGCATCGGCGTCCACCGCGACGATCGATTCCTCGTGTCCCGGAACGCAAGCGGAGAAATTCTGCTGACCCCAATGGCGTCGGTCCCCCGCCGCGAGCTCCTGATCTGGGAGGACAACCTATTGCGCGAGTCCCTCTTAAGAGGCCTTGCCGATGCCGCCGGCGGCCGCGTCTCGCCGCGTGATGATCTCCTCGATTCGTGACCGCTCCACCGTTCCAACTGCTCTACACCGACGAAGCGCTCAAAGTTCTGGATGACCTCGCCCAGCCCCGACATGCCGTCAAGAACAAGAAGGTCATCAAGGCGCTCCGCCTTCTTCGCGACAACCGCCCGGCTCACCCCGGCTTGGAGTCCCACAAGTACCACTCGATCACCGGACCGGGCGGGGAGGATGTCTGGGAGTCGTACGTGGAGAACCGGACCCCCACCGCGTGGCGGATGTGGTGGATTTACGGGCCGAGTCCGGACACCATCACCATCGTGACGATCGGCCCGCATCCGTAATAGCCGTAATCCGCTGACAGAAAAGGCCCTGACCTGGCGTTCCAGGTCAAGGCCTTGTCTGGTGGAGCTGCCGGGAATCGAACCCGGGTCCTACGGCATTCCCTCAAGACTTCTCCGTGCGCAGTTCGCTATGCCTCTACTTGGATCTCTCGGTCACGCGAACAAGCCGAGATGACGATCCCAGTCGCTGTTGGTGTCCCGATACTTCCCGCGACCGGACGTATCGGTGGATCCCTCTAGTCGATGCCAGGGTCCGGGCCGAGGGAGCTCCCGGTCTGACAGGCCCGCCTCGCTTAGGCAGCGAGGGCGAAGTCGCTCTGAAGAGCGACCTTAGCCGGCGTAAGTGCCTTGGCGCTTACTTGTTTACAGCGACGCTTACGGTGGTCTCCTGCCTGCACCGGCACGCTTCCCTTGATTCGACACACGCAGTCGAAACCTTTCAGCCCCCTGTCTTGGGTGATTGCCACCGACCATCGGCGGACACTTCATCGTACGCGGTTGCAACGACAGACCGACGCCCCTTCATTCCTTCGGCGTCGCAACGTCACCGCGCGGTGATCATCGCCACCGCCACCGCGGCCAGCACCATGCCGAGCACCTGCCCGCGGTGCACCCGCTCGCGCAGCACCACAATGGCCAGCACCACCGTCACCGCGGGAAACAGCGAGATCAGCACGCTGGCCAACGACAGGTCCGATCCGCGCAGCGCAAGCAGCATCGCGACATTGGCTGCGGTGTCCGACAGCCCCGCCACCAGCGCCAGCTTCAACGGCGGGCCGGTGGGCACGTGCAATTCACGCGCCCCGGTCGCCGCGGTGAACACCAGCAGCGCGGCGGCCACCCGCGCGAATGCCAGCGGCCACAGCCCGGAGTCGTCGGGCGCCTCGTGGATGAACACGAAGTCCAGCCCGAACGTCACGCCAGCTCCCACCGTCAGCCAGGCCACCTTACGGGTGAAGCGGTGCGGCCGGATGTCTTCGTCGGTGGCCTGCCGGCTCACCAGGGCCACCGCCAACAGAGCCAGCAGGATCCCGCCGTCGGCCACCGGCCCGGGCCGCTCCCCCTGGATCAAGCCGACCACCACCGGAACCCCGGCGGTCAGTACCGCCGAAATCGGCGACACCACCGAGATGGGCCCGGCACCCAGGGCGGCGTAGAACCACCAGCCGCCCAGTCCCAACGCGACACCGGAGGCCAGGCCCCAGCCGATCGCGCCCAGGGGAATCGGCCCGCCCACCGCGATGGCCAGCGTGCCCAGCAACACCAGCGCCACCGGGTAGGAGACCAACACCACCCGCAGTGCGGGTACGCGGCGCGCGGCGAGGCCCCCAGCGAAGTCGCTGACCCCGAATCCGGCCGCTGATAACAGCGCCAGGACGGCGCCGGTCACATGCCCTTGGCGCGCCGGCCCAGCGCCCGAGTGACTTCCCGTTGCGCGTCGCGCTTGGCGAGGTCCTGCCGCTTGTCGTGGGCCTGCTTACCGCGCGCCAGCGCCAATTCGACCTTCACCTTGCCTTCGGTGAAATACACCGACAACGGCACCAGGGTGAGGTTGCCGTCGCGGATCTTGCCGATCAGCATGTCGATCTGGCGTCGATGCAACAGCAGCTTGCGGGTGCGGCGCGGCTCGTGATTGGTCCAGGTCCCGTGGTGGTACTCGGGAATGTGCATGTTGCGCAGCCACACTTCGCCGTCGTCGACGGTGGCGAACGCATCGACCAGTGAGGCCTGCCCGGCCCGCAGGCTCTTCACCTCGGTGCCTACCAGCGCCACGCCCGTCTCGTACACGTCGAGAATCGAGTAGTTGTGGCGCGCTTTGCGATTCGACGCAACGATCTGTTTGTCAGACTTCTTCTTGCTGCCCTTGTCCGCCGATTTCTTAGCCATCGCTACCGCCGCACATACAACCGAAGCGTCACGTATGCGGTCGCTCCGGCCATCGCCGCACCCAGCAGCAGCAGGATCGGCGAAATGTAGAGGATGTCGGCATAGTCGATCCGCGCGATCAGATGCGCTTGATAGAACTGGCTGAGCGCGTTGTCGAGGAACAGCGCCCGCACCACGAGAAGCCCGATGATTGCAATGATCACGCCCACCGTCGCGGCCAGCACCGCCTCCACCAGGAACGGCAGCTGGGTATACCAGCGACTGGCGCCCACCAGACGCATGATCGAGACCTCAGTGCGCCGCGTGTAAGCGGCGACCTGAACCATGTTGGCGATCAACAGCACCGCCCCGACCGCCTGCACCAGGGCGACCGCGAACGCGGCACTGCTCAGGCCGTCGAGCACGGCGAACAAGCGGTCGATCAACTTCTTCTGGTTGAGCACGCTGAGCACACCCGGCTGGCTCCGCATCGCGGCGTCAAAGTCCTTGCTCTGCTCCGGATTCTCCAGCTTGACGATGAACGACGCCGGGAAGGAGTCCTTGCTCGCCACGTCCTTGAACTCGGGGAACTTGCGGATGGCGTCGGCGTACGCGTCATCGGAGTTGAGGTAGCGCACCGACTTCACGTCATTGCGGGTCTCGATCTGTTCGCGCAGCGCCTTACACGCCTGGCCCTCGCAGTTCGGGTCATCGGCAGCGATGTCAGGGTTCAAGAACACCTGCGACTCCACCCGGTCCAGGTAGATGCTGCGGGACTGGTCGGCCAGGCGCACCACCAGCAGACCACCGCCGAACAGCCCGATCGAGATGGCCGTGGTGAGGATCATCGCCACCGTCATGGTGACGTTGCGACGCAGCCCGGTCAGGACCTCGTTGAACAGGAATCCAAAGCGCACGTCAGCGGTCCATTCCGTAGACGCCGCGCTGTTCGTCGCGCACCAGCCGTCCCAGTGATAGTTCGACGACGCGCTGGCGCATCGAGTCGACGATGTGGTGGTCGTGGGTCGCCATCAGCACCGTGGTTCCGGTGCGGTTGATCCGCTCCAGCAGATCCATGATGTCCTCACTTGTTTCCGGGTCGAGGTTTCCGGTCGGCTCGTCGGCCAGCAGCACCAGGGGCCGGTTGACGAAAGCCCGGGCGATAGCCACCCGCTGTTGCTCACCGCCGGACAGCTCGCCCGGCAGCCGGTTCGCTTTGCCGGACAACCCGACCATCTCCAGGACCTCGGGGACAACCCGGTTGATCATCTCCGGCTTCTTGCCGATGACCTCGAGGGCGAACGCGACGTTCTCGAACACGGTCTTCTGCTGCAACAACCGAAAGTCCTGGAATACGCATCCGAGGACCTGTCGCAGGCTGGGGATGTGGCGGCCGGCCAGTTTGTTGACGTGAAACTTCGACACCTGAATGTCACCCGAGGTGGGTGTCTCCTCGGCCAGCAGCAGCCGCATGAACGTCGACTTGCCGGAGCCGGACGGGCCGATCAGGAACACGAACTCGCCCTTGTCGATCTTGACATTGACATTGTCGAGCGCCGGACGGGCCGACGATTTGTACTGCTTGGTGACATGGTCGAGCGTGATCATCACGGCACGCAGTTTAACCGTGCGAGGCGCCCGGACCGGGCGGGGACGCGGGTGTAGGCGGCCCAGGCACGGGCTGGCGAGTATCCGGCGGTGCCGGCGCGGGCGCCTCGGGCGCCGGTGGGATCGGTCCGGGTTCCTCCGGCGGAGCCGGGGTCGGCGGCGGACACAGCGGCGGGCAGAAGGGGAATCCCGGCACCGGTGTCGGGGTCGGCGGTTCACCGGCCGGCGGCTCCGTCGGGGCGGGGGGCTCGGTGGTGGTGGGTGTGGGTGTGACGGTCTCGGTGATGGTCACCGGCGGCTGTTGCAGCTTGGTGCGCGGCACCCAGGTATAGGCCGGGTCGGGGATGAAGCCCGGCGGCACCACCTGCGGGGCCGGCGGCGGCTTCGGTTCTTCCCGGTAGGTGTCGTAAACCGACCACACCGCGACGAAGGCGATGATCAACACCACCGTCGAGGTGCGGACTCGGCCGCCGAACAGATGCGCCGGCCACTTCCATCGCTTGCCGTCTGTCACCTCTGGCGGCTCCGGGGCGTCATCGGGCTTTCTGATGCTGAGGTTCACAGCGTCTCCACCGGCTTCACGTCACCGGCGGTCACCACACCGGCCGACGCCAGTGCCCGCACCACCTGGATGCGCAGCCGGCGTCCCACCTCGAACTGCTTCCCGGGCAGGGTCCGGGCCACCATCCGCAGGTTGACGACACCGAGCTCGATGCTCTCCACCCCCATGATCGACGGCTGGTCCAGCAGCAGGTCCCGCAGCGGGGCGTCGGCCTCACGGGCGTTCTCACACACCTGGTGCAGCACTTCGTTGACCCGGGTCAGGTCGGCGCTGGTGGGCACCGGGATGTCGACGACGGCACGTGCCCAGTCCTTGGACAGGTTCAACGACCGGACGATGTTGCCGTTCGGCACGTTGTAGACCTCGCCGTTGGGGGTGCGCAGCTTCGTCACCCGCAGCGTGACCTCCTCGACGGTCCCGAGCGCCTCGGTCGGCGCGCCCGCCATGGACAGCTGCACCAGATCCCCGAAGCCGTACTGCTTTTCGGTGATGATGAAGAACCCGCTCAGCAGGTCCTGCACCAGCTTTTGGGCGCCGAAACCGATCGCGCCACCCAGCACCGCGGCCGGCCCCACCAGGGAGCCGACCGGAATGTCGAGGATGCTGGTGATTTGGACGGCGACCATCACACACAGCAGCACCACCGACACCCAGGAGATCACCGAGGCGACGGCCTGACGGTGCTTGGAGGCTTCGGAACGCACCAGGGCGTCGCTGGCCGCAAAACCGCGCTCCAGCCGCCGGGTGACGCGCCGTGCCGCCCAGGTGATGAACCGCGATGCCAGCGCCGCCCCGATCAGCAGCAGGACGATCCGCAAGCCCTTGGTGATGACCCACTCGCCGATCTGACCGCGCCACAAGTCATGCCAGCGCTGTCCCGGGGAGAAGGCCAAGACCATGCGCTCAGTCGCCTTCGGGCCTGTTGCGCCACCGGATTCCAGCCTCGAGGAATCCGTCGATGTCACCATCGAGCACCGCGGCCGGGTTGCCGACTTCGTACTCGGTGCGCAGGTCCTTGACCATCTGGTACGGGTGCAGCACGTAGGAGCGCATCTGGTTGCCCCACGAGCTGCCGCCATCGCCCTTGAGCGCGTCCATCTCGGCTCGCTCCTCGGACCGCTTGCGTTCCATCAGCTTGGCCTGCAGCACCCGCATCGCCGAAACCTTGTTCTGCAGCTGCGACTTTTCGTTCTGGCAGGTGACGACGATCCCGGTGGGAATGTGGGTGAGCCGCACCGCCGAGTCGGTGGTGTTCACCGACTGTCCGCCCGGCCCGCTGGAGCGGTACACGTCGACCCGGACATCGCCTTCGGGGATGTCGATGTGGTCGGTGGTCTCCACCACCGGCAGCACCTCGACCTCGGCGAACGACGTCTGCCGGCGTCCCTGGTTGTCGAACGGGCTGATCCGCACCAGGCGGTGGGTGCCTTGCTCCACCGAGAGGGTGCCGTAGGCGAAGGGCGCGTGCACCGCGAAGGTGGCGCTCTTGATCCCGGCCTCTTCGGCGTAGGAGGTGTCGAACACCTCGACGCCGTACTTGTGCTGCTCGGCCCAGCGGATGTACATCCGCATCAGCATCTCGGCCCAGTCCGCGGCGTCCACGCCGCCGGCACCGGAGCGAATCGTCACCAGTGCTTCACGCTCGTCGTACTCACCCGAGAGCAGGGTGCGGACTTCCATGGTCTCGACGTCGTTGCGTAGCGAGGCGAGCTCGGCGTCGGCTTCGGCCAAAGCGTCGGCGGCGGCCGCGCCTTCTTCCTCGGCCGCCATCTCGTAGAGCACCGGCAGGTCATCGAGGCGGCGACGCAGTTCCTCTATGCGGCGCAACTCGCCCTGAGCGTGCGAGAGCTCGCTGGTCACGCGTTGGGCGCGGGTCTGGTCGTCCCACAGGTTCGGGTCGGACGCCTCGTGCTCGAGTTTGTCGATACGGCTGCGCAGTCCGTCGACGTCAACCACCCGCTCCACCGTGGTCAAGGTGGTGTCGAGGGCGTCGATGTCGGGCTGGCGGTCTGGTTCCACGTTTATCGAGGTTACCGGCGGCCATTGGCGTGCGACCTCTAGCATCGGGGTTACGCGGGTGCATGAACGACTTCCGAGGAGAAAGAAGGTTCGAGGATGCGGCCCTACCACGTCGCGATCGTCGGCTCCGGCCCCTCCGGCTACTTCGCTGCGGCATCGCTGCTCAAGCTGGCCGCCGGCGGTGAAGTCGACGTACGCGTCGACATGCTCGAGATGCTGCCGACGCCGTGGGGCCTGGTGCGCTCGGGCGTGGCGCCGGATCACCCGAAGATCAAGTCGATCAGTGCGCAGTTCGAAAAGACCGCCGCCGATCCGCGGTTCCGGTTCTACGGCAACGTCACCGTCGGCGTGCACGTGCTGCCCGAGGAACTGGCCGAGCGCTACGACGCGGTGATCTACGCGATCGGCGCGCAGTCGAATCGGCAGCTGGGGATTCCCGGGGAGGACCTGCCCGGCAGCGTCGCCGCGGTGGACTTCGTCGGCTGGTACAACGCCCACCCGCACTTCGCCGACCATGCACCCGATCTGAGCTGCAAGCGCGCCATCGTGGTCGGCAACGGCAATGTGGCCCTGGATGTGGCCCGCATCCTGGTCAGTCAACCCGACGAACTGCGCCGCACCGACATCGCCGACCACGCACTGGACCTGCTCGGTCCGCGCGGCGTCGAAGAGGTGGTGATCGTCGGTCGGCGCGGCCCGCTGCAGGCTACGTTCACCAGCCCGGAACTGCGGGAACTCGGCGACCTCAAGGGACTCGACGATGTCGACGTGGTGATCGACGCCGCCGAGTTCGCCGGGATCACCGACGAGGACATCGAGGCGGCCGCCAAGCATCCCAAGCAGAACGTCAAGGTGCTGCGCACCTATGTCGGACGCGAGACCCGCCCGGACCATCGCCGAATCGTGTTCCGGTTCTGCACGTCCCCGATCGAGATTCGCGGCGACGGCCGGGTCGAGGAAATTGTGTTGGGACGCAACGAGCTGACGACCGACGAGAACGGTCGAGTCAGCGCCAACGACACCGGTGAGCGTGAAGTGCTGCCGGCTCAGCTGGTGGTGCGCTCGGTCGGATATCGCGGCGTACCGATGCCGGGGTTGCCGTTCGACGAACGCAGCTGCACCATTCCCCACACCGACGGGCGCATCGAAGGCACCGCCAATCAGTACGTGGTCGGGTGGATCAAGCGTGGGCCCTCCGGGGTAATCGGTTCCAACAAGAGCGATTCGCAGGCCACCGTCGACACGCTCGCCGCCGATCTGGCCTCCCGGGCAGCGCAAGCCGGGCTTCCCGACGTCGACGCCGACTACGACGCGCAACTGCACCGGTGGCTGCTGTCTCGTCAGCCCGAACTGGTCACCGCCGAGCACTGGCAGCTGATCGACGCCCATGAGCGCTCCCTCGGTGAGCCCCACGGCCGGCCCCGGGTCAAGCTGGCCGACGTCGCCGAGATGCTGCGGATCGGGCATGGGCCGGACGCCACCGAGTCCTGCCCCGAGTGTGACTCCGGCGACCTGACGTGCTGCATCATGCCGGTGCCGGAGTCACACTCGCATTGATTACCGGTCCGACTCGGTGGCGAGCATCCGCCAGACGATCGGATACGCGGTGAGGAAGCCCAACAGCATTCCCACCCACATGAGCAACCAGAACGCCATCGACGCGTGGTCGTAGTGCAATACGAAGGCCACCAGCAGCATGATGGCGCCCATGCCCGCGTCGAACGCGAGAATCGCCGGCACCGAGATCCTGACCGCCTTCCGTAACCGGGCGGCCGCCGACACCGTGGCATCAGCCAGTCGCAACGCGTGGTATTCGAAGGCGATCAGCAACGGCAGCGCGAAGACCGCGATCAGCAGGATCATCGGCCACACGGCCCGGCCCGCGATCGTCATGCCGGTGCCCATGACGATCGGTACCGCTATCCCATGACCGATGAAGGATGCCGCACCGCCCGGGATGGTTTGCAGCGCCACCGTGGCCGCTGGCCCCAATTGCGGATCTTCTCCGTGCTGCTGTTGCCATCGTGAGGTGGATCGTCGTCCCCACCGGTAGTAGGCCCACAGGGCCAGCGGACCCGCATAGATCGCGGTGATGGGCCACACGGCTTCCATCGCCGGTATCGGCTGCCGATACCGGCCCAGGTAGATGTCGGCAAGGATGACTAGCGCAACCAGCACTCCGATGCCGGTGACAACCCAGCCCGTCGCCGTCACCCATTCCGGCGGCCCCGCCATGTCGACCATGCCCGCCATGCCGCCGTGTTCGGGGCAGTTCATGTCTCTCATGCCACGCCCTCCCCGGCGACAACCAGTGCGGCTTGCTCTGCGATGTCTTCGGCACACCCCCAGGACAGGCTGACACCGGCACCGCCGTGGCCATAGTTGTGCAGAACGTGGGTGCCGGATTGGGCTTCCAATCGGACACCGTCTCTGCGGAACGGCCGCAGGCCGACCCGCAGCGGGTCGACCGGATCCAGCCGCGCTCGGTGCAGCGCCGGCAGGAACTCGGTGCAGCGGCGCAGCATCTCTCGGAGCGGCGGATAGCCCTCCCACGTCAGGCCGGTGTCGTACTGTCCGGGCTCGACCAGTCCACCCAACAACAGTCGGTCCAGACCCCGCGGGACGATGAAGATCATGTCCTGGTCGTCGGTTCCGGCGTCGTGGGCCACCGCGTGCGCCGCCGTGATCTGCGGCATGGTGGAGCCGTCATTGATCACTCGCAACAAGGCACCACGATGGGGGTCCATCGTGGTGTCGTCGCCGAGTTCACCACCGCCCAGGCCGGCGCAGTTGATCACGACTTGCGCATCGTAGCGGGCGCGCAGCCGATCCTCCTGATCAGCCAGCGATCCGCGAACACGGTGACGGACGATCGATGCGCCGGCCTTCACCACCGCATCGGTGAGCCATGCCAAGTACCGATCGGTATCGATCGTCGGCGCCAGGTAGGAATAGGCGTCAACGACGCCGGCGTCCGGGTTGACGCCGTGTGCGCCGATGAGCGCTGCGTCGTGCACGAATCCGGGAATCCGCTGCTCGATCTGGATCATCTTGTCGAATTCGTCTGGAATCTCTTCGATAGGCCGGGTGAAGTAGAACACCGCCGGCCGCAGGCTCACACCGGTATGCGGATTGGCGGCCAGTTGAGCGAAGTGGCGGTAAGAGCGCACCGCCCAGTCTGTCGATCGGGTCAACACCGCTTGATCGTGGTGGCGACCACAGACCGATGGGGGCCACTCCCACAGGGCTCCCGCCACGGTCGACACCGTGTCCGAACCGAATCGGTCGGATGCCACGGCGACCCGCCAGCCGCTTCGGGCAAGCACGAGAGCTGTTGTCAGTCCGGTCACGCCGGCGCCGACGATAAGTGCCTTCGGCCGGCTGGATTTAGGCACAGGAATATGCCGTGTGTTGTTCATGGGGTACTCGATTCTGTGTCGTCAACCGCGACGTTGCGCGGCAAAGGAATAGGGACAGCGGCAAGCGGAAGGCGCCACAAAGCGCACCGCTCTAGCGCTGACCTATCAGCAACGACAGATGCAGATTCGGTCCAGGATGTTGCGGTCGAGATATTCGTTGAACGGCCGGATCGGTATCGGAGGATCTCGTGTTCCCGCCACCACCGGTCCCGCCAGCGGGGCGGCGACCGCCACCATCGCAACGATCAGCGTCAACGCCACGAAGCCGATCACTTCGCATGCCTGTATTGCGGCCGTGCCGAGGTCGGCGCACTTGTGTGTGCACAGATGTGTCAGCGAGGCACCGTGTTCGGTGACGGCGACAGCGTGGTGGGTGGCGTGGCCGACTGCACTGATAGCCGACGACGGCAGTCGGGGCATCTCCGACTGTGCCATGTGACAACACGAAACGGCACCGAAGATCCAGGCAACAGCCACTGCGACACCGACAACATGCCGCAGCGCGGGATGCAGATTCGTTTCCCGATGGCGCATAACGCTGTCCAAGGTAACCCACGCCGACTCCCTAGATCGCTCTCCCGGCACGACCTAGCAGCGAACCCACAGCTCGCACGCCCTTGGCGACCCGGCCCGGATCGTCAATTCCCTTCTAGTGGGGCCAGATTCCAGTTGTCCGGATTGCGCGGTGAATACCGCACCGGCAGCAGATCACCCACGCTCGGCCATTGGCTGACGTCGATCGCGTAGCGCTGATAGACCTCGTGCTCATCGACCGTGGGCCCATGCAGAACACCGGTGATGGTCACGTATTGCGCGCCGGTCGCCTCGGGCCGCGGGCTCACGCCGGTCACCAGCACGGTGCCGTCCTCGGCGCCCGCACCCGGCCCCGAGCGCAGGAACCGCGGCGCGAGGAACACCGCCAGAACCGCCAGTAGCAACAGCAGTGCCCCGAACTCCCACATGCGGTCATGGTAGGACTTTCGCCATGGCGCAGATCAACGACAACCTCCACGACGACCTCACCCTGGCCCAGGGCCTGGCCGACCGGGCGGACGAAATCACCTTGGCGCGGTTCGGTGCACTCGACCTGCGAGTCGACACCAAGCCCGACCTGACCCCGGTGACCGACGCCGACCAGGCGGTCGAAACCGCCCTGCGCGAGGTACTGGTTGCCGAGCGTGCCGACGACCAGATCCTCGGCGAGGAATTCGGTGGCACCGCCACTTTCACTGGACGCCAATGGATCATCGACCCGATCGACGGCACGAAGAACTTCGTGCGCGGGGTGCCGGTGTGGGCCACCTTGATCGCGTTGCTTGAGGACGGCGTGCCGATCCTTGGGGTGGTCAGCGCCCCGGCGTTGCACCGGCGCTGGTGGGCGACGCGCGGCCAGGGGGCGTTCGGGTCCGTCGCCGGCGCGCCGGCCCGACAGCTGTCAGTGTCCTCGGTGGCCGAGGTGGGCTCGTCCAGCCTGACGTTTGCCGGGCTGAACTACTGGGGGCCGCGCGGCCTGCGGGAGCAGTTCCTCGGGCTGACCGAGGCGGTGTGGCGGGCACGCTCCTACGGCGACTTCTGGGCGTACTGCTTGGTCGCCGAGGGCGCTGTGGACGCCGCTATCGAGCCGGCGGTGTCGGTCTGGGATCTGGCCGCCGTCGACATCCTGGTGCGCGAAGCGGGCGGGGTGTTCACCGACCTGTCCGGTAACCCGGGCCCGCACGGCAACTGCGCCGTAGCCGCCAACCCCGCCCTGCACCAGCAGGTGCTGGCAGCGTTGACCCCGGCGTAGTCGGGCGTCCGGCGGGGGCCGCTGACGACTTGGTCACACCTTACTTCTGAGTCATCTTACTTCGGAGTAAGGTGGCCTCATCGATACCTTCCATCGAGTGAGGCTCTGACATGACTGATATCGCCCCCGCCACCAACGGCTCAAAGGTTCGGCTCAATAGCCGCGCCAGCGGCGTCGGGTCGGTTCCACACAAGCGCAGCCCGATCGCGGCCGCACTGTCGTTCGTCACGCCACTGGTCAGCCAGGACTTTCTGGACCGCTACGGTTTGCGGCAACCGCTCAACCGAGGCCTCAACTACGGCGTCAAGACGGTGTTCTCCGTCGCCGGAGCCTCCACCCGCCAGTTCAAGAAGGTCCAGGGCCTGGGCAAGGCCCCGACGCGGCTCAGCGCCCCCGCCGCCATGGGCGGCAAAGGCGCTGACTACTTCGACCTGACCCCCGATGATGACCAGCAGATGATCATCGACACGGTCGAGGAGTTCGCGGCCGAGCTGCTGCGTCCGGCCGCCCACGACGCCGATGAAGCCCTCGACTACCCGCGCGAGCTGCTCGGCAAGGCCGCCGAGCTGGGCATCACGGCGATCAACATTCCGGAGGACTTCGACGGGATCGCCGCACACCGTTCCGCGGTCACCAAGGTGCTGGTCGCCGAGGCGCTGGGCTATGGCGACATGGGCCTGGCGCTGCCAATCCTGGCCCCCGGCGGGGTGGCTTCGGCGTTGACCCACTGGGGCAGCGCCGACCAACAGGCCACCTACCTACCCGAATTCGCCGGCGAGAAGGTTCCGCAGGCCTGTGTCGCGATCGTCGAGCCGCAGCCGTTGTTCGACCCGACCAACCTCAAGACCACGGCGGTGCGCACGCCCAGCGGCTACCGGCTCGACGGCGTGAAGTCGTTGGTGGTGGCCGCCGCCGACGCCGAGCTGTTCATCGTGGCCGCCCAGCTCAATGGCAAGCCCGCGCTGTTCATCGTGGAGTCCTCGACGCCGGGCCTGACGGTGAAGGCCGACCCCAGCATGGGTCTGCGCGCCGCCGCCCTGGGCCAGCTCGAGCTGAACCAGGTGTCGGTGCCGCTGAGCGCCCGCCTCGGCGAGGAAGCCGCGACCGATTCCGACTACTCGCAGGCCATCGCGTTGTCCCGGCTGGGCTGGGCCGCCCTGGCGGTCGGCACCAGCCACGCGGTGCTCGACCACGTGATGCCCTACATCAAAGAGCGCGAGGCGTTCGGAGAGCCGATCGCCAACCGCCAGTCGGTGGCGTTCATGTGCGCCAACATCGCCATCGAGCTCGACGGCCTGCGGCTGCTGACCTGGCGCGGTGCCTCGCGCTGCGAGCAGGGTCTGCCCTTCATCCGGGAGGCCGCGTTGGCCAAGCGGATCGCAACCGACAAGGGCATGCAGATCGGTCTGGACGGGGTACAGCTGCTCGGCGGCCACGGCTACACCAAGGAACACCCGGTCGAGCGCTGGTACCGCGATCTGCGGGCACTCGGCGTCGCCGAGGGCGTCCTGGTCATCTGAGTCATCCAAGACATCAAGCAAACTCCGCTGCGAACACGAAAGTCTGATCATGGCAATCAATCTGGAACTGCCCCGCAAGCTGCAGGAAGTCATTGAGATGACCCATGCCGGGGCCGCCGAAATGTTGCGCCCCATCTCGCGTAAGTACGACGCGCGCGAGCATGCCTACCCGGTCGAGCTGGACACCCTGGAAACTCTGTTCGACGGGGTCTCCGGGGCCGGCGGTAACGCGATGGCCGGCGCCGAGGCCTTCCGCGACGCCGGCGAGCAGACCGGAAACCGCAACGCGGCCAACATGGCGGCAATGCTGCAGGTACTCGAGATGAGCTGGGGCGATGTCGCTTTGATGCTGTCGGTGCCCTACCAGGGCCTCGGCAACGCGGCGATCTCCGGCGTGGCCACCGATGAGCAGCTCGCCCGGTTGGGCAAGGTGTGGGCGGCAATGGCCATCACCGAGCCGAGCTTCGGTTCCGACTCGGCCGCGGTGACCACGACGGCCACCCTCGACGGCGACGAGTACGTGATCAACGGCGAGAAGATCTTCGTCACTGCCGGATCGCGCTGCACCCACATCGTGGTGTGGGCGACGCTGGACAAGGCGCTGGGGCGCGCGGCGATCAAGTCGTTCATCGTGCCGCGCGAGCACCCCGGTGTCATCGTCGAACGCCTGGAGCACAAGCTGGGCATCAAGGCCTCCGACACCGCGGTGATCCGGTTCGACAACGCCCGCATCCCCAAGGACAACCTGCTGGGCAGCCCGGAGATCAACACCGAGAAGAGTTTCTCCGGGGTCATGGAGACCTTCGACAACACCCGGCCGATCGTGGCCGCGATGGCCGTCGGGGTCGCGCGCGCCGCGCTCGAAGAGCTGCGCAAGATGCTCACCGCCGCCGGCATCGAGATCTCCTATGACAAGCCGGCACACGCCCAGAGCGCGCCGGCAGCGGAGTTCCTGCGCATGGAGGCCGACTGGGAGTCGGCAAACCTGCTGACGCTGCGTTCGGCGTGGCAGGCCGACAACAACATCCCCAACTCCAAAGAGGCGTCGATGGGCAAGGCCAAAGCCGGCCGAGTCGCCAGCGACATCACCCTCAAGGCCGTCGAAATGGCCGGCACCCTGGGCTACTCCGAGCAGATGCTGCTGGAGAAGTGGAGCCGCGACTCGAAGATCCTGGACATCTTCGAAGGCACCCAGCAGATTCAGCTGCTGGTGGTGGCCCGCCGACTGCTCGGCCTGTCGTCGGCCGAGCTGAAGTAGCCGGTTTCCTTCTGGCGAGCAGACAGAGAATCGCACCCGCGGATGCCGCGTGGTGCGATTCTCTGTCTGCTCGCGCGACGGGGGCTCTTGCCCGGGGCCAAAACAAAAAGTAACGTCACTTTTAGTTCTGGCCCGATATTCGCATGACCTCCCCGGGAGTCGCCGATGGAATCCTTCGTCCACCTGCGCAAAGGCACCACGCCGCATCGCCTGCACGCCGACCTCGACGGCCTCAAGGACGACGAGCTGGGCCGTCGCGGCTTCACCGGCCGCACCGCCAACATGTACCGGCGCAACGACCCGACCGCCTATCGCGCCGAAGGCCCGCTGCGGCCCGTCGACGTGCTGGCCGCACACCTGCAGCCGACCGATGCCACCGACGCCACCGGCGATCCGCTGCTGCTGTTCAGCAATGCCGACTGCCGCATCCGGCTGTCCCGACGCAACGCGGAGATGCCGTTTCACATCCGCTACGTCGACGGCGACCTGCTCTGCTTCGTGCACATCGGGTCCGGGCTGTTGGAGACCGAATTCGGACCGCTGGACTACCGCGAGGGCGACTGGCTGTATCTGCCCAAGGCGACCACCTGGCGACAGCTACCCGCGGCCGAAACGACACTGCTGATGATCGAGGCCACCGATGACTTCCGGGTTCCACCGCCCGGTCCGCTGGGCCGGCATTTCCCGTTCGACCCTTCCCTGGTCGTCATCCCGGAACCAGCCCCCTTTGACCCAGATCCGTTCGACGATGGGCGCGACAGCTACGAGGTCCGGCTGATCCATGACGGCGGCCCGACAACGCTGCACTACCAACACAATCCGATCGACGTCGAGGGCTGGCGCGGCGACAACTTCGCGTTCTCGTTCAACATCGCCGACTACAACGTGGTGACGTCTGACAGCGTGCACCTGCCCCCGACGGTGCACCTGTTCATGCAGGCCACCGGGGTGTACGTGATGAACTTCCTGCCCAAACCCGCCGAAGGGGTGGCGGGCACCGAACGCACACCGTGGTACCACCGCAACGTCGACTACGACGAGATTGCGTTCTTCCACGGCGGATCGCTCTACGGGATCCCCATGCCGCCGGGCCTGATCAGCCATGCCCCGCAGGGCGTGCATCATGGCGCTCCGGAGAAGGCCCGCGAGCGGGCCCGCCGCAAGTTCGACGACTATCAGCGGGTGGACTGGCAAGTCATCGCCATCGACACCCGACGCCGCCTCATCCCCTCCCCCGACGTTCTCGCCGCCGACCTAGGACAACACGCATGACCGCCAAGCACGACTACGATCGAATCCCCTACCTGATTGCCTACCAGAACAATTCGGGCGTCCGCGACGTCTACGGCGGGGTCGCCGAACTGGTGGTGCTGGAGAGCTACCTACTGCGGCCGAAGGACGCGCCGAGCGACACCGTGCTGGTGTTCATGCACCCGATCGGAGGCGGCGCCTACCTTCCAATGGTCAATGCCTTGGCCCGCGCCGGGCACCACGTCATCTACTGCAACAGTCGATTCCGCGGCACCGACTCAGCGCTGCTGATGGAGAAGGTGGTCGAAGACCTCGGCCAGTGCATCGCCGACGCCAAGAACCGACTCGGCTACGCCAAGGTGGTGCTGGCCGGATGGAGCGGCGGAGGCTCGCTGTCGCTGTTCTACCAACAGCAGGCACAGCACCCGACGGTGACCGCGAGCCCGTCCGGTGACGGACCCGACCTGACCAAGCTGAACCTGATCCCGGCCGACGGCGTGATGCTGCTTGCCGCACACATCAGCCGCCACGGCACGCTGACTGAATGGCTGGACGCCTCGATTCTCGACGAGTCCGACCCAACCAAACGCGACCCGGAACTAGATCTCTACAACCCGGACAACCCCAACCAACCGCCCTACAGCGCGGAGTTCCTGGACCGCTACCGGGCCGCCCAGATCGACCGCAATCGCCGGATCACCGGCTGGGTCAAGGCGAAGCTCGCCGAGTTCATCGAGGCCGGCCTGCCCGATCAGGAGTTCGGGTTCGTCGTGCACGGCACCATGGCCGACCCGCGCTGGCTGGATCCCGCGGTCGACCCCAACGACCGCACCCCCGGCAGCTGCTACCTGGGCGAGCCCGCGGTGGTGAACATGAGCCCGGTCGGGTTGGCACGGTTCTGCACACTACGCAGCTGGCTGTCGCAGTGGAGCTACGACGACGCCCACGGCGACGGAGTGAACTGCGGCCGCGACATCGCAGTGCCCACCCTGGTGATCGGCAACATGGCCGACGACGCCTGCACACCCAGCCACACCCGCCGGCTCTTCGAGGCGATCGGCACCAGCGACAAGGCGATGCACGAAATCCCCGGAGCCAACCACTATTACGCCGGACCGGATCAGCGCGATGCGCTGCGACAGGCCGTGACGATCGTCAGTGATTGGCTGGCCCAGCATGATTTCGTAGGCTCGTCGGCATGAACACCACTGGTGCGCTGGACGGCATCCGGGTTCTGGAGCTCGGCACGCTGATCTCCGGGCCGTTCGCCGGGCGACTGCTCGGCGACATGGGCGCTGACGTCATCAAGATCGAGCTGCCCGGCAAGCCCGACCCGCTGCGCACCTGGGGACAGGCCGAGCTCGACGGGCACCACTTCTTCTGGACCGTACACGCCCGCAACAAGAAGGCCGTGACCCTCGACCTGCGCACCGAACGCGGCCGCGAGCTGTTCCTCGAGCTCGTCGACAAGTCCGACATCGTCGTGGAGAACTTTCGCCCCGGCACGCTGGAACGCTGGGGCCTGGGCTTTGACGTGCTGCGTCAGCGCAATAAGGGCATCATCTTGGTGCGGGTGTCCGGCTACGGACAGACCGGGCCGGACGCCCACAAGGCCGGCTACGCCTCGGTCGCCGAGGCAGCCAGCGGACTGCGGCACATGAACGGGTTTCCCGGCGGCCCGCCGCCGCGGCTGGCCCTGTCCCTGGGCGACAGCCTCGCGGGCATGTTCGCCGCCCAAGGTGCCCTAGCCGCCCTCTACCGTCGCACGGTCACCGGCGAAGGCCAGGTGGTCGATGTCGCGCTCACCGAATCCTGTTTGGCCATCCAGGAATCCACCATCCCCGACTACGACGTCGGCGGAGTGGTCCGCGGACCGTCGGGCACCCGGCTCGAAGGCATCGCCCCGTCGAACATCTACCAATCGGCCGACGGCAGCTGGGTGGTGATCGCCGCCAACCAGGACAGTGTGTTCGCCCGGCTCTGCCAGGCCATGGGCCGGCCGGAGCTGACGACCGATCCGCGGTTCGCCGATCACGGTGCACGCGGCCGCAATCAGGATGAGTTGGACTCGATCATCGGCGACTGGGCGGCGCAGCGGGCGCCCGATGCCATCATCGCGACGCTCAGTGATGCCGGGGTGATCTCCGGGCCCATCAACACCGTCGCCGAAGTCGTCAAAGACCCGCAACTGTGGGCACGCGGCATGCTCGCCGAGCACTGGGACGAAGGCGCCGAGCGCACCGTGCTGGGACCCGGCGTCATGCCCGTGCTCTCGGAGAGCCCCGGCACCATCCGCAACGCCGGATCGGCCCGGCCTGGCCAGCACAACGACGAGGTCTACGCCGGCCTGCTCGGCAAGACCAGCGCGCAGATGGACGCGCTACGCACCGAGGGGGTGCTGTGAGCACACTGCCCGGCCAGGTCACGATCCGCGAGGTCGCGCTGCGCGACGGTCTGCAGATCGAAGCACCGATCCCGTTGAGCGCCAAGCTCGAACTGCTGGCCGCGATCGCCGCGACCGGTGTCCGCGAGGTCGAGGTGACCTCATTCGTCTCCCCGACCAAAGTTCCGGCGCTCGCGGACGCCGCCGAGCTGGCTGCCGAGCTGTGGCGTTACCCCGAACTGGAGTTCTCCGCCCTGGTCGCCAGCCCCGGTGGCGCAGCCCGGGCGGTAGCCGCCGGCCTGAAGTCCATCGAGTACGTGGTGTGCGCCTCGGATGCCTTCAGCACCGCCAACGTCGGGCGCCCCACCGAAGCGGCCGTCGCCGCGATCACCGACATCGCCGGTATCGCCCATGACGCCAGCGCTTCGGTGGAGGTCATCATCGCCACCGCATGGGACTGCCCGTTCGACGGCCCGACGGATCCCGGCCGCGTCACCGATATCGCGGCCTCGGCAACCGCTTTCGGGGTCGACCGGATCGCCATCGCCGACACGATCGGCACGGCCACCCCTCGGCGCGTCACCGATCTGATCAAGGCGGTGCAGCCGATCATCGGTGACATCCCGCTGGGAGCGCACTTCCACAACACCCGCGGCTCCGGGCTGGCCTGCGCCTACGCGGCGGTGCAAGCCGGAATCACCCGGCTCGACGCCTCGGCCGGCGGCCTGGGCGGCTGCCCGTTCGCCCCGGGCGCCACCGGCAATATCGCCACCGAGGACCTGGTCTACCTGCTCGGCGACAGCGGCGTCGACACCGGTATCGATCTGGACGCCGCCATCGCCGCGGCCGGCGTGGCCAGCACCGTGGTCGGCCACGGGCTGCCCAGCGCGCTGCTGGCCGCCGGAGACCGGAAGCGGGTCTGAGCGCCTCGATGTCCACCCAGCGTGAGCTCAGTTCGAAGGGACGCCTGACGCGCGGTGCGATCGAGCAGGCCGCCCGAGAACTGTTTGCCGAACGCGGATTTCACGGCACCACACTGGCCGACATCACATCGGCCGCCGGAAAGTCCACGGCGGTGCTCTACCGGTACTTCCGCGACAAGGAAGATCTGCTGGCCGCGTTGGCCGAGTCGTTTCTGACCCAGGTGGTCGAGCCGTCCGGACTCAAGATGCGGCTGCCGGAGTCCCCGGAGGACACCGAGTTCTTCTCCTCGGTGGTCAGCGCCTATTGGGCCATGTTCAAACCGAACATCGGCGTCATGATCGCGGTCGCACAGCTGGCGGCGACCAGCGAGCGATTCGCCGCGCTGCAGAACGAGTTCCGCAGGTTCGGTATGGAGATCGTCACCGCCTCGGTGCGACGCGCACAGCAGCAGGGCTATGGCACCGAGCTCGACCCCGACCACATCGCGGCGGCCATCGCGCTGCTGTTCGAGAATTTCACCGTCGTGTTCGTCGGCCCGTCGGGGCCGGGATGGCGGATCAGTGACAGCGACGCCATCGAGACGCTGTCGACGATCTGGAGAAAGACCCTGTACGGCCGTTGATCGCTGACAACTGAAGGACACGCCATGGATTTCACACTGCCCGAACACCTTCCCGGGGTGCTCGCCGAGATGGACGACTTCATCGAGCGCGAGATCGCACCGCTGCAGGCCGAGCACATGCAGTATTTCGACCACCGGCGCGAGTTTGCCCGCACCGACGTGGAGCGCGGCGGCATCCCGCGACGCGAGTGGGAAGAGCTGCTCGACGAGATGCGCCGCCGTGCTGACGACGCGGGCTGGCTGCGGTACGGGTTGCCGGCCTCCCTGGGTGGCCGAGACGGATCCAACGTCGACATGGCGGTGATCCGGGAACACCTGGCCCACAAGGGCCTCGGCCTGCACAACGATCTGCAGGACGAGTCGTCGATCGTCGGGAACTTCCCGCAGGTGATCATGATGGAGCGGTTCGGCACCGACGAGCAACGCCGCGAGTTCTCCCAAGCCATGATCACCGGCGAACGGTCGATGGCCTTCGGTTTGACCGAACCCGAGCACGGCTCGGATGCGACGTGGCTGGAAACCCGCGCCGAACTCGACGGTGACACGTGGGTGATCAACGGCGCCAAACGGTTCAACACCGGAGTGCATCGTGCCACCCACGACCTGGTGTTTGCCCGCACCTCCGGCGAGGCGGGCTCGGCGCGCGGCATCACCGCGTTCCTGGTGCCCACCGACACCCCGGGATTCACCATCCCGTTCTACTGGTGGACCTTCAACATGCCTACCGACCACGGCGAGGTCGAACTCCGCAATGTGCGGGTGCCCGCCGAAGCCGTGCTCGGCGAGGTCGACGGCGGGTTGGACGTGGCCCAGACCTTCCTGCACGAAAACCGGATCCGCCAGGCCGCCTCCAGCCTGGGCGCCGCGCAGTACTGCATCGACCGGGCCGCCGAATACGCCCGGCAACGCACCGTGTTCGGAAAGCCGCTGTCGGTCAACCAGGCGGTGCAGTGGCCGCTGGCCGAATTGCAGACCGAGGCTCAGATGGTGCGACTGCTGGTGAACTATGCGGCCTGGCACCTGGACCGCGACCACCACCTGGAGGTCTCCGACAAGGTATCGATGGCCAACTACCGTGCCAACCGGCTGGTGTGCGAAGCCGCCGACCGTGCCATCCAGATTCACGGCGGAATCGGCTACACCCGCCACGAACAGTTCGAGCACATCTATCGACACCATCGCCGATACCGGATCACCGAGGGCGCCGAGGAGATCCAGATCCGTCGGGTCGCGCAGCGACTGTTCGGGTTCGATAGGCGGCCATGAAACCGGGTGGGCCCGCCGATCAGCTCGCCGACCGGCTGGCCGATGTGCTGACGCCGGTGTTGGGCCCCGTCACCGTCGAGGGCCTACGCGCCCTGACCGGCGGCGCCAGCCGCGTCACCTGGGCTTTCGATGCCGTCACCGACACCCGGGGCCGCCGGTCGCTGATTCTGCGCACCGGGCCGATCGAGGAGCTCTACGCCAGCATGGAACTCGAGGCGCAGGCCCAGCGCGCCGCCGGCGAGGCCGGCGCACCGGTCCCGAACGTGCTGGTCGCCGATAATTCCCCTGCAGCACTGGGGAATCCGTATCTGATCTGCGACCTGATCGACGGCGAAACGGTGGTTCGCCGTATCGAGCGCCAGCTCGATGCGGCCGGACGCGAACAACTGCTGGGCCAGTGCGCGCGGGCGCTGGGTGCCATCCACCGGGGCGACCCGGCTGGCGTCGCGCTCAGCGCCGAAGACCAGCTATCCGCGTGCCGCGCCCAGCTTGATGCCCTGCCCGACACCACCGCTGCCTTCGAGTGGGCGTTTCGGCGGCTGGCCGCCGATCGTCCACCGCCGGTGCCGACGCAGCTGGTCCACGGCGACTTCCGGATGGGCAACCTGATGGTCTCCGGCGCCGGTGACCTGGCCGCCGTGCTGGACTGGGAGCTGGTGCACCTCGGCGACGGATGCGAGGACTTGGCCTGGTTCTGCCTGCGAGCCTGGCGGTTCGGCGCGCCGCGAGAGCGCGCCGCCGGTGGACTCGGCAATATCGACGCCTTCCTGACCGCCTATGAGCAGGCCAGCGGGCACCGCGTTGATCCGGAACGGTTCGACTGGTGGCTACTGCTGGGCACGCTGCGATGGGGCATCATCTGCCGCTACCAGGCACAGCGTCACCTCAGCGGTCAAACCCGTTCGGTGGAGCTGGCGACCATCGGTCGGCGGGTCTCCGAATCCGAATGGGACGTGCTGCGCCTGCTCGATGGAGTCCGGCCGTGAGCGCCGGGCGCCGCCCCACCGCGGCCGAACTCGTTGCCGCGGTCACCGAGTTCCTCGACACGGCGCTGGTCAATCGTGACGAACACGCCGCCACCGACAGCCAGGTCAGGTTTCACGCGCGAGTGGCGGCCAACGCACTGCGAATCGTCGAACGGGAGTTGCGCGACACCACCGGTGGCGTCGTCGCCGAGGCCCTGGCCGGGCTGGGGTTCGCCGACGAGGAAGAGCTGGCCGCCGCCATCCGGGCCGGTGAACTCGACGACCGGCCCGAGGCGCTCACCGCCTGCCTGTACACCCTGGTGGAGCATCGGCTGGCGATTGACCATCCGGGATACACCCGATAGCCCCTAGAGTTCCTGCGCGACAATCACTTCGACGGCGCTGCTCCAAACCCGATGTATCGGCAGAACCTGCGCAGTAGCATCTGGACCGTGTCCGACACCAATGCCGCGCTGCGAATCCTTGTCTACAGTGACGACGCCGCGACCCGTGCACGGGTTATAACCGCGTTGGGCAAGCAGCTGCACCCGGACCTACCGGAGCTGAGTTATGTCGAGGTCGCAACCGAGCCGGTGGTGATCCGGCAGATGGATGCCGGTGGCATCGACCTGGCCATCCTGGACGGAGAGGCCGCCCCGGCCGGGGGCATGGGCATCTGCAAACAGCTCAAAGACGAAATCACGCCGTGCCCGCCGATCGTGGTGCTCACCGGCCGCGCCGACGACGCCTGGTTGGCCAAATGGTCACATGCCGACGCCGCGGTGGCCCACCCGATTGACCCGATGGAATTGAGCCAGGCGGTGCTGGGTCTGCTCCGCACGCCGACGCGCGGTTAACGCGCCGGTCCCAGCTTCACCTCTCCTCCGTCGAGGCTCGCTGAACCCTTCAGTTCATACGCCGGTCCCAGCTTCACCTCTCCTCCGTCGAGGCTCGCTGAACCGCTCCGTTCATACGCCGGTCCCAGCTTCACCTCTCCTCCGTCGAGGCTCGCTGAACCGCTCAGTTCATACGCCGGTCCCAGCTTCACCTCTCCTCCGTCGAGGCTCGCTGAACCGCCGGGGTTAGGGCAGCCTCAGAGGCGAATTCCCCTGTCGCCGTTACCGCTACAGGTGATGCCCGTCACAGTTGTCGGCAATTTCGGATTCTTCCCAACCGCCTCGTGGCGGCGGACTAGGCTGTGCCTGAAGTCACATCGGCGCCCGGAAGGGAACTACGTCACTGAGCATGAACCTCTACCTGCCGATCCTGGTCCTCGCCGCGCTCGCCGCCGGTTTCGCCGTATTTTCCGTGGTCGCCACCGCTCTGGTGGGTCCCTCGCGCTACAACCGGTCGAAACTAGAAGCCTACGAGTGCGGCATCGAACCCACAGACCAGCCGGTCAGCGGGCCGCACGCCCCGCCCGGGCAGCGCTTCCCGGTGAAGTACTACCTGACCGCGATGCTGTTCATCGTCTTCGACATCGAGATCGTTTTTCTCTACCCCTGGGCGGTTGCCTTCGACGGGCTCGGAGTGTTCGCCCTCATCGAAATGGTGCTGTTCGCCGTCATCGTGTTCGTCGCCTACGCGTACGTCTGGCGGCGCGGCGGCCTGAATTGGGATTGAGTGGGAGTAGGCGGGCTTAGACATGGGATTAGAAGAGCAACTGCCGAGCGGGCTCCTGCTGTCCACCGTGGAAGACCTGGCCGGGTACTTCCGCACCGGGTCGCTGTGGCCGGCGACCTTCGGCCTGGCCTGTTGTGCGATCGAGATGATGTCGACGATGGCGCCCGACTACGACCTGTCCCGATTCGGGATGGAGGTGTTCCGAGCCTCACCGCGTCAGGCCGATCTGATGATCGTGGCAGGCCGGGTCAGCCAGAAGATGGCACCGGTGCTGCGCCAGATCTACGACCAGATGGTGGAGCCCAAATGGGTGCTGTCGATGGGTGTGTGCGCGTCGTCGGGCGGGATGTTCAACAACTACGCGATCGTGCAGGGCGTGGACCATGTCGTCCCGGTCGACATCTACCTGCCCGGTTGTCCGCCCCGACCGGAGATGCTGATGTACGCAATCCTCAAGCTGCACGAGAAGATTCGTTCGATGCCCTTGGGCGCCAACCGGGAACAGGTGATCACCGAGACCGAGCAGGCGGCCCTATCGGCCCCGTCCACCTGGGAGCTGAGGGGGTTGCTGCGGTGAGCGAGGCAAGCGATGCGGACCGAAACGGACCCGAGGACGTCATCAAGGTCCGCCACGGCCTGTTCGGCGCGACGGGCACCGGCGATACGTCGGGATACGGACGCCTCGTTACCGAGGCCGCACTCCCCGGCGAGACCCCACGGCCCTACGGCGGGTACTTCGACGAACTCGTCGACACCCTCACCGCCGCCCTGCAGCGCAACGGAATCGAGTTTACCGACGCCATCGAGAAAGTCGTGGTCTACCGCGACGAGCTGACCCTCTACGTGCCTCGCGCGCAGCTGCCGGCGGTGGCCCAGCTGCTGCGTGACGAGCCGGAGCTGCGCTTCGAACTGAGTCTCGGGGTCTCCGGTGTGCACTACCCCGGCGACGCCGACCGTGAGTTGCACGCGGTATATCCGCTGCGATCCATCACCCACAACCGCCGCGTCCGCCTGGAAGTCGCTGCCCCCGATGCGGATCCGCACATTCCGTCGCTGTTTGCGATCTACCCCACCACCGACTGGCATGAGCGGGAGACCTACGACTTCTTCGGGATCATCTTTGACGGCCACCCGTCGCTGACCCGGATCGAGATGCCCGACGACTGGCACGGTCACCCGCAGCGCAAGGACTACCCATTGGGCGGCATCCCGGTCGAGTACAAGGGCGCACAGATACCGCCGCCGGACCAGCGGAGGGCTTACAAGTAATGAGCACCGATACACCGCACACCATCCTCAACGTCGGTGGGCAGGAATGGGATCAGGTGGTCGAGGCCGCCAAGGCCGCCGACCCCGGCGAACGCATTGTCGTCAATATGGGGCCCCAACACCCGTCGACGCACGGCGTGCTGCGGCTGATCCTCGAGCTCGAGGGCGAGACGGTGACCGAAGCCCGTTGCGGCATCGGCTATCTGCACACCGGCATCGAGAAGAATCTGGAAAGTCGCTACTGGACCCAGGGCGTCACGTTCGTGACCCGGATGGACTATCTGTCGCCGTTCTTCAACGAGACCGCCTACTGCCTCGGCGTGGAGAAGCTGCTGGGTATCACCGACGACATCCCCGAACGCGCCAGTGTCATCCGGGTTTTGATGATGGAACTCAACCGGATGTCCTCGCATCTGGTCGCGCTCGCGACCGGCGGCATGGAGCTCGGCGCGCTCACGGTGATGCTGTTCGGTTTCCGGGAACGGGAGCTGGTGCTCGACATCTTCGAGGCGATCACCGGGCTGCGGATGAACCACCAGTATGTCCGGCCCGGCGGCGTGTCGGTGGATCTGCCCGATGACGCGGTCCCCATGATTCGTGATTTCCTCAAGCTGATGCCCAAGCGACTCAAGGACATCGAGGACCTGCTGACCGAAAACTACATCTGGAGGGCCCGCACCAAGGGCGTGGGCTACCTAGACCTGACCGGATGCATGGCGTTGGGCATCACCGGTCCGGTGCTGCGCTCGACGGGCCTGCCCTATGACGTGCGACGTGCGGAGCCCTACTGCGGCTACCAGGACTACGAGTTCGAGGTCATCACCGACGACGGCTGTGATGCCTACGGCCGCTACCTGATCCGCATCGCAGAGATCAAGGAGTCCCTGAAAATCGTCGAACAGTGTGTAGAAAGGTTGGCCAAGCTGCACGGACAGCCAGTGATGGTTTCCGACCGCAAGATCGCCTGGCCTGCCGACCTGACCATCGGCCCGGACGGGCAGGGTAACTCCCGTGAACACATCGGCTGGATCATGGGCCACTCGATGGAAGGTCTGATCCACCACTTCAAGCGGGTCACCGAGGATTTGTGGGTGCCGCCGGGGCAGGTGTTCGTCTCGGTCGAGTCGCCCCGCGGCGAACTGGGGGTGCACATGGTCAGCGACGGCGGTACCCGCCCCTACCGAGTGCACTACCGGGATCCGTCGTTTACCAATCTGCAGGCGGTGGCCGCCATGAGCGAGGGCGGGCTGATCGCCGACGTGATCGCCGCGGTCGCCAGCATCGACCCCGTCATGGGCGGGGTGGACCGATGAGCGCGCCGGGCGGCGAGATCGACAAAGTCGGCGTCAACAAGACCGGGCGCGGCCGGTTGATGCCGCCGACCGCCGGGACCGACGGCAACCGAGTCTTTCTGCAGCTGGGCCGACAGCCCGAGGAACCCAACCAGTTCAACCACCCCGGCGCGCCGACCACCTACTCCCCCGACGTGCGGGCCCAACTGGAGGCCGACGCCAAGGAGATCATCGGCCGCTACCCGCAGCCACGCTCGGCGATCCTGCCGCTGCTGCATCTGGTGCAATCGCAGGACACCTACGTCACCCCGGCCGGCCTGTCGTTCGTCGCAGAGCTGCTCGGACTGACCAGCGCCGACGTCGCCGGAGTCGCGTCGTTCTACTCGATGTACCGGCGTGATCCCACCGGCAAGTACCTGGTCGGCGTCTGCACCAACACGCTGTGCGCGGTGATGGGCGGCGACGCCATCTACGACGGCCTCAAGGAGCACTTGGGCGTCGGAAACGATCAGACCACCGCGGACGGTTCGGTCACCCTGCAGCACATCGAGTGCAATGCCGCCTGCGATTACGCGCCGGTGGTGATGGTCAACTGGGAGTTCTTCGACAACCAGACTCCGGAATCGGCACGCGAATTGGTCGACAAGTTGCGTGACGACGCCGAGGTGCGGCCCACCCGCGGGATGCCGCTGTGCAGTTTCGCGGCCACCGAGCGGATTCTCGCCGGCTTCCCCGACGATCGCTCCGACGACGGCCAAGGCGGTGCCGGCGCGGCGACGCTGGCCGGCCTGCAAGTGGCCCGCGAACGTGGGATGACGGCACCGGAGCCCGGCAGCAACGCCGATAGGGGTGCGAAATGACCCTTACCAAAGGAACACCGCCCGAGGGCACACCGCTGACTCCGGTGCTCAGCAGCTACTGGGACGAACCCGAGTCGTGGACCCTTGAGACCTACCGCCGCCATGACGGCTACCTCGGCATGAAGCGCGCGCTGGCGATGACACCCGACGAAGTCATCGAACTGGTCAAGGACTCCGGGTTGCGTGGCCGAGGCGGCGCCGGGTTCTCCACCGGAACCAAGTGGTCCTTCGTCCCCCAGGGCAGTGAAGGCGCCGGCGCGAAGCCCCACTATCTGCTGGTCAACGCCGACGAGTCCGAGCCCGGCACCTGCAAGGACATGCCGCTGCTGATGGCGACACCGCATGTGCTCATCGAGGGCATGATCGTGTGCTGCTACGCGATCCGCGCCCGCCACGCCTTCATCTACATTCGCGGCGAGGTGCTGCCGGTGGTGCGTCGGATGCAGGCCGCGGTCGCCGAGGCGTATGCGGCCGGGCTGCTGGGCACCGACATCGGCGGTAGCGGCTTCGACCTGGACATCACCGTGCACGCCGGAGCGGGCGCCTACATCTGCGGCGAGGAGACCGCACTGATCGAGTCGCTGGAGGGCTATCGAGGCCAGCCGCGGCTGCGCCCGCCGTTCCCCGCGGTGGCCGGGTTATACGCGTCGCCGACGGTGGTCAACAACGTCGAATCGATCGCCAGTGTGCCGTCGATCCTGCGCAACGGCCCAGAGTGGTTCCGGTCGATGGGAACCGAGAAATCCCGCGGATTCACCCTGTATTCGCTGTCCGGGCACGTCAACCGGCCCGGCCAGTACGAGGCGCCGCTGGGCATCACGCTGCGCGAGCTGCTCGGCTACGCCGGCGGGGTACGCGACGGACACCGGTTGAAGTTCTGGACGCCGGGCGGATCGTCGACCCCAATCCTGACCGACGAGCACCTCGACATCCCGTTGGACTACGAGGGCATGGCCTCGGTGGGCTCGATGCTGGGCACCAAGGCATTACAGATCTTCGATGAGACCACCTGCGTGGTGCGTGCGGCCGGACGCTGGTCGGAGTTCTACAAGCATGAGTCCTGCGGCAAGTGCACGCCGTGTCGTGAGGGCACCTACTGGCTGGTGCCCATCTACGAACGGCTGGAATCCGGCCGCGGCACCCCGCAAGACCTCGAGACGCTGCTGGACATCGCCGACGTTTTGTTCGGAAAGTCCTTCTGTGCCTTGGGTGATGGCGCGGCCATGCCGGTGAAGTCGTCGATCCAGTACTTCCGTGATGAGTACATCGCCCACCTCGAGGGGGGCTGCCCGTTCGACCCGAAAGCGAGCATGTTCGTGCCAGGTGGAGCAGCAGGCGGTGTGGCGTGACTCAAACTTCTCAGCCTGACGGCCAGGAGTCGGTGACCCTCACCATCGACGACCAACAGATCACGGTCCCCAAGGGCACCTTGATCATTCGGGCCGCCGAACAGTTGGGCATCGAAGTTCCGCGATTCTGTGACCACCCGCTGCTGGACCCGGTGGCCTGGTGCCGGCAATGCATGGTCGAGGTGGAGGGCCAGCGCAAGCCGCAGCCGTCGTGCGCGGTGGCCGCCACCGACGGAATGGTGGTACGCACCCAACACACCTCCGCCGAAGCCGACCGCGCCCAGCACCTGGTGATGGAACTGCTGCTGATCAACCACCCGCTGGACTGCCCGACCTGCGACAAGGGCGGTGAGTGCCCGCTGCAGAACCAGGCGATGTCGCACGGCCGCACCGAGACTCGCTTCGAAGAGACCAAACGCCATTATCCCAAGCCGATCAACATCTCCTCGCAGGTACTGCTGGACCGGGACCGTTGCATCCTGTGTGCACGCTGCACCCGCTTCGCGAATGAGATCGCCGGGGACAAGCTCATCGAGATGATGGATCGCGGCGCCCTGCAGCAGGTCGGCATCTACACCGACACGCCGTTCGACTCCTACTTCTCGGGCAACACCGTGCAGATCTGCCCGGTGGGCGCGCTCACCGGCGCCTCCTACCGGTTCCGGGCCCGCCCCTTCGACCTGGTTTCCACCCCCACCGTCTGCGAGCACTGCGCCGGCGGCTGCGCCGAACGCACCGACCACCGTCGCGGCAAGGTGATGCGACGGATGGCCGGCGAAGACCCAGACGTCAACGAGGAATGGAACTGCGACAAGGGCCGCTGGGCGTTCACCTACGCCACCCAGGGCGACCGGATCACCACACCGCTGGTCCGTGACGACAGCGGGAATCTGGTCGCGACCTCCTGGCCGCACGCGGTGGCGGTCGCGGCACGCGGCCTGGCCGCAGCGCGCGGGCGCACCGGAGTGCTGGTCGGCGGCCGGATGTCGGCCGAGGACGCCTACAGTTACGCCAAGTTCGCCCGGGTGGCGCTGCACAGCGATGACATCGACTTCCGGGCGCGCGCCCAGTCCGCCGAAGAGGCCGCGTTCTTGGCTGCCCGGGTGGCAGGCCACGGGATCGATGTCAGCTACGCCGACCTGCAGGCCGCGCCAGCGGTGCTGCTGGCCGGCCTGGAGCCCGAGGAAGAAGCACCGATGGTCTTCCTGCGGCTGCGCAAGGCGGCCCGCAAGAACGCCACCAAGGTGTTCAGCCTGGCGCCGTTTGCCGATCGCGGGCTGACCAAGATGTTCGGCACCCTGTTGGCAGTCGTTCCCGGCGGCGAGGCGGCGGCGCTGGACGGCCTGCACACCGGAGACGTCGGAGATTCCCTTCGCCGGCCGGGCGCGGTGGTGCTGGTCGGCGAGCGGCTGGCCGCCTCACCGGGAGCACTGTCGGCGGCGCTCCGGCTGGCCGGCGCCACCGGCGCGAAGTTGGCCTGGGTGCCTCGCCGGGCCGGGGAACGCGGCGCACTGGACGGCGGCGCGCTGGCCGGCCTGCTCCCCGGTGGGCGTCCGCTGGGTGACCCGGCGGCACGCGCCGAAGTCGCGCAGGCCTGGGGTCTCGACGGCCCCGACGACCTCCCGTCGCAGGCCGGGCGCGACACCGACGCCATCCTGGCGGCCGCGGCCGACGGAACGTTGGGAGCACTGGTGGTCGGCGGGGTGGAGCCGACCGACTTGGCCGACCCGGCGGCGGCACTGGCCGCCCTGGACGCGGTCGGATTCCTGGTCAGCCTCGAGTTGCGGCACAGCGAGGTCACCGAACGTGCCGACGTGGTGCTGCCGGTGGCTGCCGCGGCCGAGAAGTCCGGCACCTACGTCAACTGGGAAGGCCGCCATCGACGGTTCGGTGTCGCACTCGGTGATACCGGCGCGCTACCCGACCGGCGAGTGCTCGACGTCCTCGCCGAGGAGATGGGCGTCGCGCTGGGACTGGCCACCCTGGAAGCCGCGCGCGACGAGCTGGCGAGACTGGGCATCTGGTCCGGTGAGCGAGTCGCCGACCCCGACGTCGCCGCGGGTTCACCAACGCAGCCCGGCACCGGCGAAGCCGTGCTGGCCGGTTGGCGCATGCTGCTGGACGAGGGGCGCATGCAAGCCGGCGAACCGAACTTGGCCGGCACCGCCCGCCAACCGGTGGCGCGCCTGTCGGCGACGACGGCCGCCGATATCGGTGTGGCCGAAGGTGAACCGGTCACGGTCAGCACCGACCACGGCAGCATCACCCTGCCGTTGGTCATCACCGAGATGCCGGACAACGTGGTGTGGCTGCCGATGAATTCGCGCGGCTCCGCGATGCACCGGGATCTCGGGGCCGCCCTGGGCGCGACGGTACAGATTGGACGCAAATCATGACCGATCCCTGGTGGTTGATGCTGGCCAAGGCGCTGGGCGTCTTCGTGTTCCTGATTCTCACCGTGGTCCTGGCGATCGTCATCGAACGAAAAGTCGTGGGCCGCATGCAGATGCGCCCCGGACCCAACCGGGTCGGACCGAAAGGCTGGCTGCAAAGCCTGGCGGATGCGATCAAACTGGCGCTCAAGGAGGACATCACCCCCTTCAACGTCGACCGCGCGATTTACGCGTTGGCACCGATCATCTCGACGGTGCCGGCAATCACCGCATTCGCCGTGATCCCGCTCGGCCCGGAGGTCAGCATTTTCGGCCACCGCACCGCACTGCAACTGGCGGACCTGCCGATCGCGGTGCTGTTCGTTCTGGCGATGTCCTCGATCGGGGTGTACGGGATCATCCTGGCCGGCTGGTCGTCGGGATCCGCCTATCCCCTGCTCGGCGGGATCCGCTCCACCGCCCAGGTGATCTCCTACGAGGTCGCGATGGGCCTGGCCTTCGCGTCGGTATTCCTCTACGCCGGAACCATGGCGACCTCGGGCATCGTGGCGGCCCAGGATCGGGCCTGGTTCGCGTTCCTGCTGATGCCGTCGTTCATGGTGTACCTGACCGCGATGGTCGGTGAAACCAACCGGGCCCCGTTCGACCTGCCCGAGGCCGAAGGCGAGTTGGTCGGTGGTTTCCACACCGAGTACTCATCGCTGAAGTTCGCCCTGTTCTTCCTCGCCGAATACATCAACATGACCACGGTTTCGGCCGTCGCCGTCACGTTGTTCCTCGGCGGCTGGCACGCTCCGTTCCCGTTCAACATGTGGCCGGCCGCCAACACCGGCTGGTGGCCGTTACTGTGGTTCACCGCCAAACTGTGGGGTTTCATCTTCGTCTACATCTGGCTGCGCGGCACCCTGCCCCGGCTGCGTTACGACCAGTTCATGGCGCTGGGTTGGAAGATCCTGATCCCGGTGGCGCTGGCCTGGGTGATGCTCGCCGCGGTGCTGCGCAGCCTGCGTAACGACGGCTACGAGCACTGGCAGCTGGCACTGGCCGGCATGAGCACGCTGACCACCGTGGTGCTGCTACTGGTGCTGCATCGCAAATTCAGCGCGCTGAACAGTCGCCTCGACGAACCAGCACCGGCGGCTCCTACCGTCGCGTCCGAAGGATCATTCCCGACACCACCGCTGCCGCAACGCAATCCATCGCGGGTCAAGGAGGACGTCAATGGCTAGCTTGAGAGACGCCCTGGCCGGGTTCGGCGTCACCTGGAAGACGATGTTCAAGCGGCCGATCAACGACGGCTATCCCGAACACAAGAAGCCGACGGCGCCGCGCTACCACGGCCGTCACCAACTCAACCGGCACCCGGACGGGCTGGAGAAGTGCATCGGGTGCGAATTGTGCGCGTGGGCCTGCCCGGCCGACGCCATCTACGTGGAAGCAGCCGACAACACCGACGAGGAACGCTTCTCCCCCGGCGAACGCTACGGCCGCGTCTACCAGATCAACTACCTGCGCTGCATCGGCTGCGGACTGTGCATCGAGGCCTGCCCCACCCGCGCGCTGACCATGACCAACAACTACGAGATGGCCGCCGACAACCGCGCCGAGCTGATCTGGGAGCGCGATCAGTTGCTGGCGCCGCTGGGACCCGGCATGATCGCGCCGCCGCATGCGATGCCGCCCGGCGCCACCGAAAAGGATTATTACTTGGGCAGGGTCAGCCCGGCCGGGCTCGACGCTGACCCGGACCTGTTCGTGATGCTCGACCGAGTCAAGCAGGGCAAAGCCTGATGGGCACCACGCTGCTCGCCGCCGACATCGTCGTGCGCACCTCCACCGGGGAAGCGGTGACGTTCTGGATTCTGGGTGCCCTTGCCGTGGTCGGAGCCATCGGCGTTGTCACCGCCGCCAAAGCGGTGTACTCGGCACTGTTTTTGGCGATGACGATGCTGATCCTGGCGGTGTTCTACTTCACCCAGGACGCCATGTTCCTCGGGGTGGTGCAGATCGTCGTCTACACCGGCGCGGTAATGATGCTGTTCCTATTCGTGATGATGCTGATCGGTGTCGACTCCGCTGAGTCCCTGGTGGAGACCCTGCGCGGCCAGCGGGTCGGCGCGACGCTCGCCGGGATCGGTTTCGGGATGCTGCTGATCGCCGGGATCGGCGGCGCGACAATGCACCTACGCAGCATCGGCACGCCCGCCGCGACCGGCACCGGGTCGGCGGACCTGAGCCAGCACAACGTCGAGGGACTGGCGGCGCTGATCTTTACCCGCTACTTGTGGGCGTTCGAGCTCACCAGTGCGCTCCTGATCACCGCGGTGCTCGCCGCCATGGTGCTGACACACCGCGAGCGACTGCAGCCGCGAATGACACAGCGGGAGCTGTCCATTCAGCGCTTCCAGGCCGGCCGACGAGCGACACCGCTGCCCACCCCCGGTGTCTATGCCCGCCACAACGCCGTCGATATCGCCGCACGCCTGCCCGACGGCACCTACTCGGAGCTGTCGGTGTCGGATACCTTGACGCACCGCTGGGTCGGTGCCACCGGCAACGCCGAACATGCCGACGATGCGATCGCCAACGGGGAGGAATCGGACCAGTGAATCCGGAGAACTACCTGTACCTGTCGGCAATGCTGTTCACCGTCGGCGCCACCGGAGTGCTGTTGCGCCGCAACGCGCTGGTGATGTTCATGTGCGTCGAGCTGATGCTCAACGCCGCCAACCTCGCGTTCGTCACCTTCGCGCGGCTGCACTCCCAGCTCGACGGCCAGATGGTGGCGTTCTTCACCATGGTCGTCGCCGCCTGCGAGGTGGTGATCGGTCTGGCCATCATCATGACGATCTTCCGGGCCCGGCGATCCGCCTCGGTCGACGACGCGAACCTACTGCGCGGCTAGGAGTTTGGGAGCGCTATGACGAACATGAGTCAGCTGAGCTGGCTGCTGGTGGCGCTGCCGACGGCCGGTGCGCTGATCCTGTTGCTCGGCGGGCGCCGCACCGACCGGTGGGGACACCTGCTGGCCTGCGCAGGCGTGCTCGGCTCCTTCGGGATCGGGCTGGCCCTGCTGGCCGAGATGCTCGGCCGCACCGGCGATGACCGGGCGATTCACACGCACCTGTTCAGCTGGGTGCCGGTCGGTGCCCTGCAGGTCGATTTCGGGATACTGATCGACCAGCTGTCGATCTGCTTCGTACTGCTGATCAGCGGCGTCGGCGCGTTGATCCACATCTATTCGACCGGCTACATGAAGCACGACCCCGACCGCCGGCGCTTTTTCGCCTACCTGAACCTGTTCGTCGCGGCGATGCTGCTGCTGGTCGTCGCCGACAACTACCTGGGTCTCTACGTGGGCTGGGAAGGTGTGGGTCTGGCGTCTTACCTGCTGATCGGATTCTGGTACGCCAAGCCGGTAGCCGCCGCTGCCGGCAAGAAGGCGTTCGTGTCCAACCGGGTCGGCGACATCGGGCTCTCGCTGGCCATGTTCGTCATGTTCGCCGGATTCGGCACGCTGTCCTACGACGGCCTGTTCGGCGCGGTCGGTGACGCCGGCCCCAGCGGCCTGACCACCGCCATCGGTCTGCTGCTGCTGGTGGGCGCCTGCGCCAAGTCCGCACAAGTTCCGTTGCAGGCCTGGTTGTTCGACGCCATGGAAGGCCCCACCCCGGTGTCGGCACTGATCCACGCGGCCACCATGGTGACCGCCGGCGTGTACCTGATCGTGCGGTCCGGCCCGGTGTTCGACCTGTCCCCCGACGCCCGGCTCGCGGTGGTGGTGGTCGGTGCCCTCACGCTGCTGTTCGGCGCGATCATCGGCTGCGCCAACGACGACATCAAGCGGGCGCTGGCCGCCTCCACGGTGAGCCAGATCGGCTACATGGTGCTGGCCGCGGGCCTGGGTCCGGCCGGTTACGCGGTCGCGATCATGCATCTGCTCACCCACGGTTTCTTCAAGGCGGGGCTGTTCCTGGGCTCCGGGTCGGTGATGCACGGGATGAACGACGAACAGGACATGCGCCGCTACGGTGCCCTGCGCAGCTTCATGCCGGTGACGTTCGTGACGTTCGGCCTGTGTTACCTGGCGATCATCGGGGTGCCGCCTTTTGCCGGCTACTGGTCCAAGGACGCCATCATCGAGGCCGCGCTGGCCTCCGGCGGCACTCGCGGCTGGGTGCTGGGGGCGGTCACGATCCTGGGCGCGGGTATCACCGCGTTCTACATGACCCGGGTGATGCTGATGACGTTCGGCGGCGAGCGTCGCTGGGCCGCCGACGATTCCGAGGTGAGTGCGGAGCGCGCGCTGCAGCACCCGCACGAATCCCCGGGGGTGATGACCTGGCCGATGATCGTGCTGGCTCTGGGCGCGGTGTTCGCCGGTGCCGCACTGGCCATCGGCGGGCGCCTGGAGCACTGGCTGGAGCCGGTGGTCACTCGGGTGGCGCCGGTGGCCGAACACGCGCACGCGATCCCGGCCTGGCTCACCGGTGCGGTCACCCTGGGCGTTGTCCTGCTCGGTGTTGCGGTGGCCTACAACATGTACGGCCGCAAGCCGATACCGATCACCGCGCCCACCGACGTGTCTGCGCTGACGGTGGCGGCCCGCAAGTATCTCTACGGCGATGCCTTCAACGAGGAGGTGCTCATGCGTCCGGGTAACCGACTGGCACAAGCCATGGTCAGCGTCGACGACCGGGTGGTGGACGGCTCGGTCAACATGACCGCCGGACTGGTCGCGATCGCGTCATACCTGGTGCGGCGCCTGCAGACCGGGTACGTGCGCTCCTACGCGCTGACCATGTTGGCCGGCACGGTCCTAGTCATCGCAGTCGTGTTGGCGGTGCAGCTGTGAACGCGAACCTGCCCTGGCTGAGCCTGCTGTGGCTGATACCGCTGGTCGGCGCCGGCTTGGTCATCGTGTTGCCGTCCCGGCTGACGGAGCTGGCGAAGTGGACCGGCCTGCTGGTGAGCCTTGCGACCCTGGCGGTGTCGATCGTGGTCACCGTCGGGTTCGACACGACCCCGGTTGCCGCGCCCTACCAATTCGTCGAATCTCATACCTGGATACCGGCATTCGGGGCGAGCTACACGCTCGGCGTAGACGGTATCGCGGTGATCCTGGCGTTGTTGACCGCTGGGCTGGTGCCGTTGCTGATGCTGGCCGGCTGGAACGACGGCGATACCGGTGGCGCGGGCCTCCGCAGCCGGGGTCCGCACGCGTTCGCGGCGCTGACGCTGACCGTCGAGGCGATGGTGCTGATCTCGCTGGTCTCGCTGGACGTGCTGCTGTTCTACGTGTTCTTCGAGGCGATGCTGATCCCGATGTACTTCATGATCGGCGGCTTCGGCACTGGCGCCAAACGCTCCCAAGCGGCGTTGAAGTTCCTGCTGTACAACCTGTTCGGCGGTCTGATCATGCTGGCCGCGGTGATCGGGGTGTACGTGGTCAGCACCGGCGAAGGCGTCTCCGGCGGCACCTTCGACTTCCGTGAGTTGGTCTCGATCTTCTCCCCGGCCACCACCACCGTGGATCCCGGCGTACTCAAGCTGCTGTTCGCCGGCTTCATGTTCGCCTTCGCGGTCAAAGCCCCGCTCTGGCCGCTGCACCGGTGGCTGCCCGACGCGGCGGTGGAATCTACCCCGGCGACCGCGGTGCTGATGATGGCGGTGATGGACAAGGTGGGGACCTTCGGGATGCTGCGATACTGCCTGCAGCTGTTCCCCGACGCCTCAACGTATTTCCGCCCGGCCATCATCGTGCTGGCGGTCATCGGCGTGGTCTACGGCGCGATGGTGGCGATAGGCCAGCGCGACATGATGCGGTTGATCGCCTACACGTCGATCTCGCACTTCGGTTTCATCATCCTGGGGATCTTCGTGATGACCAGCCAGGGCCAGAGCGGTTCGACGCTCTACATGCTCAACCACGGGTTGTCCACGGCGGCACTGTTCCTGATCGCCGGTTTCCTGGTGGCTCGGCGCGACGGCGCCCGGGCGATCTCGGACTACGGCGGCGTGCAGAAAGTGGCCCCGGTGATGGCCGGCACCTTCATGGTCGCCGCGATGGCCACCCTGTCGCTGCCCGGTCTGGCCCCGTTCATCAGTGAGTTTCTGGTCTTGATCGGCACGTTCAACCGGTATTGGGTGGCGGCTGCGGTCGGTTCCACAGCGCTGGTGTTGTCGTCGATCTACATGTTGTGGCTGTATCAGCGGGTGATGACTGGCCCGGTCACCCAAGGCAATGAACGGATCCGCGATCTGGTGCCGCGGGAGTTGCTGGTCGTCACACCGTTGATCGCACTGCTGCTGTTCCTCGGCTTCTACCCCAAACCCGCGCTGGACATCATCAATCCGGGCGTCGAGCACACCTTGACCACGATTGGTGAGACCGACCCGGCACCGCTGACCGCTGAGGGGGCGCACTGACCATGTCGGGCATGCCAATCCCATCCGTCGAATACGGCCTCGTCCTGCCGCTGCTACTCGTTTTCGGTACGGCGGTCACCGGCGTCCTCTTCGAGGCGTTCATCCCGCGTCGGGCACGGTACGGGATGCAGTTCCTGCTCGCCGTCGGCGGCTTGATCGCGGCGTTCGCCGCCGTCGTCGCGGTGGGCCGCGAATTGCCGGAAGCCGGCCGCATCGCAGTGCTGGGCGCCGTGGCGGTCGACAGACCCGCGCTGATACTGCAGGGCACCATCGTGCTGGTCGGGATCATGGCCGTGGTGTTCATTGCCGAGCGCAATATCGGCGCGGGTATGCCCGAAGGCCCGGGAGCGGCGACAGCACCCGCCCCGACCGCCCCCGCACACGCGGGCCTGGACGCGTTCACCCCGCAAGCGTCGACGGTCCCGGACAGCATCGCCGAACTCGACGCGGCCCGCGCCGGCGTGGCCCAGACCGAGGTGTTCCCGCTGACCCTGCTGGCGGTCGGCGGCATGATGGTGTTTCTGGCCGCCAACGACCTGGTCACCATGTTTGTGGCGCTGGAAGTGCTCTCGCTGCCGCTGTATCTGCTGTGTGGGCTGGCTCGCTACCGCCGCCTGCTCTCACAGGAAGCGGCGCTGAAGTACTTTCTGCTGGGCGCGTTTTCCTCGGCGCTGTTCCTGTTCGGCGCTGCATTGCTCTACGGCGCCACCGGGACGCTGACGCTGCCGGATATCGGCGAGCAGTTGTTCGCTCACAGCAACGACCCGCTGGCGCTGATCGGCGCCGGACTGCTGCTAGTGGGCTTGTTCTTCAAAGTCGGCGCCGTGCCGTTCCATTCGTGGGTTCCCGACGTCTACGTCGGGGCGCCCACGCCGATCACCGGTTTCATGGCGGCAGCCACCAAGGTCGCCGCATTCGGGGCGATGCTGCGGATTCTCTACGTCGCACTGCCCGCGCTGCATGACCACTGGCGCCCACTGCTGTGGCTGATCGCGGTACTGACCATGGTGGTGGCCACCATCGCCGCGATCACCCAGACCGAGGTCAAGCGGATGCTGGCCTACTCCTCGATCGCCCACGCGGGCTTTGTGCTGACCGGTGTGCTGTCCGCGATTCCGGCGGGAATCTCCGCGACGCTGTTCTATCTGGTCGCCTACAGCTTCTCCACGGTGGGCGCCTTCGCGGTGGTGAACCTGATTCGCAGCTCCAGCGGCGAAGAGGAGCTCGACATGTCGCGGTGGGCCGGGTTGGGCCGGCGTTATCCCGTTGTGGGCCTACTGTTTTCGATGTTCCTACTGGCGTTCGCCGGCATCCCGCTGACCAGTGGGTTCATCAGTAAGTTCGCGGTGTTCAAGGCCGCCGCCGAGGGTGGCGCGGCGCCACTGGTGGTGGTCGGCGTGATCGCCAGCGGTGTCGCCGCCTACTTCTACGTCCGGGTGATCGTGTTGATGTTCTTCACCGACTCCCCCGCCGATCCGCCGCACTTGGTGCTGCCGAGCGTATGGAGCAAGGCGGCCATCGCGCTGTGCGCCGCGATAACCGTACTACTGGGGGTACTGCCGCAGCCGCTGCTCGACCTGGTGGACGCCGCAACCCAATTCGCGCAGTAATCCAGCGCGCCCGTCGCGCGTCGGGTACATGATGGACAGATGCAGGACGAGTCATTTCAGCAGTTGGTCACCATGCTGGACTACACCATGTTCGTGGTGACCACGGCGACCGACGAACGCGCCTCGGGTTGTCTGGTCGGGTTCGCCACCCAGAGCAGCATCGAGCCGCCGAGGTTCCTGGTGGGAATGTCCAAGCGCAACCACACCTTCGAGGTGGCTGCCGAGGCCGAACACTTGGCCGTTCACGTCCTGGCGCGCCGCGATATCGAGCTGGCCCGGCTGTTCGGCGGTCAAACCGGCGACGACATCGACAAATTCGAGCGCTGCTCCTGGCACAGCGGTCCCGCGGGAATGCCCATCCTCGACGATGCGCCGGCATGGTTCGTCGGCAAAACACTGCGCCGGATCGACCTCGGTGACCACATGGGCTACCTGTTGGAACCCGTGGCCGGATATGCCGCCCAGGGCGACGAGGAGCTGCTGTCGCTTTCCGATGTCGACGATCTCCAACCGGGCCACACGGCCTGACCGGACGGCTGAGCGGCGATCAGCCCGGTTCGCGCAGCGGAAGCCCGGCAGCGGTGTAGATCGCGTCGATGACGGTCATGTTCTCGATCGCGTCTTCCGGGGTGGTGCGCACCGGCACGCCACGCAGCACGGCGTCGGTGAACGCGTCGAGCTGGTAGGCATAGGACGCTCGGTGGGTGAAACGCTCGACGCGCTTGCCCTTCGTCGATCGGACCCGCAAGCGGTGGAAGTATTGCGGCATCAGCGGGTTGAGCGCCCGCAGCTCGCCGTGCTCGCCGATTACCCGGGCGCTGATCTGGAGCAGGTTCGATGACCACAGCGAGCAGCGGATGGTCCCGGTGTGCCCGGCGGGAAACCGCAGCTGTGCCGTCATGGCCCGGTCGACGAGCGGATCGCGCAACTTCGCCTGCGCCGAAACGACTTCCGGGGTAGCGCCGCCGAAGGTGCGGGCCATGTGCACCGCATAGCAGCCGGCGTCCATCAACGCCCCACCGGCCAGCGCATACCGATAGCGGATGTCGGAGAAGCGGGGCAGCGGAAAGCTCAGCGCGGTGTCCACGTGCCGCAGCTCGCCCAGTTCGCCGGAGGCGATGATCTCTTCGATGCGCGCGGTCATCGGGTGGTAGCGGTAGTGAAACGCCTCCATCACCACCCGATCCGAGCCCGCAGCCGCCGCGGCCATCTCGCGGGCTTCCTCGGCGTTGGCGGTGAACGGCTTCTCGCACAGCACGTGCTTGCCGGCATCCAGTGCGGCGCGGGTCCATCTGCCGTGCAGGTGGTTCGGCAGCGGGTTGTAGATGGCATCGACCTCGGGATCGGCGATCAACGCGTTGTAGCTGGCGTGCACCCGGTCGATGCCGTGTTTAGCGGCAAACGCCCGAGCCCGGCCGATGTCGCGTGCTGCCACTGCGCTCACCACGACTTCGGGGTTGGCGGCGGCAGGTTTGAGCAGTGCATCCGGGGTGATCCGCGCCGCTCCGAGCACGCCGATACGCAGCATCGTCGCGGTTCCGGTCACCCGACGGCACTCCTCTGCAGCAGGAACCCGGCCACCCGGCGACCGGGTTGGGCCGAGGTGGTCATCTCGACCACGCGGCGCGCCTGCTCGTGCACCGGGGTGGCCGGGTCGAGCACCGCCAGGTAGACCTCGTGGGCGGACAGGGACTGCGTCGCGATGTCGAGGTAGTCCGCCACGTCCTCGACGTGGGTGGCCCCCGGGCCGCCCTGGAACAGCCAGCGTGGCGGGTCCTCGCACGTGTCCCAGGCGTCGGTGACTGCGGCGGCGAATTCGATGTGGTCACGCTGGTTGGGCATGCCCGGCCCGAACTCCGCACCGCCGTAGATCGTCACCACTACGTCGGGTCGCACCGCGCCGATCACCGAGACAATCTTGGCGCGCAACTCCGGCGTGTTGCGGATGTTGCTGTCCGGGAAACCCCAGAAGTCGACGTCAGAGACCCCCACGATGGCCGCCGCCCGCCGTTGCTCATCCTCGCGCAGCGGCCCGGCCTGCGCCGGCTCCATGCCGGCAATGCCCGCTTCCCCACTGCTGGCCAGCGCATAGCGGACGGTCTTACCGGCGGCAGTCCATTTGGCCACTGCGGCGGCGACGCCGTATTCCGGATCGTCGGGGTGCGGCACCAACACCAGCAGCGACGTCCATTCTTGCGGGAAGGGCTGTGGCCCGGAGGGCCCGAACGGCTGAGCCATGGGTCTATGCCATCACACCGTGGGCGATGATGTCGGCTATCCGTTGCACCCACTCATCGTCGAGATCGTCGTCGGGGCGCAGCATCATGGCTAGCAGCGTTGCACCGCCGATTATCTCGACGAGCCGGTCGGGGTCTACATCGGCTCGCGCATCGCCGCGGCTGATCGAATCGGCCACCCAGTGCCGCATCACCTCGAACAGGCCCTGGAAGCGTTCCAGGATGCGCTCGGTCAATTCGGCGTTGCGGGCCATGTCGGCGATCAGGCCCGGCAGGGCGGCCCGCACCACCGGGCTGGTGAAGGCGTCACGCGCGCCGGCCATCATGGCCCGGAGGTCGCCGGACACATCGCCTGGCGGCGCAGTCACTGCATTAGGTGGTACTGAGAACGCGGCCTCGTGCACCAATTCGGCTTTGCTGGGCCACCGCCGGTAGAGGGCGGTCTTGGTGGTCCCGGCACGCTCGGCGACTGCCGCCAGGCTCAGATTCGAATATCCGACTTCGACAACCAGTTCCGCGGCGGCCTGCAATATGGCACCGTCGATGCGGGTATCACGGGGGCGTCCGGCACCGGACCCCTTGTCAACGGCTGAAGGTTCTGCTTTCATAACGCTACCTGTCGTATCGTAATTACCTTAACGGAGGATACAACCGTGGTCGACCAACCGACTGTGGAAAAGGACGTCGGCCGGATCCAACGTTCTAGCCGCGATGTCACCACACTGCCCACGGTAATGTCTCGCTGGCTTGCCACGCAGTTGCCCGGCGCGATCACGCCGGAGATCACCGTGGAAAGCGGTGTCGACACCAACGGCATGTCGTCGGAAACGATCATGCTCACCGGTCGCTGGAGCGCCGACGGCGCCCCGGTCGAACAGCGTTGGGTGATGCGGGTGGCACCGGCAGCCGAGGACGTGCCGGTGTTCCCGACCTACCGGCTGGACCACCAGTTCGAGGTGATGCGGCGCGTCGGTGAGCTCACCGATGTCCCGGTGCCGAAAGTCCGTTGGATCGAACCGACCGGTGACGTACTGGACCGGCCGTTCTTCCTGATGGACCGCATCGACGGCGAGGTGCCGCCCGACGTCATGCCCTATACCTTCGGCGGCAACTGGTTCGCCGATGCGTCCGCAGAGCAACAGCGGACCCTGCAGGACTCCACCGTCGAGGTGCTCGCCAAGTTGCACGCCATCGGTGATGCCGAGCAGACCTTCGCCTTCCTCGACGAGGGGTCACACGGAGCCACCGCGCTGCGCCGTCACTTCGAGGGTGTGCGGCAGTGGTACGAGTTCGCGGTGCCCGACATGGGGCGCTCGCCGCTGTTGGACCGCGCCTTCGCCTGGCTGGAACAGAACTGGCCGGATGATGTGGCCGCTGGCGAGACGGTGCTGTGCTGGGGTGACTCCCGGGTCGGCAACGTGCTCTACCGCGATTTCCGACCAGTCGCCGTGCTGGACTGGGAGATGGTGGCCCTGGGGCCGCGCGAGCTCGACGTCTCGTGGGTTATCTTCGCGCACTTGGTGTTCGAGGAACTCGCCGGACTCGCCGGGTTTCCTGGGCTTCCGCAGGTGCTGCGCGAGGACGACGTGCGGGCCACCTACCAGAAGCTCACCGGCGTCGAACTCGGTGACTTGCACTGGTTCTACGTCTACGCCGGCGTGATGTGGGCCATCGTGTTCATGCGGACCGGGGCCCGTCGGGTGCACTTCGGGGAGATGGAGAAGCCCGACGACCCCGAATCGTTGTTCTATCACGCCGGATTGCTCAAGAAGTTGATCGGAGAACAGAGCTGATGCTGGGGCCACTCGACGAATTCCCGGTTCACCAACTACCGCAGCCAATCGCCTGGCCGGGCTCCTCGGATCGCAACTTCTACGACCGGTGCTATCTGAATGCCCACGACCGCACCGGGGACATCTTCTTGATCACCGGGTGCGGCTACTACCCCAACCTCGGCGTCAAGGACGCCTACGTGCTGGTACGCCGCGGCGACACCCAGACCGCGGTGCACCTGTCCGACGCCATCGACCAAGACCGGCTCAACCAGCGCATCGGCGCCTACCGCATCGAGGTCACCGATCCGCTGCGCTCCCTGCGGGTGGTCATGGATGAGACCGAGGGCATCGCGCTGGATCTGCGCTGGGAGGGCCTGTTCGACCCCGTGCAGGAGCAGCGGCACATCCTGCGGACCGGCAACCGGGTGACCCTGGACGCGCAGCGGTTCGCTCAATTGGGCTCGTGGAGTGGGCAGATCGCGATCGATGGTGAGGAGATCGCCGTCGACCCCGCGGTCTGGATCGGCTCTCGCGACCGCTCCTGGGGCATCCGCCCGGTCGGTGAACGCGAACCGGCGGGCCGGCCCGCAGACCCGCCGTTCGACGGCATGTGGTGGCTGTATCTGCCGATGGCGTTCGAGGACTTCGCGGTGGTGATGATCATCCAGGAGGAGCCCAACGGTTTCCGTTCGCTCAACGACTGCAGCCGGGTCTGGCGCGACGGCCGTGTCGAGCAGCTGGGCTGGCCACGGATCTCCACTCGCTACCGCTCTGGCACCCGCATCGCCACCGGAGCCACCATCGAGGCCACCCGCCCCGATGGCACACCGGTGGTGTTCGAGGTGGAATCCAAACTGCCGGTGCCCATTCACGTCGGCGGCGGCTACGGCGGCGACATCGACTGGCTGCACGGTGAGTGGAAGGGCGAGAAGTTCACCGAGCGCCTGACTTATGACATGAACGATCCAGGCATCCTGGGGCGCACCAGCTTCGGGATGATCGACCACGTGGGGCGCGCAGTGTGCCGCGACGGCGACGCCGCCCCGGTCGAGGGTTGGGGGCTCTACGAGCACGGCGTGTTGGGCCGGCATGACCCGACGGGATTCCCCGACTGGGTCACTATGGCACCCTAGGAGCTCGTCTCTTCTACGGCGTTTCGTCGTGTCGCCCTGCACACTCAACGCCCTGAACGCACACTCAACGCAAGGGGCGAGAACCATTCGCCACGTCGGCGCTCGTTGACTGTGCATCTGAGGCATTGACTGTGCGGTCAAACCATGGCTGCATGCTCGCCCACCGCGCTAACCAGCCGCTCCCTTGGCAGTGGATAGTTCCCTGACGATCTCACCGATCAACGCCGGGGCGATCGGGGCCGCCTGGTAAACGCAGACGGTGTCCGCGATTCCGTCGACCCGGTCGCGGATGCGCTCGGCCACCTGCGCCGGAGTACCGCATGCGGCGATGGTGTGCAGGATCTCGTCGGTGATCCGTGCGCCCATCTGCGCCCATTGGCCCTGCTTGGACAGTGCGTTGAGTTCGGGCTGCAGATCCTGCCAGCCGTGCGCAGCCAGCACCGGGGCGTACGCCGGCGTCGACGCGTAGAAGCCGAGCAGCATTCGGGCGGCGGCCTCAGCGGCCTCCCGCTCGGCATCGGTGGCGCCGGTGGCCACGATGATTTCCGGCACGACCGCGAAATCCTCGGCCCGACGCCCTGCCTGGGCAAGCCCCGCGTGCACCGCGGACATGGTGCTCTCATGCAGGAATCGCTTGGTGGAGAACGGCATCACCAGTAGGCCGTCGGCGTGCGCCGCGGCCGCACGGGTCAACCGTGGTCCCAGCGCGCCGACGTAGATCGGTGGTGGCCCGTACGGATTCGGTCCGGGGCTGAACGTCGGCGTCATCAACGTGTGCCGGTAGTAGTCACCACGAAAATCCAGGCGGTCACCGGTGTTCCACGATTCGAAGATCGCCCGCAGCGCTGCAACGAGTTCGACCATGCGGTCCACCGGCCGGTCGAAGGCGGCGCCGAACCGCTTCTCGATCTGGGCGCGCACCTGCGTGCCCAGCCCCAGGACGAATCGCCCGCCACTGAGTAACTGGTGATCGTTGGCCTGGTGAGCCAAATGGATCGGGTTGCGGGGGAACGCAATCGCGACGTTGGTCATCAAGTCCAGGCCGCCCACACCGGCTGCCAGTGTCAACGGCGCGAACACGTCGTGCGGACCTTCGAAGGTGAACACCCCGCCGACCCCGGCATCACGCAGCTCGCGGGCCTGATCGACGACACCGGTCAGCCCGCTGAGAGCAGTAAGTACTTTCAACGCGATTCGTCCGGGCCCTTATGAACTGATCTCGGACCCGACGGCCAGACCACCGGCGGATCCGGTAGCCAGGTCCACCAGTTCGCGAAGCTCGCGGTTCACCGCAGCGGGGTGCTCGAGGATCGAGCAGTGGCCCCCGCTGACTTCGACGAACCGGGCGAGATTGGGTGCAGCGTCGGCGATTCGCTGTGAGGCCGCCAGCGGCAACAGCCGGTCCCGGGTGCTACCGATGACCAGGGTCGGCACGGTCAGACCGTCGAGGTTGATGAAGGACGCCGGACCGAGTGCATCGACCAGCGCCCGCACCCAGTGTCCACGGCTGGCCGCCGGTGTCTTGGCGAACAGATCGCAGATCAACGAGGACACCCACGGGTCAGCTTCACCGCCGACGGCAAGCATGTGCACGAATCGCCGCACCGCCAGGTTCGCCGGCCCAACGATCGGCACGTTGCCAAACGCCAGCAGCCCGCGCCGAGCTGCCTGCACCCGGGCGCGCTGCAGAGGCGGAGGCACCTGGAACAGTTCGACTTCGGCCAGCAAGTTGCCGATGGTGGTGTTGATCAGCGCTACCGCATCGGCACGCTCGTGCACTCGGTGCCGATAGCGGTCAGACCAAGCGCTGATTGCCATGCCGCCCATCGAATGTCCGGCGATGACGGCACGCTCCCCCGGCGCCAGGGTGGCCTCCAGCACCGCGTCCAGATCGGAGGCCAGGTGTGTGAGGCTGTATCCGCCGCGCTTGGGCACGCCACTACGTCCATGGCCGCGGTGGTCGTAGGCGATCACCCGGTGATCGACACTCAGGTCGGCAATCTGATGTCCCCACACCCGAACTGCGCAGGTGATGCCGTGCGCCAGCACGATCGGGTAGCCGTCGGCCGGCCCGAAAACCTGAGTGTGCAACTTTGTTCCGTCGGCCGCCCGGACCGCCATGGTGCGGGCCGGCGGCAATTCCGCCGGGAACGTACCGGCATTTCGCCGCCGACTGGACCCCGAACCACTCAGAGCACTCATCGCCACCTCATCGGAAATGCGGCAACGCTGCCGCATCGCGAGCATACGCCTGCGTGGACTAGGTTTTCACCGAAAGCACTACTGACGAAGGGTTCGCCCATGCGCGCGGTACAGATTTCCCAACTCGACGGACCGGAAGCTGCCCAGGTAGTCGATCTCGACGAACCGGCGGGCGAGGGCCTGGTAGTCATCGACATCCACGCCGCCGGGGTGGCGTTTCCCGATGTGTTGCAATCCCGCGGGCTCTATCAGCACAAGCCGGAGCTGCCGTTCGTGCCGGGCGGCGAGGCGGCCGGTGTGGTGCGTAGCGCACCGGACGGCGCGCATGTGCGAGCCGGTGACCGGGTGGCGGTTTTGACCATGCTCAACGGCGGGATGGCGCAAGTGATCGCGGCGCCTGCCGCCCAAGTGTTCAAGCTGCCGGACACGGTGTCCTTCGAGGCCGGTGCCGGACTGTTGTTCAACGACCTGACGGTGTTGTTCGCGCTGACCACGCGTGGCCAGCTGGCCGAAGGCGCCACGGTGTTGGTGCACGGCGCCGCCGGCGGGATCGGCACCTCCACGCTGCGGCTGGCCGGACCGCTGGGGGCCTCACGGGTGATCGCGGTGGTTTCCACCGAGGCCAAAGCCGAAGTGGCGCGGACTGCGGGCGCCACCGACACCGTGCTCGCCGACGGATTCCGCGAGGCGGTGGCCGAGCTGACCGGCGGGCGCGGGGTGGACCTGGTGCTCGACCCGGTGGGCGGTGACCGGGTCACCGACTCGCTGAGGTCACTCGCCCCCGGCGGAAAGCTGTTGGTGGTGGGCTTCACCGGTGGCGACATCCCGACGGTGAAGGTGAACCGGCTGCTGCTCAACAATGTCGACGTGGTGGGCGTCGGCTGGGGCGCGTGGGTGATGTCGCACCCGGGCGAGCTGGAGCGCCAATGGGAGACATTGGAGCCGCTGCTGGCCTCCGGCAAAGTGGCCGCGCCGCAACCGGATGTATTCGGCCTCGATCGCGCCGCAGATGCGTTGGCCGCACTGGAGAATCGCACCGCGGCCGGCAAGGTCGTGCTGCGGATGCGCGACTAGGCCGCCGGGCAGCGAGCCGAAACAGTTTCCCACGCGCGCAGATCCGCCATCCACCCTGCGGTAGCCGCGATCGCTCCCGGTGAGCACGTACGGATCCAGGAGCCCTGCGACCGAGATCGACGAGAGGCTAACGGCGGTTGCGGATGCAGTCGTAGTTTCGCCGGTGCAGCCGCCCACCGAGCAACCACCACAGCACGGGTGGCGGGTCTGACGCTGACACGCCGAGCTCATCACTGCGATGCGTATGAGCCTTGTCGATGGCGGATGGCCGGCCGAGTGGGCCGCAGCCGCCATCGATGAAAATCTGGCTATCGCGTCCACGTACCCGGCTGGAACCGTCATTGAACGAAAGTTCGACGAATACCGAGCACGAACCGCCTAGCCGCGATCCCGCTCACATGCAGTTGACCAACTATGTTGACCAACCCTGGTCAACTACTTAGCATCGATGTCATGAAGCAGGTCAAGGTCCAGTACGCGAAGACACACCTGTCGGCGCTGATCGCCGCCGTCGAGGGCGGCGAAGAGTTTGTCATCGCCCGCGGCGACCAGCCGGCAGCCCGCCTGGTCCCGCTCGCCAGCCAAGGTGATCGCGAGCTCGGCTTCGTCCCCTACGCGGTTCCCGATGAGTTCTTCGACCCACTGCCCGAAGATGAACTCACCGCATGGCAGTGACCTATCTGCTGGACACTCATGCTGTGCTGTGGACACTCACGGCCCCGGGCCGCCTGGGACGCAACGCCCGCGAAGTCCTCACCGACCGATCCGTCGCCATCGTCGTGTCGACGGTGTCAGCCTGGGAACTGTCCACCAAGCAGCGGTTGGGCAAGCTTCCTCGGGCAGACGCGATCCTTGGCGCCTATTCCAGGCATCTCGATCGCTTGGGCGCCAGCAGACTGCCGATCACCGAGGAACACGCACTACTGGCTGGACGACTTGACTGGGATCACCGGGACCCGTTCGATCGCATGCTGGCGGCCCAGACGATCATCGAGTCGATGACCCTCATCACCGGTGATGCCGCATTCGTCGGGCTTGCTGGCGTTCCCATGTTGTGGTGACTGTTCACGGCTCTGCAGACCAAGACCGAGATTTTCAAAACGAGAGGAATCCGATGCCGGACCAGCGTTCTCCGCACAGCGCCAGTGCCCTGCTCGACGCCGTCGAGCAATCGCCGAAAGCTGTGGCAGTACACGATAAGTCGGCGTGGGTCGGAATCTTCGCCGCCGACGGCGAGGTGAACGATCCCGTCGGTTCGACCCCCCATATCGGCACGGCTGCCATCGGGCGCTTCTTCGACACCTTCATTGCCCCGAACACCATCGCCTTTGATGTGCAGAACGATGTGGTCGCCGGCATGTCGGTGCTACGAGACCTCACGGTGCACACCACGATGTCGACGGGTGTGACCATGCATATCCCGATGCACCTGCGCTATGACCTGGTCGCGCAGGGCCCGGATGGCTCACTGAAGATCCAGCGGTTGTTCGCGCACTGGGAGTTGCAAAAGATGGTCGGGCAGCTCCTGACCTCGGGTGGCCGCGGCCTGCTGGCCTCGGTGATCCTGGGCCCCCAGCTGATTCGTCACCAAGGACTTTCTGGCTGCGCTGGATTCCTGCGCGGCCTTTCTGGGGTACGCAAGCGTGGAAAGCGTCGGGTCGAAGCCCTTGTCGCGGCGCTGGCGCGGAGTGATGCGGCCGCGGTCTCGGCGCTGTTGGCTCCCAACGCCACGCTGAGCCTGGACGGCGTTTCCGAGACGTCAGTTGCCGAGTTCGTCTCAACTGCACAGCATCTCGCGGTTGAGAAGCTCCTAGCCGCAGGGCATACCGTTACCGCGACCGTACAGCTGGACGGCAAGCGCGGGGTGGGATTGTTCGAGTTCGCCAAGGACGCCGCTGATCGGGGCGTAATTTCCGCTGTCCGCCTCTATATCTGAGACGGACAGCTACAGCACGCCTGGAATGATCGCTTTGCGATTGGGCGGATAGTCGGGGAACTGCTGCTGGTACCACTTGTGGGTGGCCATCGCCCTGGGCCCCAGGTTGGCGATCGAGAAGAACACGAAGATCAGGCCCGGAAGGGTCCAGGCCATGACCGCCCAGCCGGTCCACAAGATGAGCTCTCCGAAATAGTTGCCCGACGACACCCAGCGATACACCCCGCCGTAGGGGATGCTGTATCCGCTGCTGCCATCGGCACGCAGGCCGATCAGGATGCGGTCGGCCTGGAAATTGATCCCCCATCCGATCACGGCCACGGCGAGACCCAGGATGAAGCGTGGGTCGACAAACCAGTGCTCCTGTTGCAAGTGCGGGGCCAGCGCCACGGCGTAACCGTTGGCAAAACCGTTGACGGCGTTGAAGACGAAGCCGAATGCGATACCTGAGATCGGGAAGCGCTTGTCATCGCCCTTGCGGCTCAGCGGATAGATCAACCCGCGGTAGAGGTAGTGGCACTGCCACAGTGCGTACAACACGACCGCCGGTGCCCCGTGCTGATGCGCGACGAGCCAGAACGTCACGGTGAAAGCCCACCACTGGGGGCATTCGAACATCAGCCAGCTGATCTTTCCCGGCAGCGTGAAGCGGTCATCCGGGCTGGCGAAGCGGCCATAGGGGTTGGTGAACCAAAAGCTGCTGACGAAGGTGACGATCGTCAAGACGATCAGGAAGACGACAGCGGCGTGATACAGACCGGCCATGGCGGAACCTCTCATCCAGGATGTAGGCAGTAGTAGCACATCCGGCCGGCACGGTCGTACTGCGGATGCGCGACTAGCCCGCGGCGTCGTCCCGCCTGCCCGCCGCAAAGTGGTCGAACGCAGCACGCATGTCGCTGAGCTTTCCGTCGGTGCCCTGTAGCGACAACGTCACGTGACCAAAAGATCTGGCCACCAGCCGCTTACGGCCCGCAAGCCTCGAGTCGTCGGTAAGAAACAGGTGTGCCAGCTGCACCCGGCCGGTGTCCACGGTCGTGATGCGCTCGATGGCGCTCCACGGAATCACCTGATTGCCGCTGCGCCGCCCGTAGACACCTTCGGCGTCGATGCGGACCTCGGCACCGGAAGAGAACAACCGCGCTACAAGCACCGCCACCCCGAACCCGAAGAAGGCGATCGCGATCCAGCCGAAGACGTGCAGAGCCTGCGGCGACCAGCCGCGGATGGGCCCCACCGGCCCGAATCCCCCGGCCAACCACACCCCGATCAGGACGAACGCCCCTGCGATGGCGAGCAGCGAGGCGATTTTGCGTCGGTCCGGATGCGCTTCGAATGGCATGTGACCTCCCCTGTCGACGGAGCTGACTCTAGTGCGCACCGGTGGAGGCGCGCCCCTCGAAGCCGACAAGTTGCTAGGTATCGCTGATGCGCGCCTTGAACGCCGGGCACTCGACCAATGGCGTATGGGTGCGGGTCACGGCGTGCGTGAGGCTGTCCGGCATCCGGGTGTGGCGGGCGATCCGGAGTTCGCCGCGGCGCACCGAGCGACCATGGAGGCCAACGTCGGCGAGTGGATCGAGGCCGACACCATGCCCGGCGCCACCGAGGACCAACTGCGGCTGGCCATCACGATGATGTACACCATGGTCGACTCGTTCATGCACCGGTGGCTGGTCGACGGCTGGCCGCTGGAGCGCGAGGCCGCCATCGAGGCGATGACCGACGCGCTGCACGCCACCATGCGCTGAAAACGCCAGCTCGAGCGGCCGCGGCACTTATCGTGGCACAACGCACGAGCGACCGCGGTGCGAGCGGTTCTTCAGACGAGAGGCTGGCCCGATGACGGAGCTACGGGCAGATGGCGCAAGGACCGAGCGACCGACACCGCGCCGAGGCGTCATGCAATCGCTCACCGGGCTCAGTGTCCGCTACGTCGAGCGCCTGATGCCCGACCCGTATCTGTTCGCGGTGATCCTCACGTTGATCGTCGCCGGGTTGGTCGCTGCATTGGTGCGCGGAGCGTCAGCCAGCGGCATGTTGCACGCGTGGTACGCCGGGGTGTGGGGACAGCAGAACATCTTCACGTTCGCCTTCCAGATGGTGCTGATTCTGGTGACCGGCTACACGCTGGCTGAGGCACCTGTGTTGAAGCGGGCCATCGTGCGTGTCGCGGAAATGCCGCGCAGTCAGGTGCAGGCCGCGTTGCTGTGCTTCAGCGTCAGCGCCGTTCTATCGCTGCTGAACTGGGGCCTGGGACTGGTGGCCGGCGCACTGGTCGCCCGGCAGGTGGCGCGACGTTTTCCCGACTCCCATTTCGGCTACCTGATCGCCGCAGCGTTCATGGGCTTTATCGTCTGGACGCAGGGGCTCTCGTCGTCGATCGCGCTGGCCAACACCGACGCCGGCAGCCCCATCAACGTGATCCATAGGATCGCCGGATTCACCGTGCCGTTGCGCCAGACCATCTTCCAGCCGTACAGCTGGCTGTCGGCACTCCTCGTGCTGGGGGTGCTCGCGCTTGCGGTGTGGCGGATGGAGCCGGCTGACGCTCTTGTGCCGGATCCCGCGGTGTTCGAGGAAGAGCCGGAAATTGCCGACCAGCGCGGCACGACGTTCGCCGAACGGCTGGAGAATCAGTGGATCCTCAATGTTCTGCTGTTCGCCGCGGGCATCACGTATTTCGCGGCCAGTGGGTTCGCGCTGAACATCTCCTCGATGATCATGCTGTTCACCATCACCAGCGCCCTGCTGCACCGCACGCCGATTCGATTCATCCGGGCCTTCACCGGTGCGGCGAAGGTATCGGGCCCCCTACTGCTGCAATATCCGCTCTACGGCGGACTGGTGGGGCTGCTGGCGTACACCGGCGCCGAGGACGCCAAGCCGTTGCAGACTTTGCTGGCCCAGACGCTGGTGAACGGTGCCACGGAGTACACCCTGCCGTTCCTGACGTTCATCGGCTCGGTGATCATCAGCCTGTTCGTGCCGTCCGGCGGCGGACACTGGGCGGTGCAGGGCCCGATCGCGGTCGACTCCGCCCTGGTGATCGGCCAGCAGTCGCCGGCCTATCTCGGACTGGTGTCCATGGCCGTGGCCGTAGGCGAGGGCGTAGCGAACATGATCCAGCCGTTCTGGTTGCTGCCGCTGTTGGCGATCGCGAAGCTCCATGTTCGCCAGGTGATGGGCTTTACCATCGTGGCGTTCTTCATCGGGTTGGCGGTGCTGGGGGCGATGACGCTGATTGCGCCGTGGGTGATTTGAGGGCCAGCCTCGCTATTTCCTTGATATCTGCTCGTGCGTGTCGGATCCTCGTGACAGAAGCGAAGGAGAACGGCGTTGAACACACCCGTAGCCGAAAGTTTGGACAGCATCACGACTGCCCTGCGGGACTGCTACACCGCGATAGAAGCCCTCTGCACCGATCTCAGCGACGCCGAGTGGAAGGCTCAGTCACTGTGCCCGGACTGGACAGTCCGCGACGTGATCAACCACGTCACGAGTATCGAAGCGGTGATGGCAGGGTGGCTTCCCGACGACGACCGCACTCCGCCGCCATTCGAGAAGGCCGCGGACTTCCTGCGCGACGCCGACACCGACCGCGCGACGTACAGCGACCTGGTCCGCGCGATCTATGACCGCCGTCGCAACGACTTGGCCGCGCTGTCCGGCGCGGATCTGATGCGGCCGTCGTGGACTCCGGTCGGCCCCGCCACCTACGGGAGGTTCCTGGAAATCCGGGTCTTCGACTTCTGGGTGCACGAACGAGACATCACCACCCCGCTCGGCCGAACAACCGAGGACACCGGCCTCGGCGCCGAGATCGCGCTGGCTGAGGTGGCCGGTTCCTTGGGCTACATCGTGGGCAAGAAGGTGGGACTGCCCGATGGAAAGAGCATCACCTTCGATCTCACTGGACCCATCACGCAGCAGCTGCATGTCGCCGTCGATGGACGCGCCAAAGCTGTTGACCACCTGAACAATCCGGATGTCACGGTGGTCACCGATTCCACGACCTTCATCCAGCTGGCGTGCGGACGCATCGACCCGCAGGCCCAGATCGACTCGGGCGCAGTCAGCTGGACGGGCGATAGCGAACTCGGCGATCGTGCCGCCCGCAACCTGAGGTTCACGATGTGATCAGCCGCTCGGATTCCGTCGACTTCCACTTCGACGTCATGTGTCCGTACGCCTATCAGACGTCGCGGTGGATCCGGGAGGTCCGCGACCTCACCGGTCTCACGGTGAACTGGCGCTTCTTCAGCCTGGAGGAGGTCAATCGCCAAAAGGGCAAGAAGCATCCCTGGGAACGCGAGTGGTCCTATGGCTGGTCGATGATGCGCATCGGGGCACTGCTACGTCGCCGATCGATGGCCGACGTCGATGCCTGGTACGAGCGCGCCGGCCGCGCTCTGCACGTCGAGGGCCGCAAGCCGCACGAGAGGGCAGTCGCCCGCCGGCTGCTCGAAGATCTCGGCTTCGATCCCGAACTCGCCGATCAGGCCATCGCCGACCCGACCACCAGCGACGAGGTGCTGGCCGACCATCAACGGGTGGTCGCCGCCAGCGGCTACGGCGTACCCACGCTGTTCTTTCCCGACGGGCAGTGTCTGTTCGGGCCGGTGCTCATCGATCCGCCCACCGGCGAGGCTGCGGTACGACTGTGGGACGCCGTTGTCGGCTGGACGGAGTTTCCGCATCTGTACGAGCTGCAGCGGCCCAAGACCCCTGCCGACGAACAGCGCATTACCGAGACGTTCCGGCCCTATTTGGAGGCGCGGGATTGGGTGTCAATCAATCGGGGCGAGGTGGTCACCTTCGACGTTCGACAGACCGAGGGGTGAAGCGAACCCCGGCCAGTGATCGATGTTGCGGCGGAACCCGCTGCAGAGAATCGTTCAACTGCAGACGCAGCAAAAGCGTCCACCCTCTGCTCTTGCGTAGCAGAGGAACCGCGACCCCCAGGCGATCCGTGCTAGCGTTGGAGACGCGCATCTTGCTTGATGCGCTTGGAAAAATGAGAGAAGTTAAGTAATGGCACAGGGCACTGTGAAATGGTTCAACGGCGAAAAGGGCTTCGGCTTCATCGCCCCCGATGGCGGAGCGCCTGACGTCTTCGTTCACTACTCCGAGATCGGTGGCGGCGGTTTCCGCACGCTCGAAGAGAACGCTCGGGTTCAGTTTGAGGTAGAACAGGGCGCGAAAGGTCCGCAGGCTGTGGGCGTTTCGGTAATCTGATCGAACACACAGACTTCAAAAGGCTGTCGCGGCGCAATGCTGCGGCAGCCTTTTTTGTGATAGGTGTGCCCAGTGTCCATTCCGCGACACCCTGCACGACGGGTGTCGCCGACGAACCTCGGTAACGACCACGCCGCAGCAAAATGGACCGGCGCCACTAGTCCGGTGACTCTCTGGTTTGCGGCTCCAGCGATTGCTCACATCGACTGTTTCTTCGACGAATAGTGATCAGCGACCGCACCGATCCCAACAATGTCAGACCAGTGGCACTGCGCCGCAACAGCCGACTCCGCGGTATCGCGGCATCGCTCGAACCCCGCCAGCGGCCATACTTCACGCTCGCCCCGCCAGGGACTACCACTCGCCGACGCCGGCCAAAAGCCCCAAACGGAAAAGCCCCGAACCTAATGCAGGTTCAGAGCTATTCCGATCTCTTGCGACATCACATTTTAAGCGGGGACAGTGGTCTGGTTCAGGACGTCGGCGACAGATGTCTCACGACATGGGCGACACATGTCTCGGGTCATGGGAGACACCCCCGGCCGGGCGTGATGCTCGGGGATGCCGCAAGCCACTTCGAAGGCCCGCCTGGGTCCTGACTGCCTTGTTCGTCGGATCGTGCGCCTGCGCGGCGAACTGTCCGCCGCCGGCCTCGACGCCGGACCGCACGCCATCGCCTGGCACCTGCAGCACCACCACCGACACCGGGTGGCCCGCTCGACCATCAGCCGCCACCTCTCCGCGGCCGGGCTCACTACCCCCGAGCCGACGAAAGGGTCTGCTGCACGAACAGGTGACATTTAAGTTGGCTTGCCCGATGGGGTGGGCTGGTGAACCCCTCGGCCCCACACTCGGCGCCGAATTTAGCTGGGAAGACGGCAATGGCCTCCAACACGGATGGGCCGGACGATCACGCCCCTAACCCGAAGGACACGCCGACAGCCATACACAATCTGGCCAATGACCCAAAAGTGTTCCCATCGGGATAGAAAACGGCCCCCGGAGAAATCTCCGGGGGCCGTTTCCGCTAGTAGCGGGGACAGGATTCGAACCTGCGACCTCTGGGTTATGAGCCCAGCGAGCTACCGAGCTGCTCCACCCCGCGTCGGTATCTACGAGATTACCGAACGATGACCCGGGCACCAAATCACCTGTTGCCGACGCTGCCGCCAGGATCGGCCGCCCAGAATCCAGGGGTAACCAAAATTAACAAAATGCTGCCTCCGGCCGGATCGGCGTCGCCGCTCCGCAAACCCGTCATACCACCCGCCGCGGCCTGCTCGCAACGATATACACCCAGCTCAAGGCCGGTTTACCTGGACCGAATCGCGCGCGGAAAGCCGCCCCTCCTGGCGCGGTAGCCAATCCCTCGGTTCCCGGGGATCTGACAAAATGGGAAAGCAAAATTAACTTTTCTCTTGCAGGCCCGCACCCTCCGTGGCATGCTGCTCGCACAGCGCCAATTGAGTCCTGCATCACATCCCCCGCCGCTCGCGGCGGGACCACAGAGTCGGGAGAGACTACGGATGCCTGGAATCGTCGACGGCATAGGTCGTCTACTGAGCTATCGGATGAGCGTCGGAGAACTGATCGGGCTGGGCCTGATCCTCGGTACGCCCTACCTGATCATCGGGCTGATCTGGTCGTTGACCCACACCGCGCACCTGCACGACATGCAGGGCGCGGACCTGGTGGTCTCGTTCCTGGGGTCGATCGTGTCGTGGCCGGTGCTGTTGGTCGCCAACGTCTGCATGCAGTGACCCGATGTCTGTATCGGAATCCACCCGTCGCCTGATTCACCTCGCTGATCAACAGATGGCCGGCCGGCCGGGCCTACGGGCCGTGGTGGACTGGCTCCTGCAGTACCTGCAGAACCACCCGATCCAGTCGCTGGGCACCGGCGGCAGCCAGGTGGTGCTCGGGGTCCGGGCCGTGCAGTACCTGTTCGCCGATCTGTTCCGCGGACGCTTCCTGGTCGGAGAATTCATCGATCAGACGGCGTTCGTGGCTAGCGCCGCTTTCCTGCCAACGGTTTTCGTCACCATCCCGGTGGGCGTGACGCTGTCGATCCAGTTCAGCGTGCTGGCCGGCCAAGTCGGTGCCTCCTCACTCGCCGGTGCGGCCACCGGGCTCGTGATCATCCGCCAGGCCGCCCCCCTGGTCGCCGCCATGCTGCTGGCGGTGGCCGTGGGCTCCGCGGTCTGCGCCGACCTGGGCTCGCGCACCATGCGCGAAGAGATCCAGGCCATGGAGGTCATGGGCGTCTCGCCGGTGCGGCGCCTGGTGGTTCCCCGGCTCGCCGCGCTGATGACCGTCGGGGTACTGCTCACCGGCATCACGTTTTTCGTCGGCTACGTCGCCGGCTACATCTTCAACGTGTTCCTGCAGAACGGGACCGCGGGCTCGTTCATCGCGACCTTCTCCTCGTTCTCCGACGTCGGGGACATGTGGCTGGCATTCGCCAAATCCATCGTCTTCGGGATGATCGTTGCGATCGTGAGCTGCCAGAAGGGCCTCGACAGCCACGGCGGTCCTGCCGGAGTCGCCAACTCGGTGAACGCCGCTGTGGTCGAGTCGATCCTGCTGCTGATGTTCGTCAACGTCGTGATGAGCCAGCTCTATGTGATCCTTTTCCCGAGACAGGCGCTGTAGAAGATGGTCATTCCCAGCGCCTTTGAGATCCCCGGGCTGCGACCGATCACCGATCTTTTCAGCGGCGTCTTCATCGCCGTGGCCCGCGCCGGCCACCTGGTGCACTTCTTCGGGCGCACGGTCGCATCCGTCCCGACCATGCTCCGGCACTACCGGCGCGAGATGCTGCGGCTGCTGTCCGATATCGCCTGGGGCAACGGGTCGATCGTCGTCGGTGGCGGCACCATCGCGGTCGCGTTGGCGCTCGGGGCGATCGCCGGTGCACTGGTCGCCGTCGAGGGCTACAACGTCCTGGACCTGCTGGGTTTGGGGCCGGCCACCGGCCTGATCTCGTCGTTCGCCACCACTCGCGAACTCGCCCCGATCATGGTGGGAATGGCGTTCATCGCCCAGGCCGGTTGCCGGTTCACCGCCCAACTCGGAGCGATGCGCATCAACGAGGAGATCGACTCGCTGGAAGCGATGGCGATCAACCCGATTCCGTATCTGGTCACCACCCGGGCGGTCGCCTCGGTGATCGCGGTCGTGCCGCTATTCCTGGTGGCGCTGGGCATCGCCTACCTGTCCTGCCAGTTCTCGGTCATCCTGATCTCCGGGCAGTCCAACGGGTCCTACCTGCACTACTTCTCGCTGTTCGTCAACGGTCGCGACGTGCTCTACGCGACGTTCAAGGCCACCATCTTCGTGTTCGTCTCCTCGACCATCCAGAGCTACTACGGCTTTGTCGCCTCGGGCGGACCGGCGGGTGTCGGTGTGGCCGCCGGACGCGCGATGCGCACCAGCGTCACCGCGGTGGTCGTGGTGAACATGTTCTTGACCATGGCCCTGTGGGGTGTCGAATCCGGCGCCAGGTTCGGGGGCTAGGCGATGCCGAACTCGTTCGACATCGACCCGCGCGGGCCCTCCAACCTCCGGGTGTTCGCGCTGGGTGTCGTGTTCATCGTCATCGCCGTGGCTACCGCCACGCTGATGGTCGCCAAATCCCAGGGCAAGTTGGACAACCTGGTCCGCATCGATGTGCGGCTGTCCAAGATCGGCGATGGCCTGCCGCCGCGCTCCGATGTGAAGTACCACGAACTGCTGGTCGGCTCGGTCGCCGACATCACCCCCTCGACGCACGGGCTGCCCAACGAAGTCCACGTCGTGCTCAAGCCCGAACACGCGGCCACGATCCCCAGCACGGTCACCGCGCGCGTCGTCCCGGCCAACCTGTTCGCCGTCTCGGCGATCCAGTTGGTGGACAACGGTGCCGCCCCCGACCATCTGCGCTCGGGATCGGTGGTCCTCGAAGACCAGTCGCTGCCCACCGTGCTGTTCCAGAACGTGCTGAACAAGCTCCGCCAGTTGATCAGTCCCCTGGGGCGCAGACCTGACGACACCACCGTCGGCGTGATCGCCGCCCTGGGGACCGCCACCCATGGCCGCGGCAACGAGCTGACCGACACCGGTCATAACCTCAATGCGATCCTGGCGCAACTGAACTCCGTCGTCGCCACCGACGACACCGATCCGACCACGCTGTCGGCGCTGTCGGCGGCGGCCGAAGGCCTACAGCGCGTCTCCCCCGAACTGTTCGACGCGCTCGACCGGTCGATTAAGCCGATGGCCACCATCGCCGAAAAGGGGCCGCAACTGTCCAGCCTGCTCACCGGCGGAACCGACACCGCGACCACGTTGGCGAACGCCCTGGAGAACCAAGCCGACCAGATGATCACCATCACCAGCCAGTTCACCCCCGCCCTCGGGGTGATCGCCGATCACGCCGGCGAATTTCACGGGGTGTCAACCAAGTTGCAGACCCTGGCCAACCGGGTCTACGACGTCATCTGGGACCCCAATGAAAATCTTCTGCAGGTCAAGGCGGCCCTCGCACTGACGCCCAGCCGCACCTACGTCCGCGCCGACTGCCCCCGTTACGGTGAGCTGGCCGGACCGAGCTGCGCCACCGCACCCGAAGTGCCCACCGCCCCGGACCTGTTTCCCGCGTTGGGTTCCCAGGGCGTCTCCCCCACCCCGGGCATGACCGAGAACCGGCCGAACCTCACCCCGCCCCGTCACTCCATGCCCGGCGATCCGCAGGGGCCACCCATCCCCCCGCCGCCGGGACCGCCCCCAGCCCCCGAAGAACCCGGCGTCGCTCCCGCGAGCACGGTAATCGGCGGCAACGTCGGCGCGGTGGGCAGCGCGCAGGAAAAGCGACAGATCAACCGGATCACCGGACGCTCCGACACCCCCACGGTGCTGCTACTGGCGCCGCTGCTGCGCGGCAGCACGGTGCACCTGACCCAGATCACGAAAGAAGGTGGCCGGTGAGGAGTCGCTCCAAATCGGTGATCGGCATGGCCCTGTTCACCAGCTTCGCCCTGACCGTCACCTGGATGGTCTACAACACCCTGCGCCGCGACATCGCCGGGCCCACCTCCAGCTACACGGCGATCTTCACCGACGCATCCGGCATGGCTCCGGGCGACGACGTGCGTGTCGCCGGGGTGCGGGTCGGGCGGGTCGACCGGGTGTCCTTGCACGGCAACGCAGCCCAGGTGCAGTTCCGCGTGCAACGCAACCAACAGCTCTACCAGAACACGATCGCCTCGGTGACCTACCAGAGCATCATCGGGCAGCGCTACCTCGGACTGGCTCACGGCCCCGGCGAGCACCACGACATCTTGCCCAACCACGGCCAGATCCCGATCGAGCGCACCAATCCGTCACTGGACGTCTCTTACATGCTCAACGGATTCGAGCCCCTGTTCGCCGAGCTGGACCCCGAACAGGTGGACAACATCAGCAACGCGACAGTTCTGGCGCTGCAAGGCGATCACGCATCCTTGCTGACGTTGATCACCCAGGCCTCGCAGATGGCCGAAACCTTCGCCGGCCCCGACGAAGTGCTCAGCACCCTCATCACCACCCTCAACCAGCTGATGACCGACCTGGCCAAACAGAGCACCAACATGGAGAACATGATCCGCCAGTCCCGCGACACCATAGTCACGCTGGCGAATCACCGTGAACCATTGGTCGACTCGGTCGGCTCGATCAACGCCACGATGGCGCACCTGTCCACCATCGTCGACAACATCACCCCGGATCTCGAAGAGTTCATCGCGCGCCAGCCCGGCCTGCTCAACTACGGAGTCAACGACGGCCGCGAACGATTCGCCTACATGGCGGCGAACCTGCCCTACGTCCTGCAGGGACTGGCCCGGGTCACCCAGAGCGGCACCTACAGCGACGTCTACGCCTGCGAACTGGACTTCGGCCTGTGGCGCGGCCTGTTTCACTGGTTCCGGTCCTTCGTCGGCGCGGCCACCGCCAGCGAAGGCCTGGCCCACCAACATTCGGCGGCGTGCCGATGAGCCTGACCCCCACCGCGCTCAAACGCCCCATCGAATCCTTCAGCCGGCCCTGGATGGGCGTCATCTCGATCGTCGTCATCGTCGCCGTGCTCACGGCCACCGTCGTCTATTCGGGCCTGGGCGTCGGAAAGACCCGCTACCTCGGCCAATTCGCCCAGGCCGCCCAGATCCGCTCCGGCGCCGTGGTGACCGTCGCGGGCGTCAAGGTCGGCACCGTTGAACGCGTCACGCTCGCCGGCGACCATGTGGTCGTCGGATTCAACGTCGAGCACGGCGTGCCGCTGGGCGCCGATACCCGCGCCGCGATCAAGCTGACCACTATCTTGGGATCGCGCTATCCCGAACTGTCACCGGCAGGCACCGGGCAGCTGGAGAACCGGACGATCACCTTGGCGCACACCCAGGTTCCCTACGATCTGCAACGCACCCTCGCCGGGGCGACGCGCACTCTGGGGCCGGTGGACGCCAACCGGTTCGTCGACTCACTGAACATGCTCAACGCGAACCTCGACGGGGTGGCCGAGGAACTGCCGCAGGCGCTGACCAACCTGCAAGCGATGGCCGACATCATCGCCGACCGCCGCGAGCAGCTCGGCACACTGCTGACCAACACCGAAACGCTCACCACCATGCTGCGCGACCAGCGGGCCAACCTCGGCGCTCTGGTCCTACAGGGCCGTGATGTGCTGCGCGAGATCGCCACCCGCCGTGCGGCCGTGCAGCAACTGTTCGCCAGCGCCACGCTACTGGTCGACCGCACCCACGGAATCCTGCGCGATGAGGCGGCCGTCAACCAGATGATCCGCGACTTCGATGAGTTCATGAAGATGACCGCCGAGCACGACGCATTGCTGCGCAGCTTCCTGCAGTCGACCCCGGTCGCGCTACGCAACTTCGCCAACGCCACCGGCAGCGGCAACGCCGCCGACGTCTTCTTGCCGGCCGGCATCTTCGTGGACTCCTGGATGTGTGCCCTGAGCGGACGCGCCAGGCAGTTCAATCTGGTCGAGTACTTCAAGGACTGCGAATGAGTCGCGCTCTGAAGCTCTACGTGCTCGCCGGTGCGGCCGCCCTCGTGTTGGCCGTGACCGGCGCCGCGGTGGCGCCGCAGTTGATCCCCGACCTGCCGAGGCTGTCCCTGCACAAGATCCGGGTGACCGCCCAATTCCAGGACGCCGTAGGGCTTTACGCCGGAAACGGAGTATCGGTGCTCGGCATGGACGTCGGCAAGGTCACCAGCATCACCCCCAAGGGCGGCTACGTCGAGGTGAAGCTCGCGATCGATGCCGGCGTCGACATCCCCGCCGACGCCGAAGCCGTCACCGTCTCCTCCTCGGTGCTCACCGACCGTCACGTCGAGCTCACCCCGGCCTATCGCGGCGGACCCAAGCTGCGCAACGGCGACGTGCTGAGCCTGGACCGCACCCGCACACCGGTGGAGTTCGAACGGACCCTGGCGATGATGGACAAGTTGGGTAGCGCATTGCGCGGCGACGACAACAATGCGGGCCCGCTGGGCGAATTCGTCGCGCTCGGATCGCAGATCACCGTCGGCAACGGACCCGACATCAAAGCCACGCTGGGCCGGCTGTCGCAAGCCCTGCAGGTCGGGCCGGACAAGGGCGCACACAGCAAGAAGACCATCCAGGCGATCATCACAGGCGTCGCCGAGCTCAGCGGGGCAGCGTCGCGAAACGACGCCGCACTGCGGGAATTCGGTTCCTACGTCCACCAGCTCAGCGACATCCTGGCCGCGGAGAACCTGGGCGCGGGCAGCACCGGTGCCAAGATCAACCGGCTGCTCGCCGAGACCTCACGGCTGCTCGACGGCAACCAGGAGCGCCTGCGAGAGGCCTTCGCCGGCGTCCGCACAGTCGCCACCACACTCACCGACAACGAACGCGACCTGCGCGAGATCCTCGACGTGGGGCCGTTGTTCATCGACAACTTCTACAACGTCATCGACGAGAACGCGGGCAGCCTGCGGTCCCACCTGCTGCTGGGAAAGACCTTGTTCAACAGTCAGTTCGGCAAGGAGGTCTGCAACCTGATGGGCCTGCGGCAGCTCGCATGCGCGACCGGAACGGCGCAGGACTACGGACCGGACTTCGGCCTGGGCAGCATGCTCGATCTGATGCAGGACGGGATCGGTGCGCAGCCATGACGCGGCCGACGAGATGGGTGCGCGGGACACGAGCGACGCTGGCGATCGCGACGGCGCTGCTGACCGTCGGATGCGGCCTAGACCTGGAGAGCGTGGCGCTGCCCGCGCCCGGCGGCGGCGGGCCGTACTACACCATCACCGCGATCTTCTCCGATGCACTGAACCTCCCGGAGAAGGCCAAGGTGCGGTTGTACGGGGCACAGATCGGTGAGGTCGAATCCATTCGGGCGCAGGACTTCAACGCCTACATCACCATGCGGATCAAGTCGGCGGTACCGCTGTATGCCGGCAGCACCGCCGAGCTGCGGTCGGCCACCCCGCTCGGCGACATCTTCGTTCAGATCTGGCCCGACAAGAACCGGCCCGACGACGCCCCGCTGCTGCACAACGGCTCGGTACTGCCGCTGGAATCAACCGCTAACGCTCCGACCATCGAGGAACTGATCAGCTCGATGGCGATGCTGGTCAACGGCGGCACGGGGCGCCACCTGGTGTCTATGCTCAACGGCGCGGGCAAGGCCGTCGGCGGACGCGGCGAGAAGCTTGGTCTGCTACTGGACCAGACCGCGACCCTGCTCTCCCGGATGAGCGCCCGGTCGCAGCAGTTGGACCTGACGCTGCGGAGATCGTCGGAGCTGGCCGCGATCATGTCGGCGCGTCAGAACACCTTCGATGATGCCCTCACCCACCTGGCGCCCGCCCTCACCGTGATCTCCGACAACACCTCCGATCTGATCGATCTGGTCGACACCGGCGCGCGGATCACCCGCCAGCTGTCCCGCTTCCCATCTCTGCAAGGCACCGATACCCGCAGCCTCACCGCCGATCTGAACAAGATGGCGGGAGTGTTCAACGAGATCGCCGTCGACCCCGACCTGTCGCTGATGCCGTTCAACCGATTCCTGGGCATCTTGATGAAGACCCTCAACGGCCCTGCCGCGCACGTCAAGGGAGAAATCGACAAGATCACGCTGGTTCCCTGGCCTGACAAGAACTACCCGGGCGATCCCGAATTCCACTGGACCGACGGCACCGACTGGCACCTGATGATCGGTGACCTCCGCTACGAGTGGAACCTGCTGCTCTCCCGGATCTACGGACCGCAGCGATGAGACCCTTCCTCGACCTCCTCGACCTGTTCGCCCGGCTGGGTGTGTGGCTGGTCCAGGTCGGCTACCGCCGCCGCATCCTGTTGTCCGGCATTGGATTGGCGCTGACGACGGTGGTGGCCGCGGCCTATGTGACGATCTTCGGAGTCGGGATCAACCCCGCGCAGAGGACGATCTCGGTGCGGGTGCTGCTGCCGCAGTCCGGCGGCCTGCTGGTCAATCAGGACGTGACGCTGCGCGGCATCCCGATCGGCCGGGTCACCGATGTGCACCTGACCGCGGCGGGAGCCGAGGCCGTCGTCTCGCTGCGGGCCGATCGCCCCATTCCGCGGGATTCCCGGGTGCGGGTGTCCGGGCTGTCGGTCGCCGGTGAGCAATACCTCGACTTTCGCCCCGAGCACGCGGACGGCCCGTACCTCACCAACGGCTCACTGGTCGGCCAAGAGCAGACCAGCGTGCCGGTCTCACTGCCCCAGATCATCGACGACAGCCGCGGCGCCCTGGGCCAGGTCGACGCCGAGAAACTGACAGCGGTCTTCAACGAGCTTCGAGTCGGTCCGGATGGCGGCAAGAAACTGTCTGCGCTGTTGGACGGCACGGCGCTGCTCGCCTCGACGCTCGACGGCGTCTTGCCCGAGACGGTCAGCATGTTGCGCAACACCCAGGTCACTTTCACCACCTTCAGCGACGTCAGCCCGGGATTGAGCGGCACCAGCAACGACCTGCAACAGATCCTCGGCGGAGCCAACGCCATGGACGGCGGGTTCCGCACTCTGGTCGAACTCGGCAGTACTGAACTGGCACAGGTCGACAGCTTCATCGGCGATAACCGGGAGAACGTGTACGCCCTGCTGGGCAACCTGACCACCTTGTCGCAGATTCTCTACCTGCGGGTGCCCGCCCTGCAGGACCTGTGGCGCCCCGACCACGGCTCGCTGGTGGACCGACTGGCCGGCACCGTGCACGACGGCGGCATATGGGTGATCGCCGACATCTATCCCAGGCACCGCTGCGACTACGGCCTGCCCCGCAAACCGCCATCGGCGGTGAATTTCCCTGCGCCGTACCGTTACACCTACTGCCCCGACGACGACCCGTCGCTGCTGGTTCGCGGCGCTCGCAACGCACCACGCCCACCCGGGGACGACACCGCCGGGCCGCCCCCGGGCCACGACCCGCTGGCAACCCTGGAACCGCCTCCGGTCTATCCGCCCTACACCTTGCCCACTCCCGATGGAGGTCCGCAGCTGCCCGCATGGATCCCCAACTGATGAGAAAGCCGAGCCCCATGGGAAAAATCGCCGACCCGGACGTCTTCGACCAAGTCGACAAACAACTCGAGACCGACGCGGGCCACGGTGAGACCACCGCGGGCCGCGCCGTCGCCGAGACCGACATCAGCACCGAGCGCGAACTCGCTGCGCCCTCGGAGTCGGCGTCACCACGCCGCCGAGCGACGGTGGCGCTGCTGGCCGGCGCGTTGATAGCGGCTCTGGCCTATTCGGCATACGCCGGGTGGCGGCTGCACCAACTCGATGCGCGGGCGGCCGCGGGGCAAGCCGCACTCGCGGCCGCCAAGGACTACGCGATCACCTTGACCACCCTGGACACCGCCGACATCGACGGCAACTACGCCCGCGCGCTCGACGGCGCGACCGCCCAGTTCAAGGACGCCTACAGCTTGGGCGCCAAGCAGTTACGCCAGATCCTGATCGACAACAAGGCCACCGGCAGGGGAATCGTCCTGGACGCGGCGGTCAAGTCCGCGACCACCGACCGCGTGGAGGTGTTGCTGTTCGTCGACCAGTCGATCACCAACGCCGTGCGATCGGAACCACGGATCGACCGCAATCGGATCCAGATGACCATGGAACTCGTCGACAACCGCTGGCTGGCCAGCCAGGTCGACCTGACCTAACGGGCTGGAAGACATCGAGATGACCATCGTTGAGACACCCAGTGTGGAGGTGCCACAGGTGATTCCCGCGGATTCGCCGCACCGCTCCCGACTTCGGCGTGCCATCCGGCCCGCAGCGACACTCTGCGCGGTCGCGGTTCTCGCGGGCAGCGGATACCAGGGCTGGCTGCTCTACCAGCAGCATCGATCGACCGTCGCTGCCCGTGAGGCTTCGGCGGCCGCAACGCAATACGCGGTGCTGCTGACGACAGCGAGTCCCGGTACGGTCGATCGGCAGATCACCGAGCTGTTGGACCGATCGACCGGCACATTCCACGACCGCTACGCCAAACAGAGCTCCCAGCTGCGCGCGATGCTGATCGCCAACCAGGTGACCACCAGTGGCACCGTCATCGACTCGGCGGTGAAATCAGCCGACACCACCAACGCCACGGTGCTGCTGTTCGTCGAGCAGACCTTCAGCAGCGCGGCGTTGAAAAAGGACCCTGGAGGCCAGATCGCCCAAGCGCCGCCCGACGTCACCGCCATGGCGCTCACCCTGCACCGAGATGGCGGGCGGTGGCTGGTCAGCGATGTCGTGGCAGGGCAGCAACAATGACGAGTAGCAGCAAAACATGGTGCGGTCTGGCGGCTGCGCTGGTCACCGCAAACACGGTGCTGGCCCCGGCGGCCGTCGCCTCCGCGCCGGGCTTCTGCGACGAGCTACAGGCGAAGTGGGACGGTCAGCGCTGCACAACCCTGGTGTTCTCGCCACGAAAAGCCGAGCGGTACATCGCCTTTGACCTTCCCGAGGCAATGCTGGACAACGCCTCTGCTGGACCGGCGGTGCGCGACTTCTACCGCCGCCTGATGAGCGGCTGGCGCAGCTCGGGTGCCGAGGCGCTGCGCGACAGCAGCGCCATCGCCTACTACGAGGCCTTTCCCGGACCCGGGTCGGTGCAGTCGCTGGTGGTACACGAATGCCTGGAACCGTTTGGGATGCAGGCCAACAACGCCTACCGCACCTTCGTATTCGACATGGCCACCGGGCGCCGCCTGGCCCTTGGCGACCTGTTCAAACCGGGTGTCGACCCGATGGCCGTCATCGCGGGCGCGGCAGCCCCGGTGCTTCCGGCCGCACTGGACGCCGCGGCGCCCCCGCACGCGCCGAACACCTATCCCTTCACCGTCGAGGAGTTTGCGCCCAGTGCACGGGGCAGCGGATACACCGGCGACTACCGGGCGTTCGCACTCACCCCCGACCAACTCGTGCTGTACCTTCCCGACGTCCCGCTGCTGCGGGAGAATCCGCAGCCCGCCGACCGATTCGTGTGGTCCATGGATGGCGGGGCGGTGGTGGCCAGGGTGCCCCTGACGTCGCTGTCGCCCGCACTGCGACCGGAATACGGTGGAACGTGAGATCAGCCCCAATAGGAGGACCCCCTAAATGATGCTTCTGGTGCGGATCATCGACCTTGTCGTCAGCGTGCTGCGCTACCTGGCCACCCCCGAAGCCCGGCTACTGCGCGCCGGTGTGCTGGTCGTGCTGTTCTTCGGCGCGCTGGTCGGGGCGGCCGGGCTGATCTGGGGCCTTGCCCAGCTCCCCCACTATCTGGCCGGGCCATAGCCGTCACATGTCGCCGCATCGAGAGGATCACTGAAATGTCGACCTGCCATGAAGAACACGGCCAGAGCCAGGCCGGGCGCCCGGTGCTCACCACCGCCGAGACCCGGGTTCACGTCGACTGCTACATCCCGCGCTGGGACGAGGAACCGGCCGATCTAACTGAGGCACTGGACTTTTGGTCAGCGGCCGCAGCGGCAGCCAATGTCATCATGCAGCTGAGCCTGCCCGGCGTCGGGTATGGAGTCGTGGAAAGCCGGGTCGAATCCGGTTCACTGATGCACCATCCGTGGAAGCGGCTGCGCACCACCGCCCAATACATGGCCGTGGCGGTGCTGGGCAGCGAAGAGGAACGCGCCGCCTATCGCGACGCGGTCAACGTTGCGCATCGGCAGGTGCGCTCCACGGCGGACAGCCCGGTCAAATACAACGCCTTCGACCGCGATCTGCAACTGTGGGTCGCCGCATGCCTGTTCGTCTTCTACGAGGACACTTACCAGCTGCTGCGCGGCAAGATGACCGAGGAACAAGCGGAGACGTTCTACCACCACGCCTGGCCGCTCGGCACCACCTTGCAGGTCACCGATGACCAATGGCCGCCCACCCGCGCCGACTTCGATACCTACTGGAACACCACCTGCCAAACTCTGGAGATGGACGACGCTGTCCGCGACTACCTCATGCGGTTGGTCGACCTGAAGATGGTCAACCCGATCTTTCGGGTGCTCCTCGGGCCGCTGCTGCGGTTCTTGACGATCGGATTTCTGCCACCGGTCTTTCGTGAGCTGCTCGGTGTGCAATGGTCGCCCACCGAACAACGCCAGTTCGAGAACCTCTTCCTGTTCGTGTCGTTTGTGAACCGCTTCATTCCCCGGTTCATCCGGACCGCCAACTATCACGTGCTGATGGCCGATGTTCGCCGCCGCATCCGCCGGCACAAGTCGCTGATCTGACCATGGCGACCCACCACGATGACGGCTTAGGTCCCGACAGCCTGCTGTGGCACTTCCTGGCCGACCGCCGCTACCTGTTCGTGTTGCCCCGAGCGGTGTGTCTGCTACTGCTGCATCCCGGTATCGCCGCCGGCATCAGCCAGCATGCCCTGATGCGCAAGCGCATCTGGTTGCACAAGAAGCGCACCTTCACCCAAGCCGTCAACTACGCCTACGCCGACCTCGACATGCGGCCCCAGATGCGCTTCGCCCATGAGCATGTCAAGGGCGTCGACGAATTCGGCGACAAGTATCACGCGCTGAACCCCGACCTGTTCCATTTTCAGCACAGCGCTTACGTAGAGTCCCTCGTCGTCATGGTCAATACCTTCATCCGGCCTCTCGACGCCGACGAACACGAACAGCTCTATGCCGAGTGCTGTGCCTGGTATCGCCGATACGGCGTATCGACCCGGCCGATGCCTGCGACCTGGCCGGAATTCGTCGAGTATTTCGAGGACCATTGCCAAACGCACCTGAAGGCCGGTGCCCATTTCGAGCCGTTCCGCGAGCAGATCTTCGCTCCCACCGATTGGTGGATGCGCACGGTCCCCCGCCCCGCGGTCCGCGCCCTGCAGCACCCCCGCGCCCGCGAGCTCACCGGGATCACCGTCAACGCCACGGACCGCTGGTCGCTGCGACAATTCGTCCGGTTGACTCAGCTCTCCTCGCTGACCCCCAGGCACCATTGGAACGCCAGGGCACGCGCCGCGTTGCGCACGGCACACCAGCCAACCCCCTCGCTGGGCGCAACTCGTGGCTGACACCGCACGCACGACCCGGCGACGCCCCAAAGATCGCAAGGACCAGATCGCCCGGGCTGCGGCCGAATCGTTCAGCACCCTGGGCTATCACGCGGTCAGCGTCGAGAACATCGCCACCGAGGTCGGTGTCTCAGCCCCCGCCCTCTACCGGCACTACGCCAGTAAGTACGACCTGTTCCGTGTCGCGGTGCTGGCGTTGAGCCAACAACTTGTCGACGTCACCGACATAGTTGCCGACCCCGCAGCCGGTCCTGCGGCAGCACTCGATCAGCTGATACACGCCCTGATCGACGTCGCACTGCGCAACCGCGAATCCGGCGGCCTGTACCGATGGCAGGCCCGCTATCTGCGCGAACCCGACGCCACGGCGCTGTTGCATCAGCTACGGCTAGTCAACCAACGCCTCCAGCAACCCCTGGCCGAGCTGCGACCGACCGCACCGCTCTTGCATCGACAGATGCTCTCGGCGGCGTTGCTCAGTGTGGCCGGGGGCATCACCGACCACCACCTACGTGCGACGGTCACCGATATCACCGACCTGCTGACCGCGGCGTCCTGGGCATTGCTGCACACCGAATTACCCACGCCAGACAACTTTGCGTCCGGGGCGCGCGGGGCGCACATCTTCACCGCGAATGCCGGGATGTACGAGGCAGTGCTGCACGCCTCGATGATGCTGTTTCACCGCCACGGCTACGGCGAGACCAGCGTCGCCCAGATCGCCAAGGCGGCCGGACTGCGAATCTCGAGTATCTACCGTTATTTTCCGGGCAAGGCCGACATTCTCAGCACGGCGCTGCGCCGCTCGTCCGATCGGCTCTCCGCAGAGCTGTCGGTAGTCAACACCAACCGGTCCGAACCGCGGGAAGCGCTCACCCAGCTGGTCGACATCTACGTCGCCACCTCGTTCGCCAACCCCGAACTGGCGTCGATCTACTACAGCGAACAGATCCACCTGTCGCCAACCGATCGGACGCTACTGCGCAATGTGCAGCGATCCACCATCGACTCCTGGGTCGGTCTGCTGCGGTCAGTGCGGCCCGAACTGACCGCAACCGCCGCCCGATTCCTGGTGCATGCCGCGATGGGCCTGGTCGTCGATCTGGGCCGACTGGTGCACTACGACCGGCCCGACCCCTCGACGCCGCACATGGCCTACGAGCAGGCGTGCCTACGCACCCTGATGCACACCGTGCTGTTCGGCGCCTAGCTATTTGGCGCTGTTGAACTTGGCCATCGCGTCGTCGAGGCGTTGCAACGCCGCACCATAAGCCGCGAAGTCACCGCGGTGCTGGGTGTCTCGCAGCGCATTGAGCGCCGACTCGACCTCGCGCAGCGCTGCGGCCTTCGCCGGCGACAACGCCACCTCTGCAGCCGGGGGTGTGGGCACCGCCGCAACCGGCGGAGTGGCCGAGGGCGGCGTCCCCTGCGCAGCAGCGCCGCTCTCGGTGGGTGCGATGTCGGTGGCGGCCGCACCGGCACCGGGCCCGAACAGGCCGGTGAGTGCGTCAGACACCGTCGGCCCGTAGCCGATCTTGTCGTTGTACATCATCGCTACCCGGATCAGCCGCGGGTACGACGACGAGGCATCGCTGGAACCCGGTGAGGCATAGACCGGTTCGACGTAGAGCAGTCCGCCCTGCGCCACCGGCAAGGTCAGCAGATTGCCCCACCGGATGCGGTTCTGATTGTCGCGCCCGATCACCCCCAGGTCCTGGCTGACCGTGGTGTCGGTGGTGATGGCGTTATTGGCCAGTTTTGGCCCGTTGACCTGACCGGGAATGGTGAGCACGGTCAGCTTGCCGTAGGTGTCCGGATCCGAGCTGGCGCTGATGTAGGCGGCCAAGTAGTCGCGCTTGAACCGGTTCATCGCGCTGGTCAGCTGGAAGGAAGCTGAATTATCACCCTTAGCAAGGTTTTTCGCGACGATGTAGTACGGCGGCTGGAAACTGCTGGCGGTCGGGTTGGGGTCCAGCGGCACGTCCCAGAAGTCCGAGGTGGAGAAGAAGGTCACTGGGTCGTTGACGTGGTACTTGGCCAGCAGCATGCGCTGCACCTTGAACAGGTCTTCGGGGTAGCGCAGGTGCTCGGCGAGCTCGGGTGAGATCTCCGCCTTCGGTTTGACGGTTCCGGGGAACACCTTCATCCACGCCTTCAGCACCGGGTCCTGCTCGTCCTGGGCGTACAGGCTGACCGTTCCGTCGTAGGCGTCGACGGTGGCCTTCACGGAGTTGCGGATATAGGACACCCGTCGGTCCGGCAGCAGCCGGTTGAACTCGACCTCTTTGGAGTCCGCGGTCGCCGACGACAGCGACGTCAGCTCCGAGTAGGGGTAGTTGTCCAGCGTGGTGTAGCCGTCGATGATCCACACCAGTCGCTTGTTGACGATCGCTGGATACACCGTGGAATCGGTGGTCAGCCAGGGCGCCACCGCCTGCACCCGGCGTGCCGGGTCACGGTTGAACAGGATCTTGCTGTCCGCGCCGATCACGTTGGAGAACAAGAAGTTGCGTTCGGCGAACTTCGCGGCGAACACGCTGCGGGCTAACCAGTTTCCGACATCGACACCGCCGGTGCCCGCGTAGGTGTAATTCTTGGTCTCGGTGTTGGTCTCGTAGTCGTATTCACGGTCGGCGCCGTTACGGCCGACGATCGCGTAGTCGGCGGCGGTGTCGGCGATCACCGGCCCGTAGTAGACGCGCGGCTGGTCGAGGCGGGCCGGCCCATCGGAGACGACACCGCCGTTGGCGCCGACGACGTTGGCCAAGAACTCCGGGTATCCACCGTTCTGGTTGGGGTCGTTGGCGATACCGCGCACGGTGTTGGCCGGCGAGGCGATGAACCCGTTGCCGTGGGTGAACACGGTGTGCCGGTTGATCCAGTCGCGCTGGTTGTCGATCAGTCGATCCGGATTCAGCTCGCGGGCGGCAACCACGTAGTCACGCAGCTGCCCCTCGTCGTCGCGATAGCGGTCGATGGTGAGCTGGTCGGGGAAGAAATAGAAGTTCTTGCCCTGCTGAAACTGGGTGAATGCCGGGCTGACGATGGTCGGGTCCAGCAGCCGGATGTTGGAGGTGGTGGCCGCATCGGCGCCCACCTGCGCGGCCGTGGCTCGTGCGTCACCGCGGTAGTCGCGGTAGGTGACCACGTCCTCGGTTAGGCCGTAGGCCTGGCGGGTCGCCGTGATCGAGCGGGAGATGTACTCACTCTCCTTCTGCGCCGCGTTCGGCTTGACGCTGAACTGTTCGACGATCAGTGGCCAGCCTGCGCCGACCACGACCGACGACAGCAGCAACAGCACCAGACCGATCGCCGGAATCTGCAAGTCGCGCAGCACGATCGCCGAGAACACCGCGACCGCACAGATCAGTGCGATCGCCAGCAGGATCATCTTGGCCGGCAGCACCGCGTTGATGTCGGTGTAACCGGCTCCGGTGAACGGCTTGCCGGTGCGGGTGTGGCTGAGCAGCTCGTAGCGATCCAGCCAGTAGGCGCCGGCCTTGAGCAGGACCAGGGTTCCGATCAGGCTGACCACCTGGATGCGGGCCGGGCGACTCAGGGCGCCCGCCCGGCCGGACAGTCGGATACCGCCGAAGATGTAGTGCGTGGTCAGGTTCGCGATGGTGGCCAGACACAGCGCTGCGAGCAGCAGCCCCACCACCAGCCGGTAGAACGGCAAGTCGAAAGCGTAGAAGCCCAGGTCTTTGCCGAACTGCGGATCGGCGATCCCGAAGTCACCGCCCCGCAGGAACAGCTGAATACGCACCCAGTAGCTCTGCGCGACGATGCCGGCCAGCACACCGATGCCGGCCGGAATTCCGAATCCGAACAGCCGCAGCCGCGACAGCACCGTAGTCCGATACCGCGCCACCGGGTCGTTGACGCCGTTGCTGGGGACGAAGACCGGCCGGACCCGGAAGGCGGTCGCCATCGCGGCGAACACGATGCCGCCGACCAGCAGTGTCACCACGACGAACGTGATCAGGCGGGTCAGCAACGTCGTGACGAACACCGAGCGGTAGCCCAGCTCGCCGAACCACAACCAGTCGACATAGCCGTCGATCAGCCGCGGCCCCAACAGCAGCAGCGCGATCACGACGAAGGCGCTGCCAACCATGATCCGGCTGCGCGCGGTCAATTTCGGCATCCTCGCAGTGGGCCGCATCCCCACGTGCCACGCTCCCTAGCTCAGTTGTTCCTGACGGCCCCACTGTAGCCAACGAACACTCAGCAAGAGGGTGGCTGACCTCCGTCGGTGATAGTTCGCAGCGCGCCCACCGCCTGGGCGAGGCTGTCGACTTTGACCAGTTGCAGACCCTTGTCGTCGTTTCTGGCCTCGTAGCAGTTGTCGGCCGGGACCAGAAACACCGTCGCGCCGGCCTCGTGGGCCGCCATCATCTTGTGCGCGATCCCGCCGATCGCGTCGACCTGGCCGTTGGCCTTGATGACCCCGGTGCCGGCAACGAAGTTCGACCCGGCCAGGGTGCCGTTGGTCAGCTTGTCGACGACGGCCAGCGAGAACATCAGCCCCGCCGACGGGCCGCCGATGTTGGCCAGATTGAAGTCGATGGTGAACGGCGCCCAAGGCGCATCGAGGACGGACACGCCTAGGAATCCGTTTGCGCGGTCCTTGTTCTCTCCGAGCGTAATCCGGGCCGTGCCGGGTGCGGCGTTCTTGCGCCGGTAGCCGATGACAACCGTCTCGCCCGGCTTGGTGTCGGCCAGCCGCGCGGTGAACTGCTGCACGGTGTAGACCGGTTCGCCGTTGACTGCGTCCACGGCGTCGCCGCGCTGCAGCGCGCCGGCTGACGGCCCCGGGTCTTGGACGTCGGCGAGAGTGACCGCTGACGGGTAGCGCAGGTAGCCGAGCGCGGCATACTCGGCACTCTGCTCGGACGCACGGAAGTCGGCGTCGTTACTCTCGTCGACTTCCTGACGGGACTTGCCGGGCGGATAGACCAGGTCACGGGGCATGAGCTGCTCACGTCCGGACAGCCACAGAGCCAACGCCTCCCCCAGTGTCAGACCGTCACGCTGGGAGACCGTGGTCATGTTGAGGTGGCCGGTCGTCGGGTGTGTGGTGGTCCCCTCGATGTCGACCACCTGCTTGCCGTCGATCATGCCGAGGGTGTCGAACGTCGGTCCCGGTCCCAACGACACGAAGGGCACCGTCACCGCCGTCAGCAGCACGCCGAACGCGACCACCGGCAGCACAGCCGCCAACAGCGTCAGAATCCGCCTGTTCACCCCGGGTATGGTAAACGGCCACTGCCCGGGCGGTAACAGCCCGACCACTGGTGGCCGCGTGTCGTATCGCCGGACGTTGCCGATGGGTACGGTTGTGTCTATGGCTGATCTGCCCTTCGGTTTCTCTTCTGGGGACGACCCCGACCGCGAGCGAGGCTCCCGACCCTCCGACCCGTTCGGGATGGGTGCTGGTTTCAACATGGCCGATCTGGGCCAGGTTTTTACCCAGCTCGGGCAGATGTTCAGCGGTGCCGGCCGAGTGAGCGCGGACGGCCGACCGGCCGGGCCGGTGAACTACGACCTGGCGCGACAGGTCGCGATCAAGTCAATCGGTTCGGTGGCGCCCGTCACCGCCTCAACCGCGACCGCCATCGGCGATGCGGTGCACCTGGCTGAAACCTGGCTCGACGGGGCGACTTCATTGCCGGCCGGCACCTCCAGTGGGGTCGCCTGGACGCCCGTGAACTGGGTCGAGCACACCATGAACACCTGGCAGCGACTGTGTGACCCGATGGCCGAACAGGTTTCGTCGGTGTGGGCGTCGGCGCTGCCGGAAGAGGCCAAGAGCATGGCCGGTCCGTTGTTGTCGGTGATGTCGCAGATGGGCGGATTGGCGTTCGGCTCCCAACTAGGCCAGGCGCTGGGACGGTTGTCTGGGGAGGTGCTGACCTCGACCGACATCGGCCTGCCGCTGGGGCCCAGCGGAGTGGCCGCGCTGCTGCCCGCCGCGATCGAGGAATTGGCCGGCGGCCTAGAGCAGCCCCGCAGCGAGATCGTCACCTTCCTGGCCGCCCGCGAGGCCGCCCACCACCGACTGTTCACCCACGTGCCCTGGCTGTCCAACCAGCTGCTCAGCGCGGTGGAGGCCTACGCCCGGGGCATGAAGATCGACATCCGTGGCATCGAGGAACTGGCCCAGGGCTTCGATCCGGCGACGATGACCGACCCTTCGGCCATGAACGAACTGCTCAACCAGGGCGTGTTCGAGCCCAAGTCGACCCCGGAGCAACTCGCCGCCCTGGAGCGGCTGGAGACCCTGCTGGCCCTGATCGAGGGCTGGGTTCAGACCGTGGTCAATGCGGCGCTGGGCGACCGGATCCCGGGCACCGCCGCGCTCTCGGAGATGCTGCGCCGCCGGCGCGCCACCGGTGGCCCGGCCGAGCAGACCTTCGCCACGCTGGTCGGTCTGGAACTGCGCCCGCGCAAGCTGCGCGAGGCCGCGGTGCTCTGGGAGCGGTTGACCACGGCGGTCGGGGCCGACGCGCGCGACAAGGTGTGGCAGCACCCCGATCTACTGCCCGAGTCCGCCGATCTTGACGAACCGGCCGCATTCATCGACCGGATCATCGGCGGCTCCAGTGACATCGACTCGGCCATCGACCAGGCGATCGCGGAGTTTCAGCGCGAAGCCGGCAAGCCCGACGACGCCGACGAGTGAGACGCAGTGTTTAGCTGCGTACTGCCCCCTCGGGCGGTGCGACGGCGCGATGCCACGCCAGCGGATTGAGATGGCGGTAGGGGTCCTCGGCACGGACGTCGAGCAGATTGGCCAAGATCCGCTCGAGCGACTGTTGCGTCCTCTCCCGCACAGTGGCGACCCATTTCTCGTTCGAGACTCCGGCTGGCGTCGTGGCGTCGATGGGGGCGCCGAAGCGCAAGTACATCCGCTGCGGTCGGGGAATCAGGGTCGGGCCAATCCCGTGCTGCAGGGGTATGGCCATCTCCGGCGGACCTGAAAGCCGGCGAGACAGAGCCACACTGACACGCTCCCAGCTGCCACCGCGACGACTCAGGCTTCGGTAGACGTCGTCGCCACCCACCAGTCCGACGGGCACGATCGGATAGTCGTGTTCAACTGCGAGGCGGGCGAATCCGGCGCGGCCCTGCCAGCGCAGGGTGTACTCCTCGCCCTTGAACTTGGGAATCTCGCGACCCCCACCGGGGAACACCAGGATGGGCTCGTTGCGGCGCATCAGTTCACGGACGGGCTCCGGGGCACCCACCAGTGCCCCCGCAGCCGCGAGCAGATCCCGGCCCGGGCCGCGCATCCGGCCGAACCGCCGATCAGTCAACGGCCGTACTCGTTGACCGATCGCCCGCCGGACATGGAACGGAATCAGCAGGGCTTCCACACCGACCTGGGTGTGGTTGCCCACCAACAGAAATCGGCCATCACGGGGAAGGTTGTCGAGACCCTCGACGTAGGGACGGTATGCCTCGACGACGGGCGTGGCAGCGTCGGCGACGGCCTCCATGGCCCGCCGGATGGCCTCGATTCGCGGCGGCTGGTTCAGGATCGCGTGGGTGTCTTGGAGGACATGCATGCGCTCACATTACAGAACGAACCAGTTCGTATGGTTATGATCTTGCTGTGAGAAGGAACGCCACCGAACTGCGCGGCCAGATACTCGACGCTGCCCGCGCCGAGTTCGCGCGTCATGGTCTTGCCGGGTCACGCATCGATCGGATCGCCCGTGAGGCGCATGCCAGCAAGGAGCGCCTCTACGCCCACTTCGGCGACAAAGAAGCACTGTTTCGGGACGTGGTGGCCACCGACGTGACGGCCTTCTATCGGTCGGTCACGCTGCTGCCCGACGCGGTACCCGAATTCGCCGGCGACGTCTACGATTTGGGCAGAAACAGCCCCGAACACGTGCGCATGGTCACCTGGGCCCGCCTGGAAGGACTGTCCCTCGAGGAGCCGCACGGCGATGGGCGGGCGATCTTCGAGCACGCGGTCACCGCCATCGAGACCGCCCAGACCGCCGGGTACGTCGACAGCTCCTGGGAGCCCCTCGATCTGCTGGCCCTGCTGTTCGGTATCGGCCTGGCCTGGGCCCACTCCCCCGAACCGTACGAGACCCTCACCGACCGCGCCGTCATCGCACGCCAACGTCGCGCCGCCGTGGAGGCCGCGCGGCGCATCGTTTCTCGCCCCTGTGGATGACGGCAGGCTCGTCGCCGCCCGGCGTGGCAGGGTCGCCTGCGTGACCAGGGTTGGTTCCGAGACCTGCACCTACACCCTCGATCCGGCGCTGCCGGTGTTACTGCGCCCCGATGGTGCCGTCCAAGTCGGCTGGGATCCGCGGCGCGCCGTTCTGGTGCGACCGCCCCGCGGGCTGAGCACCGCCGCGCTGGCCACCATCTTGCGTTCGATGCAGATCCCGACCACCGTCGCCGCGCTGCGCCACGAAGCAGCCCAGCACGGCCCGGTAGACGCCGCGGAACTCGACAGCCTGTTGACTGCCCTGGTGGCGGCGCGCGTCGCCGTCTGTGGCGGCGCGACCCGCCGTCAGTGCCGCACGGTCTCGCTGCGGGTGCATGGCCGCGGCCCGTTGTCGGATCTGCTGGTCGAATCGCTGCGCTGCTCGAGCGCTGTGGTCCGGCGCAGCAGCCATCCGCACGCCGCGGTGACTAGCGCCGGGACCGATCTGGTGGTGCTGGCGGACTACCTGGTCCCGGACCCGAGGCTGGTACGTGAACTGCACGCCGCTCGGGTCCCGCATCTGCCGGTACGGGTGCGCGACGGCACCGGAATGGTCGGCCCCCTGGTCCTGCCGGGCGTAACCAGTTGTTTGGGTTGCGCCGACCTGCACCGGCGAGACCGGGACTCCGCATGGCCCGCCGTAGCCGCGCAGCTACGCCACACCGTCACCCACGCCGACCGGGCGACCGTGCTGGCGACGGCGGCCCTGGCGCTGAGCCAAGTCGACCGAGTGATCGCCGCGGTGCGCGGGACTGCAACCGGCACGGACCTGGCTGCTCCGCCGACGCTGGACGCCACCCTGGAGCTGAATCTGGCCAGCGGATCGATGATGACGCGGCGCTGGGTCCGGCACCCGCTGTGCGATTGCTGAGGTGATAACCGCCACCGAAAAATTGTCACCGCGGTGACCGGCACCACAACAACGTCATGGATGATGGACAGGTGTCAGAAATCAAACGCGGAAGCGCGGCGCGCAATGCGAAGCTGGCCAGCCTGCCCGTCGGCTTTGCCGGCCGGGCAGCACTCGGACTCGGAAAGCGGCTGACCGGCAAGTCCAAGGACGAGGTCACCGCCGAGCTCATGGAAAAGGCGGCCAACCAGCTGTTCACCGTCTTGGGTGAGCTTAAGGGCGGCGCCATGAAGGTGGGCCAGGCCCTCTCGGTGATGGAGGCCGCCATCCCCGAAGAGTTCGGCGAGCCCTACCGGGAGGCGCTGACCAAGCTGCAGAAGGACGCACCGCCGCTGCCCGCTGACAAGGTGCACCGGGTGCTCGACGCCCAGCTGGGCACCAAGTGGCGGGAGCGCTTCACCGAGTTCGACGACACCCCCATCGCCTCGGCCAGCATCGGACAGGTGCACAAAGCGGTGTGGGCCGACGGGCGTCCCGTCGCGGTCAAGATCCAGTACCCCGGCGCCGACGAGGCGCTACGCGCCGACCTCAAAACGATTCGACGGTTGACCGGCATCTTCAAGCAGCTCGCCCCCGGCGTGGACGTCAAGGGCGTCATCGACGAGCTGATCGAGCGCACCGAGATGGAGCTGGACTACCGGCTGGAGGCCGACAACCAGCGGATCTTCGCCAAGGCCTACGCCGGCCACCCCCACTTCCACATCCCCAACGTCGTGGCCAGCGCCCCCAAGACGGTGATCCAGGAGTGGATCGACGGCGTCGGCATGGCAGAGATCATCCGCAACGGCACCGTCGAGCAGCGCGACCTGATGGGCACTCGGCTGGCCGAGTTCACCTGGGACGCCGCCCGCCGGCTGGAGCTGATCCACGGCGACGCCCACCCGGGCAACTTCATGCTGTTGCCCGACGGCCGGATGGGCATCATCGATTTCGGTGCGGTGGCGCCGATGCCCGGCGGTTTCCCCCCGGAGCTGGGCGCCTCGGTGCGTTACGCCCGGGACAAGGACTACGACAAGGTCATCGAAACCATGCGTCAGGGCGGCTTCATCCAGAAGGGCCAGAACGTCTCGGTACGCGAGATCGACGAAATGTTCCGACAGTACGTCGAACCGATCGAGGTCGAGGTGTTCCACTACAGCCGCAAGTGGCTGATGCGGATCGCCGGCAGGCAGCTGGAACGCCCTGTCGAGCAGATCAAGACGGCCCGGCAGTTGGATCTGCCGCCCAAGCTCGCGATGCCGATGCGGGTGCTGGGATCCACCACGGCGATCATGTGTCAGCTCGATGCCCACGTGCCGATCAAGCGGCTCTCCGAGGAATTAGTGCCCGGCTTCACCGATCCCGAAGACGTCGCGGTTGGCCCCTCCGCCTAGGACTCCGCTGATGTAGTGGCCTGTATTGGTGCGGAGCCGGTGACACCGAAGTAGCTAAGGCGCCGGAGCGCCATTGGTGCCGTTGGCACCGTCACCGAGCGGCGTGCCGGTGTGGCCATCGGTGCCGTTTCCGCCCGTGGCGCCGGTGCCGCTGCCGCCGTCGCCGCCCTTGCCACCGTGGCCGTCATTGGCCGGATCGACATAGGTGCCGCCGTTGCCGCCGGCACCACCGGCACCACCGGTACCGCTGGCGACGGTGGTGGCATGACCGGCGCCGCCGTTGCCACCATTGCCACCGACTGCACTGGCCCCGCCGTCTCCACCGTTTCCACCGGCGCCGCCGGTGCCGGTGAGGTTGAAGGCATTCGGTACGCCGGAGACGACGACGTCCCCCACACCGCCGTTGCCGCCCTTGCCGCCGGTGCCGCCGCTGCTGCCCGCGGCTCCACCGTCGCCACCAGCGCCGCCGAACGCCCTCCCGTTGTTGACGTAGACGCCATTGGCACTCACGGTCGCGTTGCCGCCATTGCCGCCAGCACCGCTGTCACCTGCACCACCGGCACCGGCGGTGGCGGAGCTGGTGGCGATGGCGCCGCCGTTGGTAGCGGTCACATAGCTGGTGCCGCCGTTGCCGCCGGCACCGCCGTCCGCACCGGTGACACCGCCCGCACCCCCGTGCGAGATGACGTTGCCGATGGAGCTGAACAGGCCGTCGGCGGTGATATTGGCTGAGCCGCCGTTGGCACTACCCGAGGCGTCACCCGCGATGGCCCGGCCGGCCGCAGCGCCGCCGTTGCTGCCGGTGATAATCGCGTTGCCGCCGACGCCGCCACCGTCACCGCCGCCGCCACCGGTCGCGGTGCCACTCGTGGTGCTGTCGTCGCCGTTCGCCCAGATCTGGCCGCTGCCGGCGTTGCCACCATTGCCGCTGCTGTCGCCGTCGCCGCCATCACCGCCCTTGGCAGTGCTGCCGGCGGTAATCGTGGCGCCGTGGGCAGCGGGGCCTCCGCTGGCGCTGACAACCCCCTGACCACCTTTGCCTCCGAGGCCGCCGTCCATACCGTCACCGCCGTTGCCGCCGGTCGCCGTACCGGAGACGTTGCTTCCGTAGAAGGAGTACACGCCGGCGTCGGCGCCGTTTCCGCCAGTACCGCCGGCGCTACCGGCACCGCCATCGCCGCCCTTGGCGATAGCCCCGGTGACGGTGCTGTTGTCGTAATACGAATAGACCCTGGCGCTGCCGCCCGCCCCGCCGGTTCCGCCATCAGCCTCCCCACCGTTCCCGCCAGTGGCGTGGCCATCGGTGAGGATGCTGTGCTGGCCCAAAGCCGTGATGATGCCGCTGCCACCCTTGCCGGTGTTGTCAGCGCCTTGCCCCCCGCTAGCCGAGCTGCCCAAGATCGAAGCTCCGAGGGTGGCGCTCATCGTCGCGTTGCCGCCGTCACCACTGGCCCCGACCGTGCCGCCGATGACGGTGCTGGTCTCGACGGTGCTGGTCGCGTCGACGGTCAGGGTGGCGGTGCCGCCGTCGGCGTTACCGGTGGCGTCACCGCCGGCGACGGTCACGCCGGTGACGGTGCCGTCCAGCGTTGCCTTGGCGGCACCACCGGTACGGCCGCTGACACCAGACTCGCTGGTCGAACCGGCACCACCGTTGCTGCCGTGCCCGCCGGTGACGGTGGTGGTGGTGACGGTGCCACTGCCCGTCGCGTACGCGCCGCCGCCACCACCACCGCCACCACCGCCATAGCCAGCCTCGGTGCCGGTACCCGCGGCTCCGGCCCCGCCCATACCGCCGACACCGCCGACGGTGTGGGCGCCCAGAGCCGCACCGGTGCCACCGGCGCCACCGGCACCGCCCGCACCGAACAGCCCGCCGTCGGTGCCGGCCCCGCCCATACCGCCGACACCACCAACACCACCGGCTTGGCCGAATCCGCCCGCAGTCACGGCTTGGCCGTCGCCCCCTCGACCGCCGACGCCACCGACACCGCCCGCACCACCACCGACACCACCGATACCGGCACCGCCGGCACCACCGGCACCGCCGTTACCACCGGTACCCGCAGTATCGGTGGTGGCGCCATCGCCACCGTCATAGCCGCGGCCACCGGAACCACCGACACCACCGACACCACCGAGGCCGTCACCGCCGTCAGCCTGTGCAGTCGCCGCACCGCCCACACCACCGGCGCCGCCGTCGCCAGCCAAGAGGCCCTGACCGCCCGCGCCACCGGCGCCACCGACGCCGGCATGCATACCCTGACCGCCATTGCCCCCGGTACCGCCGTAGCCACCGTCACCGATGAAGTGGCCCTGGGCATCCCGGAACGCGTCGCCGCCGATGCCACCCGCACCGCCCGCACCGCCGTTACCGATGTCGGCGCCGGCGCCGACTACGCCGTCTTCGCCGTCTTCGCTGACACCACCAGCTCCGGCGGTACCGGCAGCCCCGCCATTGCCGCCGTTACCGCCGTTACCACCGGGTATTTGACCGGAACCAACCGCGCCACGCCCGCCGACCCCGCCAACGCCGCCGTCACCACCGGTACCGGCAGCACCACCGTCACCGGCATTGCCATTCGTCGCGTCACCACCGGCGCCACCGGTGCCGCCCTGCCCGCCGACACCACCGTTCCCGCCGGTACCGCCCGGAGCCTCCGGGTCGACGGAGTCCGCGCCGGCGGCACCCGTACCGCCTACGCCACCGGCGCCACCGGAGCCCCCGTCACCAGATGTGGTACCACCTGCCCCACCAGCACCGCCGTTGCCGCCTAGGCCGCCACCAGTGCCGTTGCCCTGCGCATCGGTGCCCCCACCGGCACCGGAACCACCGTGTCCGCCGGCACCACCGTCGCCGACCGCTCCGGCGTCGCCGCCCTTGCCTCCGGCACCACCGGCCGCCGCGGTGCCATCGGCAAGGACGCCAGTTCCATTACCTCCGGCACCACCTTTGCCACCGTCCTCACCGAGGTCACCCGTGGGTTGGCTACCGGCCGCACCATCGGCGCCGGCAACACCGGTCGGCCCGTCGAACAAACCGGCCCCGGGCTGACCAGCGGCGCCGCCGGTGCCGCCGACACCGACCCCACCCGTCTGCCCACCGACCCCGCCGTCCCCACCGACGCCGCCGCCCAGTGCACCATCAGCGCCCAGGCCGCCGTTACCGCCGACACCACCGGCCCCGGCCACACCGCCCGCGCCGCCATCGCCACCGTTGCCAGCGGCGCCCGCAGGGTGCACACGGAAGAACCCGCCGGCGCCGCCAGTGCCACCTACCCCGCCGGCACCGCCAGCGCCACCTACTCCGCCGTTACCGGCGTCGCCACCGATGCCACCGCCACCACCGACGTCGGTTAGGCTCGCCGCTCCGTTACCACCGACACCACCGTTACCGCCGAGGCCGCCCGCACCACCGACACCGCCGATACCACCGTCACCACCGGCACCGGAATTGCCGAACAACCCCGCTTGGCCACCAGCTCCGCCATTTCCGCCAGCACCGCCCGTGCCGCCGGCTTGCCCGTCGACGCCGGCACCCCCGGCCAGACCTGCAGCACCGTCAGCGATCGGGCTCAATCCCGCCGCGCCGTCGGCGCCGTTGGTGCCGACTACACCCGCACCCCCGGCACCGCCGGAACCGCCGGACCCGGCATTTCCGAAGAAGAACCCGCCGTTGCCGCCATTGCCACCGGTTCCGCCAGCTTCCCCGGCCTCGCCGACACCACCATTGCCGCCATCACCGCCGATGCCCATCAGCCAGCCACCGGCACCACCGACACCGCCATCACCACCGAGCACGCCCTCGGCGAATCCACCGCCGGCACCCCCATTGCCGAACATCCCGGCCGCCGCACCCGCGCTGCCATCCAAACCGGCGCCGCCATCACCGAACAACCAACCACCGGCGGTGGCCTCCACCAGGACGCCGTCATCGAAATACGCGTTCGTACCGTTACACACCAACCCGCACGCGTCGGCGAAGGCGAACAGCGGATTCACCAGATTGAACAACCCGGTGGAGATCACGACTTCGCCAAACTGATGGACGGGGGTATAGATCACGTCGTTGATGGCGTTGGCCAGAAACACATCCAGCGCGGCCAACGGATCGGCGCCGGCCGCACCGGGCACGTCCAGATCCAGTCCCGGCATTGGAGCGAAGATCCCGTCCAGCAGTCCGTCCAGATCAAATTCGGCTTGCGCCACCGGCACCGACGTCAACGGCGCTAGGCCGAATGCCAAGAACGCCCCCGCGGCTGAGCCCACCCCGACTCCGCGACGCACCCGGCGACTCGTGAACGTACTGCGACGACCAGCCATTGCCGGGCCTCCAATCGGCTCCAACCAGAATCCTCAAACCTTGGAACAATCTACGATAGTTCTCAATTTTTACGCATTGACGCTCAGTTAATTCACAAGGTACTTGGATTGATCCTGGTCACAGGCCGCCGCTCAGGCCGCGACCGGTTGTTTACGCGGACGCCCGCGCGGCCGCTTGCGGCCGATGACGCTGCCCCGATCAAGGATCTCGCCACCCCACACACCCCACGGCTCGGCGCGTTGCAACGCCGCCGCCAGGCACTGTTGGCGGATCGGGCACTGAGCGCACCGTGCCTTGGCCCGCTCCAGATCGGCCGGATCGTCGGCGAACCACAGGTCGGGATCGCTATTACACGGCAACTTCAGGGTTCTCGACATGGTGTACCTGCTTTCCGGTCGGTTCGTGGGATTCAGATCCGGGCCGGTCGGCGGGCTGCCGAACAAAAATAATGGCCACGGATCCTGGTCGGGTCCGTGGCCATCGGGGGCTGGGGCTGCTGTTAGGGCGAACCCCGATGCACGGACGCATCTACGGCGGCGGCATGGCGCACCGCCGCCTCGGCAGCGGCGGCATGGCGCGCGCCGGCTACCCGCGAGACGCTGATCGTGGTCATGGGATCCGAGGTTAGCCGCTCGGCCCACCGACCCACAACCGAATTAACGCCGGCGGTGGCTCAACCCCGGTTGCGGACCAGCTCCAGCACGTCGGAGCCGAACTGTTCCAGCTTGCGCGCGCCGATGCCTGGGATGGCCACCAAGGCGGCCTCGTCGCCGGGCAGCATCTCGGCGATCGCGGTCAGGGTGTTGTCGGAAAAGACGATGTAGGCGGGCACCTTCAGCTCGGTGGCGGTACGCAGGCGCCAGTCCTTGAGCGCCACCAGCAGCTCGGTGTCGACGTCGGCGGCGCAGGTCTCGCAGCGGTTGAGCATGATGGCCGCCGGGGTGGCCAGCGCCTTGTTGCAGATGCGGCAGTGCTTCGGGGCGCCACGAGCCCTGCGCTTGGCGGGGGTGGTGGCGGCGTCGGCCTGCGGGGCGATACCGCTGAGGAAACGCGACGGCTTGCGGCCGGCCCGCCCGCCCGGGGCGCGGGCCAGCGCCCAGCTCAGTGTCAGGTGGATCCGGGCCCGGGTGACGCCGACGTAGAGCAGGCGGCGTTCCTCTTCGACGGCCTCGCTGTCCGCGCCGTGCGCCAGCGCGTGCGAGATGGGCAGGGTGCCGTCGGCAAGGCCCACCAGGAACACGGCGTCCCACTCCAGACCCTTGGCCGCATGCAGCGACGCCAGGGTGACGCCCTGCACCGTCGGCGGATGCCGGGAGTCGGCGCGCATGCGCAGCTCGGTCAACAGCTCGGGCAGGCTGAGGTCGGGGCGTTGGGCCACCTCGTCGTCGACCAGTTCGGCCAGCGCACCGAGGGCCTCCCAGCGCTCGCGCGCCTTGGCTCCGGTCGGGGGCTCGGTGGTCAGACCGAGCGGTTCCAGCACGCCACGCACGGTTTCGGGTAGCGGCCCGTCAGCGCCACGTTCGGCGGCACGCTGCAGGGCGACCAGCGCCTGACGGATCTCCTGGCGGGTGAAGAACCCCTCCCCGCCGCGCACCTGATAGGCGATGCCGGCCTCGGTGAGCGCCTCTTCGTAGACCTCGGATTGCGCGTTGATCCGGTACAGCACGGCGATCTCGGCCGGCGGCGTGCCGTCGTGGATCAGCCGGGCAATCGACTTGGCGACAGCCGCGGCCTCGGCCACCTCGTCGGGATGCTCCCGGAAGGTCGGCGTCGGGCCGGATTCGCGCTGGCCGATCAGCTTCAGCTTGCTGCCGGCCACCCGCCCACGCGCGGCGGCGATCACCCGGTTGGCCAACGACACCACCTCGGGCGTGGACCGATAGTCCCGCTCTAGGCGCACCAACGCGGCCTCGGGAAATCGGCGAGTGAAGTCCAGCAGATAGCGCGGCGAGGCACCGGTGAACGAATAGATGGTCTGGTTGGCGTCCCCGACCACGGTCAAGTCGTCGCGCTCCCCCAGCCAGGCCGACAACACTCGCTGCTGCAGCGGCGTGACGTCCTGGTATTCGTCGACGACGAAGCAGCGGTAGCGGTCCCGGAATTCGGCAGCCACCGCCGCGTCGTTCTCGATCGCGGCGGCGGTGTGCAGCAATAGGTCGTCGAAGTCGAGCATCGCCACTTCGCCACGGGCCTTCAGCGCCTCATAGCCGGCGTAGACGTCGGCCAGCTTCCCCGCGTCCAGCGGGATGTCCCGGCCGTCGGCGGCCACCGCCGCGGGGTACTGCTCGGGCCCGATCAGGGATGCCTTGGCCCACTCGATCTCGCCGGCCACGTCGCGGACGTCGTCGTTGGAGAGGCGCAGCCCGGCATGACCGGCCGCCCGGGCGACCACCCCGAACTTGCGGTCGAGCAGTTCCCAGCCGGTGTCACCGACCACCCGGGGCCAGAAGTACCGCAGCTGCCGCCGGGCGGCGGCATGAAATGTCAGCGCCTGCACCCCGCCGACCCCGGCGGCGGCGCCCGCGCCGGCAGCCGAGCCCAGCGCCCGCAGCCGGGACCGCATCTCGCCGGCGGCACGCTGGGTGAACGTCACCGCCAGCACCTGGCCGGGCGCGACGTGACCACCCGCGACCAGGTGCGCGATCCGGTGGGTGATGGTGCGGGTCTTGCCCGTCCCGGCGCCCGCGAGTACACACACCGGTCCGCGCGGCGCCAGCACGGCGGCACGCTGCTCCTCGTCCAGACCGGCGATGAGCGCATCCATGACGTCCATCTTGGCAGGGACCCCCGACGGCCCGAGACGCCGATTCGGGAATCATCACGTGACCGATTAGGTTTGGGGAGTTATGAACCAGCTCGTCATGTACACCACCCAATGGTGCGGCTACTGCCGGCAGCTCAAGGCTTCGTTGAAGAACCTCGGTATCGACTACGAGGAGATCGACATCGAGATGGATCCGACCGCCGCGGAGTTCGTCGCCTCGGCCAACGGAGGCAACCGGACGGTGCCGACGCTGCGCTTCTCCGACGGTTCGACGCTGACGAACCCGACCGGGCGTGAGGTCAAGGCGAAGCTGGAGCGGCTGGGCGGCTAGCCCCGTCAGTGCCGGGCCGCTTCCTGTGCCAGCTGGACCCGCGAGCTCAGCCCCAACTTGGTGTAGACGTGGGTGAGGTGAGCCTGCACCGTACGCGGCGAAACGAACAGCCGTGCCGCGACCTCTTTGTTACCCAGCCCCTCACTGACCAGCCGCACGATTTCGCGCTCGGCTCGGGTCAGCGACGACCACCCGCTCTCCGCGCGCTTGCGCTCGCCCTTGCCGCGCCGCGCGTAGCCAACCGCCTCATTAATCGACAGCGCGGAACCTTCCGCCCAGGCCGCTTCGAAGGCGTTCTCACCCAACGCATCTCGTAGAACGGAGAGCCCGGACCGATCTTGCTCGGCCAGCACCGCCAACGGTTTGACGCCGATGAGCCGGCGAGCCGCCTCAGCTGCACCGAACAAGCGAGCGGCAACCAGATGGTTTTCCGAGGCAGCCGCCGTGTGGCCGAGACAGTCGAGGGCGAACGGGACCAGGAATGGCGCACCGAGTTCCTCGGCAATCGCGAGCGCTTCATAGGCGTCGCGTTCGGCTGCCGCGACGTCAGACCGAGCGATCTCCACCCGGGCACGCGCTACCAGCGTCAACGCACGACCGTAGCCGCGAGTCGCCGCCACAATATCGTCGGCCCAGCGTCCCGCGTCGGCGATGTCGCCACATACCAACGGCGCCAACGACGCCCACACAAAGGACGAAGCGGTCTGCGGGTCCAGCCCGGAGCACTCACGGGCAGTTTCGAATGCCTGCCGCGCCGCCGACGCGTCCCCCGCAGCCAGGTGCGCCATCCCCAGTGCGCAATAAACGGGACCGTTGTAGTACTCGAAGAGGGAAACCCTGTCCGAGGCCGCCGCCGCCTCGGCCCGCGACCCCGCCGTGTCTCCCGCGTAGGCCAACACAAAGGTACGCATGGTGTGGCCGTACATAGAGTACATCGCATCGTTGGCCCCTACGGCATCCTCGATCACCTCCCCCAAACGAGTGACGGCGCCGGATAAGTCACCGCCGTACATCTGAGCCCAGCCCAGCGCGAACCGGCACTGGCGCGCGATGAACGCCGCGCCGATGTCCTCGGCGATCCGGAGCCCCTCGTCGGCGGCAGCCGTGATCTCGGCGAGGCGCTGATCCAACATCAGACCCGCGATCGCGTTCGAGGCCAGCACCTGACCCAACGTCCCCAAGTCGTTGACAGCTCGGGCGAAATCGGCCGCCTCGGTGAAATATTCGCGGGCCAACTCGGGTTTACCGGGGGCACAGATCATCCCGCATGCCGCCAGCGTCCGGGACAGCATGGCGGGGTCGCCGCGCTCGCGGACGACGGCCAGGCATTGTTCGGCGTCGTTGAGGACATCGGTCCGTCCGAGAAAGGACAGCAGCTGCGCCCGACATACCGACGCCCACGCCCGCGTCTCCGACACCTCGGAACGGTCCGCGTCAGAGGGCGCCGTGAGCCAACTCAGCCCTTCCTGGATGCGCCCGCGAGTCAGCCACAGCGGTTGCAGCGCAACCGCCAGCATCAGTGCCCTATCGACGTCTGCACATTCCCTGCTCCACGCGAAAGCTGCTCGTAAATTATCGATTTCGACATCCAGCCGATCGATGAGGTGTTCTTGGACGGCCTGGTCCCCGGAATCCAGCGCTGCCGCCAACATGGTGTAGTGATCACGGTGGCGGGTCCGAATTTCGTCGGCCTCGCGGGATTCGCTGAGCTTTTCCATGGCGTATTGGCGCACGGTCTCGAGCAACCGGTAGCGGGTGCCATGTGGACTGTCGTCGGCGACCACCAGTGACTTGTCGACCAGTAGGACGAGCTGATCGAGCACCTGGTAGCGCTCGATCCCGCCGCCCATGATCGCATGGGCCGCGTCGAGGTCACCCCCGCCGAGAAAAACCGCCATCCTGCGGAACAGCACCTGCTCGGGCTCCGACAGCAGGGCGTGGGACCAATCGACCGAGGCTCGCAGGGTTTGCTGGCGTCGTACCGCGGTGCGCGCACCACCCGTCAACAGCCGGAAGGTGTCGTGGAGGCTGTCGCGGATCTCGTCGGGCGACAATGCCCTGACCCGCGCCGCTGCAAGTTCGATCGCCAGCGGCAGCCCGTCGAGGCGACGACAGATCTCGGTCACCGTGTCGAGAATGTCGGAGGACACCGCAAAACCAGGCTTGGTGCGACGGGCGCGATCGCCAAACAGCTCGATCGCTTCGTCGGACAAGCCGAGTGACGGCACCCGCCAGCTCACCTCACCGGTCACCCCGATCGGCTCGCGGCTGGTCGTCAGCCACGTCACCGCGGGGCATGCTGCCAGCAGGCCGGTGATCAGCTCCGCACAGGCGTCGAGGAGATGCTCGCAGTTGTCGAGCAGAATCAGGACTTCACGATCACGCAGGAACCGCCGCAGCATGCCGCTCAACGGTTGGCCGGGCTGGTCGGGCAGACCCAACGCTCGCGCCGTCGTCACAGCAACCATCTCCGGCTCAACGATCGGTGCCAGATCCACATAACAGACCCCGGCGGCGAAATTCGCGGCGACAATGCCGGCGACTTGCACCGCCAACCGAGTCTTTCCGGCCCCGCCCGCACCGGTCAAGGTGACAAGGCGATTCTCACTGAGCGCCTTCCCGACGTCGGCGATTTCCTGCCGACGGCCGATGAAACTCGTCAGGTGTACCGGAAGGTGGTTGATATCAACGGGACTGGCGACCCGAAGCGGCGGGAACTCGTTGCGCAAGTCTGGGTGGCAGAGTTGCACGACACGTTCCGGGCGAGGCAGGTCCCGCAGTGCGTGAGTCCCCAGGTCAGTGAGCATGACATCGTCCGGGAGCTGGTCGATGACAAGGAGTTCGGTGGTACCCGACAGCACGGTCTGACCGCCATGGGCGAGATCTCTAAGCCGCGCAGTGCGATTGATGGTCGGACCGACGTAGTTGCCCTCGTCGCGAAGCTGCACATCGCCGGTATGCAGTCCGATCCGCAACTTGATCGGCGCCAAGGCCGCCCGCTGCAGTTCCAACGCGCACGCCACGGCGTCCATGGCACGGGCGAAGGCGACAACACAGCTGTCACCCTCCCCCTGTTCGACCGGCCGGACACCATGGTGGTGCGTGACCACCTCGGCCAAGATCTGATCGAGCCGTGCCACTGCTGCCCGCATCACCTCGGGCTGGGTATCCCACAACCGCGTCGAACCTTCGACGTCGGCCAACAGCAGGGTGACGGTGCCCGTCGGAAGTTCCCCGATGTCAGTCATGCCCGTGCCGTTCCAGCTCGTTTCGCTCATGCTAGCCAGCCTGCGGTGACAGATGACATACAACATCAGCGAAAATGCCAATCATTGCCTCGACTCAGCGCGTACGTAGGCGTCCGGTGGACGCAGAATTACGCTCTTTGACCGATGGCCGAGCGTCGGCAACATCGCAGAGTTCTGGACATGAATCCTTACGCGAGCCTGCCGACCATCCACTACGGCGATAACCCGACTCCAGAGCAATTCCACCGCGCCGTCGCCGAGGCCAGTGGCGCGGGTCCGGTCGCCCTCGGCCCGTTCTGTCCAGAAGTGCTCAGCTACGACCTGGTGCGAAGCGTCTTGCGCGATCCACGGTTTGTGACGCCGCAGGGCATCGCCCTGGTGCTGCAGAACATCACCGCCGGTCCCGTCTGGGATCGGGTCACGCGGCTGTTGCTCAATTTGGACGGCACCGAGCATCGCAGGCTGCGTGCTCTGGTGGCAAAGGCCTTCAGCCCACGTGCCGCCGAACGGATGCGCAGCGCGTGCACTGACGTCATCACCGAGCTGGTAGACCGGTGCGCCGCCGCCGGTCGGTGCGATTTCGTCGCCGATATCGCCAGGCCATATCCGATCCCGATCATCTGCTCGCTGCTCGGCGCCCCGCGCCAGGACTGGGAACAGCTGTCCGAGTGGGTGGTGGGTGTGGGCAAGGCGATGAGCATCGAGGTCGCCCAAAACGAGAGCGAGATCCTGCGCGCCTGGGACGGCCTGGAGGACTACGTCGAACAGCTCATCACCGTACGGCGCCGAGAGCCGGCCGATGACCTGCTCTCCGAGCTGCTGCGGGCCGAAGAGGACGGCGACCGGTTGAGCCACGACGAACTCGTCGCCCTAGTGGTGATCCTGTTCAATGCCGGTACCGACACCACCCGGCATCAGTTGGCCGCGGCCGTGCAGGTGCTCGTCGATCATCCGGATCAGTGGGAGATGTTGAGCCGGTGCCCCGATCTGGTGCCACAAGCGGTTGAGGAGGTGCTGCGACACAGCCCGGTGAACCTCCGGGTCCTGCGCAAAACCATCGTCGACGTCGAGCTCGGCGGTGTGATGTTTACGTCAGGCTCGTTCGTCATCGCCAATACGGCTGCGGCCAACCGGGATCCGGCTGCCTTCGAAGACCCGGATCGTTTTGACATCACCCGTACCGGAACACCGACGATGCAGACCTTCGGTGGCGGTGTGCACTACTGCCTGGGTGTGCACCTGGCCCGGGTCGAACTGATCGAGGCACTGCGGGTTCTCACGGCGATGATGCCGTGTCCGCGTCGCACCGGCCCGGCGCCGTGGAAACCGGTCACCGAACTGACCGGACCGACGGTGTTACCCCTTGAATTCGACGATCGCGCGTCGTTCAGTCCTGCTCAGCCCAGGACTCGATGATGGTCCGGGCGATCGAGATCGACCCGGGCAGCAGCAGTTTCGCATCGGGATCGCCGCTGTTCCACGCCCCGGCAGACAGCGCGGTGCGCACCTCGTCGCGGGTGAACCACGCCGCCTCGGTGATCTCGCCGTCGCTGAAGACGAAGGTCTGACCCGGATCAGCGACGGCGTGGAAACCGACCATCAACGACCGCGGGAACGGCCACGGCTGGCTGCCCAGATAGGTCACATCACGCACGCTCAGCCCGACCTCTTCGTGAACCTCGCGGATCACGCAGGTCTCGAAAGACTCGCCGGCCTCGACGAACCCGGCCAGCAGCGAGAACATCCGAACCGGCCAGTTGTGCTGGCGGGCCAGCACCACCCGGTCCGCGCCGTCATGCACCAGACAGATCACCGCCGGGTCGATCCTCGGGAACTCCTCGACACCGGTGATCGGATTGACCCGCGCCCACCCACCTCGTGCCGGCTTGGTCGGTGTACCGTCGACCGCCGAAAACCGGGCATTGTCATGCCAATTCAGTAGCGCGATGGCCGAGGACACCAATTGGGCACTGACGTCGTCGAAGATGTCGCCGGTGGCACGGATGTCCAGCACCGAGACGTCGGCACCGGTCGGCGCCTGCAGCGCGCCGCGGACCGCCCAGACGTGCCTACCGTCCTCGACACGGCCTAGGAACACCGCGTCCGGTGGCGGTGTGTCGCTCAGTTCGCTGGCCTCCTGCAGCACCACCCGGCCGGCAGCGACCAGTACCTGGTTCCGGGGATCGACGCGCAGCAGTGCGGCGGAGGACCAGCCGGCGACTGCCGCGTCGGTGTCGGTACGCAACTGGTCGGCTCGATCCGCCCCGACCCGCGACAGCAGGGGCACCTGGCGCAGCTGGAAGTTGCCCATCAGTCCTTCCCGCGTCGACGCATCACTGGTTGGTCACCGTACGCACATAGAGCAGCCGGTCGCCGGTCTCAATCACATCGACCTCCGGTGCATCCAGTCGCAGCAGCCGGCCGTCGCGGACCAGGGCAAGGACTATCTCGTTAAGGTGCTTGGCCGATCCGCCGACTTCCTGGTGCTCCACCTCACGCTCCGCGATGGCGTAGCCGGCATCCGGGGTGAGCAAGTCCTCGATGATCTCGACTACCCGGGGCGTGGTGGTGGCGATGCCGAGCAGCCGACCGGCGGTCTCCGAGGACACCACGACCGAGTTGGCGCCGGACTGCTCCAGCAGGTGCTGGTTCTCGGCTTCCCGGATGGACGCCACAATGGTGGCCTGCGGGGCGATCTCGCGGGCGGTCAGCGTCACCAACGCCGCCGTGGCATCGGAGCCCGTGGCCACCACGATCGCCGACGCGCGTTGGGCGCTGGCCAGCCGCAGCACATCCGAGCGGGTCGCATCACCGTCGACGGTCACCAGCCCGGCGGTCTTGGCGCGTTCGAGGACGGCTCGGTCGTTGTCCACCACGACAATGTCGCTAGGGGTGGTCTCGTCGTCGCCGAGCATCGCCGCGATCGCGGTCTTGCCCTTGGTTCCGTACCCGATGACGATGGTGTGGTCTTTCACTCTCTTCCTCCAACGCTGAATGCGAAATGCCTGCTGGGAGGTCTCGGTGAACGCCTCCACGGTCGTTCCGACCAGCAAGATCAGGAAGGCGATCCGCAGCGGGGTGATGACCAGCACATTGATCATGCGGGCGAACTCGGTGACGGGCGTGATGTCGCCGTATCCGGTGGTCGACAGGGTCACCGCCGAGTAGTAGAGGCAGTCCAGAAAGCTCAACCGGTCGCCCTGAACGTCTTGATAGCCGTCGCGGTCGACGTAGACGAACAGCGTGGACACCAGCAGTGCCGCCAGCGCGATCAGGCTTCGGCGGTAGACGGTGCGGCCGGGACTTGACTGCCCGTGCGGCATGCGTAACACGCCGACGAGCGCATAACTGGGTTGGGCGGTCAGCGTCTCGTCAAGACGCCGCAACCGCCGCCAGCTAGCTCCTGCCACGACGGGCGGTCATCGGTCAGCCTGACGCACGGACCCACTGTAACCACACGGCCCGTCAGGTGTTGAGCAGCGCGGCCAGGTCAGCCAGTTCAGGCAGCTCGTCGGCAACCACGGTGATCCCGGAACGCACATAGTGGAAGGCGGCTCGCACCTGCAATGCCGGGCAGCCGGTCAACGCGGCCCAGGCCAACCGGTAGACGCCGAGCTGGACGGCGGCGTGCCGGCGCGCCTCTGGTCCATCCGGGGGCGCGCCGGTCTTCCAGTCCACCACCGTGACACCACCGTCGCGCTCGACGAACACCGCGTCGATCCGGCCGCGCACCACCCGGCTGCCGATGGCCATCTCGAACGGCACCTCAACGGCGGTGGGAGTGCGGGCGGCCCAAGGCGATTCCAGGAACGCCGCCTGCAGACGGGCCAGCTCCTGTGCATCGGCGCGGGCGGTGTCGGCATCGGCAGCGCCGGGCAGATCTTCCAGCTCGAAAAGTCGCTCGGCGCCATAGAGCCGCTGAACCCAGTCATGAAACGCGGTGCCCAACAACGCATGCGGGTCCGGGCGGGACGGGAGCCTGCGACTCAGACGCTGCCCGGCGCCGGTGGGGTCACGGCTCAGCTCGACCAGGCCACTGACCGAGAGCTGGGTGGGCAGAACGCGGGCCCGCTGCGTCGTGGCCGTGGCTCGCTCTGCCAGCAGGGCATCCACGTCGGCTGCCCACGAGCTGACCGAGGGAGTGTCGTCCTGGGGTTCACCGCCCTGGGGTTCACCGGCCTGCAGCTCCGCAACGACCAAAGCCGCGCCACGTTCGATATCATCGCGCCGGCCGGCCAGCGGATCAACCGGCCATATTTCTTCGTTTACGGTGTCGCCTAACGGATTTTTCTCACCGTCGGCCGACGCCTGCACCCAGTGCTCGACCACCCCGCAGGGAGTCCCGGCCTCGGCCGAGCTGTCGATCACCGCCTTGATCTCGGTGAGAAAGTCCGACGGGCCACGCGGCTTGATCTCGCCCTGTCCCCAGTGGTGGCCAGAGACCAGCAGAGTGTCCTCGGCGCGGGTTACAGCGACGTAGAGCAGCCGACGCTCTTCGTCGACCCGCCGCTGATCCAGGCGGCGCTGATGTTCGGAGATGGCGCCGGACAGCTGCTTTCGGTTGGTGACCGCGTTGGTGTCGAGTAGTGGGACACCATGGTCGCCGGGCTGATGCGACGGTCCCAGCTTCGTCTCTCCTCCGTCGAACCTCGCTGAACCGTCGGGCTGATGCGACGGTCCCAGCTTCGTCTCTCCTCCGTCGAACCTCGCTGAACCGTCGAGTTGGGCCCGGTCGCCGCGCAGCAGCGGCGGCAGTTCGGCGGCGTCGGAGAGCCAGCTGCGTCGCGACGCAGTCGACGGGAAAACCCGTGCCACCAGGTGCGGTATCGCGACCACCTGCCACTCCAGCCCCTTGGCGGCATGCACGGTGAGGATCTGGACACGGTCGGCAGCGACCGCCGGCGCCGCCGGCGCCAGCCCGTTCTCTACCACGGCGGCGGCGTCCAGATAAGCCAGCAGACCCGGCAGCGCGGCCTGGGCCCCGGCACCCTCGGCGTAACCGGCCACCACATCGGCGAAGGCGTCGAGTTGTTCGGTGCCTGCCGCACTTGCCGCCACCGGCTGCGCGGCGAGCACCTCACAGTCCAGGCCCAGCACCCGACGTACCTCAGCGACCAGATCGGGCAGCGGATGCCACAGATGCCCGCGCAGCAGGGTCAGTTCGTCGGCGAGGGCGACGATGCGCCGGTATCCGATGGCCGAATAGCGCTCTGTCGGACCGGGATCGGCCAGCGCGTCGGCCAGACATGCGGTCTCGGAATCGGGTCCGGCCGTGGCAGCGATCTCCGTGGCCGATACCGGCGTACTGGATTGTTCGGGCCGGGCCAGCTCGGCGGCGCGTCGCCACAGCGCGGCGAGATCGGCGGCGCCGAGCCGCCACCGCGGACCGGTCAGCACGCGCATCGCGGCCGCGCCGGCGGTCGGCTCTTGGATCAGCCGCAGCATCGCCACCAGGTCGGCCACCTCCGGCACGGACAGCAGCCCGGCCAGCCCCACCACTTCCACCGGGACGCCTCGGGCGCGGATCGCCTCGGCCAAGGGCGCGGCGTCTGCGTTGCGCCGCACCAGCACGGCGGCAGTGGGCGGGGCAGCCCCCTCGGCGTCGGCCTGCCGGTAGCACCGCTGCAAGGCCTCGGCGACCCACTCGTCTTCGGTGACCACGTCGGGCAGCAGCGCGACGCGCACGTCGCCGGGGGCCGCGGCCGGGCGCGGCCGAAGCGATTGCACCGTGACGGAGCGTCGGCGTGCCTCCGCGGAGATCTCGTTGGCCAGGTGCAGCACTTCCGGCGGGTTGCGCCAGCTGGTCCGCAGCTCCAGGGTGGGTGCCGGGCTGCCGTCGGAGAGCGGGAAGTCGGTGGCGAATCGGGGCAGGTTGGTCGCCGAGGCGCCGCGCCAGCCGTAGATCGACTGGATCGGGTCACCCACCGCGGTCAGCGCCAAACCGTCGTCGACACCGCCGCCGAACAGCGACGACAAGGCGATGCGCTGGGCGTGCCCGGTGTCTTGATACTCGTCGAGCAGCACCACCCGGTAGGTGGCGCGCAACCGGGCGCCGACGGCCTCGTTTGACTGCGCCAGGCGCGCGGCTGTGGCCATCTGGGCGCCGAAATCCATTGCCCGTTCCGCCCGCATGCGTTGGTGTAGGGCCTCAATCAGCGGCACCAGCTCGGCACGTTCGGTCTGAGTGTCGAGCATCTTGAGCAGCGACTGGTTGGGTTCGGCGCGCTGTCGCGGGCCCGGCGGCAGGGTGTGCACCAGCCGCTCCAACTCCAAATGCGTGTGGCGCAGTGCGTCGGTGTCGACCAGGTGTTCGGCGAGCTGGCCTGCCAGCCGCAACACCATTGTGGTGACCGCGGCGGGATCCCGGTCGGTGTGCAATTCCCCGGGATAGCCGCTGACCACGTCGAACGCCAGCTGCCACAGCCCGGTCTCGGTGAGCAGGCGGGTGTCTGGCTCGATGCCGAGCAGCAGCCCGTGCTCGCGCAGCAGCGCGCCGGCGAAGGCGTGATAGGTGCTCACCACCGGTGTTGCCGGCGGGACACCGTCGGTGCCGTTCGCGCCGGATTTATTCGGTTCGGCCGCCATCAGTCCGGCGCCGGCCAACCGCGCCAGCCGGGATCGAACCCGGCGCAGCAGTTGGCCGGCCGCTTTGCGGGTAAAGGTCAGCCCCAGGACCTGCCCGGGCTCGGCATAGCCGTTGGCAACCAGCCACACCACCCGGGCGGCCATCGTCTCGGTCTTGCCGGCGCCCGCGCCGGCGATCACCACCAGGGGGCCCGGCGGGGCGGCGATGACCGCAGCCTGCTCCTCGGTGGGCTGGTGCAACCCGAGCGCGGCTGCCAGTTCGGCGGGGTCGTAGCGGTTTCTCATGCGCCGCACCCACCGTTGTGGGCCGGGCAGATCGGCCGGACCGGGCAGTGCCGGCACCCGTCGTTGACGCGGGCGGCGAACTGCGGACCGGCGGTGGCCGCGGCCGCCTGCGCGATCCGCTCCCGCCATTGCGCACCGGTGTCGGGCGTCAGGGGGTCTTGTTGGCGCTCGGTGGCGCCGACCGTTCCCGGTTTGGCGGGATAGACCAGCCGGCCCCCGCCTGGCCGCTCGTCCGGCCCGATGAGCCCGGCTTCGACCGCCAGCTGGTAAACCGCCAACTGGGCGTGCTGTTGTGTGTCGTCCTTGCTGACCGGGGTCTTCGCGGTCTTGACGTCGACGACCACCAGCCGGCCGGCGGCGTCGCGTTCGACCCGGTCGATCCGGCCGCGGAGCCGAACCCCGTCATCACCGGCGTCGATCACTCCGTCGAAGCCGACCTCGGTGCCGACTTCGGTGAGTTCGCCACGGGTTTGGGCCCGCCATGCCAGAAACGTCTCGATGATGGCGCGATGCCGGTCAAGTTCGTTGGCCGAGTACCACTGCGACGCAAAAGGCAGCCGCTGCCATGCCCGATCCAACTCGGCCTGCAGTTCCTGCTGGCTGCCTGCGGATTCGGCGACCAACGCGTGTATCACCGATCCGATCGTCGAGCGCAGGTCGCGACCGTCGGTTCCGCCGTGACGCTCGGCCAGCCAGCGCAGCGGACAGTCCAGCAGGCTCTGCAGAGCCGACGGCGACAAGGTGACCGGTCCGTCGCCGAGTTGTCGAAGTGGCTCCTCGGTGCTCAACGGCGCCGCGCCGTACCAACTGTTCGGATCGGCACCGGGCACCCCGGCCCGGGCAAGTCGCGCCAATTGCATTGCCGCGTCCGCGCGTTCAGAATCGCTGGCCTCGGTCTCCGGTGCGCAGACCACGGCACGCAGTCGGCCCACCAGCCCGGCCGCGGACAGCACCGGCGGAGCCACCACCGGTGTTGCCGGCGCTGCGTGCCCTTCATCGGTGGCGCAGGCCGCGAGTTCGGCGAAGAACTCCGACGGGAGCTGTTCCTCGGTGCCGCCGTCCCCGTCGCCGTCGACAGCGGTGATCAGCAGCCGACGCCGTGCCCGGCCCAGCGCCGCCACCAACAGCCGCCGCTCTTCGGCAAGCAGCGGGGCCCGAGCCGAGACTTCCTCCCCGAAGCCATGCAGGGTGTCCAGGAGCCGCTGGGTTCCCAGCACTCCGCCGCGCGGAACGGTGTTGGGCCACAATCCTTCCTGGACTCCGGCGATGACCACCAGATCCCATTCGCGCCCGAGCGCGGCGTGCGCACTGAGCACACCCACTGCCTCCGTGCCCGTCGCGGACTCGGTGCGGGGCGCCGCCAGTTGCATGGCAGTGACGTACTCGATGAGTCCGGTCAGGGTGGCACCGGCGGTGCGCGCCACGTACTGCTCGGCGAGGTCGAACAGCGCGGTCACCGCATCCAAGTCCCGCCCGGCTTGGGCGCCGGCAGTACCACCGCGCTCGGCTGCCGACAGCCAACGTTGTTGCAGCCCTGACCGATTCCAGGCCTGCCACAGCGTGTGGTGCGGGTCGCGGCCGTCGGCGTGGCTGCGGGCCGCGGCCTGCAACACCGCACGCACCCGGCGCAGCGCGCGGGTGTGCACGGCCGGCAGGTCACCGGATGCGCCGGTGAGCACTGCCGCGAGGCGGTCGCCGGGATCAGATGGGGTCTCCAGGCGAGCCGTGCCGCGGCGCAGGGTGCGCTGCAGTTGCCGCAGCGAGATGGGGTCCACCCGCCCGATCGGCCCGCTGAGCAGGGCCAGCGCCCGACGTCCGTCCACGGCGTCAGCGGTGCACTCCAGCACGGTGAGCAGGGCTGCCACCGCGGGCTGTTCGGCGAGCAGGCCACCGCTGGCCGGTAGCTCGACCGGGATTCCGGCGGCGGCCAGGGTGCGGGGCAGCCGCGCGGCCGCCCGCGGCACCGACCGGACGATCACCGCCATCTGCGACCACGGCACGCCGTCGATCAGGTGGGCGCGCCGCAGGGTGTCGGCGATCAGGGCGGCCTCGGCGTGACTGTTGGCCGCGGTGCGCACGCCCACCGTACCGGCGTCGGGTCCGGTGCCCTCGATGCGACGGGTGGCGCTGGTGCCCGGTAACCGCCCGGCAACGGTGCTGATGGCCTTGGCCACCGCCGGGGCGCACCGGTGCGACGTCGTCAGCGTCACCACGGGCACCGCGGCTCCGTCGGGCTGCGCATCGTCGGCCAGCAGGACGGTGGGTTCGGCACCGCGGAAGCCGTACACCGCCTGATCGGGGTCGCCGGCGATCACCGTCCGGTGCACGCCGGCGGCGAGCACCCGCACCAACCGTGCTGCCTGCGGGTCGAGTTGCTGGGCGTCGTCGACCAGCAGCAGCCGGATCCGGCTGCGTTCGTCGATGAGCAGATCCGGGTCGGTCGCGAATGCCTCCAGCGCCGCCCCGACCAATTCCGCCGCGCCCAGCGCCGGCGTAGTCGCCTGGGGCGCGGCGGTCCCGACTGCGGCACGCAGCAGCATCACCTGCTCGTACTGCTGGGCGAACCGGCCCGCGGCCGTCCACTCCGGGCGCCGGCAGCGCTTGCCCAGCCTGGTCAGCTCGGCCGGGTCCACGCCGCGTTCGGCGCAGCGTGCCATCAAGTCCCGCAGTTCGGTGGCAAAGCCGTCGGTAGCCAGGGCGGCGTGCAGCGACGGCGGCCAGGCGCCGGCTCCGTCCCCGGCAAGCAGCTCCCGGATCACGCTGTCCTGTTCGGCGCCGGTAACCAGCCGCGGCGGGGTGGCCTCGGCTCGCCGGGCCGCGCGCTGCAGGACCGCGAAGGCATAGCCGTGCACGGTCCGCACCAGTGGTTCCCGGATCGCTTGGCCGCTGTCGGGCCCGCCGGCGGCCAGCAACGTCGCGGTCAGGGCTCCGCGGTCCGCCGAGGGAAGCCGGCCCGAGCCCGTGAGCAGCAGCACCGAATTCGCGTCCACGCCGGCGGCGATGTGGGCGGTGGCCAGCTCCACCAGCAGGCGGGTCTTGCCGGTGCCGGGGCCTCCGCGCACCTGCACGACGCCACGCGCACGCGGATCGAGCGCCGCGGCGACCTGCGCGGTGGGCGATCCCCAATCGTGTGGCATGCCGCCTATGAGAGCACTGCCCTCCGACAAGTGTGGGCGCGGCTGGCACCATCGACGGGTGAATCCCGATCATCGACTGCATGTGCACCGCTACGGCCCGGACGCACCGGTGGGGCTCCTGGCGGTCCACGGGCTGACCGGTCACGGGGCGCGCTGGCGCTACGTGGCCGAGCAGCTGTCCGACATTGCCGTCGCCGCGCCGGACCTGATCGGCCACGGGCACTCGTCGTGGGCGGCCCCGTGGAGCATCGACGCCAACGTCGCGGCGCTGGTGGCGCTGCTGGAGGGCACCGCTGACGGCCCCATTCCGGTGGTCGCGCATTCCTTCGGCGGTGCGATCGCGCTGCATCTGGCCGCGGCACGGCCCGACCTGGTCGACGCGCTGATCCTGCTCGACCCGGCGATCGGCCTGGACGGCGAGTGGATGGCCACGATCGCCGCCGCGATGCTGGCCTCCCCCGACTACCCCGACCCCGCCGAGGCGCGGGCCGAGAAAGAGAACGGCGCCTGGTCCGACGTGGATCCCGGCCTGCTCGACATCGAACTCGATGAGCATCTGGTCGCGCTACCCTCGGGCCGCTTCGGTTGGCGTATCAGCGTGCCCGCGATGATGTCGTACTGGAGCGAGTTGGCCCGCGCTATCGTGCTGCCGAAATCCACGCCGACCACCGTGGTCCGGGCCACCCGCACCTCGCCGCCGTATGTGGAAGCGGCGCTCATCGATGGTTTGCGCGATCGGCTGGGCGCGAACTTCCAGCTGGTCGACTTCGACTGCAATCACATGGTCGACCAGGCCCGTCCCGCCGAGGCTGCCGCCGTGATCCGCGCGCAGCTGGCCCGGCGCTAGGAGCGCAGTCCGTGGCGGCCGTCACCGACGAACAGGTCGAGCTGGTGCGCGCGCTGATCATCAGCGTGCCCGCCGGCCGGGTCACCACCTATGGCGACGTCGCTTCGGCGGCAGGGCTTTCCAGTCCCCGCATTGTGGGCTGGATTCTGCGGATCGACGGCACGGACCTGCCCTGGCACCGGGTGCTCCTGGCGTCGGGACGGCCGGCGGACCACTTACGTACCGAGCAGCTGGAACGTCTTCGCGCCGAAGGAGTCCTGGCCGTCGACGGGAAAGTGGATCTGCGCACGCTGCGACACCGGTTCTGAGGGTGGCACATTCGGCGAGCGTGTAATCAGGCCGAAAGAACAGCCCGAGAACCCGCGCTGAGTACACGTTCGGCGAGAAGCGAGAAGCGAAGGCTAGAGCGCCAGGCGGACCAACGCCGCAGTGCGGGCCAACCCGGGGAACGCCTCCTCGGTCGAACGCGGATGCAGAGCATGTACGGCAAGTCGGAACATCAACGCGCGCAGCAACATCTGCGGCCACTCGGGCAGCGTTTCCCAGCGTTCGATCAGCCCGTCGTCGGCATCACCCCACGACAGGGCATCCACCACCACCACGCCGGCCGCCCACGAGGCGGGCCGCCAGTAGGGCGTGATGTCGGTGATACCGGGCGCGGCGGCGCCGGAGAACAGCACCGTGCCGTACAGGTCGCCATGCACCAACTGGCTGGGGCTCTTGGTGGGCTTACGCAAGGTGGCCAGCTGGTTGATCAGGTCGATCGACCGCTGACCGTCCACCGACCCCGGGGCTAGCCGTGCACCGGCCTGCAGCGAGGCGAATGGCCGTTCCTCCCAGGCCGCCCGATCCGCGGCGATGAACACGTCGACGTCGGCCCACGGCGCCACCGGTGCCTGGGTCAAGAATCGGGGCCGCTCCAACTTGGAGGTGGCTTCGTGCAGTCGAACCGCCGCGGACACCACCTCGTCATGGCGCGGCTCGGGACTGCCGCCGACGAAGGTGTCCGCGCGCCAACCCGACACCACATAGCGTCCGTCGGTGGAACGCACCGGGCGGGCCAGGCGGATGCCGTCGGCGAACAGGGTCTCGCGTACTTTCGCCGACCACGCGGCCCTGGCATGGTCGGCGACCATCGACAGGACCACTTCCCCGCACTTCCAGCCGTCTTCCCAGCCGGCACCGAGCGGCGTGGGCGAAACGTTGCGAGTACCGAACGTCGCCAGCACATGTTCGGGCGGCGGCTCGATGGTCACGCGATAAGACTAGCCGCGGTGATCGCAAGCACGGCGGAGCCGGGCGCGGCGGGTCACCGTCATTAGTCACGGTGATCGCAAGCACGGCGGAGCCGGGCACGGCGGGTCACCGCCATAAACCGCTAATACATGACCATGTCGGGCTGCATCTGCTTGGCCCACGCCACAATTCCCCCCTGCAGGTGGACCGCGTTGGCAAAGCCAGCCTTCTTCAGAGTGGCTAGGGCCTGGGCCGAACGGACCCCGGTCTTGCAGTACAGCACCGACATTCGGTCCTGCGGGAGCTTCGCCAGGCCCTCACCGGTGTTGATCATCGACTGCGGGACCAACTGGGCACCCTCGATGCGGTTGATCGCCCACTCTCCCGGCTCGCGCACGTCGATCAGTGCCAACTGTTGCCCGGAGTCCAGCAGCTCACGCAGCTCGGCGGGAGTGATCGTGGATCCGGCGGCCGCGACGGCGTCCTCCTCGGGAACCACGCCGCAGAACGCGTCGTAGTCCACCAACTCGGTGATCGCCGGTGTGGCGGGGTCCTTACGGATCGCAATGGTGCGATAGCTCATCTCCAACGCGTCGTAGATCATCAGCCGTCCCAGCAGCGGTTCGCCGATACCGGTGATCAGCTTGATCGCCTCGGTGCCCATCACCGACCCGATCGAGGCGCACAACACCCCGAGTACTCCGCCCTCGGCGCACGAGGGCACCATGCCCGGCGGCGGCGGCTCGGGATACAGGTCGCGGTAGTTGAGGCCGCGCTCGTTGCCGTCCTCGTCGGCCGGCGCGTCCTCCCAGAACACTGACACCTGGCCCTCGAAGCGGTAGATCGAGCCCCAGATGTAGGGCTTGTGCGCCAACACCGCCGCGTCGTTGACCAAGTAGCGGGTGGCGAAGTTGTCGGTGCCGTCCAGGATCAGGTCGTACTGCGCGAACAGTTCGACGGCGTTGGACCGGTCCAGCCGCACCTGGTGCAGCTGCACCCGTACCAGCGGATTGACCTCGGCGATCGAGTCCCGGGCGCTTTCGGCTTTGGCGCGTCCGATGTCGGAGACCCCGTGGATGACCTGGCGCTGCAGGTTCGACTCTTCGACGACGTCGAAGTCGACGATCCCGAGGGTGCCGACGCCGGCGGCGGCCAGATACAGCAGAGTCGGCGCGCCCAACCCACCGGCGCCGATCACCAGCACACGGGCGTTCTTGAGTCGCTTCTGCCCCTGCACGCCGACGTCGGGAATGATCAAGTGGCGGCTGTAGCGCGCCACTTCATCCCTGGTCAGCTCACCGGCCGGCTCCACCAGCGGCGGCAGTGATATCGGCACCGGGCACTCTCCTCAACGTCGCGTCCGCCAACCCATCACAGCAGCTGGTGGAGGCAACGACAAACCGCGGGTGAAGCTTCCCAAAGGGCAGCTGACCGGCTCAGGCAATCGGAGACGGCCACGGGTTGAAGCGGCAGGTCTTCCCGTCCGGCTTGACCCAGTCCGGGTCGAACTTCGCCGCGTCGTCGTTGGAAGTGCCAAACGTCTGCTGCATCATCACCGGCGCCAGCCCGTCCTGCTTATCGCACGGTTCGTGGTGCTGGTAGCCGATGGCGTGGCCGACCTCGTGGTTGACCAGGTACTGCCGGTAGGACCCGATGTCGCCCTGGAAGGGCACGGCACCGCGAACCCAGCGGGCTTCATTGATGAACACCCGCGGCTCCGACTTGGCCCCGTAGGACGGGTTGTAGCAGGACGCCTCCAGCGGAATCTCGTAGCCGCAGCCCTCCCGGACCGTGATCGGCGACGTCAGCGAGATCCGAAAATCAGGGGTGATCGGGCTGCTGGCGTCGACCCGTACGAACCCGATCTGCGGGGTGTGCGTCCATCCCTTGGGGTTACGCAGAGTCTGGTCGACCATCCGGGCGAACGCTTCGTCGCCACCGAACGCCGTGGTGTCGATGCCGTTCTCCACCTCGATGGTGTAGGCGAACACCTTCTCGGTGCCTTGACCGAATTCCGGCTCCGTGCCGGGTATGACATGCCAGGACATGTCGCCGGCTTCGGTGAACGGGCCGCCGTTGGGAAGCACGCCGGTAGGCAGGTTGACGTCGAACTCGGTGAGGCCGCGCGGTGGTGCGCCGATGATCGAGGTGCCCGCCGATCCGATCGTCGGCGGCCCCTGGACCGTGTCGTCGGCGGCCTGGGTGCGCACTCCGGTGCCGGTCACGGTCTGATACACCACTACGACGGTCAGAGCCATGAGCACCGGCAGCGCATAGGCACGCCAGCCGTAGGTGGACACGAACCTGCCCAGCCAGGTCTGCTTGCGCCACTGGCGGTGCACATCACGGTCGGACCGCAGCCGCCCAGCACCGGCCGCGAGCGGGTCACGCTGGGCGCGCAATGGCTCGCGGAAGCGATCCCGCAGCACCGGGGCTCGACCGCCGCCGCTCCGCCCCGGGTCGTAGGTCACCGTCCCAGAATGGCACAAGGTCTGCGAGCTGGGACTCTGCGGCACGCCAGGAGGTGTGCCGCGAAGGGTTCGAAATGGCGATCGACGGCCGATTGGCGGATGTCGCTGGTGGAAGTGACGGCTGCAGCGCGTAGTCTCGCTGTCACGCACCGGCCGTCGCGGACCCAGGTCCCGGGCGTCCGGCCGAACCAGATTGAGGAGTCGATGAGCAAACCGATCGACACGGCAGAGCGGGACGGCGCTCAGCCGACCGGCCGTCGCTCGAGCGGCACCAAGGCGGCGACCACCGGCGGCCGCCGAGGCAGCCGGCTCCCCCGCGACGAGCGCCGGGGGCAGCTGCTGATCGCCGCCAGTGATGTATTTGTCGACCGCGGTTACCACGCAGCCGGCATGGATGAGATCGCCGAGCGGGCCGGTGTCAGCAAACCGATCCTCTACCAGCACTTCGCGTCGAAGCTGGAGCTGTACCTGGCGGTGCTGGCCCGGCACGTGGAGAACCTGGTCTCCGGCGTCCGTCAGGCATTGCGGACCACCACCGACAACCGTCAGCGGCTGCGGTCGGCGGTGCAGGCTTTCTTCGACTTCATCGAGCACGACAGCCAGGGCTATCGGCTGATCTTCGAGAACGACAACGTTGCCGAGCCGCAGGTGGCGGTTCAGGTGCGGGTGGCCACCGAGTCGTGCATCGACGCGATTTTCGACCTGGTCAGCCACGACTCCGGCCTGGACCCGCACCGCGCCCGGATGGTCGCGGTTGGGTTGGTCGCGATCAGCGTCGACTGCGCCCGGTACTGGCTGGACAGTGACCGCCCGATCTCCAAGGACGACGCCGTCGACGGGACGGTGGCGTTCGCCTGGGGCGGGCTATCACACGTGCCCCTTACCCGGTAGCGGCGTCAGCGCCGATCCCGAAACCGACCCGCCGGCTGTCGGCGACACCAATCTCCACGTAGGCGATCTTGGCGGCCTGCACCAGGAAGCGACGGCCCTTCTCGTCGGTGAGGGCAAGCAGTCCAGCGCCGTCTGCGCCCTTGCCCAACGCGGCGCCGACCAACTTCTCGACCTCATCGGGCGTCTGCGCACTGTTGATGACCAGTTCGCGCGCGCTGTCGGTGACCCCGATCTTGACCTCCACGCCGGCCCCTTTCGTTTGCGGTGGGCGTTGTTAAGCAGGCTAGTGGACGGGGACCCGGTTGGTGCGCACCGGCTGTTCGCCCTTGGCGATAACCGTCTTCTCAGCGTTGTTGAATGCGAACCATATTGCCGGCGGGATCACGGAAAGCGCAGTCCCGCACGCCATATGGCTGTTCCGTCGGTTCTTGGACCACTTCAGCGTCCGCCGCCTGCAACCGGTCGAACGCGCCGTCGAGGTCCTTGGAGGCCAGCAGAAGCGTGCCGTAGGTCCCCTTGGCCATCATTTCGGCGATGACGCGGCGCTCAGCGTCGGTGATCCCGGGGTTGGCCGCCGGCGGGAACAGAACGATCGAGGTATCGGGCTGATTGGGGGGTCCGACCGTGATCCAGCGCATTTTGCCTTTTCCGACGTCCAGGCGCACCTCGAAACCCAGCGCGTCGCGGTAGAAGGCCAGGGAGGCTTCCGGGTCGTCGTGCGGCAGGAAACTCGAATGAATGGTGATATCCATAGCGGTCACGGTAGGTGCAGCGCGCCGGCTGGGGCTTCTCGATTCCTGATCGGTCTGGTGACCTGTTTTTCCAGGCACGACGGGATGCCCTCGGTGAGGTGCATGGTCTCCGCCCGGTAGCGGCTGGGTGGCATTCCGACGAGTTCGGTGAAGCGCGTACTGAAGGTCCCCAGCGATGAGCAGCCCACCGCGAAACAGACTTCGGTGACGCTCATGTCGCCGCGCCGCAGCAGTGCCATCGCGCGTTCGATCCGGCGGGTCATCAGGTAGGAGTACGGCGATTCGCCGTAGGCAAGCTTGAATTGTCGCGACAAGTGTCCCGTGGACAGGTGCACGTCGCTCGCGAGTGCGTCCAGGTTCAGCGGTTGGGCGTAGTCGCGGTCGATCCGGTCCCGGACGCGCCGCAGCCGCGCCAGATCACGCAGATCCTGGGCATGCCCGCCGGTCACGTGCTGACATTATCGCGGCGACCCGCTTCGCCCGGCTCCGCCGCGCTCGCGATCGCCGCTAAGCCATGGCGGCGACCCGCTTCGCCCGGCTCCGCCGCGCTCGCGATCGCCGCTAGGCCAGACCCAGCTCGCGCATGCGTTCGTCGTGGGTGTGTTGGAGGCGATCGAAGAACCCGGCCAGCTGGGCCAGCCCGGCCGCCCCCGACACCACCAGATCGACGAGTTCGTCGCGATCGGCCAACACGTACTGGGCCTGGGTGATGGCCTCACCGAGCAGGCGACGCGACCACAACGCCAGCCGGCTGCGTTGTTTGGCGCTGGCCGTGACCGCACCGCGCACCTCGTCGACGACGAACTGCGAATGCTTGGTCTCGGCGAGCACCGCGCGCACCACATCGCCCACCTCGTCGGGCAGCCCGTCGGCGATCTGCAGGTAGAAGTCGGCCGCCATCGCGTCGCCGATGTAGGTCTTGACCAATGCCTCCAGCCAGGTGCTGGGCATCGTCAGCCGATGGTAATTGTCAAGGGCGGTAGCGTATTTCGACATAGCCGCGACCACATCGACACCGCGGCGATCAAGCGCTTCGCGGAGCAGTTCGAAGTGGCCCATCTCCGCGGCGGCCATCGCCGCCATCGAGATCCGGCCACGCAGATCGGGTGCCATCCGGGCTTCGTCGGTGAGCCGGTAGAACGCGGCCACCTCGCCATAGGCCAGCACCGCGAAAAGCTCGTTGACACCGGGATGATCGGCGGACAGCCGCGGCGGGGAAGACTGCGCTTCCGCGTCGGCGGAGGGAACCGAATTCATCACCACACTGTATGCGTTCCGCGGCAATGGACCGATGCCCGGCCCGACCAGGTACTATGAGCCATAGGCAGTGCCTCTTCGGCGCTGCCGCGCAATGTGCGTACACGTGGTTGGCCCGCCTCCTCGGCGAGTGCAGGGCCCCCGGCGGTGCCTTCGAATATGGGCAAAGTATCGACCGTCTCCAGTGTGTGCGCCCCGACCCGCACCGCGATCGACTGACATACCGCGCCGACTTCGAAAGGCATCTGCCCGCGCATGACCCCACTGATCTCTACCACCGTTCCCACTACCCCTCCGAGCTTCGCCGAACTGGGCGTTCGCGACGAGATCGTCCGCGCACTGGCCGAGGATGGTATCGAGCACGCCTTCGCGATCCAGGAGCTGACGTTGCCACTGGCCCTGGCCGGCGACGACCTGATCGGCCAGGCCCGCACCGGTATGGGCAAGACCTACGGCTTCGGCATCCCGCTGCTGCAGCGGGTCACCACCAGCCCGGACCGGCCACTGACCGGCGCACCCCGAGCGCTGGTCGTGGTACCCACCCGTGAGCTGTGCATCCAGGTCTCCGGTGACCTGGCCGACGCGGCCAAGTACCTGACCGCCGGAGACCGTCCCCTCTCGGTGCAGGCCATCTACGGCGGGCGGCCCTACGAACCGCAGATCGAGGCGCTGCAGGCCGGCGCCGACGTGGTGGTGGGCACCCCGGGCCGGCTGCTCGACCTGGCCCAGCAGGGACACCTACAGCTGGGCGGCCTGTCGGTGCTGGTGCTCGACGAGGCCGACGAAATGCTGGACCTGGGCTTCTTGCCCGACATCGAGCGCATCTTGTCCCGCATCCCCGACGACCGGCAGTCGATGCTGTTCTCGGCCACCATGCCCGGCCCGATCATCACGCTGGCCCGCAGCTTCATGAACCAGCCCACCCACATTCGTGCCGAGGCACCGCACTCTTCGGCGGTGCACGACGCCACCGAGCAGTTCGTCTACCGGGCCCACGCGCTGGACAAGGCCGAACTGGTGGCGCGGGTGCTGCAGGCCCGCGGCCGCGGCGCCACGATGATCTTCACCCGCACCAAGCGGACCGCCCAGAAGGTCGCCGACGACCTGGGCGAGCGCGGGTTCAAGGTGGGCGCGGTGCACGGCGATCTCAATCAGGTCGCCCGCGAGAAGGCTCTCAAGGCATTCCGCACGGGCGACATCGATGTGCTGGTGGCCACCGATGTGGCCGCCCGAGGAATCGACATCGACGACGTGACGCACGTGGTGAACTACCAGTGCCCGGACGACGAGAAGACCTACGTGCACCGCATCGGCCGTACCGGCCGCGCCGGCAAGACCGGCGTCGCGGTCACCCTCGTCGACTGGGACGAACTGGCCCGCTGGACGCTGATCGACAAGGCCCTCAACCTGTGCTGCCCGGACCCCGCGGAGACCTACTCGAGCTCCCCGCACCTGTTCACCGAGCTGAACATCCCCACCGACGTCAGCGGCGCGATCGGCAAGGTACACCGGTCACCGGCCAAGCGGTCCGAGGACGAAACCCGCGAGACCGCGGCGGACCGCCAGCGAGCGCCCCGCAACGCCACCAGGTCACGGCGGCGCACCCGGGGTGGCCAGACGAACGCCGCCGACGGCGCCCCGCAGAGCGTCGAGGCGGGTGGGACCGGCACCGCCGCGACCCCGGAGACCACCGGGCCCAGTGCGCCGCGGCGTCGCCGCCGTCGTCGCCCGAACAAGGCCGCGGCCGCTGCCGCGAACGGCAGCTGAGCTAGGCCGCTGAGATGGTGCGACCCGAGCGCCGCACCTCCGGTGATCTGGTCGCGGCGGCCGTGATCGCGGTCGTGATCGTCGTCGTCGGACTGGCCATCTGGTGGACCAGCGATGCCCGCGCCACGATCAGCCGGCCGGCATCGGACTCGGCGACCAATCCCCCATCGGCGGCGATGGTGCCCGCGGCGCTGTCGCAACTGTGGACCGCGGCCAGCCCGGCAACCTGGGCGCCGGTGCTGGTCTCCGGCACGGTGATCACCGGCGACGGTCCGCGGATGAGTGGCCGCGACCCGGTCACCGGGGACGAGCGCTGGAGCTACTCCCGCGACGTCGACCTATGCGCGGTGTCCTGGATCTACCGTTACGCCGTCGCGGTCTATCCCGATTCCCGCGGGTGCGGCCAGGTCAGCGCGGTCGTCGCCGCCGACGGCCAGCGGGGACCGGCCCGCACCAGCTACGCCGACCGGGCCGTGCGGGTCTCCTCCGAGGGCAACGCGGTGCTCTCGGCCGGCTCCACCCGCCTGGAACTGTGGCGTTCCGACTTGGTCCGAGTGATGTCTTACGGGGAAATCGATGCTCGAGTGAAACCCTCGGCGCGCGGGCGCGGACAGGGCTGCACCCTGGTCTCGGCAGCGGCGGCCTCCTCGGCGGTCTCGGTACTGGAGTCCTGCGCGGGCCAGGCCGATCTGCAACTGACCCTGCTGCGCGCGGGCAAGGAAGAAGACGAGCCGGAGACTCAGCACATCGCCGAACGCGGAGTGACCGCGGACTCCGGCGCCCGGGTACTTGCTGTGACCGACTCCGACGCCGGCGCCAACACCGCGGTCTATCTGCCCACCCCGCAGCCCCGGATCGAGGTCGTCGACCAGACCGGGACCACGATCGCCAAGACCATGCTGCCGGCCAAACCCACCCCCGCCAGCGCCGCACTGCCGGTATCGCGGCCCACCGGGTTGATCTGTTGGTGGACCGGCGACGCCGTGATGGTGTTCGACTCCGGAACGCTGACCTACCGCTACACCATTCCGGGGTCGGGCGCCGCGGTTCCGTTGGGGCCGGCGGCGCGGATGGCCGATCGCCTACTGATCCCGGTGACCGACGGCGTCGGCGTCTTCGACCAGGACACCGGCGCGCCTGAACGCATCATCCCGGTCAGCCGCCCGCCCGGGGTCTCGACGGTGTTTCCGGCGGTGTCGGGTCCGACGGTGTTGGAGCAGCGCGGCGATACCGTGGTCGCGCTGGGTTAATAGCGGCGACCCGCTTCGCCCGGCTCCGCCGCGCTTGCGATCACCGCTGGGTTAATAGCGGCGACCCGCTTCGCCCGGCTCCGCCGCGCTTGCGATCACCGCTGGGCTGATGGTCCGCTAGACCTCGGGAGTGAACGTGGGCAACGCCTTGCCGTTCTTCCAGTACCTGAGCAACGCCTCGGCCAGCTGCCGATAGGCCTGCGCGCCCTTGTTTTTGCGTCCGGCGATCACCGACGCCCCCGATGCGCTGGCCTCGGCGAAACGCACCGTCCGCGGGATCGGCGGGGCCAGCACCGGCAGGTCGTAGCGGTCGGCGATGTCGAGCAACACGTCGCGACTGTGGGTGGTGCGCGAGTCGTAGAGCGTCGGCAGGGCCCCCAGCAGACGCAGCTTGGGGTTGGTGATCTGCTGGACGTCGGAGACGGTGCGCAGGAATTGGCCGACGCCTCGATGCGCCAGGGTCTCGCATTGCAGGGGCACGATCACCTCACCTGCCGCGGTGAGACCGTTGAGGGTCAGCACTCCCAAGGACGGCGGACAGTCGATGACTGCCACATCGAACTCGTCTTCCAGCTTGGCCAGCGCCCGCGCCAGGACATACTCGCGGCCCGCCCGCATCAGCAGCATCGCCTCGGCGCCGGCCAGGTCGATGTTGGCCGGCAGCAGGGTCATCCCCTCGTCGGTCGGTACCAATGCCGTGTTGGGCTCCACCTCGCCCAGCAGCACTTCGTGCACCGACACCGGCAGCTTGTCGGGGTCGTGGCCCAGGGAGAAGGTCAGGCAGCCCTGCGGGTCGAGGTCGACCAGCAACACCCGCCGACCCAGCTCGGCCATCGCCGCACCTAGCGAAGCCACCGTCGTGGTCTTGGCCACGCCGCCTTTCTGGTTGGCAACCGCCAAGATCCGCATCCCCGTCACACCGACATACTGGCACGGCTTGGCTCCGCGGAGCACCAAACGCCGCTCGGTGTCCGCCGTCGGGCAGAATCGACGGGCGTGGGGATCGAGGAGCACCGACTTCTGCTGCTGCGCCACGGGGAAACCGAGTGGTCCCAAAGCGGTCGGCACACCGGGCACACCGATCTGGAGTTGACCGAGGTGGGCCGGCGCCAAGCCGCCGCTGCCCGAGCAACACTGACAAAGCTTGCCCCGGACAACCCGCTGGTGATCTGCAGCCCGCGCCGCCGAGCCCAGGTGACCGCCGAGCTGGCCGGACTGCACGTCGATGAGCTCTCCGACGACCTCGCCGAATGGGACTACGGCCGCTACGAAGGGCTGACCACCGCACAGATCCGCGAATCCGAACCCGACTGGCTGATCTGGACACACGGCAGTGCCGGCGGTGAGACGGTGGCGCAGGTCAGCGACCGCGCCGACCGCATGGTTGCGTTGGCGCTGCGGCAGCTCCCCTCGCGTGATGTGGTGTTCGTCGGACACGGCCACTTCTCCCGGGCGGTGATCACGCGGTGGCTGGAGCTGCCGTTGGCCGACGGAGCGCGTTTCGCGATGGCCGCGGCCTCGATGGCCGTGTGCGGGTTCGAGCACGGAGTGCGCCAACTCATCTCGCTCGGTCTGACCGGACCGGGAGCCTGAGGGTTGTCGGCACCGACGTTCGTCCTTTCCGGGCCCGCCGGGACGCTGTCGGCCGATGCGATGACAGCTGGGTTCGCCGATGTCACCGCCGCCCAGGCTGCATTGTCCTGCGGGAAAGCCCCAATAGTTGTGGGGGCGTTGCCTTTCCGTCCCGATTCTGCCGCGGCCCTGTTCGTCCCGCGCGAGGTGCGACGCGACGAGGCGCTGGCCCTCGCAGGCGGCGAGGCACTTCCGGCGGTCCGCATCGTCGAGCAGATTCCGCAGCCCGACGAGCATCGAGCCCGGATCCGCCGGGCCCTGGACGAACTGACCGCACCGCGCAGCGCCCTGCACAAGGTGGTGTTGGCCCGCGGCCTGCGCCTGGCCGCCGATGCCCCACTCGATGCCGGCACACTCTTACACCGGTTGGTCGCCGCCGATCCGAGCGGCTACGGCTATCTGGTCGACCTGAGTGCGGCCGGGGAGGCCTACGCCGGCACGGTCCTGGTCGGCGCCAGTCCTGAACTGTTGGTCGCCCGCGAAGGCGACCGGGTCACCTGCCGGCCCTTCGCCGGTTCGGCGCCGCGCTCCCCCGACGCGCAAGTCGACGCCGCCAACGGAGCCGCACTGGCCGCGTCCGGTAAGAACCGTCACGAACATCAATTGGTCGTCGACCAGCTGCGGGCGGCCCTCGAGCCACTGTGCACCGAACTCGACGTCGCGCCGAAGCCACAACTCAGCAGTACCTCTGCGGTGTGGCACCTGAACACCCCGATCACCGGCCGGCTGCGCGACTCCTCCACCACTGCACTGGATTTGGCGCTGGCACTGCACCCGACCGCCGCCGTCGGCGGGGTTCCGACCACCGCTGCGGTCGACCTGATCACCGAACTGGAGGGCGACCGGGGCTTTTACGCCGGCGCCGTCGGCTGGTGCGACGCCGACGGCGATGGCCGCTGGGTGGTATCGATCCGCTGCGCGCAACTGTCCGCCGACCGTCGATCCGCGCTGGCCCATGCCGGCGGCGGGATCGTCGCCGAATCCGATCCGGACGAGGAACTGGCCGAAACCGTGACGAAGTTCGGCACGATCCTGTCGGCTATGGGCGTCGTTCCACCCAGCGCAGCGCCGCCGGACTGAACAACGCCACCAGCACCGCCACGGCCGCCACGCCGACCACCACGCCGTAGCCCCAGCGGTGTGAGCCCACCCCCAGATACCACGCGACCGGCAACAGCAGCAGATTGGCGAACACCGCTATGCCGCGACCGACCCGCCGGCCCCGCAGCAGCGCCCACCCCGCCGCCGACACCGCAACACCGACGAAGGCGAACCATGCCGCAGTGCCGTAGCCATTGGCGTCATGCTGATCCGCGCCGGCCAATGCCCGCAGCACCAGCACCACCGCGACAACCAGCGCGGCCGCACCCTGCACAGCGACAATCAGGCCCGCGCCGAGTACAGCGCGCGGTGAGTCAGCGACGGCTTTCACGCCGCCAGCGTAACCACCCGGTCCCGTCTCCCGAATGCCCATAGACTGCTATCCCGTGCGTGCCGTGCTGATCGTGAACCCCAATGCCACATCCACCACGCCGGCGGGGCGCGACCTGCTCGCCCACGCGCTCAAGAGTCGCCTCGACCTGACCGTGGTGCACACCGACTATCGCGGCCATGCCATCGAGATCAGCCAGGCCGCCTCCCGGGACGGCATCGACCTAGTCATCGCGCACGGCGGCGACGGGACCGTGCACGGCGTGGTCAACGGCCTGCTCGGGGCACCTGGTTCACCGCGACCGGCGCACCTGCCCGCGGTGGCGGTAGTGCCCGGCGGATCGGCGAACGTGTTCGCGCGTTCGTTGGGCATCGCGGCCGACCCAATCGCCGCCACCAATCAGCTCATCGAGTTGATCAACCACCCGGGGGGCCGTACCGCCTGGCGCCGGATCGGTCTGATCGACTGCGGCGAGCGGTGGTCGGTCCTCAACGCCGGCATGGGAGTCGACGGCGAGGTGGTGGCCGCGGTGGAAGCCGAACGCGAGAAGGGCCACACGGTCACCCCGCTGCGCTATATCCGCGCGGCGGTCCCCGCGGTATTGGCCACCACCCGCCGCGCGCCGACGTTGACACTGCAACTGGGTGATGACCAGCCGGTCGAAGGGGTGCACTTCGTGTTCGTCTCGAACTGCGCGCCATGGACGTATGCCGACGAGCGGTGCGTGTGGACCAATCCCGACACCACCTTCGAGTCGGGAATGGGCGTGTTCGCAACCACCAGCATGAAAGTTCTACCCACGCTGAGGCTAGTTCGGCAGATGCTGTCGAAACGGCCCAAGTTGCGCGCCAAACAACTCATCCGCGACGACGACGTGGACGCCCTGCGGGTGGACGCCGGCGACACACCGATAGCGACTCAGATCGATGGCGAATATCTCGGGCTACGTAGCACGATGACGTTCCGGGCGGTTCCCGACGCGCTGGACGTTGTCGCCCCTCCGGCAGAGAAAATCCGCTGACCTGCGGAGATGGCGCTCAAATTGCTCGATGAGCGCACAGTTGAAACCCACTGTAGTACACCTGCGCGGGAACGCTGGGAGCAGCCCCGCGCAAACGTGACCTTGGCCACGTGATAAAGCGCACCCTTGACATCTGTCCAGGCTGTGAAACGATCGAGCGATCGGATGCAAGCCGTAATCATTTCTTGCGCCGCTTATACACAGTCGAAAAGCAATAGCGCACGCCGCTGCGCCCAAAGTAAGGAGTTGGAGACCTATGGATTGGCGCCACAAGGCGGTCTGTCGCGACGAGGACCCGGAGCTGTTCTTCCCGGTGGGAAACAGCGGGCCGGCTCTCGCCCAGATTGCTTCCGCTAAGCAGGTCTGCACCCGTTGCTCGGTAGTCACCGAGTGCCTGACCTGGGCGCTGGAGACCGGCCAGGACGCCGGGGTGTGGGGCGGCATGAGCGAAGACGAGCGACGTGCGCTCAAGCGCCGCAACGCTCGGACCCGGGCGCGCAGCGGGGTCTGACCTCAGACAGACAACGACGCGGCCCCGACCTAGGTCGGGGCCGCGTCGTTTTTGTGTCGGGACCCTGCCTCACAACGCCTGGCGCAGCCGGCGACCGCCGACCGGAATGCGCAGCACCATCTCGGTCCCGCCGCCGGGCGCGTCTTGTGCGGTCAGGGAACCGTTGAGCTCCGCCGAGACCAGCGTGTTGACGATCTGCAGGCCGAGGCGGTCGGAGGTTTCCAGCCGGAACCCGTCCGGAAGCCCATGGCCGTCGTCGTGGACCACGACGTCGAGCCAACGCGCCGAACGTTCGGCCCGGATGGTCACCGCCCGCCGGTCCGCCTCCGCCTCGAAGGCGTGCTCGATCGCGTTCTGCACCAGTTCGGTGATCACCATGATCAACGCGGTGGCCCGATCGGCGTCCAGCGACCCGATCGACCCGATCCGGGCGACATGTATCGGGATATCCACACTGGCAACGTCATTCATCATCGGCAGGATGCGGTCGATCACCTTGTCGAGGTTCACCACCTCGTCGACCGACATCGACAGCGCCTCGTGGACCAGTGCGATCGACGACACTCGCCGCACCGATTCCAGCAACGCCTCGCGGCCTTCAGTACTGGCCGTGCGGCGGGCCTGCAGACGCAGCAGCGCCGCCACGGTCTGCAGGTTGTTCTTCACCCGATGATGGATCTCTCGAATGGTCGCGTCCTTCGAGAGCAGCGCGCGGTCGCGGCGCTTCACTTCGGTGACGTCGCGAACCAGTACCGCCGCCCCCGCCGGCTGGCCGTGCACGATCAGCGGCAGCGTACGCAACAGCACCACTGCTCCGGCCGCGTCGACCTCGAACCGCATGCTCGATCCCCCGGACAGTGATTCACGCACATGTTCGGCCAGTTCGTGCGCCTCGAACGGGTCGGAGATCAGCGGCCGGGTGATGGCGACCAGGTCGTGGCCGGCCAGCTCGGCGGCCAGTCCCATGCGGTGGTAAGCCGACACCGCGTTCGGGCTGGCGTAACGGACCGTGCCGTCGACGGCCAGCCGGATGAAGCCGTCGCCCACTCGCGGACTCGAGCGCGACACCGCGATGTCGCCGACGTCGGGGAAGGTGCCCTCGGAGAGCATGTGCACCAGATCTGCCGCGCAGTCCAAGTAGGCCGCCTCCAACCGGCTGGACTCGCGGCCGCCGGTCAACGCGGTCTGGTGGGTCAGCACGGCCACAATCCGGTCGCCGTGGCGCACCGGCACCGCTTCCATATTGCGTTGTCCGGCAATACCTTCGCGCCCGATGACGCCCGATTCGAATGCCGCGACCGCCAGCGGCATCCATTCTGGAACAACGACGGTGCCGACGGCGTCGCTCAGCAACACCGTGGGCGCGGTGTTGGGCCGGCATTGCGCCACGCACACCAATGCACCGTCGACGTCGGGGTCGCGGCGCACCCACATCAGGTAGTCGGCGAACGACAGGTCCGCCAGCAGTTGCCACTCCCCGACCACGGCATGCAGATGGTCCACCGCACTGCCGGGCAGAACGGTGTGTTCGGCGAGCAGGTCACCGAGGGTGGACATCGGCTAGGTTGCGCCGTTCACAGCGGCAGCGATCAGCTGATCACGGCGATCAGGTCGCCTGCCTGAATCACGTCACCGACCTGCACGGCCACCTTGCTGATGGTGCCCGCGATCTCGGCCAGCACCGGGATCTCCATCTTCATCGACTCCAGCAGCACCACGGTGTCGCCCTCGTTGATCTGGTCGCCCTCGTGGACCACGACCTCGAGCACGCTGGCCACGATCTCCGCGCGAACGTCCTCGGCCATCTCCACCTCGTTCATCACCCAGTCAACGATTGCGTACATCAAAAAAGCTAGGCCCTATCGAACCACAACCCCCTCAGACGATTGGGCACGGCGCTCGGGTAAGCGAACTCCAAGATAAATAAGAGGACTTAGAGAGTTCGATCCGTGATCGTGTCGTGTTTCTCCTGTGACAATTGCATAGCACCGTTACTCGAGTGTTTTGAACGCGTGACGAAATCGCCGTGACGCGGCACGAGTCGCCATCGAACTTGAGGAGTAGCGCGTTGTCTGTAAACCGTCTTGCCCAGCCGCGGGTGCGGCTGACACTGATCTGCGCCGGCGCCATGACGCTGGCCACGCTGGGATTCGGAGTCGCGTCCGCCAAAGCGGCCCCGACACTGGTCGACGACCCCATGCCGATTCCGACCCCCCTCGGCACCCCCAGCCCGCTCGGCGTGCCCAACGCGCTGGGCACCCCCAGCCCGCTGGGCATGCCAGGACCGACTGCAGGAAGCTCAGCGGCGGGTGTGAACGCCGCGAACTCCTTCCTGCAGGTGCTCAACGGCATGCTCAACAAGGTGGTGCCAGGGGTGGGCTCGATCATGCCGACCGATGTCAGTTCGCTGACGCCGCCCGGTGTCCCCATGTCCGCGGTGCCCGCGCTCGAAACCCCGCCGGCTCCGCCGACCCCGCCGGCACTCGTGCCGCAGACCCTGGCGGGTGCTCGGAACTTCTCGGTGCACTAAGGCGGTGGCGGAGCCCACTCAAGCCCCGCCACCACGCCATAGCCGGCGGTGTGAGAGACTATCCAGCTGGAATACCTGCTAGGAGGGCCAATCATGGCAAAGCGTGGACGCAAGAAGCGTGACCGCAAGCACAGCAAAGCCAACCACGGCAAGCGACCCAACGCCTAGAGCGTTAGCGAGCTAGCTGACCGCAAGCCCGGCCTCAGGCCGGGCTTGCTGCGGTTAGGGCCTGCGGACCTAGCCCTCGCGGTGGATGATCGTGGTCTGGCTGATCTCCAGCCGCACCCGTTCGTAGAGACGCCGCGGAGCCTTATCACCACTGCACTTGCGGGCGATCAGCGTCTTGATCCGTTCCTCGACCCCGTAGTGCCGCAGGCAACCCGGGCATTCCTCAAGGTGCTGGCGCAGTTTGGCCTTGGTCTCTGCGGTGCATTCGCCGTCGAGCAGCGTCCATACTTCGGCGATCACTTCAGAACAGTTGGCGTCGGATCCGCCGGCGTCCGGCGGCGTGTTGCAGTCCCGCGAGTGTTCGGTCACGACGACACCTCCTCGGAAGCCTGGCCGTCGCGAATGAATCCGCGGTCGCGGGCTACATCGGCCAGCAGACAGCGCAACTGGCGCCTGCCGCGGTGCAAACGCGACATCACCGTGCCGATCGGCGTATCCATGATCTCGGCGATCTCCTTGTACGGGAATCCTTCGACGTCGGCGTAGTACACCGCCATCCGGAACTCTTCGGGAAGCTGCTGCAACGCCTCTTTGATCTCGGTGTCAGGCAGTGACTCCAGCGCTTCCACCTCCGCCGAGCGCAGTCCCGTCGAAGAGTGTTCGGCGGTGGCTGCCAGCTGCCAGTCGGTGATCTCGTCGGTCGGATACTCCGCAGGGGTGCGTTGCTTCTTGCGGTAACTGTTGATGTAGGTGTTGGTCAGAATGCGATACAGCCACGCCTTGAGGTTGGTGCCCTCCCGAAACGAGCGGAACCCGGCATAGGCCTTGACCATGGTCTCCTGCAGCAGGTCCTCGGCATCGGCAGGATTGCGCGTCATCCGCAGCGCACCGCCGTAGAGCTGATCGAGCATGGGAATCGCGTCGCGTTCGAACCGAGCGGTCAGCTGCTCGTCGGTCTCATCGGAACGCACCGGCGCCTTGGCTTCTGTCGAAGCCTCAATTCCGGTACCGGACGCACTCTCGCCGTCAGCCATCTCGATTGCCGCTGCCCCTTCTGTCGCAGTGCCCACAACCAGCCCAGCCGATAGCTCGCGTTCCAGCAGACCGATCGCCGTTGACATCGGCGACTCCTTTCCGATCCTAGGGCCGTGATCGACGGCTTGACGCAGCGACCACACGAACTGCCTTACTCAACAGCGTCGGCCATGGCGCTATTTCCCGCCCGTATCCTGACGCGGTGAGTCGCGCCGCAACCCGAGCTATCGCGGCCCTGATCGCCGCAAAGGTGCCCTATGAGGTGCTGCGGTACCAGCACGAGTCGGACCAGCGCGCTTTCGGAGCCGAAGCCGTCGAGCAGCTCGCGGCCGAGGGGCCGGACGGTGTGCGGCCCGAGCAGATCTTCAAAACGCTGGTGGTCGCTGTCCCACGCGGCCTGGCGGTCGCGGTGCTGCCGGTGCCGGCGAAGCTGTCACTGAAAGCGGTCGCCGCAGCCTTGGGGGTGCCCAAGGCCGCCATGGCCGACCCGGCGGCGGCGCAACGGGCCACCGGTTACGTGCTGGGCGGGATCTCTCCACTGGGACAGCGCAAAGCGTTGCCGACGGTGGTGGACGCCTCGGCGTTGAGTTTTGACCGGCTGCTGTGCAGCGCGGGCCAACGCGGCTGGGACGTGGCGGTAGCACCCACCGATCTGATTCGTTTGACCGGTGCGATCACCGCCGACATTCAGGCCCGCTGACCGCGGTGGTCGCCGTTCAGCCGTCCAGGACCGGACCGGGATCGTCACGCGGTGCATCACCGAGCACATCCTCGACGGCCGCGGCGAACGACAATTCGGCGTCGAGACCCGCGGCGTCCACCACCCGGGCGGTGATGCGCTGGTCGCTGACCAGGCACAGCTGGATGCCACGGCTGCGGCACCTGGCCGCCACCTCGACCAGCACTGCGAATGCGCAGATTCCCATGAACTCGAGTCCGCCGGTATCGATGATCAACGGTCCAGGTCCTGTCGCCACCCCCGCGGCCTCGCCGATCAGGCGACGCCAGACGGCGATGTTGGAGGCGTCGACGCTGCCACCCGCATGAACCAGCAGCGCTGACCCGCGACGCTCCACCAGGACGTGCAGCTCTTCTTCCGCAGGAGCTTCCGCAGGAGCCTGCGGGGCGACGAACGCCTCGCCGACGCACGCCTCGGCAATGACGCCACGGACCGTCATCGCGGCGGCCGGAATTGCTTCCGCCCGCTCCGATCCGGTCCCGTTGCGGCGCCAAGTAGCGCGACGAGTGAGTTTACGCCGTAAACCGAACAGCATGCGGTTGAAACTACGCCGGATTGTTTACGTTGTAAACCTGTCCGCGGTGGCTTTCTTGGATCGTCCTGCCGTCCCGCTACAACCCGCTTCGACCCCCGGACGCACCACCGCCCCGCGCGCCGTAATCGGCGCACGGGGCGGCGTTCTCGCTTGCTAGTCCTTGAAGGCGTCCTTGACGTTCTCGCCGGCCTTCTTCAGGCTCGACTTCCCCTGGTCGGCCTTGCCCTCGTTCCTGAGCTCGTCATTACCGGTGACCTTGCCGGCGGCTTCTTTGGCTTTGCCCGCGACATCCTGTGCGGCGTTTCTGGCTTTGTCTGCCAATCCCATCGTCAGCTCCTCCCTAATGTGGCGTTGCAACACGAGCGATACCCACGGTGTTTACAACGTAAACCTCCCGGGTGCCGGTTGCCTCAGCGCCGGGCGAGCAGCAGTTCGAGCCGGTCCAGCATGGCCTCCAGCGCCTCCTCGAACTCCGCGGTGCTGCGGTCTTGCGACAACATCGGCTGCAGACGCAGCAGGTGCGGGTAGTCGGTCAGGTCGCGTGCGGACCGCTCGCCCCTGTCATCGAGCAGGGCCTCATCGGGGTGCAGTTCCGCGCCGCGCGCCGACACCTCCAACAGCAGGTGACCGATCAGGAACGTGGTGTAGGAGCGGTAGGCCGCCACCGCGGCCGCATCGTCGAATCCATAGGAGATCAGCGTGTCGAGGAAGCTTTCCATCCAGCGCAGGCTGCGCAGCGGCGGCCGAACCCATGGCGCCTCCGGCGCCTGGGTGGCCACCAGCGGAAAAACCTCCGGATGGTCGAGTGCGATCTGGCGGACACCATGCGCCAACCGCATGAGGTAGTCCTGCCAGCCGTCTTCCTGGCGCCGCGCCGCGAGTTGATCGGCGTAGAGCCGGTCGATGATGTGGTCGACGACCCCGCTGAGCAGGTCACCACGGCCGTGCACGTAGCGGTAGAGCGCCATCGCCTCGACCCCGCAGGCCGCACCCAGCGCACGCATCGTCAATTTCGACAGGCCCTGGCGATCAATGAAGCCGATGGCCATTTCCAGGATTCCGTCGCGACTCAACTGCGACGGCGAGCGCGGGCCGCCGACCGTGTCCGCAGCGTCCACCCCGGCATCCACCAGACCACCCCTTCTCAATGCACCGATACAAAGGTCAGCCGGCCTTCATCTCCGCGGCGATTCGTGCCTCAGTTTACGTCGTAAGCCCGTCCCAGCCGCCGGAAATACCGCCCTCCCCCGATCGAACCGATGACAAACCGCACTCCACCTCGGCCCAATGCCGGACGATCAGCCCTTGACGCCCCGACCGATCGAAACCTAGATTCACTCGGATTGAACTCTTGTTCATTCTCTCTGAATGCACGCTCACCATGGTTTCGCCAACCTTCGATCGCCGACTCAGGAGACCGCATGCCCGACTACGAAGACATCACCTATGAGGTCGACGGCCCCGCTGCCGTCATCACGATCAACCGTCCACACCGCTACAACGCCTTCCGCGGCCAAACCGTGGAGGAAATGATCAAGGCGTTCCGGGCAGCCTGGGCCGACACCCAGGTCGCGGCCATCATCCTCACCGGGGCCGGCGAGAAGGCCTTCTGCACCGGCGGCGACGTCAAGCAGCGCGCCGAGACCGGTGACTACGGTCCCACCGAAAGCGGCATGTTCGAGATCGGCTACCTGCACAAGCTGATTCGCGACGTGCCCAAGCCGGTGATCGCGGCGGTCAACGGTGTCGCCATCGGCGGTGGCCACGTGCTGCACGTCCTGTGCGATCTCTCAATAGCTTCCGACACCGCCAGGTTCGGTCAGGCCGGGCCCCGGGTCGGATCGTTCGACGCTGGATTCGGCTCGGCGTACCTGGCCCGCGTCGTCGGCGAGAAGCGCGCCCGCGAACTCTGGTACCTGTGCCGGCAGTACGACGCCGCCACCGCCGAACGCTGGGGGCTGGTGAACTGGGTCGTCCCGGCCGAACGACTCCTCGACGAAGCCAAGGCGGTCGCCGCCGAGATCGCCGAAAAGAGCCCAACCGCACTGCGCTTCCTCAAGCAGTCCTTCAACGCCGACACCGACCACCAAGCCGGTCTGAGCAACCTGGCGATGTCGGCGCTGGAGATCTTCGTGCACACCGACGAAGGCAGGGAGGGCGCCGCAGCGTTCGCCGAGAAGCGTCCCGCCGACTTCGGCCAGTTCATCACGGCCTAGCACCGACCAGGACAGGACCACCTCATGAGCAATACTCTCGCGCTGGTCACCGGAGCCGGATCAGGTATAGGCAAGGCGATCACCCTGGCATTCGCCGCACAGGGCGACCGAGTGATCGCCGCCGATCTCGACCTCGCCGCGGCCGAGGCCACCGCCGCCCAACATCCCGAGCTCATCACGGCATTGCCGGTCGACGTCGCCGACCGCGCGCAGGTCGACACGTTACGTGACCGGACACACGCCGAGATCGGCGTGCCGACCGTGCTGGTCAACGCGGCCGGGTGGGACCGTACCGACCAATTTCTCAACGCCACAACGGAATTCGCCGAGAAGGTGGTGGCTATCAACTACCTCGGGCCAGTTCACGTCTGCAGCGCGTTCTTGCCGGGGATGATCGAGGCCGGCGGGGGTGGACGCATCATCAACCTGGCCAGCGACGCCGGGCGGGTCGGCAGTGCGGGCGAAAGCATCTACGCCGGCGCCAAGGGTGGGGTGATCGCACTGACCAAGTCACTGGCCCGGGAGATGGCCCGCCACACGATAACCGTCAACTGCGTCTGTCCGGGGCCGACCGATACTCCGCTGTTCGCGGCTCAGCCCGAGAAGCTGAAAGAGGCTCTGGTCAAGGCGATCCCGTTCCGTCGGTTGGCCCGCCCGGAGGAGGTCGCCGCGCCGGTGCTGTTCTTCGCCTCCGATACCGCGTCATTCATCACCGGTCAGGTGATCAGCGTCAGCGGTGGTCTGACGATGGCGGGCTGAGCGATGGCCGCCAAGCTGGAGTACGGCCCCGAGCACCGGCAATTCCGGGAGATGGTCGCTGAATTCGTGCAGCGCAGCGTCGTCGAAGTCCACGAGAACCGCGAGCGATCCGGCTGTTGGGAACGCGCCCTGTTCACTGAGGCCGGCCGCCTGGGCCTACTGGGCTTCCCGGTGTCCGAGGAACTCGGCGGTCCGGGCGTACACGACTTCCGCTATCACGCCATCGTGATTGAAGAACTGCAACGAGCCGGGGCGGCTGCCGAAGCGATCGCGTTTTCGCTGCAGAACGACGTGGTGCTGCCCTACCTGACCGACCTCACCACCCCCGAACAGCAAAAGCGCTGGCTACCGGCGGTGGTCACCGGCGAGACAGTGCTCGGTATCGCGATGACCGAGCCCGGCACCGGCAGCGATCTCGCAGGCATTCGCACCACGGCTCGTCGTGATGGCGAGTACTACGTAGTCAACGGCGCGAAGACCTTCATCTCCAACGGCCAAACCGGTGATCTGTTCGTGGTCGCGGTGCGCACCGCAGAAGACCGGCACCGGGGGCTGTCTTTGCTGGTGGTCGAGGCCGACACACCGGGTTTCCACCGGGGCCGCAATCTGGAGAAGATCGGCCTGCACGCCCAGGACACCAGCGAACTGGCCTTCACCGATATGCGGGTGCCAGCGGCAAACCTGCTCGGAGAGGAGGGACAGGGGTTCTTTCAGCTAGTCCGCAACCTGCCGCAGGAGCGGCTGTCGTTGGGGGTCGGTGCGGTCGCGGCCGCCGAAGGCGTACTGCGCGAGACGCTCGACTACGTAAAGCAGCGCCAAGCGTTCGGTTCGCCGATCGCGGGATTCCAGAATACCCAGTTCGTGCTCGCTGAGGTCGCCACCGAACTCGACATCGCGCGGACCTTCCTCGACGACTGCATCGCCGAGCACCTGGCAGGCGATCTGACCGCGGCGCGCGCCGCCAAGCTGAAATGGTGGTCCACCGACCTACAGGTGCGCACCGCGGATCGTTGCCTGCAACTGTTCGGCGGTTACGGTTACATGCGCGAATACCCGGTCTCGCGGGCCTTCGTCGACGCCCGCATCCAGACCATCTACGGCGGCACCAACGAGATCATGAAGACGATCATCGCCAAAGACCTGGGGATCTGATTCTCCGATAGGAGCACGCCTTGACCACTGACTACGGTCAACTGCCGGTCGAGGAAGCCGTACGCGCAGCCCGGACCGATTCGCGACGTCGTCAGATCCTTGATGCAGCAGTCAAAGTCATGCAGAAGACTGGCTTCCACCAGATGTCGATGCAGGACCTGGCCACCGAGGCCGACGTGAGCGTCGGCTTGATCTACAAGTACTTTTCCGGCAAAGAAGACCTGCTTCTGGCGACCATAGTGCGGATCCAGGATGCGTTCAGCGATCAACTCACCCCCGTCATCGCCGACGCGGGAGACGACCCTGTCCAGCAGTTGACGGCTGGCATCCGGCGCTACATCGAGATCGTCGATGAAAACCTGGACGCGGTGGTGCTGACCTATCGGGAAAGCCGCACCCTGGACTCGGCAGGGCGGACCAAGATCAAGGAACTCGAGATCGCGAGCGCCGCGCCGCTGCGCACCGTCATCGAGGCGGGGATCGCCACCGGCACATTCCACGGCGTCGACGTCGACCTCGTGGTTTTCGACATCATGCTCCTCGCACACGGTTGGGCGCTCAAGCGCTGGCACTTCGGCGAGCTGTACACCCTCGATGAATACATCGGGCTACAGACCCGTTTCACGCTCAACTCGCTGGTACGCGACCGCGGCACCGAAAGCTAGCCACGGTCCCGCGTCGACGACGAAAACATCCCCCGGACCACCACCGCCGCGGCCCCCGCGGCATAGGCTGACAGCCATGCCCAACTCAGGCCCTCTCTCCGGCAAAACCATGTTCATTTCCGGTGCCAGCCGTGGCATCGGCCTGGCGATCGCCAAGCGCGCCGCCCGCGACGGCGCCAACGTCGCGCTGATCGCCAAGACCGCCGAACCGCATCCCAAGCTCGACGGCACGATCTACACGGCGGCCGCCGAAATCGAAGAGGCCGGCGGGCAGGCGCTGCCGATCGTCGGCGACATCCGTGATGGAGACTCCGTGGCAGGGGCCGTGGCCACCACCGTCGAACGGTTCGGCGGCATCGACATCTGTGTGAACAACGCCTCGGCGATCAATCTCGGCTCGATCCTCGAAGTGCCGCTGAAGCGCTTCGATCTGATGAACGGCATCGAGGTGCGCGGTACCTACGCGGTGTCGCAGGCCTGCATTCCGCACATGATCGGCCGCGACAATCCGCACATCCTGACGCTGTCCCCGCCGATCCGGCTGGAGCCCCAATGGCTCAAGCCCACCGCCTACATGATGGCCAAGTTCGGGATGACGCTGTGTGCACTCGGTATGGCCGAGGAACTGCGCGGGCAGGGTATCGCCTCCAACACGCTCTGGCCGCGCACCATGATCGCGACCGCCGCGGTACAGAACCTGCTCGGCGGAGACGAGGCGATGGCGCGCTCTCGCACCCCCGACATCTATGCCGACGCCGCGTACGCCATCGTGACCAAGCCCGCCCGCGAGTACACCGGCAACTCCCTGCTGTGCGAGGACGTGCTGGTGGACTCCGGTGTCACCGATCTGTCGGTCTATGACTGTGTGCCCGGTAGCGACCTGGGCGTGGACCTGTGGGTCGACACCGTCAACCCACCGGGATACGCGCAGCCCTAGCCGCGCGATGAGGCGACAGTGACCGACGTCTTCGTCGAAAGCGAGTTCGCGCCGCTACGCAGCGTGGTGCTCGCCCAGTCCGAACTGGCGCTGCCGGAAGACATCCCGGATTCCGACCTGGAATTCCTTGCCTCCGACTCGGCTGAAAACGTTGCCGCTGGACAGGATTTCGGCACAGCTTGCCCGCAGCGGCAGCGGTTGTGGCTGCAGGAACGGCGCAACTTCGAGGCGGTGCTGCACCGCTACGGTGTCGAAGTACTACGTCCGCGGATGTTGACCGCGGCCGAGAAAGCCGCGGCAGGCTCCGACGGATACGCCAATTTCTTTGTGCGCGACCCGTTTTTCACCATCGGAGATGTCGTGATCGAGGGCTCCCTTCGGTTTCGGCATCGCCGTCGCGAGGTCTTGCCGGTCCGCGACATCATGCTCGAGCGGGTGTATCCCGCCACCTGCGACTATGTCGCCGTCCCGGCTCCCGAAATCGCCGCCGCCGACGATACGACGCTGGGGCCCGGTCCGTTCTTAGAGGGCGGCGATGTCCTGGTTCTCGGCCGGCAGGTTTTCGTGGGGACATCGGGTCTTGCGTCGAATGCACTCGGCGCGCGCTGGCTGGCCAAGCTGCTCGCTACGCGGGGCTACACCGTTGAGGTGGTCCGTTTGGTCCCCGACATCCTGCACCTGGACTGTGCGCTCGGATTGATCCGCGACGGCCTGCTGGTGGTGTGCGAAGACGCACTGCTCGACGGGGTTCCCGCCGCGCTGACGTCTTGGGACCGGATACCGGTTTCGCTGGCGCAGGCTAAGGAACTGGCCACCAACGGGTTGCCGATCTCCCCCGACGTTTACGTCACCGATCCCGCCTTTGGTTGGGTCGGTGAGCAATTGGAACACCGTGGCGTCACGGTCGAGTACATCGAGTTCGGAATCAGCCGGTCGCTGGGCGGTGCGTTCCGGTGCAGCACCCAGCCTTTACTGCGACGCCGCTAGCTGTATGAGGCCATGACGTTGGTGACGCCGTTAGTCAGTCCTGATGCTGTGGGCGGGCTTCAGGAAAGGGTGATAGACGCCCTTGGTGGGGAATTAGGCGAGCAAGGGATGGGCCGCCGGATTCGCGGTCAGGGCGATACGCCTGCAGACGGTGATATCGCGGAGCTTGCGTCATCAACGAGTCGGACCGCCCAGTGCATCGAGGTAGGGGCGCAAGACGTTCGATTGGCGCCGAAGGCGGTCGGCTGCCTCGTGTTGATGTATCGAGCGGTAGTGCTTCTCCTGCGTCTCATACTCGCGCAGGAGGTCTCGAATGAGTGCGTGGATGTCGGACATGGTCAGCTCGCGTCTGGGCGCCTCGGTTGATCCGACTCCGGGCGAGGAGTGCGCGACGGTGCCGTCTGCAGATCGCGGCGTCTGCTCCTCGGATTGGACTGCTTCGGCGTTGTCGATCGCGGCGATCATGGTTCGCAGGACTGAGACCATTTCCGGTTGGCGCGATTTGAGCGCGGCGCGAAGGTCGCGGCGTACTTCTTTGCGGAAGGCCCAGGAATCCTCTGCGTGTGTCACGGTGTCGTGCGTTGGTTCAGGAAAGTGTGGAGGTCGTTGCCGTCGTCGAAGAGACCGTGACCCGTGTCGGCGAGCAGGTTGACCGCTGCCGCGGGCTGCAGACGTGTCAAGCGTGCGGCGGTGTCGCGCGAGTTGAGCATGCGGTCGCGCGCACCCAGCACAACGAAAAGTGGTGCGAAGATTGCCTTTAGGTCATCGTCGGAGAAGACGGGCAGTGTGTCGTGGCGGGGGCGATAGTTGCGTTGGATCAGCAACAGGTAATCGATGACGGGACCAGGAATGCGGCCCGGCCCAAGCGTAATCCGCAGAGCACGACGCGTACCACGCTCGCCGAATGCCATCAGGGCCAGTGCGGCGAGGACGGCACCGTAGCGTTGACGGCCGATACCGCCCGGGGCCCGCAGCGCCAATCGTTGGACGCGGTCTGGCCGGCGGATCGCGTAATCCGTGGCCAGCCACCCGCCCAAGGACACCCCCACGAAGCCAGCGGCATCGACGCCCAGCCTATCGAGCACGTCATCGAGCCATAACGCAAAGGCATCGGAATCAAGTGGCGGCCGCGACGGCGCGCTCAATCCGGGCTCTCCGACGAGGTCGACCATGTACAGCCGGTGGGTCGCTGACCACCGCGACGCGTCGGTCTGCCAGATCGCGCTGTTGCTCCCCGCGCCGTGCAGCAATACAACCGGTGGAGCATCGGTGGGTCCGCAGTCCATGACGAAGGTGTCGCCCTCGCGTGTGGCGACGATGCGACGCCGCAGCGGCACTGCCCAGCGCTGAAGGTGTTCGCGGTAACGACGCTCGACGGCTTGCTGGCCAGATGAGGAGCGGTAGACGTCGGCGTTCACTTGTCGTCCTGGCGTGTCAGGGCGCCAATCAATCCGATGACGGATGCCGTGGATTCTGGGTCACCGACGACGAAGACCGTGAGACGGCAGGCAGATTCGTCATATGTCGAATGAACGTCGAGCTGTCCTGGCCCACTTGAGTCGCTGATCGCTGCAGCGGTGAGATGTGTAGTGATGCGATCCATGGTGAGGCGGTCGACATTGTCGATGTGCACGACAGTAGAGACGTGAGCGTGTGGGCTGCTCGCCGGCTCGTCGGTAACCGCACCAGCGAAAGCTTGCAAGTCTCGTTTGGTGATGCGGTATTGCTTGCCCATACGCACGGCCGGCAGGCGACCGTCACGGACGTATCCCCGGACGGTTCGTACGTGCAGTCCGAGAATGTCGGCAACCTGCTCAGCCGAGTACACAGCAATGCTCACATCCGCAAACTACCCTATCACTACCTATAACGCTAGTTATAGGTAGTGATAGGGATGTATTCATACGCCGGGCACATCCAGGTCCACAATGTGTAGGCACATCGAGGGGGCCTTCAGCCACCCCTACGAGTGCCCCGATCGATTTGAATTCTGTTGTACGCGAGAACTATTGACCGATCTAACACCTGTTGGCACGTGTAGGCCCTCACGGGTTCCGACGACTACCGCTCATCACGCACAACCCAGCTGATCCCGGCCGCCGTCCACAACGTCATGACCCGCAACAGCTAGCCGACGCCCCGCGGCGCGACCCCCGGCGGGACGCCGGGCGGCGACGGCTCGCTGGGCCGCCCCGGGATGACCAGCCTGAACCGGGCGCCCCCATCGTGGGGAACGCACGTCAGCGTCCCACCGTGCGCCACGGCCAGCGCCCGGGCTATCGGCAATCCCAGTCCCGCGCCGCCGTGGTCGCGGCCGCGGGCGCTGTCCAGGCGCACCAGCCGATCGAAGATCCGTTCGGCGTCCTCGGCACGCACGCCGATGCCGGTGTCGGTGACGACCACCGCGACACCACCGCTGTCTTTGCTGACATCGACGTTGATCTGCCCACCAGGGGGGGTGTAGCGACGCGCGTTGTCGAGCAGGTTGGACAGAATCTGGGCGACTCGCGTGGGGTCGACCCGGGCGGTCGCCGAGTCCAGTCCCGTACGCCCGATCTGTAGTTGCGGAGCAAGCAGCGCCGCCCGATCCAGTTGAGTATCAATGATGCTGATCAGATCGATGTCTTTGAGCTCCAAAGGCAATCCGGCATCGATATAGCTAAGGTCCAGCATGTCGGTGACCAGCCGGGTGGCCCGCCGCGCTTCGGTCAGCAGCAGGCTGGCGCGACGATGCTGGCGAAGAACCTCGGGCTCGATGGCGTCCTCGGTGCTGGACTGGCCGACATGCACGCTGACGTTTCCCGCGATCTGCTCCGCGGCGGCCTGCATTCCCGCTATCGGGGTGCGCAGTTCATGGGCAGCGTCGGCGAGAAAACGCCGTACCGCCGCTTCCGCTCGCTGCGCCCCCTGCGCGGCGCGCTGCGCCCGCTTCTCAGAGTCCTCCAACTCGTCGAGCATGTCGTCGAAAGCTTCTGCCGCCCGGCCCAGTTCGGTCTTGGGACGGTCGGGGCGCAGTCGCCGGCCCCGATCCCCGGTGGTGATGTCACGGGCGAGATCAGTGAGCCGGTCCAGCGGCGCGAGCAGCGCACGGCTTGCCCCGGCCAGCAAGGTCGATGCCAGCAGCAAGGTTCCCAGACCGGCCTCGATCATCAAGCGCCGCAATCTGCGCAACGTCTCGTCGGACTCCGTGGTGTCGGCGACCAGGATCACCCGGTCGCCGTTGGCGAAGGGATGCACCAAGACTGTTGCGGTGTCGTCGGGCTCCAGCGGCGGGGCCGGAATCTTCGATCCGGTGGTTGCATCGGGCTCGATCGCGGGGTCACCGTAGCTGGTGCCGTCGGCGGTGACCACCAGTGCGGCGATGATGCCGCCGTTGAGTTGTTCCGACATCTGTTCAGCCGAGATGCCCAGTGCTACTAATGAATCCGCGCGCGCGGTCGCCGCTGCCAGTCGTTCGTGCACGCTGCGCGTTGCCAGCGCAGTCAGGGTGGCATTGATCACCAGCCCCATCGCCAGCATCAGCATGACCAGCAGCGCCAGCACCATCACCGTCAGCCGGCGCCGCAGCGAGGGGGTGGCGGTCATGAGCCCGAAAGTTCCAGCCGGTAACCGATTCCCCGCACGGTATGCAGGATCCGTGGTCCGTGCGCCTCGAGCTTCTGCCTCAACCCGCTGATGTGGACCTGCACCAGGTTGGGGTCGTAAGCCTCATAACCCCACACCGCGTTGAGGATCTGGGCGCTGCTGACAATGCGGCCGCGTTGTTCGACGAGGTAGACCAGCACGCGCAGCTCGGTGGCGGTCAAACCCAGCGGGGTGCCCGAGCGGGAGGCCACTCCGGCGTCGACATCGACCATCAGATCGCCGAACTGCACGGCCGCCGGCAACCGGCCACGCCGGCGCAGCACCGCACCGACCCGCGACACCAGTTCGGCCAGCTCGAACGGCTTGACCACGTAGTCGTCGGCGCCGCCGTCCAGACCGCGCAACCGGTCGGGTAAGCCGTCGCGCGCGGTGAGCAGCACCACCCCTACCTCGCCCCAGCGCAGGATCACGTCCATCAGCGCGAAGCCGTCGCGTCCCGGCAACATGACGTCGAGGACCACCAGATCCGGCCGGAATCCGTCCAGCACCTCCTCCAGGCCGTGGCCATCGGGCTGGGTGTCGGTGAGGTAGCCGGCGTCGGCCAGGGCCTCGCTGACCATCTCTCGAATGGTCTCGGAGTCCTCGACAACCAGAACCCGCGGCGTTCCCACGCTGAAGGGAGTACCGCCGCGACGGTCGGCGGACCGGGAATCGGCCATGGTCCATTGATAACACCGTCACGCCACGATGGGGAGAGCCGACCGGCGCGGCGTACGCCGGCCGCCGCGTTCTTCAGGTTCACTTCAAGTTGACTGTCTACGGTCACAGTGACCGAGTGCGCCCGGCAACCCCTCGCAACGGCGCGAACCGGGAAATTCAGGAGGCACCATGACGCCTACTACCAACAGGATTGTCTGACAATGGATTTCGCGATGCTGCCCCCAGAGGTCAACTCGAGCCGGATGTACTCGGGGGCAGGCGCACAGCCCTTGCTGACCGCTGCTGCCGCCTGGGGCTCGCTGGCCGCCGAACTGAACAGCGTGGGTGTGGCGTACGACTCGGTGATCGACGAGCTGTCCGCCGGCTGGGGCGGGCCCAGCGCAGCAGCGATGGCCGCCGCTGCGGCACCATACGCCCAGTGGATGCATGCCACCGCCGCCCAGGCCGAACACACCGCTTCGTCGGCCCGGACCGCCGCCGCCGCCTACGACGCGGCGTTCGCCATGACCGTGCCTCCCCCGGCGGTCACCGCCAACCGCACTCAGATGATGTCGCTGCTTGCCTCCAACTATCTGGGTCAGAACACCGCCGCCATAGCGGCCACCGACGCCCAGTACTACGAAATGTGGGCCCAGGACGCCGCCGCCATGTACGGCTACGCCACCAGTTCCGCCGCCGCCACCAGGCTGGTCCCGTTTACCCAGCCCCCGCGCACCACCAATCCCACCGGGACGGCGAATCAGGCCGGTGCGGTCGGACAGGCCACCGCCACCGCGGCGGGCAGTCACTCCGATACCGCGGTTTCCGCGATCACCCAGGCCCTACAGGGCCTCAGCGCGCCGGGCTCGGCGGCGGCGGGATCGAATGCGACGCTAACCGGTTCGATCGGGTCGGCGGCGGCAATGGAGCCCGGGCTGGCGGCCTCCTACTTGGCGTTGGGCTCCAGCCTGTTCGGGACCTTCGTCATCGACTCGGCCGGTACCTTCGGCGTAGACGCGGCCGGCACCTTCGGGATCGACCTGATCGGTGTCGGCGAGATCGAGAGCGAACTGTTGCCGGAGATGGCCCTGGCCAGCGCGATCACTCCGGTGAGCGCCGAACTGGGTGAAGCGGCCACGCTCAGCGGGCTGTCGGTGCCACAGGCCTGGGCCACGGCGGCGCCGACGACCACCGTGATCCAGCAGGTCGGCGGCGCGTTGCCGACTGCCACGCAAGCTGCACTCCCTGCCGCCTCGGCGGGCGCCTCCGCATTGCCGCTGGCCGCCATCGGCGCCGCCGGGCTGGCCGGTCGGGCCACCGCGGGCGTAGGGCGGGGCCGCGCGGCGGCCACCGCGAACCCGAAAACCACCCCCAAACGGACACCGCGCGCCCTGGTCAAACAGCGCGACCAAGCCGAGAAGCCGGAGCAGCCGCCGGTACGGCCGTTGAACGGACCGATCACGCGGATCTCCGGTGAGCTGCGGGAACTGGCCGATCTGCGTGATGCCGGGATCCTCACCGAAGAAGAGTTCACCCGGGAAAAGCAGCGCCTCCTCGGCCGGTAGCACCCATGGATTTCGCATTGTTGCCACCGGAGGTGAACTCCGGCCGGATGTATTCCGGCGCAGGCGCCGGCCCCTTGCTGGCCGCAGCGTCGTCCTGGGATGCGCTGGGCGCCGAGCTGCACAGCGCGGGCCTCGCCTACACCTCGGTGCTCACCGAACTGGGCTCCGGCTGGGCAGGCCCCAGTGCGCGGGCCATGGGCGCCGCCGCAGCGCCGTACGCCCAATGGCTGCACACCGCCGCGATCCAGGCCGAGGAGACCGCTATCGCCGCACGTGCCGCCACCGCCGCCTACGAGACCGCTTTCGCCATGACCGTGCCGCCACCGGTCATCGCCGCCAACCGCAGCCTGCTGATGACTCTGGTGGCGACCAACTTCCTGGGCCAGAACACTCCCGCGATCGCGGCCACCGAAGCCCACTATTACGAGATGTGGGCCCAGGACGCCACCGCCATGTACGGCTACGCCGCCGGTGCCGCCACCGCCGGCAGGCTGAGCCCGTTCAGGCAGCCACCGCGCACCACCAACTCCGCGGCTGCGTCGGCCCAGTCAGCGGCGGTCATGCAGGCGGCCGCCACCACCGCGGAGGGCCACGGCGAGGGCGTCATCACCACCGTCACCCATGCGCTGGAGTCCTCGTCGGCCGTGGCCGAGGCCATCGGCGCCGACGCGCTCTTGATCAGCGAACCCGCGATGGAAGTCGGCATGGCCGGCGTCGAGCTGGTTGTCGACTCGATGGGCACGTTCGGCATCGACGCACTCGGCACGTTCCTGTTCGACGCGATGGGCGCCGCCGAGGTGGGCCAGGAATTGCTGCGGGCCGCCATGGCCGGTGCGCTGCCGGTCTCGGCCAACTTCGCCTCGGCAACCTCGATCAGCGGGCTGTCGGTGCCGCTGGCCTGGGCGTCGGCCGCGGAGGCGGCGGTGGCTCCGCAGATCGGCATGTCGCTGGCGTCCGTCGGTACCGCCGCCGCCACATCGGCCGTTCCGGCTGTGGCCGCCGGTGAGACGATGATCCCCGCGGCGGGGATGGCCGCAGCCGGCGTGGCCGGACGGGCCGGAGCCGGCGCCACTCGGGGACACCGCCTCCCGACTGCCGGTACCGTCGCCCCGCCGCCGGTACCACGGCCCAACGAGCTGCCGGAGGTCCCCGCGTCCTCGGCGTTCGGCCTGCTGATGGGCGCCGACATCGAGCTGCGTGAGCTGGCCGAACTGCGCAACGCCGGGATTCTCACCGACGAGGAGTACGCGTTGGAGAAGCACAGCCTGGTCGGACGTTAGAGCGCCCAAGCAGCGTGGCTGCACGCTCCGCATTCGGGAGCGTGCAGCCACACGGGGATCGTCAGGCCCAGCTGGAGCCGACGGAAGTGTCAGTGCCCGCCATGTTGTTGCCGGCGGTCTGCACCTTCTGACCGTGGGTGTTGGCGTGCTCGTAGATGACGGCGAAGTTGCGCCCAAGTTCGGTGATGAACTCCTGGCAGGCGGTCGAGCCGGCGCCGCCCCAGAAGTCCCCGGCAGCCAGCACGTCGTGCACGATCGCCTCGTGCTCGGCCTCCAGCGCGGCGGCCTGGGTGCGAATCAGCGCGCCGTGGGCATCCACGTCACCGAACTGATAGTGGATCGACATCCCGGTTCTCCTCAAGTGCTCAAAGTGTGTTGTGAGGCGGCATCTTGGTATTCGTATTTGACTGCGTCGCGGACCATCTCGTCGCGCACCCCGTGAAGCATGGTGACGATATTGCGAAACGCCGTCTGCATCTGGGTCTGCGTCTGGCCCATGGTCTGGTAGGACGCCCACATCCGGCGTGCCTCGTCTCCTACCGCCTGGGCATGCACGTCGAAACGCTCCGCCATGAGGCGCATCGCTTCCGGGTCGCTCAGAAAGCGAGTAGGCATCGCAGCGTCTCTTTTTGCATGAAACGTGCCGTGGCACTATGCATGGCGACCTATCCGGCCGACGCGGCGTTACCGGCCTCGGTGACCAGATACGAGCCGGCGCTTGCGTTCATGGTCGCCACGAACTGCTCGTGGATTGCCGTCGCCTGGGCGCTGACCGCCTGATACATCCGGGCGTGCGCGGCAAACTGCGCGGCCGTCAACGCCGACACCGCATCCGCTGCGGCAGGCACCACACTGGTCGTCGGGGCCGCTGCGGCTATATTTTGGGCACTCAACGCCGAACCGATGCCCTGCAGACTGGTTGCCGCCGCCGACAACGCTTCCGGCTGGGTGGTAACAAATGACATGCGGTTTCCCACTTCCGATGAAAAGACTTTTGAAATATTCGCGGCTTCCGGTTAACCGGAGGCCTCCGAAATAGCGGCGGCGACATGAATTTTTCCTGAACGAACGCGCCACCTTCGAGGCCGGCATAGAACCAGACGCGACAGTTCAGTTGCCTCCGTATGGCCAAGGCCGACAGGCGCCCCCAGACCACCAGCTCAGATCGCTACCTGGTTTCGCCGCCAAAGCAGGTGGGATCGAGCCGGATCTGCGACAGCAACCCCGTTGAATGGCTGGCGTGAGCCCGAGGAACAGCTGCCACATTGCGAGATGATGAACGCCGGATGAACGTCCAGTACCGAAGGTGAACAGAGCTGAAAACAGTTGGGAAGCTTGGTATCTGGGCCTATACGAGTCCGGTTGAAAGCATCTAGTGTCTGTTGTGTCGTTAGACGGCCAGAACCGAGAGGCTGTTGCAACCTCAAGGGTATCAATCGCATTCCCGTTCAGGCGTCAACGGCGTGAGCAGAATGAGGAGACGCGAAGTGACTGAGTTGGAATTTCCCCTGGCGACATCGTCGTGCGAGAGACGGCTCCGCCGACGCGACTTCCTCAACTCCAGTGCGCGGAAGCTGCTGGTGACTTCAGCCTGTGCGGCAGCCGTGGTCGGTATACCAACGCCAGCGCACGCCGAACCGGGTGATCCGTATGTGTATGTCACAGGCGCGACCGACGACACCTTCATTCGAGCCCTCGATGGGCTCAAGATCGAGCACCCGAACAACGCCCACGTGATTGGCATCGCCCGAGAAGCCTGCGAGTACATCGAGAGTGGCCACCCGATCCGCGAGGCCGTAGACGGGGTGAAGAACTCCCCCCTCAATTTGCCTCTTCTGCAGAGCGCCCACTTCGTGGCGGTCGCACGGGCGTTGTACTGCCCCAATACCTCGGATTTCTGAGTCCTCGTCCGAGTTCCGCGACCTAGCCGCCTGGGTCGGCAACATGCTGGGCGGGTAGCGCGTGGCTGGCTCGACGCGGATGACGCATCTGTGGGATGCCTTGTGCTCGGCGTGATCTGGCGCTGGCGCGGATCACAGTCAAGCGTCGCCTGCCCACGTATGCAACACCTCAGTGGCGCCAGGCGCTGGCCACGGCCAGTACGCGGCGGGCCGGGTTGAGGTCGGCGTCATGCACGCAAAAGTAGCCATGCCACCCAAGCCCGACCGTGCGGCGCCCAGTACCAGCTATCCGCCGGATGAAGGGCGGGGCATCTCGTAGCGGGGAGGCGTGACCTGCAAGACGGCGCTGACACTGGGACGCGTTATTTTGCGCGCCGCAGCAGCGCCGGCCGCCCCGGACATCGGTCCCATCATCGCCGCCGGGCCGGTCCCGGCCACCTGCATCTTCGGAGCCGCATCCCACGACCCCTGAGTCCCCCACGACGACAGGTACCGATCGGTCGCAGCGGCAGCCGGGGTCGCATTCGCCCAATTCGAGGGTGCCGACAACTGCCCGACCGCGCGCGCCTCACCCACACTGGCCAGCACCGCCCTGTTAGCGCCTGCCCCCGCATCGGCTGCAGCCAGGACCGTTGGCGACACCGCCGCGCCGACAGCTGGCGCGGTCGCCCCGGCCAGCCCGGTCGCCGGCGAATAAAGTACGCCGTCGGTGAAGAGTTTCGTCATAACAACGATGTATTCAGCAACGGTAGCGACGTTACGAATCCACACCGCACCAAAGTTGTCAAAGCCGTTGAAAATACTGCCCATAGCCGAATAGTCCGTAAGGAGCGATTGGGGTATCGGTATTCCGTTGGCGAAGTTCGGCGGGCCCGGATTCGATCCCGAAAGGAATTGTGACACTGTCTGAATAAATTGCGAAAGAAACTGTGACAGGCTGGATTGCGACCCCGTCGCCGTTGCGGACGCCGCGGGTGCTGCGGCCTGGTTGGTGGTCTGCGGCGGCGCAGCGAACAGCGTCAATTTGGTCGCCGAAGACGCCGACGCTGCATAGCCGTGCATCGCGCTGGCATCTTGCACCCACATCGCGTCGTAGGCGGCCTCCGTGGCCCCGATTTGCGGCGTGTTGTGACCCAGGATATTGGTCTGTATCAAGTACGCCAGCAAGGTGCGGTTGGCGGCCACCTTCGGCGGTGGCACAACTGCCGCGTGTGCGGTCTCGTATGCGGCTGCCGCCGCCCGAGCCTGGCTGGCCGCCTGCTCGGCTTGTCCGGCGGTGGTTGCCGCCCACTCCGCATACGGTGCGGCGGCCGCCGCCATCGCCTGCGCCGCAGCACCCGTCCAGGCTTCATCCTGCAATGCGGAGATTACCGACGAATAGCCTCGCGCAAATGAATCCAATTCCGCGGCTAGAGCGTCCCAAGCCGACGCAGCCACCATCGTTGGCTCCGCGCCTGGACCGGAATAGATTCTGGCCGAGGTGACCTCCGGCGGCAACAGCCCGAAATCCAGCATTCGCGTTCCCTTTCCCAACCCGCCCACACCCGAAACAGGCTGGACGATCACAACTGTTGCTATCCGCCGACCGTCGGTCGAGGCATACGCCAACGGCGTTCCTGCATGCGGAAGACGGCATTGCCGCCGTGGCGCCGCTCCGAACCACCCATCGGCGCCAACGGTGGTGACAGCTGCTCAGCCGCGGGCGCCGACGAACTGGCCAGCTTGACAGCTGGCTGGCCCGCCGCCACCTGCGGCTCCGGCGACTGGGCAACGTAACCTGTTTTCGCTGCAGCTGTTGTCGCCGACCAGCTCTGGGGGACCGACAATCGTCCCACCGATACGGCGTTGCCCCAGCCGGCAAGCGCAGGACCACCGGCTGCCCCCGCACCGCCAAAAGGTGACGAGAAAAGCGGCGGGAACGGACTCTTGCCGAACAAAAACGGCGTCGTCGATGGTGTGCTGAGATGTGACCCGAATAGTCCAAACCCACCGCTTAGCCCTGTGGCATCGCCGGTGGTAACGCCGAATATGTTATAGGCGGGCTGGGGAATCGCTTTGTAGTAATCGTTGTAGAGAGTCTCCAAGGTCTGCCAACTATTGACGTAAAAGTACCCCGACGAACCCGACGCGGACGTTGACGGTGGCGGAGCAGCAGTCGGGCTTGTCGACAGACTGTGCGCGGGCGGTGACGCCGTCGACAAAGCGTGCGTCACAACCGATTGCGACGTTTGGGTGGCCGCACTGCTGGCCGCGTGACTTGCGGCCACGCTCTGCGCAGATTGCCCGGCGGGGTTGGTGGTCTTCGGTGGCGCCTTGAACGGCGTCAACGTTGCGACAGCAGGCAACGATGAGCCGGCGTAGCCGTACATAGCAGCGGCGTCCTGTGCCCACATCTCGCCGTAGTGGGCCTCCGTGGCCGCGATCGCCGGGGTGTTCTGGCCCAAGAAGTTGGTGGCGATCAGCGCCATGAGCAACGTCCTGTTGGCTTCGACCACCGATGGGGGAACCGTCATCGCGAACGCGGCCTCGTAAGCGGCCGCCGCCGCACGAGCCTGGCTGGCAGCCTGCTCGGCCTGCGCGGCCGTCGCATTCGCCCACGCTACATATGGCGCCGCCGCCGTGAACATCGCATCCGACGCGGGCCCCGACCACAGCTGGCCTTGCACCGTCGTCAGCTCCGAGGAATAGCCCGCCGCAAAGAGTTCCAACTGTCCGGCAAGCCCGCCCCAGGCCGTCGCGGCAGCCATCATCGGCCCCGAACCGGGACCGGCGTACATTCTCGCCGAATTGACTTCGGGCGGCAGCGCCGCAAAGTCCAGCATCACCGTCTTCTAACCCCCATGCGATCGCTTCCGAATAACAGTCCGCAGCACTGTTTGAGCTGGCATCCGGCCGGTCATCATCCGCCGGAGGAAGGCCGCGACATCTTGAATTGCCGGGGCGGAACCCGCAGGGCCTTGCCCACGACCGGGCGCATCAGCAGGCTGCCCGCAGCGGCTGCGGCGGCCACCTCCGCCATGGTCGAGGCACCCAGATTCGCCGGTGCGCCGGCCTCCCACCATGCCTCGACCTCCGACAGCCACATCGGCTGCTCGCTGGCAGTGGCCACCGGCGCCGCCTGCGCCCACGCCGGGGGCACCGACAACGAGCCCATCGCACCTGCTTTGCCTACGCTGGCGAGCACCGCATTGCTTGCCGCCGACGACGTCGATCCGACCAGCCCGGTGCCAAGCCCTCCGAATGCGACCGACGAGCCGTCGCCGGCCAGCCCAAGCAAGGGCGAGTACAGCGCGAAGTCGTTCATGACACGGAAACCAGCGACAGCAAAGGTACCGAGGTTGCCGAAGGTACGAGCAAGCGCCGCAACGGTATTCAGCGGCCCGACTGTGGTGTTTATGGTTCCTATGGCCGACAGCAGATCAGACGGTATCGGGATACCGAACAACGACGTCGTACTTGAACTCGAGGCGGTGGTGGATCCCGACGAGAGGGCCTGTAGCAGCTCGGTGAGCCAGTTCTGCGACTGCGACGACGCCGCCGCGGTGGCTTGGGCGGCCGCCGTGGCGGCCTGGGCGGATTGGCCGGCGGGGTTGGTGGTCTGCGGCGGTTCGCTGAACGGCACCAGCTTCGCCGTCGTCGAGGACGATCCCGCGTAGCCGTACATCGTCTGGGCGTTCTGCGCCCACATCCCGGCGTACTGCGCCTCGGTCGCCGCGATCTGCGGGGTGTTCTGACCGAAGATGTTGGTCGCGACCAGGTTCGTCAGCTGGGTGCGGTTTGCCGCCACCATCGCCGGCGGCACCACCGCCGCGTGCGCCGTCTCGAACGCGGCCGCAGAAGCCCGGGCTTGGCCGGCCACCTGCTCGGCCTGTCCCGCCAAAGTGGTCGCCCACTGGATATAGGGGGCGGCCGCCGTGGCCATCGCGCTCGCCGCAGAACCGGACCAGCCGTCGCCCTCCAAGGCCGAGATCGCCGAAGAATAGCCGACCGCGAACGAATTCAACTGCGCGGAAAGACCGTCCCAGGCCGCCGCCGCCGTCACCATGGACGTCGACCCGGGCCCCGTATACATCTGCGACGACGTCACCTCCGGCGGCAACATCCCGAAATCCAGCATGCGACTCCCCTTCCGCGACCAGCCGTCTCCGACCGCGCTGCGGCGATACTTCGTGGCGCGATACTTCATGGGATTCTGCGCAGGCCAGTTGACATAGCAGCGACGACAATCTGAAGCCGACATGAACGAATGCTTTAATTCAGGGTGTGCCCGAACTCGATCCGGTGCGCAAGTACCCTTAGAGCAGCCTGGCCTGTTCGGGCTGTGGCGCTACCGCATCGATCAACTCCGGCCCGTTGTTGCGCACGCTGTTGACCAGTGTCGAGACCTCATGCAGCGCGATCTTGCTCACGTCCGGTGGTCGGGACAGCAGCGCGGTGTCGATCGGTCTTTCCGGGTTCAACCAACTGTCCCAATGGTTTTCGGGCAGGAGCAACGGCATCCGGTCGTGAATCCCGGCCAGTTCTCCTACGGCCGCGGTGGTGATGATGGCGGCGCTCAGCAGCGGGGCATGTCGCCGGTCCGGACGCCAGATCGACCACAGGCCGGCAGCGAACAGCGTCGCGCCGTCACCGTGGATGTAGAACGGCGTCTTGCGGGTCTTGCGCCCGGCCAGCCCCCGGGGTTCGGGACGCCATTCGTAGTAGCCGTCCATCGGCACCAAGCAGCGTCGGCGTTGCGCGGATGCGCGGTACGCCGGGGTAGTCGTGATGGTCTCGGCGCGGGCGTTGATCAGCAGCGGACCGCCACCGACCGGCGCGCCGTCCGGTCCGGGCCGCGTCCAAGGCGGCACCAGCCCCCACCGCATCAGCCGGACCCGGCGGGTCGGCTCTTTGGGGGCGAGGCCGGGGTCGGCATACCGGCTGACCACCGTTGCGATCCCGTCGGTGGGCGCCACGTTGTAGTTCGGACCGGCATCTGCGCCGGCCGGCATCTCGTTGATCGCATCGATGCGCGCGGCCAGCAACGCCGGATCGGTGGTTATCGCGAAGCGCCCGCACATGCCTTCATGGTGACAGCTAGTCGATCCGGGTGGCGGTGACCGCCCAGAACGGCATGTGCACCAGGTTGTCTTCGAGCAGCGGCTGCAGGTAGGCGAACCGTTCGGCCAGCGCGCGGACCCCGGCCAGCAGGTCCTCGCGGCCCATCGACTCCATCACCGCGATCATGTCGGTGAAGGCGGTGGGTTCGAAAGTTCCTTGATAGGTCGTGGTCCCGATGTGGTCGATACGCCAGCCGGCGGATTCGAGCAACGGACCGAAACGCTCGGGCGACAACCCGTCCAATTGCCAGCCGTTCACGTTGTGGCGTCCGGCCTCGAACATGAACAGCCGTGCTTGAGGCTTGGTCGCCCGGTGCAGGTTGCGCGCGTAGCGCAATTGGGTTTCTTCGTCGTCCTGGAACAGGTGGTAGAACGCGCTGTCGACCACGGTGTCGAACCTGCCATCGAACCCGACGAGATTGACCGCGTCAGCCACCTGGAAGTCGACCGTCACACCAGCTTGGGCGGCGTTCCGTTGCGCGACCGCGATAGCGGCCGGGGAATAGTCGAGCCCTGTTGTCGAATAGCCATGAGCCGCATAGTGAATCGCGTGGTGACCGGAGCCGGTTCCGGGATCGAGAACTTCCCCGCGCAGCGCTCCGCACGCCACCAATTGCTGCACCACCGGCTGCGGACGGCCGATCTCCCACGGTTCGGGAGGGCTTGCCGGCGGCGCGCCGCCGAGCTCGGTATTGCTGTTCATCGCCCACAACTGTGCGCGAGTCCGGTTAACGAAATCAGAACGCGCGGTGTACGAACGGCGACGGCTGCACCGTGATGGCAAGATCGCCGCTGTGCGCCTCTCCGTCCTCGATCTCACGCCGGTCCGCACCGACCAGTCCACTTCGAATGCGCTGGCGGCGACGATGCGACTGGCGAAGATCGCCGACGATCTCGGCTACACCCGCTACTGGGTCGCCGAGCACCACAACATTCCCTCGGTAGCCGCAACCAGCCCGCCAGTGCTGACCGCGATGATTGCCGCCGCCACCTCGCGCATTCGTGTGGGCTCGGGCGGGGTGATGTTGCCCAATCACGCGCCCCTGGCCATCGCCGAGCAGTTCGCGCTGCTGGAGGCCGCCCATCCCGGCCGTATCGACCTGGGCATCGGGCGAGCCTCCGGCGCCGATCCGGTGACATCGGCGGTATTGCGCGGAGCGACCGGCCGCGGTGATCGCGGCATTGACGATTTCCCCGACAATCTCGCCGACGTGATCGCCCTACTGAGCACCGCTGGAGTGTCAGTGCAACTGGCGGACCGCAGCTACGTCCTGAGGTCGACCCCGCACGCGCTGACCAGACCGCGGGTATACGTGCTGGGCTCCTCGATGCAGTCGGCTCGAGTCGCCGCGGCCCAGGGGCTGCCCTACGTATTCGGCCATCACCTGTTCGGCGAGCACGCTGACGAGGCACTGACGTGCTACCGGTCACAGTTCGTCCCGAGCGAGCTTGCCGCCGAGCCGACCGCGTTCCTGACCGTCAACACCGTGGTGGCCGAAACACACGACGAGGCAAAGGCTTTGATTCTTCCCTATTTGCGGCTGCAAGCGCAGATCGCGACCGGACAGCCATCAGGCCGCCTGGAGCTGGTCGAAGACGCCGAGCAGGCGGCCCTGACGCCGCAGCAACACCGCGTCGCACAGGGCGAGCTTGAACGCGCGGTGCTCGGAACGCCTGCCGAGGCGTTCACGCAACTGCAGGGGCTGGCCGACCGGTTCGGCGTGGACGAGTTGATGCTCAATCCGGTGGCATCCGCCCGGCGGGGTACCGACCCAGCCAGCTCACCGGGGCGGGAAGCCACGCTTCGGCTGTTAGCTGACGCGACGTCGACAAAGTGAACAACAGATGAAGGCAAACCGACGCCGAAGGGCTGCTCAGTAAACGTTTCGGGTGCCTTTTCCAACTGTCAATGAACAACTGCTGACAGTTTCCGGAAAGTCTCCTTCGTGGCTGTGAGTCGCGCGTCTGATCGCATAGCGTCGGGTCTGCGCTCAAGGGCGCACGCGATCCGCAATGTGGCGATCGCGGCAAGGGTAAAGACCTCGACGAGGAGCCTTCAATGTCGTTCGTCACAACGCAACCCGAAGCGTTGCTGGCCGCCGTCGCCAACCTGCGAACCATCGGTTCGTCGATGGCCGCGCACAGTGCCGCCGCCGCGGCACCCACCACGAGCGTGGTGCCGGCCGGCTCCGACGAGGTATCCGCGCTGACCGCCGCCCGGTTCGCCGCCCACGCTCAGGCCTACCAGGCCGTGAGCGCACAGGCGGTGGCCGTCCACGAGATGTTCGTGAACGCCCTGAGCAGCGGAGCCAACGCATACGCCGCAACCGAAGCTGCCAACGCAGCAGCGGCCGGCTAGGTCACCGCGATGAACTACTTGTCGTTGCCGCCTGAGGTGACTTCCACCATGATCTACTCCGGGCCTGGCTCGGAGCCCATGGTCGTCGCAGCGTCGGCGTGGAGTGCGCTGGCCGCTGAACTGAAATCTGTTGCGGCCGAGTACCGGGCGGTCATCAGCCAGCTGACCTCTGAGGAATGGCTCGGGACGGCCTCGGCGTCGATGGCGACCGCCGCCGCGCCTTACATCAACTGGATGGAGCTCACCGCCGCGCAGGCCGAGCAGGCCGCCGCGCAGGGCCGGGCCGCTGCCGCCGCCTACGAGACGGCACACGCTCAGACGGTGCCGCCGGTTGCGGTCACCGCCAACCGCGAACTGCTGCAGCAGCTGGTCGCCACCAACATCCTCGGGCAGAACACCCCCTCGATCGCGGCCACCGAGACCGAACACAACGAAATGTGGGCCCAGGACACGCTGGCGATGTTCGGCTACGACGCCCAGTCCAGCGCTGCCACGCAGCTCAACGAGTTCACCGCGCCGCCCAACCCGACCAACCTGGGTGGTGACGCCGCGAACGCCAACGCGGTCGCCTCGGCGGCCGACAGTGCCACGGCCACCCAGGCCACCAAGGCTTCGGGCGTCCTGCAGAGCCTGGTGAACTCGGCCGAAAGCACGGGCCACCCGGCCCAGGACGTCCTCAACGACCCGAACTACAACCTGTCCAACCAGTTGATGACCCAAATGGTGACCAACGCAAACCTGCAGTCGAACAACGTCTGTGCGGTGTGGCGTGGTGTCAGCGGTGTGCTCGGCCTGCAGAAGCTGTTTGCCGACGGCGCGAAGGCAGCATCGACGGGCGCCGCCAGTGCAGCCTCCGGTGCCGCGAGCGCGGCCTCCGGTGCGGCGAGCGCGGCCTCCGGTGCCGCCGGCGCGGTCGGCGGCCTCTCGGTCCCGGCGAGCTGGGTGCCGCCGCTGGCAGCGGCGTCCACGCTGGGCCCGGTGTCCGGCGGCTCCTGGGTTCCGGTGGGCCCCGCTGCGGCGGCGGCGCTGCCGTCTACGGGAGGCATCCTCGGCGGTGCTCCGATCGCACCGCCGACAGGAATGCCTGGAATGCCGGGTGTCCCGGCCGCGGGTGCGGCCGGCGCCGGCTTCCGCGGTTTCGGCGGTCCGCGCTACGGAACCGCGTTGACCGTCATGCCACGTCGTCCGTTCGGCGGATAGACCGAGGGGACTTGGTGATCGACTACGGGGCGCTGCCTCCGGAGGTCAATTCCACGCGGATGTATGCGGGAGTCGGCTCCGGTCCGATGTTGGCAGCAGCGGGGGCCTGGGACGTCTTGGCCCAAGAGTTGAGCGTGACCGCGGCAGCGATGGACATGACTATCGCGGACCTCACCAGCGGTCCGTGGCGCGGGCCGTCGGCGACCGCCATGGCCGCAGCGGCACTGCCGTTCACCACCTGGTTCAAGACGACGGCGGCGCAAGCCGAACAGGCGGCTATGCAGGCCAAGGCCGCAGCGGCTGCCTTTGAAGCCGCGTTCGCGATGACGGTGCCGCCACAGATGGTGTTCGCCAACCGGGCACAGCTGATGATGTTGGTCGCCACCAACTTCTTCGGCCAGAACACCCCGGCTATCGCAGCTACCGAAGCCCACTACGCAGCGATGTGGGCCCAAGACGCCGCCGCCATGTATGCCTACGCAGGTGGTTCCGCGGCGGCTTCGCAATTGACGGAGTTCACCTCGCCGCCGCAGACCACCAATCCCGGTGCGCAAGCGGGGCAGGCCACCGCGACCACCCAGGCCGTCAGCAACTCGGCGGCGTCGCAGGCTACCTCCCAGGCGACGTCGCAGGGGCTGACCTCCTTGCAGTCGCTCGCTCAGTCGGGTGCGGCCACTGGGGCACCTTCGGTCCCGGCTGCGGGTACGGGTACCGCACCGACCACCGGCTCGGCGGCGTGGACCGCGTTCCTGCAACAGCTGGTCACTCCGCTCCGGACGCTCACCGGCTACACCAACTCGGCCATGGGACCCTTCCGGCTCATCGACATGGTCGGCCAGGGCCTCAACGGTCACGAGGTATCGGGTCAGGCGGTGGCGGATAGCAGGGCATTCTTCACCGAACTGACAAAGGTGGCCGAGGTCGCGAAGGCGGGAACTGCAGCCTCCTACACCCCGGGTTTCGGCGCCGCGTCACCGTCAGTCGCCGTGGGCCGGGGCATCCAGGTCGGGTTGTTGTCGGTGCCGCAGAGCTGGCCGATGGCTCCCACTTCGGCCAATCAAGCTGCGGCGACACTGGTTTCCAGCCGGGTGGCCGCTGCGGAGACCGGCGTGATGCCGCGCGGCGGAATGGCAGGGTTGGCCGGCATGGCTGGTCTGCCCGGGGCCAGTGCCGCCGCCAACGGCGGGCCTACCGGTTTCCGGTTCGTTCCTCGGTACGGCTACCGACACCGGGTGATGAACCGGCCGCCCAGCGCCGGGTAGGCGCCGGGCGGGTCAGATCAGCGCGCCGAGCAACGCGAGCGACAGTATTCCCACGTCAACGGCGAGCGGGAGGCCGAGGGCGTTGCGGAGATCGCCGTCAGCCAACGCCGAGGCGAAGATGCCGTAGTCGAAATTTTTTCGTGATCCAAAGCCGGGCGCTTCAGCCCCTCAGATGTGCCGACCAGGCGATGGCCGGTCGGCCGCTGATCAGGCCGGCTTGACCGGCTTGGCCATCTCAACGGACGGGTTGATCCCCGCCGGAACATCACCGAATCGGCTGGCTACCACCGGAACCCAGATCTGGGCTCCGCGCTGGCCGCACTCGTTGCTCTCCACGGTGGCCACCATCGCGCCGTGCAGGACACCCGGAATGGTCGGCTGCAGGGTGAGCACCTGCGTGGTCGTCTGATTGTCCTGGTGCCCGTCTGCGCCGATACACGGCGTGTGCACGGTCTGCGGCTGCGAGCGCCAGGTATCGCCGGTGAATTCAAGGGCCAATTCATTGCCACCCGACGGCGTCTTCACCGTCTTCCGATGGTCCTTGGCGTCGAGCATCGCCGCCGACGCCGTGCACGCCGCGGCGTCACAGGAAGACTTGACGGCCCACCAGGTGCTCACGTTGGGCGGCTCAGGGTTGGGGACGCCGTTGTACTTCTCCCCTGCCCGGTTGGCGTCCACGCGGTAGGTCCCCTCGAACGCGGGCGCCTTGGGCGGCGGCGCCACGGCCGCCGCGGGTACGCCACCGGCGGCGATCGCCGCCCTGTCAGCCGGCTCCTCGGCCAGCAGACGCGGGACGATGGCAGCCACCGATCCCACCACCGCAAGCCCCAACGGGACCAGGACAGCGGGTCGGGCCAGTTTCGACAGCCGGCTCGGCGGAGGCGCCGGTAAGGCTCGCGGGACGCCCCGCACGACGGTCTCGGCAGAGTCGGACTCGTCATCGGAGTCGGGATCGGCAAGTTGCTCGGCCAGGGCCGCCACGAAGTCCGAGCAGTCCCGGAATCGCTCGGCGGGGTCTTTGGCCAGCGCCGCGGCGAGCACATCGTCGAATTGCTGCAGTTCGGGACGTCGGTCGCTGAGCAGCGGCGGCGGTGTGTTCAAGTGGTGGCTGATCACCGTCACCGGGTTCTCGTGCTGATACGGCGGTGCTCCGGTCAGCATCTGGAAGGTGGTCGCCGCCAAGGCGTACTGGTCAGCGCGTTCCAGGCCTTCGGCACCCATCAGTTGTTCGGGTGCGGCATAGGCGATGGTGCCGATGGCCAGATTGCTCGCGGTCAACCCGGTTGGGCCGCTCAGTTGCCGGGCGATGCCGAAGTCGGCCAGCACGGCGGTTGGCACGTCGTCGCCATCTTCGGTCACCAAGATATTGCTGGGTTTGACGTCGCGGTGCACCACACCTTGCCCGTGCGCGTAGTCCAGGGCGTCGGCAATGCTCGCGACGATCGGGATGACGATCTGAGCCGGCATCCCGGCCGGGAACTTGCGGGTGATGAGCTCGCTGAGCGTCTCACCGTCGATGTAGTCCATCGACAGCCACAGCCGGCCGCGGTATTCGCCGCGGTCATGTACGCGCACGATGTTGGGGTGCACCAGCACGGCGGCGGCCTCGGCCTCCCGCCGAAACCGCTCCTCGTACTCGTCGTCGGCGCTCAATGAACGACGCAGAATCTTCAGTGCTTCGCGTCGGGGCAGCCGGGGGTGCTGCGCAAGGTAAACCTTGCCCATCCCGCCAGCACCCACCAGTTTCAAGATGGTGTACTCAGCAAAAATCGAGCCCGACGCCAGAGCCATGCCGCCGACACTAATGATCCTGGGTAAACAGTTGGGTGATACCAGGCAGCCAGCCGGCAAAGGACCCTATCGAGGCTCACTGAACCGCCGGGCCCATGCGCCGGCCCCAGCGTCGCCTCTCCACCGTCGAGGCTCACTGAACCGCCGGGCCCATGCGCCGGCCCCAGCGTCGCCTCTCCACCGTCGAGGCTCACTGAACCGCCGGGCCCATGCGCCGGCCCCAGCGTCGCCTCTCCTCCGTCGAGGCTCACTGAACCGCCGATACCAGCTCTGGAGCAATGCGCTGGCAGGATGAAACCGTGACGACTTGGCCGGCACCGATGCCCACCGCCCCCATCGACGCGACGGTGACCGTGCCCGGCTCGAAGTCGCAGACCAATCGGGCACTGGTACTGGCCGCGCTGGCCGCGGGACGCGGTGGCGGTGTCTCCACCCTCTCGGGCGCGCTGCGCAGCCGCGACACCGACCTGATGCTCGACGCCCTGCGGGCCCTGGGCCTGCGGGTCGAGGCAGTGGCGCACCACGTGACGGTCAGCGGCAAGATCGACCCCGAACCGAACATCCGCCTGAACTGTGGCCTCGCCGGCACCGTGCTGCGGTTCGTGCCGCCGCTGGCGGCGCTGGGCACCGTCACCGTCACGTTCGACGGGGACGAGCAGGCCCGGGCCCGGCCGATCGCCCCGCTGCTGGATGCGATGCGCAGTCTGGGTATCGCGGTCGAGGGCGACGGCCTGCCGTTCGGAATCCATGGATCCGGCTCCGTCGCCGGGGGAACCGTGGCGATCGACGCCTCCGCGTCGTCGCAGTTCGTCTCCGGACTGCTGCTGGTCGCCGCGGCCTTCGACGAGGGCCTGACCGTGCTGCACACCGGGGCTACCCTGCCGTCGGCCCCACACATCGCGATGACGGTCGCAATGCTGCGCCAGGCTGGAATCGTTGTCGATGACGCCGTTCCGAACCGCTGGCGGGTCACACCGGCGACGGCCGCAGCCCGCAACTGGGAGATCGAACCGGACCTGTCCAACGCCACCCCGTTCCTGGCGGCCGCGGTGGTCACCGGAGGCCGCGTGCGAATCGCTGGCTGGCCGGCCGTCGGCGTACAGCCCTCCGACGCCATCATCGAGATCTTCGGCGCGACCGGTGCACGGGTGAGCCACGCCGATGCGCACCTGCAAGTCGAGGGCCCGGGCAGCTACAGCGGCTTCGACGTGGATCTGCGCGCCGTCGGCGAACTCACCCCGACGGTGGCGGCCCTGGCCGCCCTGGCCGCCCCGGGCGCGGTGTCGCGGCTGAGCGGCATCGCGCATCTGCGTGGGCACGAGACCGACCGGCTGGCGGCACTGACGACCGAGATCAACCGGCTGGGCGGCGACAGCGTCGAGACCTCTGACGGCCTGCTGATCACCGCGACCCCGTTGCACGGCGGAATCTGGCATTCCTACGCCGACCATCGGATGGCCACCGCCGGTGCGATCATCGGGCTTCGGGTCCCCGGTGTGGAGGTCGAGGACATCGAAACAACCGCCAAGACGCTGCCCGCATTTCCCCGGATGTGGGCCGACATGCTGGCCGACGCGGGGGCCGGCGCTTGAAAGCCGGCGGTTAACGAGGCTCGACGGAGGAGAGGCGAAGTTGGACCGCCGAATCAACACTGGCGACTACGACGAATCCGACGTCAAAGTCCGCTCCGGCCGCGGCTCGCGGCCGCGCACCAAGATCCGTCCCGGGCACGCCGACGCCCAGTCGGCCATGGTGGTCAGCGTCGACCGCGGCCGCTGGGGCTGTGTCCTCGACGGCCCCGACGGCCCGGCCGATCTGCAGGTCACCGCGATGCGTGCCCGCGAGCTGGGACGCACCCCGATCGTGGTCGGCGACCGCGTCGACGTGGTTGGCGATCTGTCCGGCCGGCCCGACACCCTGGCCCGCATCGTCCGGCGCAGACCACGGCGAACCGTGTTGCGGCGCACCGCCGATGACACCGACCCCACCGAGCGGGTGGTGGTCGCCAACGCCGACCAGCTGCTGATCGTGGTCGCACTGGCCGATCCCCCGCCGCGGACCGGCCTGGTCGACCGGGCACTGATCGCCGCCTACGCCGGAGGGCTGGCGCCGATTCTGTGCCTGACCAAAACGGACCTGGCGGACCCGGCCCCCTTCGCCGGCCAGTTCGCCGACCTGGACCTCACGGTCGTCACCGCGGGCCGCGACGACCCGCTCGACGCCGTCGCTCCCCTCCTGGAATCGCAGGTGACTGTGCTGTTGGGGCACTCCGGCGTCGGCAAATCGACGTTGGTGAATCGCCTTGTCCCCGAAGCTGATCGGGCCGTCGGACGGGTCACTGACATCGGCCGGGGGCGGCACACGTCCACCCAGTCAGTGGCACTGCGACTGGAGGGATCGGGCTGGGTGATCGACACCCCGGGAATCCGCTCGTTCGGCCTGGCCCACATCGCACCCGACGACGTGCTTCTGGCGTTCTCCGACCTCGCCGAAACCATCGACGACTGTCCACGCGGCTGCGGTCACCTGGGCCCGCCAGCAGATCCCGAATGCGCACTGGACAACCTGACCGGCGCGGCGCAGCGCCGGGTCGAAGCAGCGCGCCGACTATTGACGGCGCTGCGCGAGGGCTGACCCGCGTTTCACAAGGCCGAGAGCGGATCTCGCGACGCTCTCCCAGGGTGTCACGCCGTGAGATTCACACTCGCGCGCATCGCTCAGGCGGCCAGGTCGACCTTCTTGTCACGACGCCAGCCCCGCACCGCGGAGATGGCGCTCTTGAGCCCACGACGACGACCGGTCACCGGGTCGACGCGCGTAAATTCCGGCCCCAGCTCGGCGAACATTTTCTCGCTGCGGGTCTCCGGTGCGTCATCGGCGGTGTCGCGCAGAAAGCGGTCCGGCAGTGACAGTTTGGCGATAGTGCGCCAGGTCTTGGCGTACTGCACCAGGAACGGCCCGGAGGTATAGGGCAGGTCGTACTTCTCGCACACCGCACGCACCCGCACCGCGATCTCGGGGTAGCGGTTGCTCGGCAGATCCGGGAACAGGTGATGTTCGATCTGATGCGACAGGCTGCCGCTCATAAACCGCATCGGCTGCCCGGCATCGATGTTGGCGCTGCCCAGCAGCTGCCGCAGATACCACTGCCCCTGCGACTCACCGACCATGTCGGTCTTGGTGAATTTCTCTGCACCGTCAGGGAAGTGACCGCAGAAGATGATCGCATTGGCCCACAGGTTGCGGATCACATTGGCGATCGCATTGGCCTTCACCGTCGAGACGAACGTCGCGCCGGGCGACAGTGAGGTCAGGGCCGGAAACGCCACGTAGTCCTTGAACACCTGCCGTCCGGCTTTGTCGCCGAACTCCCGCAGCCGCACCAGGGTCGACTGGCGACTGTCGCGGCCTTTGAAGATCTTGCCGATCTCCAAGTGCTGCAATGCGACTCCCCACTCGAACCCGATCGCCAACATGGCGTTGTAGAACAGGTTGAGCAGGTTGAAGCGCTGCCAGCGAGTGTCGCGAGTGACCCGGATTACGCCGTAACCCACATCGTCGTCCATCCCGAGGATGTTGGTGTACTTGTGGTGGGCGAAGTTGTGGGTGAAGCGCCAGTGCTTGGAGACACCGGCCATATCCCACTCCCAGCCGGTGGAGTGGATCTCTGGATCGTTCATCCAGTCCCACTGCCCGTGCATGACGTTGTGGCCGATCTCCATGTTCTCGACGATCTTGGCCACGCCCAAGGTGGCGGTACCGGCCCAGCGCGCCCAGCGTCGGTTGCCGGCCGCCAGTAGCACCCGGCCGGTCACCTCGAGCGCCCGCTGGGCGGCGATGGTGCGGTGGATGTAGCGAGCGTCACGTTCGCCTCGAGTCGCCTCGATGTCTCTGCGGATGGCGTCCAGTTCCGCGGCGAGATTCGCCACATCGGCGTCGCTGAGGTGCGCAAACACCTCGACGTCGGTTACCGCCATCAGACCACCTTTCGGAAACGCATTACCGTCTGCACCTACGCTATCGTAACCTACGACTCCGTAGGTTACCAGCGGGTAACCATTAGACGTCGAGCTCGCAATCGCCGGCGGCCGTGCTGACACAGGTCTGCACACGGGTCCCCGGCTCGTGGTCGGCACCGCTGCGCAGATCACGCGCCTGCCCCGCCACCAGCGTCACCACGCATGACTGGCAGATGCCCATCCGACACCCGAACGGCATCAAAACCCCGGCGCTCTCGCCGGCCTCGAGCAGCGTCGTTGCCGCATCCGCCGCAACGCTCTTGCCGCTTGCCGCGAAGGTCACCATGCCCCCGCCCTCGGCCGTCGCGGTACGCGCCACCGAGAACCGCTCGACATGCAAGTGGTCGGCGATCCCCGCAGCGGCCCAGACGCGTTCGGCATCGCCGAGCATCGCCGCCGGCCCGCACGCCCAGGTCTGGCGCTCACGCCAATCGGGCACATCGGCGTCGAGAGTTTCGGGTCCCCGCAGCTCCAGCCGACCCTGGTCGCGAGTAGTGCGCAGCAGCAGCCGGTAACCGGGATGGTCACGCGCCAAGGCTGCCAACTCATCGGCGAACAGCGTGTCGGCTGCCGTGGGCGCCGAATGCAAGTGAACGACGTCGGCGATGGCGCCGCGCCGAGCCAGCGAGCGCAACATCGCCATGACCGGCGTGATCCCGGATCCGGCGGTGACGAACAGCACCGTGGCCGGCGCCGGGTCGGGCAGCACGAACTCCCCCTGCGGCGCGGCCAGCCGAACTACGGTCCCCGGAGCGACCCCGTCCACCAGATGACTGGACAGAAAACCTTCCGGCATCGCCTTCACGGTGATGGAGATGGTGCGAGACCCGGTCACCGGCGGCGAGGTCAGCGAGTAAGAACGCCAACGCCATCGACCGTCGACCAGCAGCCCGATGCCGATGTACTGACCGGCCCGGTAGTCGAATTGGAACCCCCAGCCAGGCCTGATGACCAGCGTTGCCGAATCCCCGGTCTCGCGCCGGACCTCCACCACCCGTCCACGCAGTTCCCGGGCCGACCACAAAGGGTTGGCCAAGCGCAGATAGTCGTCTGGCAAAAGCGGTGTGGTGATCTGTGTTGCGATGCGACGCACCGCATTCCAGACCGGGTGACGGTCGACCCCGACGGCGGTCGGCCGCTTGGTGTCACCGATGTGGGCAACGATCGCCGAATGCTTCTTGCTCACGAAAAATTCCCTGTTCGCTACCGGGGGTTGATGAACCTACGGTACCGTAACCTTGCCCGGACGGCATCAGAGCAGGTCGAGCAGGAACGGCAGCTCCTGGGTGGCATACCAGGCCAGGTCGTGGTCCTGGGCGTCGCCGACGGTCAGCTCGGCGTCCTCGTCACCGAGGTCGGCGTCGTCGATCACCGCCATTGCCGCGAGCACAGCCGGCTCGGCAGCAGCGTTGTCCACATACGCCGCGACCACCTCGGGGAGCGCGACCGGCCCTGCCAGCCGCACCACCGCGGCATCCAGATCGGGGCGGACCGTAGCCCCCTCGACCTCGGCGACCAGCACCGCCCGACGCGTGGGCAGCTTCGCGCCGGCCAAATCGGCGTCCGCAGCGGCGAGCAACCGCAGCGAGGCCAGCGCCGCCTCCCCCAGCGCGACCTCGGCCAGTTCGTCATCATCGCCGTGGGCGTAGGCCTCCCGCAGCGCCGGGGTCACCGCGAACGCAGTCCCGCTGACCGGACGCAATGAACCGTCGGCGACCAGTTGGGCCAGCATGGCCAGCGTCGCCGGGATGTAGACCCGCATGAGCCCAGACCTTAGCCGCGATAGCTAGCGCGGCGAAGCCGGGCGACGCGGGTCGCGGCCGTCAACCCAGCCGCGATCGCCAGCGCGGCGAAGCCGGGCGACGCGGGTCACCACCCGCTTGCGGGGGAGGGTCATGCCTCGCCCAGCAGTGTGGCGGCGTAGTCATCGACGTAGCGGTAGAGACTTCGGTCGGGCCGCTTGTAAAAGCCGGTGACGATGGGCTTCTTCGGCAAGTCCACCCGCTGGTGCTCCACCTCGCGATAGGGAATCGACGCCAGCAGGTGCGCCATCATGTTCAGCCGGGCGTGTGTCTTGACTTCTGACTCGACCACATACCAGGGGCTCGACGCGGTATCGGTGCGGGCCATCATCTCGTCGCGGGCCCGCGAGTAATCCTCCCAGCGGTGCAGCGCCTCGAGGTCCATCGGCGACAGTTTCCACTGCCGCAGCGGATCGTTGCGCCGCTTACGGAACCGGCGCAGCTGCTCTTCCTGGGACACCGAGAACCAGTACTTGCGCAACAGGATTCCGTCGTCGATCAGTAGCTGCTCGAAAACCGGCGCCTGCTTGAGGAATTGCTCATGCTCTTCGGGAGTGCAGAAGCCCATCACCTTCTCCACCCCGGCCCGGTTGTACCAGGATCGGTCGAAGAGGGTGATCTCACCGCGCGCCGGCAAGTGCGCGATGTAGCGCTGGAAGTACCACTCCCCCTGCTCACGCTCGGTGGGGGCTGGTAAGGCCGCGATCCGCACCGTGCGCGGGCTCAGGTACTCGGTGATGCGCTTGATGACGCCGCCCTTGCCTGCGGCGTCACGACCCTCGAAAATCACCACCACGCGGGTGCCGGTAGCGCGAACCCATTGCTGGAGCTTGACGAATTCGCTTTGCAGACGCAGCAATTCCTTTTCGTATACGTCGTCAGCGAGCCGCTTCTTGGCGGCTTCGAATTCGTCGTCGCTCACTGTGCTGCCTCCAGCAGTTCGGCCAGCGCCTCGTCCAGCAGTGCTGAGACCATTCCTACGTCACTCATCGCCTTGCGGTCGGCATTGACACCGAAATAGAGCGTGCCGTTGTAAGACGTCACCCCGATCGTCAACGCCTTGTTGGGCAACAACGGCGGCACGCTGTAGGTCTCGAGCAGTTTCGCTCCGCAAACATAGAGCTGCCGCTGAGTGCCCGGTGCATTGGTGATCAGCAGGTTGAACACCCGCCCGGAGAATCCGGCGAACGCAGTCGCCACCCGAACACCCATCGCGTGCAGGGTTGGCGGGGCGAAGCCCGCCACGGTCAAGATGGTGCGGGCATCCACCAACCCGGTCGAGGTGGGATGCGACTCGGTGGCATAGGCGATCTGAGAAAGCCGGACTACCGGATTCGGTTCGCCGACAGGAAGATCCACCAAGAACGGTGTCACCGCACCGATCGGCTGACCCGCGGAGTCGAGTTCGTGGTCCGGATACACCGACAACGGTGCCATCGCCCGTACGGTGCGTGTCGATCCGACCGGTTCACCGCGGGCCAGCAGCCAGTTCCGCAGCGCGCCGGTGATCACGGCGAGCACCACGTCGTTGATGGCGCAGTCATAGCGGGCCCGCACTGTTCGGTAGTCCTCGAGCGAACCGCTCGCCACCGTGAACAGGCGGTTCTGCGAGACCTGGGTGTTGAGCGGGCTCTGCGGGGCCGCACCGCGCGCGATGGCCCGGACCGCATCGAACGCCTTGCGGCCCGCCCAGGTCAACGGGCTGCCGACCGTCGACCCCACCGCCTGCAGTTGGGTCCGCGGGGCCGCCACCCAGTCCCCGACCGCACCGAGCACCAACTCGACGGCGCCCGGCTCGTCGCGAGGTACCCAGATGTCTTCATGGAAAGCCGGTGGACGCTGAGTCCGATCGACCAGGACGTGCGCCAACGCCGGCGCCGCCATGCCGTGGACCAGCGCTTGATGGGACTTGATGTAGAGGGCGATCCGGTTGTCAGCCAGTCCCTCGATCAGATAGGTCGCCCACAGCGGCCGGGAGCGATCCAGCGGCTGTTGACTCAACCGTGCGACCAGCTCGTGCAGCTGGCGATCGCTGCCGGGGGACGGCACTGCGAGATGCCTTACGTGGTAGGTGATGTCGAACTCGTGGTCGTCCACCCACACCGGGCGGGCCAGGTTCATAGTGACTTCGCGGATCTTCTGCCGGTAGCGCGGGATTTGGGGCAGCCGCTGCTCGACGGTCTCCAGCAGCTTGTCGTAGCCCAGCCCGCCCCGCGGGTTACGAAGAATGAACAGCGACTGCACGTACATCGGCGTCGTGGTGTTCTCCAGCCGGTAAAAAGAGGCTTCCGACGCCGATAGCCGGTTCACCATCCTGGCACCCGTCCTCCCTGCTGGCTCGATCCGGCCGGGCACCGCACCAGCCCCGGATCGGAGAAAAACACTGCCGCTCACGGTAGCCCGCCGCTGGGCCGCGCCGCACGCGGATACGCCGCAGCCGCGATTGTGCGATGATCGCCGCACACGCCCTGCCACTCTCCAGCAGGCCCACCACCCGGACCGACCTTGGAGAGTTGCCGTGCCCATCGATCCCACTACGCCCCCGCGCTCGGCCGTCGCACCGATGCTCGACTACGAACCGCCGGCCCGCCCGGCTACGCCGGGTCGGCCCGCGCACTCGCCCGCGTCTCCGCCGTCGGTTCGGCCCCGCCGCGGGCATCCGCCGAGGACGCGGCCCGATCGACCCGCGCTCAAGGTGTTGCCGGCGCCGCTACAGGCGGCCGCGGTGTTCGCCGACGCCGCACTGCGCCGGGTCCTGGAGGTGGTGGACGGGCGCCGGCCGTCCACGCATCTGCATCCGCTGCTTGCCACCGGACTCGCCGACTCGGTGGTATCGGCGCGGCCGCCGACACCGGTGGGCCGAGTTGAGCCGGCCATCCTGCAGCGGGTACGCGTGCAACCGGCAGGTTCAGGCGAACCGGCCAGCGCGGTGGAGGTTTTCGGCACCTACCGGCGCGGACGGCGCACTCATGCACTGGCCTGCCGAGTCGAGTCCATCCCGCGGACGGGAAACAGCATCGCCTGGCGGATCGTCGCCCTGCACATCGGCTGAGCGCTTCAACGCCTCAGCCCTTGCGCGGCACCTTCGGCAAGCGGGGCCCGCGGCCTTCGCGGCGGGCCGCTTCGCGGCGCTCACGGCGCGATGTCGCGCCGGCCGGCTGCAGGTCGCGGGGACGCCGCACCTGCGCAGAGCCGTCCTCGTCGGGGCCCGAATAGGTCAGCCCGGCCGCACCATCGGCGCCGTCAGCACCGTTGGCGCCGTCGATTCCTTTGGCGCGCAACCCGAACTCCGCCAACCCCTCGGGGGCATCCACCGGCGCGACCGACTGCTTCGGGACGGCCTCCACGGCGACGTTGAACAGGAAGCCGACCGACTCCTCTTTGAGCCCGTCGAGCATGCCGCGGAACATGTCGAAGCCTTCCCGCTGGTACTCGACCAGGGGGTCACGCTGCGCCATCGCCCGCAGACCGATGCCCTCCTTGAGGTAGTCCATCTCGTAGAGGTGCTCGCGCCATTTGCGGTCCAGAACGCTCAGCAGCACACCGCGTTCCAGCTCCCGCATGGCGCCGGCCCCGGCGGTCTCGTCAACCTGGGCCTCCCGCGCCGCGTAGGAGTTCTCGGCGTCGGCGAGCAGCGCTTCGAGCAGTTCTTCGCGAGTCAGGTCATCAGCCTCGCCGACGTCGTCGGCGTGCAGCAGTTCGTGATAGTCGATCCCCACCGGGTACAGGGTCTTCAGCGCCGTCCACAGCTGCTCGAGGTCCCAATCTTCGGCGTAGCCCTCGGCGGTGGCACCGTCGACGTAGGCGGTGATCACATCGACGAGCATGTCGTGGGCCTGCTCGGCCAGGTTCTCGCCGTCGAGGATGCGCCGACGCTCGGCGTAGATCACCTTGCGCTGCTGGTTCATCACCTCGTCGTACTTCAGGACGTTCTTGCGGATCTCGAAGTTCTGCTGCTCGACCTGGGTCTGGGCGCTCTTGATCGCCCGGGTGACCATCTTGGCCTCGATCGGCACGTCATCGGGCAGATTCAGTCGGGTCAGCAGCGACTCCAGCGCCGCACCGTTGAACCGTCGCATCAGCTCGTCGCCCAGCGACAGGTAGAACCGCGACTCGCCCGGGTCACCCTGCCGGCCGGAACGACCACGCAGCTGGTTGTCGATACGCCGCGACTCGTGCCGCTCGGTGCCCAGCACGTAGAGGCCGCCGGCCTCGATCACTTCCTCGGCCTCGGCGGCCGCCTCCGCCTTGATCTCGCGGAGCGCCTCGTCCCAGGCGGCCTCGTACTCGTCGGGGGTCTCGACCGGGTCCAGGCCCTGACCCCGCAGCCGCTGGTCGGCCAGGAAGTCGACGTTGCCGCCGAGCACGATGTCAGTACCGCGGCCGGCCATGTTAGTGGCGACCGTGACCGCGCCACGGCGGCCCGCCTCGGCGATGATGTGCGCCTCACGCTCGTGCTGCTTGGCATTGAGCACGTTGTGCGGGACGCGACGCTTGGTCAGCTGCTTGGACAGGTACTCCGAGCGCTCCACGCTGGTGGTACCGATCAGCACCGGCTGGCCGTTCTCGTAGCGCTCAGCGACATCGTCGACGACCGCGAGGAACTTGGCCTCCTCGGTCTTGTAGATGAGGTCGATCTGGTCGAGGCGTGCCATCGGCTTGTTGGTCGGGATCGGCACCACGCCCAGCTTGTAGATCTCGTGCAGCTCGGCGGCTTCGGTCTCGGCGGTGCCGGTCATGCCGGCGAGCTTGTCGTAGAGCCGGAAATAGTTCTGCAGGGTGATGGTGGCCAGGGTCTGGTTCTCGGCCTTGATCTCGACGCGCTCCTTGGCCTCGATGGCCTGGTGCATGCCCTCGTTGTAGCGCCGACCCACCAGCACGCGTCCGGTGAATTCGTCGACGATGAAGACCTCGCCGTTGCGGACAATGTAGTCCTTGTCGCGGTTGAACAGCTCCTTGGCCTTCAGGGCGTTGTTGAGGTAGCTGACCAGCGGGGAGTTGGCGGCCTCGTAGAGGTTCTCGATACCGAGCTGGTCCTCGACGAACTCCACCCCGAGCTCGTGCACACCGATGGTGCGCTTGCGCAGGTCCACTTCGTAGTGGACGTCCTTCTCCATCAGCGGCACGATCCGGGCGAACTCGGAGTACCAGTTGGAGCTGCCGTCGGCAGGCCCGGAGATGATCAGCGGGGTGCGGGCCTCGTCGATCAGGATGGAGTCGACCTCGTCGACGATGGCGAAGTTGTGCGGGCGCTGCACCAGCTGATCGAGCGAATGCGCCATGTTGTCGCGCAGGTAGTCGAAGCCGAACTCGTTGTTGGTGCCGTAGGTGACGTCGGCGTGGTAAGCGACGCGCCGCTCGTCCGGGGTCATCTGCGACAAGATCACCCCGACCTCCAGGCCGAGGAAGCGGTGCACGCGGCCCATCCACTCGCTGTCTCGCTTGGCCAGGTAGTCGTTGACGGTGACGACGTGCACGCCCTTGCCCGAGATCGCGTTGAGGTAGGCCGGCAGCACACAGGTCAGGGTCTTGCCCTCACCGGTCTTCATCTCGGCGACGTTGCCGTAGTGCAGCGCCGCGCCACCCATCAGCTGCACGTGGAACGGCCGCTGGGTCAGCACCCGCCACGCCGCCTCACGGGCCACCGCGAATGCCTCGGGCAGCAGGTCGTCGAGGGATTCGCCGTCGGCGTGTCGCTGACGGAATTCGTCGGTCTTGGCCCGCAGCTCCGCGTCGGTGAGCGCTTCGACATCCCCGGAGAGGGTGTCGATGTAGTCGGCGACCTTCCGGAGCCGTTTGACCATGCGGCCTTCACCAAAACGCAGCAACTTGGACAGCACGGCTATGTCCCCTACTCAGTCTTCGGCATTACGAGCGTCACCCATGGTAGGTGACACCGTCGCCGAGGGCGGCAATGCGCCGCCAACGCAGCCCCTGAAGGCGGTGCTCAGACCAGACGAATCAAGCCGTAGTCGTAGGCGTGCCGTCGGTAGACAACGGACGCCTGGTCGGTCTCCTTGTCCTGGAACAGGAAGAAATCGTGGCCGACGAGCTCCATTTCGTAGAGCGCGTCGTCGACCGACATGGGCGTCGCGGTGTGTTCTTTGGTGCGCACGATCTGGCCGGGCTCATGCTCGTGGCCGTCACTGTGCGCGGTCGCCTCGCGGTGATCGGGTTCGGCGGTGCCGTCCCGGTTGAATGCGGCGGCGAGGAACTCCGGATCCAAGTTGGTGGCACCGGTGGCCTCCGCTACCGACAGCGGCGTCTTGTCGCCGTAGGAGACGTTGCGGCGGCCCTTGTCGCGGCGCAGCCGGCTCTCCAGTCGGTCGATCGCCGCCTCGAATGCGGCATAGAAACTGTCGGCGCGGGCCTCCCCGCGGACCACCGGGCCCCGGCCGTGCGCGGTGATGTCGATCTGCTGGCAGGATTTTCGCTGGCGTCGATTATTGGCGTGCTTGAGCTCGACATCGAACAGGCGAATCGAGCGGTCCAACCGCTCCACGCGGGCCAGCTTCTGCGCGACGTAAACCCGGAAATGGTCTGGAATCTCGACGTTACGGCCCTTGACCACAATCTCCGCGCCCGACTGATCGGGCCGCTCCTCCACGTCGACTGACGCCGCGCTGGTTTCCACAAATTGATTTGCCATGCTCGACACTCTCCTGTCGTCTCGACCACGTTCCGTCAAGGTCCCCCCGGCCCTTGATGACGACCGTAGCCATGCCGCCGGATACATGCCACCGGTTTGGCGCACCCATTTGACACCCGTCTCATACCGATGCGATTACGAGCGCGGCGGAAACCCGCACCCGGGCCTGCCGCAGCACTCGCACCGACTCCGCCAGAGTGGCCCCGGTGGTCACGACGTCGTCGACGATCAGGACATCGCCCGCTGCGGAGAAATTCCTCAGCCCACCCCGGCACAGCAGGACTCGGCCGGCGATGTTGCGTTCCCGGGCGGCGCTGCCCAGACCGACCGAGTCGCGGGTCAGCGCCCGCATCCGCAACGCCGGCGCGACCGTCACGCCCGCATGGCGCGCAGCGACCGCCGCGGCGATGCGCGTGATCGGGTCGCCCCCGCGCCGTCGGGCGGCGCTGCGGCGGGTGGGTGCCGGGATGATCGTCAGCGGCAGGTCCACCATCTGCCAGTACAGCAGCCGCTGCAGTGCCTCCCCCAACGCCGATGCCAGTGGAGCGACGAGGTCGCTGCGCCCGCGCTCCTTGACCGCGACGATCGCCTGCCGGCGGGCCCCGGCATAGCGGCCCAGTGCGAACACCGGGACGTGTGGATCCAGCCGCGGGCCGATCACTCGCGGTTCGTTCGGCCCGACGGCCAGCTGTGCGGCGCAGACGGCGCACCATCGGGTCCCGGGCGCCCCGCAGCCCCCGCACTGCAGAGGAAGCACCGCGTCAAGCACAGGGGAGATGCTGCCCCCGGGGTGTGACAGTGGGGCCCGACCGGCCCTAATCGCCCGCCAGGTCTGCCGACAGGTCGGCGACCGCGACCCCCTCGGGTACCTGGACCTCAACGATCGGCTCCGGGCGGTCGTCGAACTCGAGCCGCAGCGCGCGGCAGATGGTGGCGTGCATGTCATACATGCAGGTGATGTAGGTCAGCTCCATGATTTCGCGGTCGGACAGGTGCGTCTGCAGCACCGCGAAGATCTCGTCGGCCACCCGGCCACCGTCGTAGACCAGGGCGTCGGTGTAGGCCAGCACCGCGCGCTCGATCCCGGAGAAGACATCGCTGACCTGCCAGGACGGCAATGCGGTGATCTTCTCCTCGGACATGCCCAGCGAACGCATCTGTTTGCAGTGCTGGGAGAAGACGAACTGGCTGCCGCGCGCATAGCCGGCGCGGGCCTGGCCGAGCTCGCGCAGCAGCGGGTCCAGCGAGGCGTTGCGATACAGGGCGAATCCGCGCACGGCGTGGGAGAACACCTGCGGCGCCTGGGCGAACACCGTCCACCAGTCCCCCGGTGTCCCGTGGATGGTGCGGTGGCCGGCGGGAGCTTCAGAGCACACGGGGTCTACGCCCGCGCCGAACAGCCGGTCATAGAAGAACAAGATCTGCTCGTCGGTCACGTCGGCGCGCGGGATCTCGCGGAGTCGGGGCATGGCGGTGTCCTTTCCGGCCCGCGACAGCGGACCGCTACTACGGTATGTCGTACCTCGGCGTCAAGGGGCATTTAGTCAACAGAGAAACTAACGCCAGACCCCAAATTCGTGAGGGCACTAACAGTTTCGCGAATTTTCATCCTCGATACTGTTAGCGTCCCGTCCATGAGCACCGATGCGACACAGGTGGGCGCGCCCACCACCGAATCCAGCCGTGCCGAGGCGCTGGTCGGCAAGGGCTGGGCGCAGGGCGTAGCCCTAGTCATGATCTTCGGTTTCCTGGTGATGGGCATCCTGGCCTACCGCACGTACACGGCGTCAATGCCGATGCCGGACAAGGTCGTTACGGAATCCGGCCAGCAGTTGTTCACCGGTGCCGACATCACCCGCGGCCAGCAGCTCTATCAGGCCCGCGGCCTCATGCAGTACGGCTCAGTGCTGGGCCACGGCGCCTACCTGGGCCCGGACTACACCGCCGAGTATCTGCGGCTGGCCACCGAAGATGTCGCCGATCAGTTCAAGGCGCAGGGCGTGGCGAACCCGCACGACGACGTAGTCGCCGAGTTCCGGACCAACCGCTACAACGCGGACACCAAGACGCTGGTGTTCACCGACAAACAGGTCCGGGCGTTCAACGACATCGAAGAGCACTACGCCGACTACTTCGGCGAAGCCTCCACCAAGTACGGCCTGCTGCCGCACATGATCACCGACCCCGGCGAGATCCGTGATCTGACCTCGTTCTTCGCCTGGACCGCGTGGGCGGCGGCCGCCGATCGGCCCGGCCACAACTACAGCTACACCAACAACTGGCCCTCGGAGCCGCGCGTGGACAACGGGCCCACCGGATCGGTGGTGGTGTGGTCGGTGCTGTCACTGATCATGCTGTTGGGCGGCATCGGCGTCATGTTCACCGTCTACGGTCGGTGGAGCCAGAACATCGGCTGGCACGGCACGGAGATGACCAAGCTGCACTTCCGCCAGCCCGGCGAGGTGCCGCTGACCCGTTCGCAGCGCGCCGCGATCTGGATCTTCGCCGTGGTGGCGGTGCTGTTCTTGGCCCAAGTCCTGCTCGGCGGGGCCGTCGAGCACTATCGGGCGGACCTGTCGGAGTTCTACGGGATCGACCTCGCGAAGGTGCTCCCCTACAACCTGGCCCGAACCTGGCACCTGCAGCTGTCACTGTTCTGGACCGCGGCGGCATTCTTGGCCGGCGGAATCTTCCTGGTGCCCTTCGTCACCCGCCGCGAACCGGCCAAGCAGTCGCTACTGGTCTACGGACTGCTCGGCGCGCTGGCGGTGGTGGTCTTCGGCTCCCTGGCCTTCGAGGCACTGTCGATCTTCGGGGTGATCAAGCCGGGCACCCTGTTGTCCCAGCAGTGGGAGTTCTTGGACCTGCCGCGACTGTTCCAGGTACTGCTGATCGTCGGTCTGTTCTTGTGGATCGTCATCATCTGGCGTGGCATGCGCTCGAAGCTGGCCACCACCTCGAAGATGAACCTGCCCTGGATGTTCTTCTTCACCGGCCTGGCCATCCCGACGTTCTACGCGGCCAGCCTGCTAGCCGGCAGTGAGGCGCACTTCTCGGTCGCCGACTTCTGGCGGTTCTGGATGGTGCACCTGTGGGTGGAGGACTTCCTGGAGCTGTTCACCACCGCGATGGTGGCCTACATGTTCGTCCAGCTCGGGGTGGTGCGGGAACGCGTCGCACTGCTGGTGATCTTCCTGGACATCATCTTGTACTCCGCGGGCGGCGTAATCGGCACCATGCACCACCTGTACTTCTCCGGCACGCCGGTGGAGCACATGGCGATGGGCGCCTTCTTCTCGGCCGCCGAGGTCATCCCGCTGACCTTCCTGACCGTGGAAGCCTGGGCCTTCCTGCAGCTGGGTGCCCGTCAGGAGGCCGGCGGCGAGAACAACTTCCCGGCTCGCTGGGCGGTGATGTTCCTGGTCGCCGTCGGGTTCTGGAACTTCCTGGGCGCGGGCATCTTCGGCTTCCTGATTAACCTGCCGGTGGTGTCCTACTACGAGATCGGCACCGCGCTGACCGCCAACCACGCACACGCCGCGATGTTCGGGGTCTACGGCATGCTCGCGGTGGCCCTGGCGATGTTCGCCTTCCGGTACGTGATCCCGGCGGAGAAGTGGCCGAACAAGCTGGCCCGGATCTCCTTCTGGAGCATGAATATCGGCCTGGCGTGGATGGTGTTCGTCACGCTGCTGCCGCTGGGTGTGCTGCAGCTGTTCCACTCGGTCAACGACGGCTACTTCGAGGCACGGTCGCTGGGGTACATCACCAAGCCCGGCAACGCGCTGCTGGAGTGGATGCGCCTGCCCGGGGACGCGATCCTGATCGTGGGCGGTGTGCTGCCCTTTGTCTGGATCGCCTGGATCGCGCTGCGCAACTTCCGCTCCGGCGAGACCGTCGACGAATTGCCGGAGCACCCGCTCTACGTCGAGGTCCCGGCAGACTCCGCAGCCGCAGGCAAGGACTGAGCATGACCGGGCCGGCGACATGGGTGTGGCTGGTTGCCGGCTACGCGCTGCTGTTGCTGGCTTTCGCCTGGGGTTTCGACCGGATGGCCCAGCGGACCTCCGAACGCGCCGCGCAGTGGCGCACCGGCAAGTTCGTCTACCACGACGACCATGACGCGTGGAAGTGCCCGCAGGATCAGTGGCTCTGGCCCACCTCGTTCGACCCGGACAATCGGGTGATGCGGTACCGGGCGACGCCGTCGGTATGCAACTCCTGCCCGGTCAAGCAGACCTGCACCACGTCGCCGCACGGCCGGGAGATCAGCCGGGCGGTCGACCCGTGGCCGCACTCGGAAACCGGCCGGTTTCACCGAGGTATCGCTTGTGCTGTAGCGGGTTTCGGGATCATCCTGCCGGCGACGACGTTGTTCGTGAACCACTCGGCCGCCGACGTGTTGGTGTTGACCGCGGCGATCGCCGTAGTGGCGGCCGGCGGCTATCCTCTGCTGTCGCACCTGTGGAACACCCCGAGTAATGCCCCCGATGACCGGCCGCACCGGTCCGTCACCGAAGATCAGGCATTGAAGGCCGAGGCCGCGATCGACCGGTACTCCACCCGGTGGGGCGGCTTTTCCGACGACGCGTCGAGCAGGAGGCAGCAGCTCAAGTGAGTGAGGGACTGATCACCGTGCTGGCGCTGGCCATCGTGGCACTGGCCGTGCTGGCATATTTCGCGCTGAATGTGGTGCGCGAGTACGAACGCGGCGTGGTGTTCCGGATGGGCCATGCCCGCCCGCTCTACCAGCCGGGACTGAAATTCCTGCTCCCCTTGGTGGACAAGATGATTCGGGTCGACCAGCGGGTGGTCACCCTGACCATTCCCCCACAAGAGGTGATCACCCGCGACAATGTTCCAGCCCGGGTCAACGCCGTGGTGATGTTCCAGGTCACCGACCCGCTCAAAGCGATCATGGAGGTCGAGAACTACGCCGTGGCCACCTCGCAGATCGCCCAGACCACGCTGCGTTCCCTGTTGGGGCGAGCGGACCTGGACACGCTGCTGGCGCACCGCGACGATCTCAACGCCGACTTGCGCACGATCATCGACAAGCAGACCGAGCCGTGGGGCGTCCAGGTGCGAGTGGTCGAGATCAAGGACGTGGAGATCCCCGAGTCGATGCAACGCGCGATGGCCCGCGAGGCCGAGGCCGAGCGCGAGCGCCGCGCGAAGGTGATCAACGCCCGCGGCGAGCTACAGGCCTCCGAGGAACTGAGCCAGGCCGCCGAGCGGCTTTCGCAGAACCCGGCCTCGCTGCAACTGCGTTATCTGCAAACCCTTTTGGAACTCGGGGCCGACCAGAACTCCACCGTGGTGTTCCCGCTGCCGGTGGACATCATCACCCCGTTCCTGGGCGGCGCGGCCGAGGCGTTGCGCGCCGCTAAGCGGAACCCGTAGCCGAAGCTCTACCTCGCCACCATCCCGCCGTCGGCATGGATGGTCTGGCCGGTGATGTAGCTGCCCGCGTCAGAGACGAGAAGCAATACCGGACCGACCATTTCGTCGGGTTCGGCAATGCGCTGCTGCAGCGTGGCAGCCCGCAATGCCGCGATGAACTCCGGCGGGTTGTTGCGCACCATGTCGGTATTGACCGGTCCGGGGGCGATCGCGTTGACCCGGATCCGCGATGACGCCAACTCTGCCGCCATGGACCGGGTGAACGAAACCAGGGCGGCCTTGGCAGCCGAGTACATCGAGGTCGCCGGCGAATAGACGAAGGCGCCGGCCGACACCACGTTGACGATGGCGGCGTTCTCGCTCTTGCGAAGATGCGGTAACGCCGCCTGAACCAGGAACACCGGCCCCTGCAGGTTGACCGCGAACGACTTGTCCAACGCCTCCGAGGTGATCTCGCCCAACGGCAGCGCCAGCGCATTGGCAGCGTTGTTGATGACGATGTCGACTCCGCCGAACCGCTCGACCGTGGCATTGACCAGCGCCTCGATCGCCTCGCCGTCCCCGAGGTGGGTCGGCACCCCGATGGCCTGCGCGCCGGCCTGGCGCAGCTGCTCGGCAGCACGATCGCAGGCCTCGCTCTTGCGGCTGGCCACCACCACGTTGGCACCGGCAGCGGCCAGTCCGTGCGCAACCGACAATCCGATGCCGCGCGTTCCGCCTGTCACGATGGCGGTGCGTCCGGTCAGGTCGAACAACGCGTTGAGGGCAGAGGCGTCCACTGGGATCTCCTACGTCCGGGCCGAGTGGCATGAAGCGTAATTCACGCCCGATGAGCCACCCGTGCCCTGTATTCATATCTCCGTTCCTACAGCCCCCCACCGACAACTTCCGACCACTCAGAACGCGATGGCTTTGTGCCCTGGGAATCCGCCGGTGTCGCCGCTACCGTGGGCAGTGCCTGCGTGCGCGCCGCGACGACGGCTACGGGTGAGAGGACGCGATGTGGTCACGGTCTTTCTGGTAGACGATCACGAGGTGGTGCGGCGCGGCCTGATTGACCTGCTCGGCGCCGATCCCGAACTGGATGTGGTCGGTGAGGCCGGTTCGGTGGCCGAAGCCCTAGCCCGCATACCCGTGCTGTCTCCGGACGTAGCGGTGCTCGATGTCCGGCTGCCGGACGGCAACGGCATCGAACTCTGCCGTGACCTGCTGTCGCGAATGCCCGAACTACGCTGCCTGATCCTGACATCCTTCACCTCCGACGAGGCCATGCTCGACGCCATCTTGGCCGGCGCCAGCGGCTACATCGTCAAGGACATCAAGGGCATGGAGCTGGCCCACGCGGTCAAGGAAGTCGGCGCGGGGCGTTCGCTGCTCGACAACCGTGCTGCAGCAGCCCTGATGGCCAAACTGCGCGGCGCCGCCGCCAAACCCGATCCGCTGTCGGGCCTGTCCGAACAGGAGCGGACACTGCTGAGTCTGCTCGCCGAAGGCCTGACCAACAAGCAGATCGCCGATCGGATGTTCCTGGCGGAGAAGACCGTCAAGAACTACGTGTCACGGCTTTTGGCCAAACTGGGCATGGAGCGTCGTACCCAGGCCGCGGTCTTCGCCACCAAACTCGAGCGCGCACGGAATGACTGACGCCGCACCCGAGGAAGGACCGAATCCCCTGCGCGACAAGCTTTCGCACTTGCAGCTGCGCGAATTGCTGGTCGGTGTGCAAGACCGGGTCCAGCAGATCGTAGAGGGGCGCGACCGCCTCGACGGGCTGCTGGCAGCGATGCTGGCCGTCACTTCGGGTTTGGAGCTCGACGAGACCCTGCGCACCATCGTGCAGACCGCCACCAATCTGGTCGAGGCCAAATACGGTGCGCTGGAAGTACACGACCGCCACCGCCGAATGCAGCAGTTCGTCTACGAGGGCATCGACGACGAAACGTTCGTCAAGATCGGCCGGCTGCCCCAGCAGGTGGGGGTGGTCGGTCTGCTGATCGACGAACCCCAAACCTTGCGACTGGACGACCTCTCCAAACATCCGGCGTCCATAGGCTTTCCGCCCCACCATCCGCCGATGCGGACGTTCCTCGGCGTACCGGTGGGCGTGCGCGGCGAGGTCGTGGGCAATCTGTACCTCACCGAAAAGGCCAACGGGCAGCCATTCAGCGAAGACGACGAGGTGCTGGTTCAGGCGCTGGCGGCCGCCGCCGGGATCGCGATCGCCAACGCCCGGTTGTACGCGCAGGCCAAGGCGCGGCAGTCCTGGATCGAATCCACCCACGACATCGCGACCGAACTGCTGTCAGGAACCGACCCCTCGACGGTGTTCCGGCTGATCGCCGAGGAGGCCAGCAAGCTCACCGGTGCCGAGTCGGCGCTGGTGGCCATCCCGTTGGACGAGGACGCCGCCGAAGCGGAGGTCAGCGAACTCCTGGTGGTCGAAACCATCGGGCCGACAATGGCATGCCTGTCCGGGGGAACCCTCCCGGTGACCGGCTCCCCCGTCGGCGAGGCCTTCTCGAAGCGGGAGCCGCACCGAGTCGACCAGCTGACGTTGAGCGGTGTGCGTGCGGCCGGGCCCGCCCTGATACTTCCGCTGCGCGCCGCCGACGCGGTGGCCGGCGTGGTCGTGGTGATGCGGCACAGCACCACTCCCCCGTTCAACACCGAGCAACTGGACATGATGGCTGCGTTCGCCGATCAGGCCGCGCTGGCCTGGCAGCTGGCCACCACGCAGCGCCGCATGCACGAACTCGACGTGGTCACCGACCGGGACCGGATCGCTCGCGACCTGCACGACCATGTGATCCAACGGCTCTTCGCCGTGGGGTTGTCTTTGCAGGGCACCATTCCACGCAGCCGGGACGCCGCGGTGCAGCACCGGCTCTCCGACGCGGTCGACGACCTGCAGGCCATCATCGGCGAGATCCGCACCACGATCTTCGACCTGCACGGCGTCACCTCCGCGGCGACACCGTTGCGGCAGCGACTGGACAACGCAGTGGCCCAATTCTCCGGGGTGGGGCTGCATACCACCGTGCAGTTCGTCGGCCCGCTTTCGGTGGTCGAGCCGGGTCTGGCCGACCACGCCGAGGCGGTGGTCTCCGAGGCGGTCAGCAATACGGTCCGGCATTCGGGCGCCACCGCAGTGACCGTGCAGATCAAGGTCGAAGACGACCTGAGCATCGAGGTCAGCGACAACGGCCGCGGGCTGCCCGAGGTGATCAACCGCAGTGGCCTGGCCAACCTGCGGCAGCGCGCTGAGCAGGCGGGCGGAACCTTCAGCGTCGCATCGGCCCCCGATGGCGGGACGGTGCTGCGCTGGTCCGCTCCCCTGGTCTCGTAATCGCCGCGGTGCGCATCAGGCGTAGAGCGCCAGCCCTTCGGCATCTCGCGGTTCGGCCTCGCGGGTATCTGCGGCCAGCCACTGGACGGTGTCATTGAGGAAACGCCGCGGGGTTGCCGGTAACGGATCGGCATTGATCGGCGCCCAGCCCACCCGCAGCAGCATCTGCGGATAACCGCTGGTTCCGAAGACGTCGCGACGCACCGCGGCCCGGGTTTCGGCGATCTCCAGCGGCTCGGTGACCGGGCAACTGGCCAGCCCCAATGCCGTCGCGGTCAGGAGTACCACGCTGGTGGCCTCGCCCGAACGCAGCTGGGCCAGCCGGTCGTCGGTCTCGGTGCCCAATGCCAACATCACCGCGCGGTCCTCGGCTGGGACGGCGCCGGGCGGCTGGGCCAGTGCCGGCCCGGCGAAGAACCGGCCCGGAATCGGAGCGCCGGCGTCCGACGCCGGAACACTGTGCGCCGGAACACCGGCCACCGACCCGTAACGCCCGCTCCAGGTCGCCAACTCGGCAAGGTAGTCATAGTCGCTGCGATGCTCGAACACCGCGCGGGCCACCACCGCATTCAGCCGGTCCAGGGCGTCGACCCGGCGCAGCATCACGCCCGCGCGGGCGGCACGCGCGCCCATCAACGCGATGTCGGCGCCGGCCACCGGCCAGCCGCTGAAGTAGCGACGGTCGGTACGCCGCCGCGGAATCGCCGCCGCCAGCGCGACGTCGACCTGAGAGAGATCGGGCTGCGGGCCAAGCGGACACAGCTCGATCGAGGCCAGCAGATTGGGGCGCGCCGGGTCGGGCAACCGATGGACCTTGACCTGCTGACCCAATGCGGCGAACGCGACCACGCAGTGGTGCAATGCCGCGCCGCAGCTCAAGATCATGCCCCGACCGTCGGGATCGACGCTGCGCAGCTGCAGATCGGGCTCGACGTACAGATCCAGTCGGGGCGCGGAGGGCGTCGGGTCCACCCGCCAGCGCCAGGGCTGGGAGTTGTGCACCGACGGCGCTCGGGCTGCCAGCAGCAACGCGGTCCGAATGGTCTCCCGGACCGCCGCGGCGTCCGGGCAACCCGCAGGCTGTTCATCCACGGTCGGGCCCCTTTCTTCCCTCGCGGTCCCGAGCCCAATTCCCGCTGAGCCCAAGGGGACCTGCCCTTTCACGATCCTCCGCGTCCTAGCGGTCCGACCAGGGCACGAAGACCCGCACCTGCGCCGCGGACTCGGGACTTCTGGCCCTGCCCCCGACGCTGCGAGGCGACGGCACGGCTCGCGGTCAGAACCCACTTGCCGGGTCTGCCCAGACCTCCGAGGCTAGGTCGGTGCCCAGGCTGGCTGACAGATCCGCGGCGGCACCCGAGGCGAACACCGAGGCATCGGCTGCCCCGGCAGCCGGCGCGCCGAGCAGCTCGGCGATCTGTTGCGGCAGGTCGCCGAAGACCAACGGCAGCAGCCCGCCGAACCACCCGCCGTTGAGGGTGAGCGCATCCAGGTCGCTCAGCCCCAGGCCCTCCAGCAGGCCCGCCAGGCTCAGGTTGTCGGTCAAGTCAGCGAGCAGATCGCCCAGCCCCAGGTCCCAGGCGCCCAGTCCGCCGAGGAGCCCACCCAGCGTCATGTCGCCCAATCCCAGGTCACTTAGCAGGTCGGGCAGCGTCCTCTCGCCCAGCCCGACATCGCCGAGCAGCGCGGGCAGGTTCAGGTCACCCAGACCGAGTCCGTCGAACAGCCCACCCAACGTCAAGTCGTCCATCCCCAAGTCCCCCAGCAATCCGGGCAGAGTGACGTCGGCCAAATCCAGCGCATCCAACAACCCGGGCAGGGTGAAGCCGCCGGTGCCCAGATTGGTCAACAACTCACCGAGGGTCAGATCGCCCACGCCCAGACCGCCCAGCAACCCGGGCAGGGTGACATCGCCCAGACCTAAGGCGTCCAGCAGGCCGGGCACGAACATCCCACCGATACCGAGGTTGCCCAACAGTCCCGACAACGTCGCGTCACCCAGACCCAGATCAGCCACCAACTCGGGCAGCGTCGCGTCACCCAGGCCCAGGTTGGTCAGCAGCCCCGAGAGGGTGTAGTTGCCGGTACCGAGGTCACTCAGCAGCTCTCTCAGCGGCACATCGCCGACGCCCAGGTTGCCGACCAAGCCGGACAACGTGACGTTGCCCAAGCCCAAATCCTCCAGCAGGCCGGGCAAAAAGAAGCCGCCGATACCCAGGTTGCCCAACAGGCCCGACAGTGTCGCGTCACCCAGACCCAGATCGGTCAACAACGCGGGCAGCGTCGCATCACCTAGACCAAGGTTGGTCAACAGCCCCGACAGCGTGAAGTTCCCGGTTCCCAGGTCACTCAACAACCCGCCCAGGGTCAGGTTGTCCAAGCCCAGACCAGCCAACAGCCCGGGTAGCGTCAGGCCGCCCATGTTCAGCCCGCCCAGCAGGGGGCCCAGGCCGAGGTCACTCAGCTGCAGGTTGTCCAGTAGCCCGCCCAGCGTCAGGCCGCTCAGGTTCAGGTTGCCGAGCAGGGCACCCAGGGTGAGGTCGCCGGTGGCCAGGTTGCCCACCACGGCACCCAGCGTCATGTCGCCGAGACCCAGGTTGTTCACCAGACCCGGCAGCGTGAGGTTCCCGACCAGGCTTTGCAGCAGGTTGGCCAGGTTCGCGTCGTCGATGCCCAAGGCGCCCAGCAGGCTGTCCAGGTTCATCGAGCCCAAGGTCAGGCTGCTGACGACGTCGTCGAGGCTCAGGCCACCGATCCCCACATTGTCGAGCAGGTCGGGAAGGCTGATGCCCAGGCCGAGACTGTTCAGCAGGCCGACCAGGTTGTCGTCGCCGAGGCCCACCGCGTTCAGCAGGTCGTTGAGGCTCATGTGCTCTATTCCCAGGACCTGCAGCAGGCCGTTCGTCCCGGTCCAGCCCAGATGGAAGTTGCTCAAGCCCAGGTTCCACAGGATGGCGGGCAATGTCAGGTTGTAGAGCCCCAACCCGTGCAACACGCCACTGAGGCTCACCCCTGCTCCCTGCTCGGCGATATTGCCCAGCAGTTTGTCCAGGGTCACGTTGAGACCGAAGAAGCTCAGCAGACCGCCGACGGTGATACCGGTCGCATCGATGGCGCCGTTGAGGTTGACTGCATCCAGGGCGTCGTTGATCAGCCCGAGGTCGATCCCCAAGGCGCTGAACAGCGAGCCCATGCCCAGGGTCACGTCGAAATCGTGCAGCAGCCCGCCCAGGCCCTGCTGCCCGACGCCGACCGTGTTCAACACGTCGACCAGGGTCAGATTGCCCATACCGAGGTTGTGGACCAGGCTGTGCAGCCCCAGGGTGTCCAACCCCATCCTGGTGATCATCGTGCCGATGCTGACGTCATTCAGCCCGAGGTTGTTCAGCAGGTCGATGACGGCCATGCCGTTCATGTCGAGGTTGTACAGCAGGGTGTGCAGGCTCATCCCGCCCAGACCCAGGTCGCCCAGCAGGCCACCCAGGCTCTGGCCACCCAGTCCGAGGCTGGTGAGCATTCCGGGCAGCGTCGTGGTGCCCAGCAATGCCCCGACCATGCCGGACAGCGTCATGTCGCCCATGTCCATGTGAGTCAACAGCTCGGGCAGTGTGGTGCCACCCGCCCCGATACCGCCGACCAGCCCGCCCAACGTCAGGCCGGCCAAGCCCAGGTCGCCGATCAGCCCGGGCAGTGTCGTGCCGCCCAAACCGATGCCGGTCAGCAGTCCGCTGAGATCCAGGTTGTCCAAGCCGACAGCGCCGACCAGGTCGCCCACGCTCAGGTCGGTCAGGCTCAGCGTGTCCATCAGGCCGCCCAGCGTCACGTCGGCGGCGCCCAGGCCGCCCAGCAGGCTGCCCAGGGTCAGATCGCTCATTCCCAAGTCGTCGATCAAGTCGGGCAGGGTTGCGCCACCCAGCCCCACGGCACCCAACAGCGCCCCGATGTTGAAATCACCCAGCCCCACCCCATCAAGCAGCCCGACCAGCGTGGTGTCACCCAATCCGACGCCGTCCAGCAGTCCGGGTAGCGTCATGTTGCCCAGCCCCACACCGCTGAGCAGCCCGGGCAGTGTCATCTCGCCCAGCCCGACACCGTCCAACAGCCCGGCCACAGTGGTGTCGCCCATCCCCAGGTCCTCGATCAGGTCAGGCAGCGTGGTGCCACCCAACCCGACCGCTCCCAGGAGCGCGCTGATGTTCAGACCGCCCAGGCCCACGCCGTCGAGCAACTCGACCAGGGTGGTGGTGCCCAACCCGACGCCATCCAGCAGGCCGGGCAGCGTCATGTGACCCAACCCGACGCCTCCGAGCAGGGCGGGCAGCGTAAGGTCTCCCAACCCGACGCCGTCCAACAGCCCGACCAGCGTCAGATTTCCCAGTCCTAGGTCCTCCATCAGGCCGGCCAGCCCGGCGCCGCCCAGCCCCACATCGGCCAGCAGCTCGGACAGTGGGGTGTCGCCGACACCGACACTGCTCAAGAGTTCGGCCAAAGTGGTGTCGCCCAGGCCCACACCGCCCAGCAGCCCGGTCAACGTCATATCACCCAGACCCACATCGGCCAGCAGGTCACCCAGCATCACCCCGTTGAGGCCGACGCCGCCCAACAGCCCGCCCAGTGTCAGGCCGCCCAGCCCCAGGTCACCCAGCACGTCGGGCAGCGTCACGTCACCCAATCCGATGGTCCCGAGGAGCTGGTCGAGACCCAGGCCGTCCATTCCGACGCCGTCGAGCAGCCCGCCTAGCGTCAGGCCGCCCAACCCCAGGTCACCCAGTAGCCCCGGCAACGGTGTGGTCAGCACATGGTCGAGCAGCCCGCCCAGGTCGATATCGTCGCCGCCCAGAGCGTTGAGCACGGTGTCCAAGCCGCCGAGCAGGCCGTCCAGCTGGTTCAGCAGGTCCCCGACGGACACCTCGGTGTCGAATATCTGCCCGGGAACCAGCAGTCCGTTGAACGCCGGGACGCTCACCCCCAACAGATCGAGACTGTCCGACCCGTTGAGGTAGGCGTTCAACAGGTGGGCCGGGGCGGTCAACAGCGCCGTGAGAACCGCTTCGGGGTCGGTGGCCGTCTGGACCGTCCCGATGATTCCGTTGAGCTCGTTGAGGACGGCCACCACGGGCCCCAGGCCCGCGGTCAGCACGGCCAGCGGTGTCGAGAGTTCTACCGAGATCGGCGCCGGAAGGGGAAAGATCTGGGCGCCGAACGCCGGGAGCAAGGTCGCCAGCAGGCTGTTCACCTGCTGGAGGTTGTTCGAAATGTTGTCCATGACCGCGCCGATCGACTGTGGGTCGGCACTGAGCTGCGCCAAGTAGCCCGTCCAGTTGCTGACGATCTGTTGCAGCACCGGGAACGGCTGAGCCAGCCAATGCTGGTTCATGGCTTGCAGGTTGGCCACGGTGTCGGCGTAAAGGTCCTGATAAGGCCCGAGGATGTCCGCGGCATCGCCGGCCAGTGTCACGGCCCGCACCTGCACATCGATGGGCAGCGGCGTGACCGGTGCGACGGCGATGAGGCTGGTCCCGAAAAGGACGACGCCGGTCGTGATGTACGGACGAAGTGCCTGTTGCATGATCCGCTCCTGACGTTGGGGCTGGTCGGCAAACGATCGCGACTCAGATGTCGGCAGCGTATGGCACAGGCGATTTTCAGGTTAACGCAGAAATTGTCATTGTTACTTCTTCGTGATTCTATCGTTATCGTTCCGTGATTTCTATATGGTCGCGGCGTACAGTCGCTTTACATCGCAGGCCTAACCGGCCAAAGAATGGGCAAATTGTAAATTTGGTGGATGATCCACGTTTTTATGAACAATTCTCCGTTCCGAGACCCTGCTAGCCAACACTCGGCGATCCGACCCACTTCCAGCGCATACGCCCGGCGACGCCGCGCCGGGTGGTGATGAATAATTTCCATATCGGACTATTGTAAATAGTTTTTGTATGAATATAAACAGTTTGGGAACACGGCCGGAATTGGTGGCACCCAAGCTCCCGGTGTGCCCATTCAGGTCCGCGATGCGACACAGGATTCGGGCCGCGGACGAGGCCGGCGGCAAGTTTCCTGCCGCGGTTTACTCCTGGTTTCGACGCGTTCGCACCGCCGCGATCCTCATATTTCGCACGGTTCACACACATGTAATTCACATGCGCGGTCAGGCGCGTCGCTTGCTCAGCCCGGCAGTACCGGCAGCGCGCCGCTCACCATGAACGGCCCCAGCGGCGACCAGCTCTGCTCGTCCTCGGCCGCCGCCGAGGACAGTGCGAGCACTCCGCGCGGATCGGCCACATAGACCGTGGACGGGTCGGCGACGATCGTCGACACCGGCAGCTGCAGGTTGCCGTTGGGTGCATCGGAGTTGACCCCGTCGATGTTGACGTAGGACACCGGATGTTTGGCGTCGGAGCGGCTCACCACGATGTCGTCGCCGGTGCGCCAGCTCAGCGACACCGCCGAGGAGCCCAGCCCGAAGCCCAACCGGCGCGGGTAGTGCAGCACGAACTGGCCGCCCGGCATCTGCTCGACGCCGGCCAGGATCACCTGTCCGCCGATCACCATGGCCGCCCGGGTGCCGTCACGCGACAGTTGCAGCTCACTGATCGGTCCGGGGAAGCGCGCGGAGACCGCCCCGGAGTCCACCGGAATGCGGGCCGGGCGGCCCGTTGCGACTTCCTGGATGGCCCGCAGCACGTTGTTACCGTCGACCACCACCCAGACGGCCTCGTCCAGCGACCAGCTCGGCCGCGACAGGGTGTGCCCCTCAGCCGCCTGCACCGCCTCGCCGCCGAGGTCACCGATCCACAGCGTGGCCTCCGGGTCACCCGGGTGCACCACCACCGAGGCCACCTGACGGCCATTGCGTGACAGCGCGCACGACTCCTGATCGGGCTCCCGGCCGAACGCCCCGGGGACCCGGTTGGCCTGCTGACCGTCCAGCACCAGCAGCGATCCACCCACCAGCGCGTGGATTCCTGCACCAGCCCCGTCGGAGGCGCCCGGATCGGTGGTGGCCACATCGGAGGTGGTCCACCCGTCGGGGAACCTGTCATCGAGCGCCGCACCGTCGGCGTCGATCACATAGGGACCCTTGATGTCCGCTCGGGATAGCGTCCAGACGAGTTGCGCGGCAAGCAGTTTCCTGGTGTTCGGGTCGGTGGCCGCCAAACTGTCCAGATCGATCTTCGCGCCGCCGTAGCCGCGGCCCACCCCGCTCTTGCCCCCGTCGGCGCGGGTCACCGGCCCGCGCAGTCGCAGTGGCGGCGCCAACAGGTTTCGCACGCCGGCCATCTCGGGTCGCGGACCGGCGATCAGCTTGGACACCAGTTCGGTGGCCAGCTGGTCGGGGTCGGACACCGCCACGTAGCGGGGATCGGGAACGACCGTCTTGCCGGTCGGGTCGACGAAGTAGAGCGTGTTGCGTTTGTAGGTGGCCTGGAACTGCTGCCAGTCCAGGAAAACCCCGTTGGGCAGCCGGTCGATGCGCCAACCGTCGGAGGTCTTGAGCAGTTCGATCGGCTCCGGGGCCGGCAGGGCGCCCTCGGCGGTCTCGAACACCCCCATGTCCGACAGCGACCCCAGCATGTCGGCGCGCATGGTGACCGCAACCCGGCCAGCACTGCGCGTCTCGACGAACACCACATTGTCGATCAGCAACGCGCTACCCGCGTCGTCCCAGGAGTCGGAGGCCTCCTGGGTGAGGAACTGCCGCGCCGCCCGGTGCCGGTTGGCCGGATCGGCGGTGGCCTTGAGGAATTCCCGCAGCAGCACATCGGGATCCATGCCCGGGGTGGGCTTGGGCAGCACTGACGGCGGCGGCGCCTCCACCGTGCCGATCGCCTGCGGCGCCGACGTACTGGGCACCCCGGCGCAGCCCGCCAGCGCGCCGACCAGCGCCGCCACGGCCAACAGCCGTGTGGCAATCCTGTTGCGGCGCATCATCCGATCCTCTCGGCGTGCTCGCGGGCCCGCTGACGACGCTCCCGCCGTTCGGCGGCGCTCACCGGCTTCATCGGCAGCGGGCTGGTGGTGACCTTGTGTCCGCGTACCAGCGGCAGCGTGAGCCGGAAGCAGGCCCCCTTGCCCGGCTCGCCCCAGGCCTCCAGCCGGCCCTGGTGCAGCCGGGCGTCCTCCACGCTGATCGCCAGGCCCAACCCGGTCCCGCCCGAGCGGCGCACCCGAGACGGGTCGGCGCGCCAGAACCGGCTGAACACCAGCTTCTCCTCGCCCGGTCGCAAGCCCACGCCATGGTCGCGCACAGTGACGGCCACGGTGTCCTCATCGGCGGCCATCCGAATCACCACCGGCTTGTGTTCGGCGTGGTCGATGGCGTTGGCGATGAGGTTGCGCAGGATGCGTTCCACCCGGCGCGGATCGACCTCGGCGATCACTGGCTCGCCCGGCATGTCGACCTTGAGTTGGACTCCGGCATCGGCAGTCAGGTGACCCACGTTCTCCAGGGCGCTGTTGACCGTCGTGCGCAGGTCCACCGACTCCACCGACAGTTCGGCCACACCGGCGTCGTGGCGGGAGATCTCCAGCAGGTCGTTGAGCAGAGACTCGAACCGGTCCAGTTCACTGACCAGCAGTTCCGTCGAGCGCCGCAGCGAGGGCTCGAGGTCTTCGCTGTGGTCATAGATCAGGTCGGCGGCCATCCGCACCGTGGTCAGCGGGGTGCGCAGTTCATGGCTGACGTCGGAGGTGAACCGGCGCTGCAGATTGCCGAACTCTTCGAGTTGGGTGATCTCACGCGAGAGGCTCTCGGCCATGTCGTTGAACGACACCGCCAGCCGGGCCATGTCGTCTTCACCGCGCACCGGCATCCGTTCGGACAGATGTCCCTCGGCGAACCGCTCGGCGATCCGCGACGCCGACCGCACCGGCAGCACCACTTGCCGCGATACCAGCAAAGCGATACCGGCCAGCAGCACCAGCAGCACCAGGCCGCCGGTGGCGATCGTGCCGCGCACCATGCTGATCGTGTTGCGTTCGGTGCCCAGTGGATAGATCAGGTACAACTCCAGGTTGGTGATGCGTGACGTCGTCGGGGTACCGATGACCAACGCCGGCCCGGAAAAGCCTTCGACGTGCACGGTCGCGTACTGGTAGCTGACCTGACCGGCCTTGACGAATTCCCGCAATGCGGCGGGAACCTGATCCACCGGCCCGGCGGTGGTCGCCGCGCGCGGCCCTTCGCCGGGCACCACCAGCACCGCGTCGTAAGCACCCGCGGTGCCGCTGCCGACAGTGGGATCCGTTTTGGACATCAGCGTGTTGCGGGCCAGCTGCAGGCTCGACGTCAGCGAGCGGGCCTCCTCACCGCCGACGATGCCACCGGCAGTGACCCGCGCCCGCACGATCTGCTCGGTGGCCGCCCGGACCTTGACGTCCAGCACCCGGTCGGTGATCTGGCTGGTCAACACGAAACCGAGACCCAGGATCACCACAGCCGACATGCCCAGCGTCAGCACCACAACCCGCAGTTGCAGCGAACGACGCCAGGCGACCTGCACCGCGCGGCGCAGTGTGTTCACACCGAGTAGCAGTGGACCCGACCGCCGGGGGCGCCGTTTGGAGCTGAAAATCACCGCAGCTGCTCCCCGGTGGGGATCACGGAGGTCCGGCCTTGTAACCCACTCCTCGGACGGTCAGCACCACAGTCGGGTTCTCCGGATCTTGCTCCACCTTGGCCCGCAGGCGCTGGACGTGCACGTTCACCAGTCGGGTGTCCGCCGGATGGCGATATCCCCAGACCTGTTCGAGAAGCACCTCACGAGTAAACACCTGCCGCGGTTTGCGTGCCAGCGCCACCAAAAGGTCGAACTCCAATGGAGTCAGGGAGATCTGCTCACCGGCCCGGCTCACCTTGTGCGCGGGCACGTCGATGTCGATGTCGGCGATCGACAGCATCTCGGCCGGCTCGTCGTCGTTGCGGCGCAGGCGCGCCCGCACCCGGGCCACCAGCTCCTTGGGCTTGAACGGCTTCATGATGTAGTCGTCGGCGCCCGACTCCAGCCCGAGCACCACGTCGACGGTGTCGGTCTTGGCGGTGAGCATCACGATCGGCACGCCGGAGTCCTTGCGCAGCACCCGACAGACGTCGATGCCGTTCATGCCGGGCAGCATCAGGTCCAGCAGCACCAGGTCGGGCCGAAGCTCGTGCACCGCGGTGAGTGCCTGGGTGCCGTCGCCGACGACCGCGGTGTCGAAACCCTCCCCACGCAACACGATGGTGAGCATCTCGGCCAGCGACGCGTCGTCGTCGACGACAAGAATCCTTTGCCTCATGGCGTACATGGTGTCACCAGATCGAGATAAATGCGGCTATCACACGCGCGTTTCGCAGAGTTAGCCGCGCATCTCCGCCGCCAGAGCAGCCGCATCGACCGTCGGGCCGACCACCTGCCAGCGGCCAGCAAACCCGGCCTGGGCCAACCCACGGTATACCTCGCCGGTGCGGCGCTGCAGACCGTCGTCGCGCTCGTAGCTGTCGCGGGAGCGTGTGGCGTCGCGCTCCTCGCGGTGTCGGGCCCGCTGCGCGGCGAGTTCGGTGGGCACGTCGAGCAGCACCTGCCAGTCCGGGACGGGCAGCGCGAGCCGCTCGAATTCCAGCCGGCGCACCCAGCCCACCATCTCCCCGGCGGCGTCCTGGTGCAGCCGGGCGGCGCTGTAGGCGGCGCTGGAGGCGACATACCGGTCCAGGATCACCACGTCGTTTCCGCGGCGCAGTGCGTCGATCTCGTCCTTGGCGCCGGCGCGGTCCAGCGCGAACAACATCGCCATCGCATACACCGAGTCGGCCAGATCGCCGTGCTGTCCGTGCAGCGCCTCGGCGGCCACATCGGCGGTCACCGAGACGCCGTAGCGCGGGAACGCCAGCGTGGCCACCGACTGGCCGGCCCCCTCGAAGGCCGTGCGCAACCCTTGGGCCAGGGTGTTCTTGCCGGCGCCGTCAACGCCTTCGATCGCGATCAGCACGCGCCGAGCCTAATCCGGCGAGCAGACGCAAAATCGCACACAGGGGTATTCCCTGGTGCGATTTTGCGTCTGCTCGCGCCGTAAAAGGTCAGTACCGGTAGTGGTCCGGCTTGTACGGGCCTTCGACGTCGACGCCGATGTACTCGGCCTGGTCCTTGGTCAGCTTGGTCAGGGTGCCGCCCAGGGCCTCGACGTGGATGCGGGCCACCTTCTCGTCCAGGTGCTTGGGCAGCCGGTAAACCTCGTTGTCGTACTCGTCGCCCTTGGTCCACAGCTCGATCTGAGCGATGACCTGGTTGGAGAAGCTGTTGCTCATCACGAACGACGGGTGGCCGGTGGCGTTGCCCAGGTTGAGCAGCCGGCCCTCGGACAGCACGATGATCGAGCGGCCGGTGTCGGGGAACGTCCACACATCGACCTGCGGCTTGACGTTGTCACGGACGGCACCCGAGGACTCCAGCGCGGCCATGTCGATCTCGTTGTCGAAGTGGCCGATGTTGCCCAGAATGGCCTGGTTCTTCATCGCCTTCATGTGCTCGAGGGTGATGATGTCCTTGTTGCCGGTGGTGGTGATGACGATGTCGGCGTCGCCGATGGCCTGCTCGACGGTCGCGACGTCGTAGCCCTCCATCAGCGCCTGCAGCGCGTTGATCGGGTCGATCTCGGTGACCGTGACCCGGGCGCCCTGGCCCTTCAGCGACTCCGCACTGCCCTTGCCGACGTCGCCGTAGCCGCAGACCAGTGCCTTCTTGCCGCCGATCAGGGCGTCGGTGCCGCGGTTGATGCCGTCGATCAGCGAGTGCCGGCAGCCGTACTTGTTGTCGAACTTGCTCTTGGTGACCGAGTCGTTGACGTTGATCGCCGGGAATACCAGCTCACCGGCGGCGGCCAGCTGGTAGAGCCGCAGTACGCCGGTGGTGGTCTCCTCGGTGACACCCTTGACCGATTCGGCGATCTTGGTCCACTTGGTGTTGTCGGTCTCGAAACGCTCACGCAGCCGGGCCAGGAACACCTTCCATTCGGCCGAGTCGCCGTCCTCGGCGGGCGGCACCACGCCGGCCTTCTCGTACTGGGCGCCGCGCAGCACCATCATGGTGGCGTCGCCGCCGTCGTCGAGGATCATGTTGGCCGGCTCGCCGTCCCAGGTGAGGGCCTGCTCAGCGCACCACCAGTACTCCTCCAGGCTCTCGCCCTTCCAGGCGAACACCGGGGTGCCCTTGGGCTCCTCGACAGTGCCGTGCGGCCCGACGACGACCGCGGCGGCGGCGTGGTCCTGAGTGGAGAAGATGTTGCAGGATGCCCAGCGGACTTCGGCACCGAGGTCCACCAGGGTCTCGATGAGCACCGCGGTCTGGATGGTCATATGCAGCGAGCCGGTGATGCGGGCGCCCTTGAGCGGGTTGACGCCGTGGTACTCCTTGCGCAGCGCCATGAGACCCGGCATCTCGTGCTCGGCCAGGCGGATCTCCTTGCGGCCGAACTCGGCCAGCGACAGGTCGGCGACCTTGTAGTCGATGCCGTTGCGGCTGTCCGCGGTCAAACTCATCAGTACGCCCCCGTTAGGTTCGGTGAATTGGCTCCGCTACAAGCTACCGGCGCAGGCCGGAGCCTGCTCGGCCGGGTCATTCGGCGTCGACGACGCCGTAAGTCTGTGCTGCCGGGGTGAACAGTCGGGCCAGGTCGGCGGCCACATCGTGATCGGCTTCCGGTGGCATCGACACATAGCTGATGGCCAGCCGAACCATGGCCCGGGCCAGGATTCCGGCGTCGTCGTCACTGACCTTGACCCAGCTGTGCATGAACAACGAGGTGAGCCGCTGCGCGCTACGGGTGATGATCGGGCCGCTGTCGGTGGTGATGATCTGCAGCAGGTCCGGCTTGGCTGCCCCGTTCAGCAGCGAGATCACCAGCGGGTCGGCGGCCGAGTCGGAGAAGAAGGACCGGAACCCCTCCAAGAACGCGGCGTGGATGTCGCCGACGTTGTTGGACATGGCCCTGTCCACGGCGTCGACCAGGCGGTCGGCCAGCCTGATCGCATAGCCCTGCGCCAGCCCCTGGCGCGAGCCGAATTCGTTGTAGATGGTCTGCCTGCTGACCCCGGCCGCCTCGGCCACCGCGGCCAGCGTGATCGATGACCAGTCCCGCCGGGTCAGCAATTCGCGCATCGCGTCGAGCACCGAGTCGCGCAGCAGCGCCCGGGATGCCTCGGCGTAGGAGATGCGTTTCACCACCGCGAGATTAGCTGTTGTCATGGCCGACGACTTCCACCATCTCGAAATCTTGTTTTTCACGTACCGCGCAATCCGGGCAGCACCAATCGTCGGGGATCTGCTGCCACGCCGTGTCGGCTGGGAAACCCTCGCGGGGCGCGCCGGTGGACTCGTCGTAGACGTAGTCGCAGCCGGGGCAGCGGTAGGTCGCCATCACGCCACCGCCGTTTCGGTGACGCGATAACGCGCCAGGATCTTTGCGCGCCGGCGCGGTGAGATGTTGGCCCGGGTGATGTCGCCGTCGTAGTGCGCCAGCACCCGATGGTCCATCAGCCTGCGCCACAGCGGCGGGAAGTAGGTGAGCCCGATCAACGACGCGTATCCGCTGGGCAGGTTCGGAGCCCCGGCCATGCTGCGCAGCGTCTGGTAGCGCCGGGTGGGGTTGGCGTGATGGTCGCTGTGCCGCTGCAGGTGGTAGAGGAACAGGTTGGTCACCAGATGGTCGGAGTTCCAACTGTGTTCGGCGGTGCAGCGCTCGTAGCGGCCGTTGGCACGGGTCTGACGCAGCAGACCGTAGTGCTCGATGTAGTTCACCGACTCCAGCAGGGAGAACCCGTAGACGGCCTGAATGACGACGAACGGGATGAGCGCCGGGCCGAACACCGCGATCAGCACCCCCCAGAGCACCACCGACATCAGCCAGGCATTGAGCACGTCGTTGGACAGTCGCCAGGGCCCCTTATCCAACCGGCGCAGCCGCGCGGTCTCCAGCTGCCAGGCCGAGCGCAGACCACCGAAAACGGTGCGGGGCAGGAACTCCCAGAAGGTCTCGCCGAACCGGCCCGACGCCGGGTCTTCGGGGGTGGCCACCCGTACGTGGTGGCCACGGTTGTGCTCGATGTAGAAGTGCCCGTAGCAGACCTGCGCCAAGGTGATCTTGGACAGCCAGCGTTCGAGCTGATCTTTCTTGTGCCCCAATTCATGCGCGGTGTTGATGCCGACCCCGCCCAGGGTGCCCACCGACAGCGCCAGTCCGATCTTGGCGAACCAATTGAGAGACCCCTCAACTCCCAGCCAGCTCAGATCGTTGGCGGTGAACAGGTAGGCGCCCAGGATAAGGCTGGCGTACTGGCACGGAATGTAGGCGTAGGTGCAGTAGCGGTAGTACCGGTCGTTCTCCAACTGCGCCATCACCTCGTCGGGCGGGTTCTGCCCGTCGGCGCCGAATCGCAGATCCAATGCCGGCAGCAGCACGTAGACCAGGATCGGCCCGATCCAGAACGGCAGCTGCGCGGCCAGATGCCAGCCGAGCCGGTTCATCGCCCAGACCAAGGGCAGCATGGTGAACATCACCGTCGGGGCGATCAGGCCCATCAGCCAGAGGTATCGCTTCTTGTCCCGCCACACCTCCGCGGTCTGGGTGTTCATCCATGCCTCCTTGTGAGTTAAACCACCGTCGCCGTTGGACATTACATCTACATACGTCTTCCGTCTAGACAATTGACCCTAATTTGTACAATAAAGATGGCGCGCCGCGTCCCGCTGAATCCGTATAACTTGGGTGCACAACGCACTCAGGGATGGGCACGACCGCGATGACGACTGCAGGTTCGGGCGCAGGCGCGCGGCCGCGTACCGCCGTCCGGGTCCGCGATTACGCGACCGGACTGGCCTTCGCCCACCTACTGACCAGCGCCGAAGCGATCGCGGTGGTGGTGTCGCTCAGCGGTGAAACCCCACTGACCGACTCCACCTTGCTGTCGGTGCCGAACTTGGTGCTGGTGACGGTACTGGTGACGCTGGGCACGCTCTCCGTCGTCGCCGCTGGCAGTGCCAGCATCGCGCCGTCCGTGCGCTGGTACACCGCCGGCGCGCCGCCCGAACCGGGGCAACGCCGCGCGGCCATCAACATTCTGCGTCGGCAGTCGGTGATCGTGCTCGGAACCTGGCTGATCGGCGGGGCGATCGGCATGGCCGCGATCCACTCGCACAACATGGGACTGATCGTGCTGCTCGGCACGATCATCGTGTTCGGGGGCACCGCAGCGCTGAGCACCAGCATGTTGTTCACCCAACGCACCTTCCGGCCGATCGTGGCCGCGGCCTGGCAGGGGTCCGACGTCCGCGCGACCGCCCCCGGTGTGTTGGCCCGGCTGGTAACGATGTGGTTCATCACCTGTGCGATGCCTTCGGCGGCCATCATCGCGCTCATCGTCTGCCGTCAGATGGGCTGGATCATCGACCCGGAGTCCTCGGTGGAGATCCCGGTGCTGGTGCTGTGTGTGGTGGCGGTGCTGCTCGGGGTGCGCGCCATGATCCTGGTGTCCCGATCGATCTCCGACCCGGTCGGCGAAGTCGTCAACGCGATGGCCCGGGTGGAGCGCGGCGAGATGACCGCGTCGGTCGGCGTCTACGAACAATCCGAGATCGGGCGGCTGCAAACCGGATTCAATCGCATGGTGGCCGGCCTGGCCGAACGCGACCGGCTCCAGGACCTGTTCGGCCGTCACGTCGGCTCCGATGTCGCCCGGCTGGCCGTCGAGCAGGATCTTGCGCTCTCCGGCTCGGTCCAAGAGGCGGCGATCCTGTTCATCGATCTGGTGGGCTCGACGGAACTGGCGGCCACCCATCCGCCCGACGAGGTCGCCGGCGTGCTCAACGACTTCTTCCGCATCGTGGTGGACGCCGTCGACGCACAGCGCGGTTCGATCAACAAGTTTCAGGGCGATGCGGCACTGGCGGTGTTCGGCGCTCCGGTCCCGTCCGTTCACGCGGCCGCGGCGGCGCTGGCCACTGCTCGCAGCCTGATCGCCCGGCTTCGCCGGCTGCCGTTGGTGGACTTCGGGATCGGGGTCTCGGCAGGGCCGGTGTTCGCCGGCAACATTGGCAGTGAAAACCGCTACGAGTACACCGTGGTCGGCGACGCCGTCAACGAGGCCGCGCGGTTGGCCGACCGCGCCAAGGCCGTCACGGCCCGGGTGTTGTGTTCGGCGACCGCGTTGGAACGCGCCGACCACGACGAGCGGGCGCGCTGGGCGCACTACGGTTCGGCCACGTTGCGCGGCCGCACGCAGCCGACCGAAATGTCGATGCCGATCACCGAGCCTGCAACCTGGGGTCACCCGGCTGCTGGGCACGTGCCAGACTCCGAGCATGGCTTATGACATCGCCCGTCCTCAGATGGAGGGGAACATCGCCGTCGGCGAGGACCGTCAGCTCGGTTTCGCCGAATTCGGTGCCCCACAAGGCCGGGCGATGTTCTGGTTGCATGGCACACCCGGCGCCCGCCGGCAGATTCCCGTCGAGGCACGGCTGTATGCCACCGAAGCCAACATCCGCCTGATCGGGGTGGACCGGCCCGGCATCGGTTCCTCGACCCCTTTCCAGTACGAGACGGTGTCTCAGTTCGCCGACGATCTGCGCACCGTTGCCGACACGCTCGGGATCGACAAGATGGCGGTCATCGGTCTCTCCGGTGGCGGCCCCTACACGCTGGCGTGCGCTGCGGCCATGCCCGAGCGGGTGGTGGCAGCCGGCGTGCTGGGCGGCGTCGCCCCGGCGGTGGGCCCCGAGGCCATCGACAGCAACCTGATGCGGCTGGCGCGGTTAGCCGAGCCGGTACTCCACCATGCCGGGCGACCGATCAGCGTGCTGGCCGCCGGACTGATCCGCACGATCCGGCCGGTTGCCTCGCCGGCACTGGAGTTCTACGCGCGACTCTCCCCCGAGGGCGACCGCGAGATGTTGTCTCGCCCGGAGTTCAAGGCCATGTTCCTCGATGACCTGCTCAATGGTTCCCGCAAGCAGCTCGCCGCACCGATCGCCGACGCCATCCTGTTCGCCCGCCCCTGGGGTTTCCGGCTTGCCGACATCGAGGTGCCGGTGCACTGGTGGCACGGCGACGCCGACCACATCGTCCCGTTCTCGCACGGCAAACACGCGGTGGCGCTGCTTCCCGACGCCCGGCTCTACCCGATTGCCGGGGAGAGCCATCTGGCCGGATTGGGCCGCGCCGAAGAGATCCTGTGCACCTTGCTTCAGGCCTGGGACGAGGCGGGCGAGCCGACGTCATGAGCGCGGCGCGGCCGCACTCACATCCTTCTGGGCATCCGTGGCCGAATCTCGGTGACTCAGTTCGGGGTGGTCAGCCGACTCTCGATGAAGTGCGGCAACCGAAACCGCCGAGGCGCATGCCCGACCGGAGTGTCCTGCGGTGCTCCGCCGTTCTGGGCGGCGGTGTAGGCCGCGGAGTTACCGGTGACGTGTAGCACCTGGCCGCGCCAGGTGATGTCGGCCTCCCGGTAGGCCTCCACCAGAGCCCGCTCCAGCAGCTCGTCGACCTCGGCGATCGACAACGCGGCCAACTCGACGAATTCCCCGTCGCGGGCATCGAGTTTGAGCGTGGTGGGGCCGGTTTCCACCAGGTCGCAGTTAGCCCGGATACTCAGTTCGGCGTTGGAACGCGCCAACCCGGCCAGTGCGTAGGCGGCCAGCAGGACACGGCCCGCCTCATCGCCGGCCGGACCGCAGTCGAACCGCAGCTGCCGTAGCGCGGCGAAGCTGAGCACCTGGGTGCGAATAATCCGGCTGCAGCACACTCCGGTGTCGGACACCGCTCGGGGATCCGCCGATGCACCGTCGACGAGTACGCCGATGATCTCCCCGGACAGCACTCCGCGGAAACGGCTTTGACCGGTGCCCAGGGCAGCGTCGATCGCTCCGAAGATCAGGCTGCCGGGGCTCAGTTCCAACAGCGCGCGAGCGTTGTCCGGTGTGCTCTCCCGGGCCACTCGGTAGGTGGGGTGTGCGATCGCGGGCTTGCCGTCGATGGAGCCGGTGAGAAAGTGCCCGTCGAAAATGCGTTGCGGCAGTTCGAGATCGGTGTAGACCAACCGGCCACCCTCGTAGGAGACCTCCATCCGCGGTACCCGGCTCAGCAGCGGATGCTGAGCGTGGATGCCCTGCAGAATTGCGGCCTCCACGCGCTGGACCTGGCTCTGGTTGTCATCGATGAGCACCGTCGCCGTCGGTTCCCCGTCGATCAGGCGGGTCTCGACGGCCGACGCTGAACGCCCGGCGCGGGGAGCCGGGCTGACCGCGGCGTGCGGTCCCCCGGCCGGCGCCAGCTCGGTGGACACGGTCAGGGTGCTGCCGCCGCCGGCCTGGCAGGCGGCGGCGAGCTGCGGAAAGGAAAGTTTGGACAAAGCGATCAACCTTTCTGGTCCACCGAGTGTGGCACAGGCGTCCGGTCCAGGTCCGGCTCGAGATAGATGACCAGCGCCGCGGGCACAGCCGCGCGGATATTGGCTTCGGCGGCGTCGATGGTGGCCGCGACGCCGGCCAGGTCGAGGCTCGGAACCACAGCGATCTTGGCCCCCACCAGCATCTCGTCCGGGCCCAGGTACTGGGTCCGGATGTGGATCAGGCGGGTGACGTTCTCGGTTCCCTCCAGCGCTGCACGAATGGCCTGATCCTCGGCGGCGGTGGCGCCCTCGCCGATCAGCAGGCTGTGCATCTCCACCATCAGGAAGACGGCGACCACCCCTAGCAGCGCGCTGATGCCGAGGGTTCCCACGCCGTCCCACACCGGGTTTCCGGTGACCACGCTCAGCCCGACCCCGATCAGTGCCAGTGCCAGGCCGATCAGCGCCGCGGTGTCCTCGAGCAGGACCACCGGCAGCTCCGGATTGCGCGAGGTGCGCAGAAACCGCCACCAGCTGCACTCCCCCTTGAGCGGGCGCGACTCGCGTATTGCGGTGCGAAAACTGTAGGTCTCCAAGCCGATAGCCACCAGCAGGATCGCGATCGCCACCAGCGGCGAACTCAGCTCGACCGGATGGCGAACCTTCTCGTAGCCCTCGTACAGCGCGAACATCGCGCCCAGGCTGAACAGCACCAGCGCCACCACGAACGACCAGAAGTAGCGGCTGCGGCCGTGCCCGAAAGGATGCAGCGCGTCGGGTGCCTTGGCGGCGGCGCGCTGGCCGAACAGCAGCAGCGCCTGGTTGGCGGTGTCGACCACCGAGTGCACGGCCTCGGCGAGCATGGCGGCGCTACCGGTGATCAGGTAACCGGTGAACTTCGCCACCGCGATCCCGCTGTTGGCCGCCAAGGCCGCGATGATGGCCTTGGTACTAGCCGAGGACGACACTCACAGCCCTATCGTCGCCCGGAACAGGGCGGCTGGCTTTTGAGCGAGCAGCCGGATCGGCCCGTCGTCGCACGGCACCCAGGCCGACTCGCCTCTATGCAGCGTCAGCGTCTTGGACTTGGCGTGCACGGTGATTGAGCCCTCGGTGCACAGCAGAATCTGCGGACCGTCGTGGCGCGCCGGCGCGTCCACCTCGTGGCCGAGGTGGACGCCCGCGAGCGTGAGACGCGACAGCGCGAATTCTTCGGCCGGTGTCTGGTAGACCACCTCGAGTCCCTCGGTATAGGTGGCCGGCCGCAGCGCCTCCGCGGTGGTGGGGGTGAAATCGAGCACGCGCAGCAGCTCGGGGACGTCGACGTGCTTGGGGGTCAGTCCGCCACGCAGCACGTTGTCGGAGTTGGCCATCACCTCCAGACCTACGCCATGGAGGTAGGTGTGCAGGTTTCCGGCCGATACGAAGATGGCCTCCCCCGGTGCCAGGCTGATCCGGTTGAGCAGCAGAGAAGCCAGGACGCCGGCATCCCCGGGATATCGCTCCCCCAGCTCAAGTACCGTCTTGGCCTCGGCAGAGAACTCGCCGGCCTCAGAACTGAGGTACTGGATGGCTCCCTCCAGCACGGCGGGCACCAACACGTCCAGATCGGGTTGGGGCGCGGTGATCCACGTGGTGAATAGCGCCCGCAGTCCGTCGGCGTCGGACTGCACATCGGACTGACCATTGCCGGACTGGCCGCCGAGTAGGTCGATGAACGGGTCCAGGTCGGATACCGCCAGCGCCCTCAGCAGTTCGATGGTGCGCGCCACCGGCCGAAAGCCTGCCAGCGCCTCGAACGGCTGCAGCGCCACCAGCAGCTCGGGCTTGTGACTGGTGTCGCGGTAGTTGCGGATCGGCGAGGACACTGGCACCCCGAGCCGCTCCTCGCGCTCATAGCCCTCGATCGCCTGCATGGCACTGGGGTGGGCCTGCAGCGACAGGGGCTCGTCGGCGGCCAACACCTTGACCAGAAACGGCAGCCGGTCACCGAAGCGCGCCTGAGCCACCGGGCCCAGCTGGCCCTCCGGGTCGTGGGTCAGAACGTTGAGCAACGACACCTCGCCGGTGTCGGTCTCCAGGCAGGCCGGATCCCCCGGATGTGCCCCCAGCCAAAGCTCGGCCTCGGGATGCGCCGCCGGAACGGGCCGGCCGGTGAACTCGGCGATAGCGGTCCTCGAGCCCCAGGCGTAGGTCCGTATCGCACCGCGTAGTTGTTCCACTGTTCCCGTCAACCCCGCAAAAGTCTCACGTAGGCGGCGGCCATCTCCAACCGCACGGCCAACACCGCAAGCTGCTGTTCGGCGCGGCCCGGGCCGCTCGGCGACAGCCCCCCCACCGGCACAGTCGGGCTCGCGGTTTCCTCCGAAGCACCCGGTGCTACCGGCACATCCCCGGCTGCGATCAGGTCGACATCGGGTAGGCCGTTGATGCGGGCCGCCACCACGGTCCGTTCGGCGGCCAGCGTCAGGGCCAGTACCCGCAGCCGGTCGGCGGCCGGGCCGTCGATCTGCTCGTCGTGAAAGAGGTCGGCGACATCGCGGCCACCGGCGGACTGCGCCCGCAGCACGTTCACCGCGTCGGCCAAACCGGTCGCCGCCACTGTGGTCCGACCGATCCGCAGCATCGCCGCGCTGCCGTGCCGCGCCAGCGCCAGGGTCGCCGCGCAGTCGCCGGCCAACGCGACGTCGCGGCCCACGACCCGGTCGGCCAGCATCTTCGCCGGGTTGGTGAACAGCTCACGCGCGGCACTGTTGCGCAGTGCCTCGGCGTCGAGCTCCTCAGCCAGCGCACCCAAGTCGGTCGGTGCGGCCACGCCCTCCAGAGCATCCAGAATGGCCAGCCCGGCGGCCAGGTAGCGCGGCAGGCCGAACTCCGCCGAGACGGCGATTCGCGGCTCCAGCACTGCGACCCGGCCGGCGGTGGCGTCACGCAGCGGCCCCTCGTAGGGCGCGACCACCACGACCCGCGCGCCGCGACGTACCCCGGCCGCGGCCGCGGCGACCAGCGCCGGATCACCCGGGTCGTCGCCCGCGACGATCAGGACGTCCAGCGATCCGATCCAGGACGGGACCTCGGCCGCCAGCACCAGCGGTGCGCGCGCCGAATCGCCGCGGGTGGCGGCAAGCAGGCTCCCGGCCGTGGCCGCGGTACCGCGGGTGGACAGCCAGATGACCGTCCGCGGCGGGTAGTCACGGCTGTCGCTGCGGACGGCATCCAAGGCACCCTCATCGACCGTCGCGGCAGTAGCGCGGACCTGCGCGCCGGCCATCGATGCGGCCCACAGTGCGCCGTCGCGGTCAGCCGCCAGCAGGGCCTCGGTGTCATCGAGGTCGACGGTGGAGAAGGAGCCGGAGAACGCGGTCACGGACGCGACTTCTCCGCGGCGGTGACGGTCTCGATCTGCGCGGCGACCCGGGCCACCACCGCGTCCACCGCGGCGGCGTCGGGCGCCTCGACGTTGAGCCGCAGCAGCGGCTCGGTGTTGGAGCTGCGCAGGTTGAACCAGCTGCCCGAACCCAGGTCGACGGTCACGCCGTCGAGGTGGTCCACCGACGACACCTGGTCACCGAAAGACCCGACCACCGCATCCACGAGAACGGACGCATCGACTCCGTCTGTCAGGGTGAAGTTGATCTCGCCGGACGCCGCGTAGCGCTGGTAGTCGGCGGTCAGCTCCGACAACGGACGCTGTTGTTCACCGAGTGCGGCCAGTACGTGCAGGGCGGCCAGCATGCCCGAGTCGGCGCCCCAGAAGTCCCGGAAGTAGTAGTGCGCCGAGTGCTCCCCGCCGAAGATGGCCCCGGTCTCGGCCATCAGCGCCTTGATGTAGGAATGCCCGACCCGCGACCGCAGCGGGGTGCCGCCGCGCTCGGTGACCAGTTCCGGCACCGCATGCGAGGTGATCAGGTTGTGAATCACCGTCGCACCGGGCTCGCGGGCCAATTCGCGGGCCGCTACCAGGCCAGTCACCGCCGACGGCGACACCGGCTCACCGCGCTCGTCGACCACGAAGCACCGGTCGGCATCGCCGTCGAAGGCCAGGCCGATATCGGCGCCTTGCTCGCGCACGAATGCCTGCAGATCCACCAGGTTTGCCGGATCCAGTGGGTTGGCCTCGTGGTTGGGGAAGTTGCCGTCCAGCTCGAAATACAGCGGCAGCAGCGTGATCGCGCCGACCGATCCGAACACCGCCGGTGCGGTGTGGCCCGCCATGCCGTTGCCGGCGTCGACGGCCACCCGCAGCGGACGCAGGCCGGAGATGTCGACCAGGGAGTGCAGGAATGCCGCATAGTCGGCCAGCACATCGCGGTCGGTGATGCTGCCGCGCGATCCGTCGCCGGCCAGGTCGAAGCCGGCTATCAGCTCATCGCGGATCCGGCCCAGGCCGGTGTCGGCGCCCACCGGCTTGGCACCGGCCCGGCAGAGCTTGATGCCGTTGTAAGCGGCCGGGTTGTGGCTGGCGGTGAACATCGCACCCGGGCAGTCCAGCGCCCCGGAGGCGAAATAGAGCTGGTCGGTCGACGCCAGCCCGATCCGGACCACATCCAGGCCGCGGGCAACCACACCCTCGGCAAACGCCGCAGACAGCAGTGGCGAACTGTCCCGCATGTCGTGGCCGATCACCACCTGCCGGGCGCCTTCCTCGGCCATCAGCCGGGCAAACGAGGACCCAACCTCGGTGACGAGGGATTCATCGATCTCCGAACCGACCAGACCGCGTACGTCGTACGCCTTGATCACACGGTGGACAGCCGCAGCGGGCCGAGACATGGACAGGGCTCCTGACGCAGTGGACTCTTGACGCCCAAGCCTAGCCCGGAACCCCCGATCAGTCCGAAGGGTCTGGCAACACACGCAGGTGGCCGCGGCGTCGACCATTGGTCTTGCCGGGCGGACCGGGCGGTGCCAGCACACCACCACCGGGTCCGGCGGTGGGTGCTCCGCGGGTCGGGGAGTCGACCGGATTCGCCTGTGGGTACCACCCGTTGGCCGGGGCTGCCCGCCCGGATTCGCGCTCGCGAACCGCCTCGGCGAGCGCGATCAGGTCATCCTCTTCCGGCGAAACCCAGGGGCCGGGGTGGCGGACCAGTTCCCAACCGCGCGGGGCGGTGATCCGGCCTGCATGGTTGAAGCACAGGTCCCAGGAATGCGGCTCAGCGGCAGTCGCCAGCGGGCCGACCACGGCGGTGGAGTCCGAGTAGACGAACGTCAGCGTCGCCACCGCATAGTGCGGACACCCTGGCCGGCAGCAACGACGAGGAACGTTCACGCGGTCGAGGCTATCGTGGCCGCTCGCCCCCGCAGCGCCGGACACGCGCAAGGCGCCGGCACCCTATGCATAACCGTTACCATCTTCTGCGTGATCGCCACGCGTCGCCGCTGGCGCGGCCGCGAAACCCGCGGGCCGCTGTTGCCGCCCACCGTGCCAGGCTGGCGCACCCGCGCCGAACGGTTCGACATGGCCGTGCTGGAGGCCTACGAGCCCATCGAACAACGATGGAAGCAACGGTTGACGGCGCTCGACGTCGCCGTCGATGAGATCCCGCGGATCGCCGCAAAGGATCCCGACAGTGTGCAGTGGCCCCCAGAGGTGGTCGCGGACGGGCCAATTCCGCTGGCCCGTTTGATCCCGGCCGGGGTGGACGTTCGAGGAAATCCGACGCGGGCCCGAATCTTGCTGTTCCGCAAGCCGATCGAGCAACGCGCAAACGACAGCACAGAACTCGGTGATTTATTGCACGAGATTCTGGTGGCCCAAGTCGCCACCTACTTGGATGTCGAGCCCACCGTCATCGATCCGACGATCGACGACTAGTCCCTAACTCAGATAATGCCGCGCTTGAGGCGGCGGCGCTCACGCTCGGAAAGCCCACCCCAGATACCGAAGCGCTCGTCGTGAGCCAAGGCGTATTCCAGGCACTCGCTGCGAACCGAGCAACGCTGGCAGATCTTCTTGGCCTCCCGGGTCGAGCCGCCCTTCTCCGGGAAGAACGCCTCGGGGTCGGTCTGCGAGCACAGGGCGCGGTCCTGCCACTGCTCATTGGTGGCTGTCGCGGGGTCGAACGGGTCGAACTCGTCGTAGTCCTCAGGTTCGGGAACCAGACTCAGATGTGGCCGACTGGGCATCGCCTCTAGCCCGCTCGGCCCAGCCATTTCAGCCATTTCAGCCATTTCGGCACCGGCGTGCGGTGCTCCCCCCATCACGCCCCAAAGGTGCTCATAGGACATGCTCCGCCTCCTCACCTGTAGCGCGATCCTGATATGTCGGCCGAATCGGAAGATATTGACCATCCCGATTCGAACATGTGATCGAATCTCGGTCTGCGACACCGAAATCGGCTGGCCAACCGGGAAATGACACTAGTGTGATTAGACACGGGTTGATCAGCCCGGTCAAGCCGATTGGCCAAATTCCTTACCATCCCGTGATCGATTTCCAACGTGTCCGTGACCGGCGAGTCCGTGTCATCTACCCCACACCCGCCCCTCGGCGTGTCTTACCGAGCCCCCGATGCAGCGGTGACGGCGGTCCGCCACGCCAGCCGCAACGGCGCCAAAGGTACTGTCGTGCGCTGTGAAGGTCACCGTTCTCGTCGGGGGGGTCGGCGGCGCCCGGTTCCTGCTCGGCGTCCAGAAACTACTGGGTCTGGGCCAATTCGCCGAATCCCCAGCTGGCAACGGGGCCGACCCGCACGAACTGACCGCGGTCGTCAACGTCGGCGACGATGCCTGGATGCACGGGGTGCGCATCTGCCCCGATCTGGACACCTGCATGTACACCCTGGGCGGCGGCGTGGATGCCGAGCGCGGCTGGGGTCACCGCGACGAAACCTGGCACGCCATGGAGGAGTTGGCCCGCTACGGCATGCAGCCGGACTGGTTCGGCCTCGGCGACCGCGACCTTGCCACCCACCTGGTCCGCACCCAGTCGCTGCGCGCCGGCTATCCGCTGACCGAGGTGACCTCCGCGCTGTGTGAGCGCTGGCAGCCCGGAGCGCGACTGCTGCCGGTCACCAACGACAGCTGCGAAACCCACGTCGTCATCACCGATCCGGCCGACGACACCCAGCGCGCGATCCATTTCCAGGAGTGGTGGGTGCGCTACCGCGCCCAAGTTCCCACCCACGGGTTCGGCTTCGTGGGCGCAGAGAAGGCCACTGCCACACCCGAAGTCGTCGACGCCATCACCGGCGCCGACATCGTGCTGCTGGCCCCCTCCAATCCGGTGGTCAGCATCGGCGCCATCCTGGCCATTCCGGGTGTCCGCGCGGCACTGCGCTCCACTGCGGCACCGATCGTCGGCTACTCCCCGATCATCGCTGGAAAGCCGTTGCGCGGCATGGCCGATGTCTGCCTGAGCGTGATCGGCCTGGATTCCACCTCCCGGGCCGTCGGCGAGCACTACGGCGCCCGCAGCGGAACCGGGATTCTGGACTACTGGCTGGTGCACGAGGGCGAGTCGGTCGACGGCGCCGACATCGCCGGCGTGACCGTTCGCGCCGCCCCGCTGCTGATGACCGATCCGGCGACCACCGCCGAAATGGTCCGCACCGGACTGGAGCTAGCGGGGGTGTCGCCATAAAGGGGCAGGGCGAGCACGGCAGCGCCGCCAAGGTCGAGATCCTGCCGGTGACCGGCTTGGGCGAATTTCGGCCCGGCGACGATCTGGCGGCCGCGCTGGCCCAAGCCGCACCGTGGCTGGCCGACGGGGACGTCGTGGTCGTCACCAGCAAGGTGGTGTCCAAGTGCGAGGGCCGCATCGTGCCGGCGCCGCACGACGCCGAGGCGCGTGATGCGCTGCGCCGCCAACTGGTCGAGGCCGAGGCGGTACGCGTACTGGCTCGCAAGGGCCGCACCTGGATCACCGAGAATCGCCTCGGACTGGTGCAGGCCGCCGCCGGTGTGGACGGCTCCAACGTCGGCGCGTGCGAACTCGCGCTGTTGCCTGTCGATCCCGACGGCAGCGCCGCCGCGTTGCGCGCCGGACTGGCCGAGCGTCTGGGCGTCACAGTGGCGGTGCTGATCACCGACACCATGGGCCGCGCCTGGCGCAACGGCCAGATCGACGTCGCGATAGGGGCCTGCGGCCTGACCGTGCTCAACGGCTACGCCGGCTCCGTCGACCGGCACGGCAACGAATTGGTGGTCACCGAAGTCGCCGTCGCAGACGAACTCGCCGCGGCCGCCGACCTGGTCAAGGGCAAGCTCACCAATGTCCCGGTGGCCGTGGTCCGTGGTGTCGCCAGCCCCGACAACGGTTCCACCGCAGCCGCACTGGTGCGTTCCGGCTCCGAGGACCTGTTCTGGCTGGGGACCGCCGAGGCCATCGAGGTGGGGCGCGGGCAGGCTCAACTGCTGCGCCGCTCCGTGCGCAGCTTCGCTGCGGAACCCGTTCCGGCACAACTGATCACCGACGCCATGGCCGAGGCCCTGACTGCCCCGGCGCCGCATCACACCCGCCCGGTCCGGTTCGTGTGGCTGCAGACCCCGAGTGTGCGCACGCGGCTGCTCGACGCCATGGCGCAGCAGTGGCGGTCCGACCTGGCCGGCGACGGCAAGTCCCCCGAGTCCATTGAGGCTCGCGTCTCGCGTGGCCAGATCCTTTATGACGCACCCGAAGTCGTGATCCCGATCATGGTGCCCGATGGTGCGCACCACTACCCCGACGCCACCCGCACCGCCGCCGAGCACACCATGTTCACGGTCGCCGTCGGTGCCGCCGTCCAGGGCCTGTTGGTGGCCCTGGCGGTACGCGGCGTAGGCAGCTGCTGGATCGGTTCGACCATCTTCACCCCCGAGCTGGTCCGCACCGAACTGGATCTGCCGCCCGACTGGGAGCCCTTGGGCGCCATCGCGATCGGCTACCCGACCGAGCCGCCCGAACCCCGCGCACCGGCCGACGTCGGCGACCTGCTGGTGCGGCGATGAGTCTGCACGACTCCGCTGTCGCGGCGCTAAGCGCTTGGGCCGCACCTGATTCCGCACAGGACTCGCTGCGGCATGCGGTGCTGGCGTTTCTGGCTGCCCGCCCCGACGCATGCCGGCGCGAATGCGTTCCCGGCCACATCACCGCATCCACCCTGGTGCTCGACCACACCGGCGAGCACGCGCTGCTCACGCTGCACCCGCGGGTGGGCCGCTGGCTGCAGCTCGGCGGGCACTGCGAGAACACCGACGCCGACATCGTCGCCGCCGCGCTGCGCGAGGCCACCGAGGAATCCGGCATCACCGACCTGCGACTGGATCCTGCGCTGGCGGCCGTGCATGTGCACCCGGTGACGTGCTCACTGGGCGTGCCGACCCGGCACCTGGACCTGCAGTTCGTCGCGCACGCGCCCGCGGACGCACAGATCGGGATCAGCGACGAGTCGCTGGCGCTGCGCTGGTGGCCGGTGGACGCGCTGCCGCCGGACGCCGACGACGCGCTGGCGCATCTGGTGGCGCGGGCCGTCGCGGCCGCCTGATCCAGGCGTTGACACTGCGTCTATGGCGGAAAAGTTCGAGAAGGATGCGCCCTGAGCGCAGAGTCAGCGGAAAACCGGCTCACACGTCCGACGAGTAGCGGATCCCACAGTCCGGTATCGACACCCCGGGCCACACCCGAGCCCCGCGCAGCAGCTCGCAGCGAGCCCCGATGTCGGCACCGTCGCCGATCACTCCGTCGCGGATCAGCGCGCGCGGCCCGATCCGGGCGCCGAACCCGATGATCGAGCGTTCAATCACACTGCCGGCCTCGACTTTCACCCCGTCGAAGATCACCGCGCCGTCGAGGCGGGCGCCCGGTCCGATCTCCGCGCCCCGGCCCACCACGGTCCCGCCGATCAGAACCGTGCCCGGCGCCACCGAGGCACCGTCGTGCACCAGCGCTTCGCCGCGCTGGCCGCCCAGCGCCGGCGACGGCGCGATGCCGCGCACCAGGTCTGCCGAACCCCGCACAAAATCCTCCGGGGTGCCCATGTCGCGCCAGTAGCTGGTGTCGACGTATCCGCAGACCTTCACACCGTCTGCCAGCAACGCGGGAAAAACCTCGCGCTCCACCGAAACCGGGCGTCCGCGCGGGATGCGGTCGATGACGTCGCGGGACAGCACGTAGCAACCGGCATTGATCTGGTCGGTCGGCGGGTCCTCGGTCTTCTCCAGGAATGCGGTGACCCGCCCGTCCTCGGTGGGCACGCAGCCGAAGGCACGGGGATCGCCGACGCGGACCAGGTGCAGGGTCGCCTCGGCACCCTGTTCGCGGTGGTAGGCGTGCAGTTCGGTTAGATCTGCCCCGGAGAGCACGTCACCGTTGAACACCATCGCGGTGTCATGGCGCAGCTTAGGAGCGACGTTGGCGATACCGCCGCCGGTGCCCAGCGGCTCCTCCTCGGTCACATAATCGATCTGCAGGCCCAGCGCCGAACCGTCGCCGAACTCCTCGGCGAACACCTCCGGCTTATACGACGTGCTGAGGATGACGTGCTCGATGCCGGCCGCGGCGATCCGCGACAGCAGGTGAGTCAGGAAGGGCAGACCCGCCGTCGGCAGCATCGGCTTGGGCGCCGAGAGGGTCAGCGGCCGCAGCCGGGTCCCCTTGCCGCCGACGAGGACCACCGCGTCGACTTGGCTCAGTGTCACGGGTGTCCCTTCGTCAATTTGCGGCGGGCGTTACGCACCGCCAAATGTGAGCGCACCGCCAGCGCGCCTCGCATGCTCCAGCGCAGCGGAGCCTGCCACCAGCCGGCATGCCGGTCGGCGAGGTAGGTGTAGGTGCTGCGGTGGTGCGCGGCCAGGTTGCGCGCGGGGTCCTTGCCGGTGGCGTGACCCTTCTGGTGCAACACCTCCGACGACGGCACGTAGACATTGAGCCACCCGGCCTTGGCCAGCCGGTCCCCCAAGTCGACGTCCTCCATATAGAGGAAGTAGCGCTCATCGAAGCCGCCGATCGCGTCGAACGCGGCCCGGCGCACCAGCAGGCACGCCCCCGACAGCCACCCGACCGCCCGCTCGCTGGGCTCCAGCCGTTCCTGCCGGTAGGCGCGAGTCCAGGGATTGTTGGGCCACACCGGGCCGACCACGGCGTGCATGCCGCCGCGAATCAGGCTGGGCAGATGCCGCGCCGAGGGATACACCGAACCGTCCGGCTCCCGGATCAGCGGGCCGAGCGTCGCCGCCCGCGGCCAGCGGGCCGCCGCATCCAGCAGGGCCTCGATGCTGCCCGGCCCCCACTGCACATCGGGGTTGGCCACGATGAGAAATTCGCTGCGTTCGCCGCCCTCGGCGTCCAACAGGGCCACCCCGGCATTGACCGCTCCGCCGTAGCCCAGATTGGCGCCGGTATGCAGCAACTGCACGTTGGGATAGCGCTGCGCGGCTTCCTCGGGCGAACCGTCGGTGGATCCATTGTCGGCCATCACCACCCGCACCGGACGATCGGTCGCCAGCGACAGCGATGCCAGGAAGCGGTCCAGATGCCAACCCGGCGAATAGGTCACCGTCACCACCGGTAGCGCCTCACTCACGGCGTAGAGGTTATCTGGCCACAGCGGCGGACAGTGCATCGCTCCACCGGCGCAGCGGTGCCAGGCCGGCCCGCGCCGACTCGGCGCCCGACAACGCGGAGTAGCCGGGCCGGGCCGCCGGGCGTGGATGCGCTGCACTGCTGACCGGGTGCACCCGGTCCGGATCGGCGCCGAGGGCGGCGAACACCGCGCGGGCCTGTTCGTAGCGGCTCGCGGCACCAGCGTTGGCGGCGTGCAACACCCGGGCACTCGGCGGTGCGGCGGCCAATGCCAGCAGTGCATCGACGAGATCGCCGACATAGGTCGGGGATCCGATCTGGTCGTCGACCACCTCCACGTCCCCATCGCCCGCGGCCCGTTCGCGCATCACCGCGGCGAAGTCGGAGCCGCCGGCGGCGCCGGTGTAGACCCACGCGGTGCGCACCACCAGGGCATCTGGCGAGGCCGCCAGTACGGCGTTCTCACCAGCCAGTTTGGTGGCGCCGTAGATGGACAGCGGCCGGGTGGCATCGCCCGGCTCGTACGGGCGCGGCGAGGCGCCACCGAAGTCACCGTCGAAGACGTAATCAGTGGAGATATGGATCAGCCGGGCCCCGGCCCGCGCGCAGGCGGCCGCCAGGTGGCCCGGTCCGGTCGCGTTGACGGCATGGGCACGCTCGGCGTCGGTCTCGGCGGCGTCCACGTTGGTGTAGGCCGCAGCGTTGATCAGCACGTCACCGGCCCGCAAGTCCATGGCGTCCACCGCGGCGGCATCGGTGATGTCGCACTGCGCCGAGGTCAGTGCCAGCACGTCATGGCCCGTCTCGGCGGCGCGGGAGGCCAGAAAAGTGCCGACTTGGCCGCCGGCGCCGGTGATCACAATCCGCATGGGCTCGAGCTTATGCGGCGGTTCCAGCTTCACCTCTCCTCCGTCGAAGCTCGCTAAACCGCCGGGTCCATGCGGCGGTTCCAGCTTCACCTCTCCTCCGTCGAAGCTCGCTAAACCGCCGGGTCCATGCGGCGGTTCCAGCTTCACCTCTCCTCCGTCGAGGCTCGCTAAACCGCCGGTCTGGCACGCCGCACGCGGCTACCGGCGATACAGCAGTTACGCAAGTAATCTGAAGTGATGCCTGCGCAACGTGTGGTTCGTGTGATTGCCACGGTGGCAGCCGTCGCCATCGTCTTGGGTACCGGAGTGGCCTGGAGCCAGGTCCGATCGTTCGAGGACGGAATCTTCCACGTCTCGTCGCTGGCGTTGGGCAACGGCGGATCCGACGGCGCGGTCGACATCCTGCTGGTCGGGATGGACAGCCGCACCGACGCCCACGGAAACCCACTCACCCCCGAAGAGCTGTCCGCGCTGCGCGTTGGGGACGACGAGGCCACCAACACCGACACGATCATCCTGGTCCGGATCCCCAACAACGGGAAGTCGGCCACCGCCATCTCGATCCCCCGCGACTCCTACGTGGCGGCGCCCGGTCTGGACAAGACCAAGATCAACGGCGTGTACGGGGCCACCCGGCTGGAGACCGCCGACGCGCTCGTCGCATCCGGGATGGACCCGATCCAGGCGCAGGCGCGCGGCACCGAGGCGGGCCGCGAGGCGCTGATCAAGACGGTGGCCGATCTGACCGGCGTCACCGTCGACCACTACGCCGAGATCGGACTGCTCGGGTTCGCGCTGATCACCGATGCCCTCGGCGGCGTCGACGTCTGCCTCAAGGAGCCGGTATACGAAGAGCTCTCCGGCGCGGACTTCCCGGCCGGCTGGCAGCGACTCGGCGGCGCCCAGGCACTGAGCTTCGTGCGGCAGCGCCACGAACTCCCGCACGGCGACCTGGACCGGGTCCGGCGCCAGCAGACGGTGATGGCCTCGCTGGCCCACCAGGTCATCTCCGGCAAGACCCTGTCCAGTCCGGGCACCCTGTCGCGGCTGCAGGCCGCGGTACAGCGGTCGGTAGTGCTGTCGGCGGGCTGGGACGTGATCGACTTCGTCACCAAGTCCCAAGACCTGGCCGCGGGCAAAGTGGCGTTCGCCACCATCCCGGTGCTAGAGGAAGCCGGCTGGAGCGACGACGGTATGCAGAGCGTGGTACGCGTCGACCCCGGCCAGGTGGCCGACTGGGTGGCCGGACTGCTGCACGACCAGGACGAGGGCAAGACCGAACAGCTGGCCTACAACCCGGAGCAGACCACCGCCAGTGTGCTCAACGACACCGACATCAACGGCCTGGCCGCCGCGGTCTCCGGGGTGCTCAACGCTAAGGGATTCGGCACCGGATCGGTCGGCAACAACGAGTCCGGGCACGTGCCTACCAGCCAGGTGCAGGCCGCCTCGGCCGACGACCCCGGCGCACAGGCGGTGGCCAGGGACTTGGGCGGATTGCCGGTGGTGTCCAACGAGTCGGTCCCGACCGGCTCGGTGCGCGTCGTGCTGGCCAACGACTACACCGGGCCCGGATCGGGCTTGGGCTCCGGCGGCAGCAGTGCACAGGCGGCCGGTATCTCCAGCTACGACGACGAGGCACCCCAAATCCCCGTTGCTTCACCGATTCTGACCGCGGGTTCCAACGATCCCCAGTGCGTGAACTAACGTCGCTGAGGTGATCAACCTCAGCTCGGCGATCCTTGATCCGATCATGCACGCCGACCCGGTGGGGCCACGTATCACCTACTACGACGACGCGACCGGGGAACGTATCGAGCTGTCGGCGGCGACCCTGGCGAACTGGGCAGCCAAGAGCGGCAACCTACTGCGCGACGAACTCGGCGCCGGCCCGGACAGCCGTATCGCGGTATTGCTGCCGGCGCACTGGCAGACCGCGGCGGCGCTGTTCGGGGTGTGGTGGATCGGCGCCGAAGTACTGCTGGACGCACCGGACGGCGATGCGGATGTCGCGCTGTGCACAGTCGACCGGCTCGACGAGGCCGATGCCGCGGTGGCCGCCACCGGCGGCGAAGTGGCCGTGCTGTCCCTGGACCCGTTCGGGCGGCCAGCCCCCGACCTGCCGGTGGGCGTCACCGACTACGCGACCGCGGTACGGGTGCACGGTGACCAGATCGTCGCCGAACGCGCCCCCGGCCCGGCCCTGGCGGGATCGTCGGCCGACGACATGCTGGCGACGTGCGAGAAATGCGCGGCAGCACTGGGTTTGACGTCGGCGGATCGGGTGTGGTCGGCCAAGGACTGGAACAACCCGACCGCGCTGATCGAGAACATGCTGACGGTGTTCGCCGTGGGCGGGTCACTGGTGCAGGTCGCCAATCCCGATCCAGATCTGCAGGAGCGCCGTCGGGCCAGCGAGAAGGTCACCCGAAACCTGGCCTGACGCGATTTCGGCGCGATTTTTCCCGTTCAGCGGGCGCAACCGCGCCGAAATCGCCATACGGCGATACATGCATAAATGCTTATATGCTGATACGCTTGCCCGCAAGAACCCGCCGTACGAAAGAGGAGATGACTCATGGCAGTGCAGGGATTGCTGGTGAAAGCGGCGTCGACGGTGTTCACCGGACTGGTCGGCGTTAGCGCCTATGAGGTGGCCCGCCGGGCACTGGCGAAGGCTCCGTTGCACCAGGCGGCGGTGACGGCTACCGAGTGGAGTCTGCGCGGAACCCGGCGAGCCGAAGAGGTCGCCGAGTCGGCACGACTGAAGGTGGCCGACGTGGTTGCCGAGGCTCGCGAGCGCATCGGCGAGGAGGCCACCCCGCCGGCAGCGGCCGTCGAGCACGACCACGACCACTGACCCGCCCGGCGCCGACGATGGGAAGCGCAGCGATGAACAGCAGCGGCGTCATAGCGACCGTGCCCGCCGCCGACGGTGAACTGACCGTGGTGTCCGACGCGGCCGGCCGGATGCGGGTACAGGTGTCCTGGGTGCGGGGCGACTCGCGACGCGCGGTGGCCGCCGAGGAGGCCGCCGGCCGCGTCAACGGCGTACGCACGGTGCACGCCTATCCGCGGACCGGTTCGGTCGTGGTCTGGTACTCCCCCAAACGCAGTGACACCGCAGAGATCCTCGCGGCGATCGCGTCGGCGGCCACCGTCGCCGCCGAGCTGATCCCCGCCCGCACGCCGCGCTCTGCCGACGTCAGCAACACCGACGTGCTGCGCATGGTGATCGGCGGCGCGGCGCTGGCACTGCTGGGGATGCGCCGCTACGTGTTCGCCCGGCCACCACTGCTGGGACCCAGCGGCCAGCTCGTCGCGACCGGCGCCACGGTCTTCATGGGTTATCCCTTCCTCCGGGGCGCGCTGCGCTCGATCCGCTCCGGCAAGGCCGGCACCGACGCGCTGGTGACCGCCGCGACCGTGGCAAGCCTGGTACTTCGGGAGAACGTGGTCGCGCTGACCGTGCTGTGGTTGCTCAATATCGGTGAGTACCTGCAGGATCTGACGCTGCGCCGCACCCGCCGCGCCATCTCGGATCTGTTGCGCGGCAACCAGGACACCGCGTGGGTCCGGTTGCCCGACGGTACCGAGGTTCAGGTGCCCATCGACACGGTGCAGATCGGCGACGAAGTGATCATCCACGACCACGTGGCGATCCCGGTCGACGGCCAGGTCATCGACGGCGAAGCCATCGTGGACCAATCGGCCATCACCGGCGAGACCCTGCCGGTCAGCGTGATCGCCGGGGCGCGAGTGCATGCCGGTTCGGTGGTGGTGCGCGGCCGCGTGGTGGTCCGGGCCACCGCGGTGGGAAACCAGACCGTGATCGGCCGCATCATCAGCCGCGTCGAGGAGGCCCAGCACGACCGCGCACCGATTCAGACGGTCGGCGAGAACTTCTCGCGGCGCTTCGTGCCGGCCTCGTTCATCCTGTCGGCGATCACCTTGGTGCTCACCGGCGATGTCCGCCGCGCGATGACGATGCTCTTAATCGCCTGCCCGTGCGCGGTGGGACTGGCCACGCCGACCGCGATCAGCGCGGCGATCGGCAACGGCGCCCGGCGCGGCATCCTGATCAAGGGCGGCTCACATCTGGAGCAGGCCGGTCGGGTGGACGCGGTCGTGTTCGACAAGACCGGCACGCTGACGGTGGGCCGCCCGGTTGTGACCAATATCGTTGCCATCCATAAGGATTGGCAGCCCGAACAGGTGCTCGCCTATGCCGCCAGTTCGGAGTTGCATTCGCGTCACCCGCTGGCCGAAGCGGTGATTCGGTCCACCGAAGAACGGCACATCAGCATCCCGCCGCACGAGGAGTGCGAGGTCCTGGTGGGGTTGGGCATCCGCACCTGGGCCGACGGCCGCACCCTGCTGCTGGGTAGCCCGAACCTGTTGCGCTCGGAGAAGGTCCGCATCTCCAAGAAGGCGGCGGACTGGGTCAACAAACTGCGCGCGCAGGCCGAGACCCCGCTGCTGCTGGCAGTCGATGGCACCCTGGTCGGGTTGATCAGTCTGCGTGACGAGGTACGCCCAGAGTCACGAGAGGTGCTTGAGGCGTTGCGCGCCAAGGGTGTTCGACGCATCGTCATGCTCACTGGCGATCACCCGGAGACCGCGGCAGCGGTGGCGGCCGAACTCGGCATCGACGAATGGCGAGCCGAGGTGCTGCCGGAGGACAAGCTGCAGGTGGTCCGCAGCCTGCAGGACGAAGGCTATGTGGTGGGCATGGTCGGTGACGGCGTCAATGACGCACCGGCCTTGGCCGCCGCGGATATCGGGATCGCCATGGGCCTGGCCGGTACCGACGTTGCGGTGGAGACCGCCGATGTCGCCCTGGCCAACGACGATTTGCGCCGGCTGCTCGACGTCCGGGACTTGGGCGGACGTGCCGTTGAGGTGATCCGGCAGAACTACGGCATGTCGATCGCGGTCAACGCCGCCGGCCTGTTGATCGGCGCCGGCGGAGCACTGTCACCGGTGCTCGCCGCGATCCTGCATAACGCGTCGTCGGTGGCCGTCGTCGCCAACAGCTCGCGGTTGATTCGCTACCGGCTGGGCGTCGAGGCGGCGACGCCGATGGCGTCCGTGCCATCTGTGCCGTAATCTGTCTCCCGTCCCGACTGTTCCTGTCGAGCACCACCACCAGCTCCAGGGCAGTCGGGACTTTGCGTCGGTAGGCACAACAGCCCGTTAGCAGCCTTTAACAGCCACAGCCCTCGCCGCGCCAGGACCGGACGCCCTGCCACACCGAAACGGCGGCCACCCCCAGACCGATCAGCGGGTCGAGCCACCAACCGCCCGACCACTGGGTGGTGAGAGTCAGCCCGACCAGCACCGCGGCGGCCTGGATCGCACACAGATAGTTCTGCACTCCCTCACCGACTGTCGCCGCCGAGCCGAGCCGCGTGCCGAGCCGCCGCTGGGCCCGGCCCAGCATCGGCATCACCAGCACGGCCGCAGCGGTGACCGCGATGCCGATGGCGCTGCCTTCGCTGCGGTGGTCGCCGACGAAGTGGCGTATCGATTCCGCGGCGATATAGGGGGCGTTGATCCAGAACGAGACCGCCACGCCGATCTGCGCGCGTCGCTCCGCCGTCTCGGACAGTGTGCGGGCGCCAGTGAACCGCCAGATCACCACGGCCCCGGCCAGCGCCTCGGGAATCGCACCCAGCGCCCAGCCGGTCAGGGCGATCGAACCGGCGGCCAGGCCCTGCCACAGGCCCACCACGCCTTCGAACCCGACCAGGACCAGGCTTACCCAGGCAAGCCGGCGGGCCCAGGTCGCTGCCCGGTGCCAACCCCCATCGCGAACGACGGAAACACCGTGGACATGCCCAGGGTGATCGTGGTCGTGGTCGTGGTGCCCGACGGCCGTGCCTGGGGCGTCGATCGCCGGATCGGCGATGCCCGCTGCGGGGCCCACGACGCTACTGTCCACGCAAAAAATGTTACCTGGCGTTTCGGTGAGGCAGCCGTCACAGCGCCGGCGCCTCAGTCGCCACTCAGCTGTTGGAGACCACCTTGACGACGCGGTCGTTGCCGCGGTCGGCGACGTAGATATTGCCGCGTTTGTCCACGGCGACGTCCAACGGGGCGTTGAGTCCGGTGAACGGGAGCACCACCGGGATCGCGGCCCCGGAGGCCAGCTTCACGACCTTGTTGCGGTTGTGCTCGGTGACGTAGACGTCGCCGGCTTCGTCCACCGCGATACCCCACGGAGCGACGATCCCCGCGAAGGGCAGCACCACCTGTTCGCCGGAGGCGGCCACCAGCTTGAGCACCCGGTTGTTGGCGGTGTCGGTGACGTAGACATTGCCGGCGGAGTCGACTGCCACCCCGTCGGGCTTGTTGAGGCCGACGAACGGCACCGTGGTCTGAGTGTTGGTGACGGTGTCCAGGCGCAGCACTAGGTCGTTGCCGCGGTCGGCGACATAGACGTTGCCGCCGTCGGAATCCACCGCCACCCCGTCGGGGTCGTCCAGGCCGGCGAACGGCAGCACCGTGTGAGTCTGGGCGTCCGCGCTGAGCTTGACCACCCGATTGTTGACATCGGTGAAGTACACGTTGCCGATACTGTCGACCGCCACGCCGCGCGGTTGGTACTGGTCGCTGAAGGGCACCACGGTCGAGGCGGCCGAGTCGGCGGCCAGGCGCACCACCCGGCCGTGGATGCCCTCACTGCTGACGTAGACGTTGCCGTCGCCGTCGAGCGCCACCCCACCCGGTGAGAGCCGGAAGTCCAGGTCGGTGAACGGCAGCACGTCCTGCGGGGGCGCCGCCACCGGCGTCGCCGATGAGGGCTCTGACACCACGTGCCCGATGCCGGCGACGACGGTGACCGCGACAACCGCCGCGGCCGCCACCAGCACCGGCTTGCGGGGCAGCCGCCACCGTCGAGACGGGGTGGGGATGACCGTGGTCGGAGTTTGCAGGTCGTTGCGCAGCAGGGGTGACATCGGGAACGGCGCCGGGGGCGGGCCACCCAGGCCGGTGCCCAAGGCGGCACCGAATCCGAGGCCGGTCGGCGCCCATCCGGCTCGGCTCACGCCGGCCGACGCTGCGCCGCCACCTCGGCCCTCGGATCGGGGCTCGGGTTCCAGGCCGCCGGGCAAGTGCAGTGCGGGCTCGCCACGCCGCAGGATCCGGGAGACCTGGTGGCGTTCGGGCTCGGTCAGCGCCTGGTAGGCAGCGGCGGCAAGCTCACCGGCGCTGCTGTAACGCTCCTCGGGTTTGCGGGCCAGCCCACGGGCCAGCACCGCGTCGATGGCCGCCGGAACGCGGCCCGGGCGCAGCTTGCTCGGTTGCGGAGGCTCGGCGGTGCGACGTTCTTCGATCGCCTCGTCGAGGGTGTCGGCGGAGAACGGGCACACCCCGCTGAGCGCCTCGGCCAACACAGCCGCCAGCGAGTAGATGTCGGCGAGGTGTGTGACCTGCTCGCCGGTCAGACGCTCGGGCGCCATATAGCGGAGGCTGCCGACCGCCGGCTTGGCCCGCACGCCCGGTTCGGCGATGGCCGCGGCCACCCCGAAGTCCATCAGATAAGCCAGGTCGCCCTCGGTGAGCAAGATGTTGTCGGGTTTGACGTCGCGGTGGACGACATAGACGTTGTGGGCCGCGTCCAGGGCCGCGGCCACCTGCCGCACGATGGCCACCGCCCGCGGCGGGCTCAGGGGACCTCCGTCGGCCAAGGCGGTGGCCAGGTCGGTGCCGTCGATCAGGCCGGTCTCGAGGTAGAGCACCTCGTCGATCTCGCCGTAGGCGCGGATCGGCACCACATGGGGCTCGGTCAACTGCCCGGCGGCTTCGGCCTCGTCCTCCAGTCGGCTGCGGAACGCCTCGTCAGCGGAGAGCGACTCGGAGATCAGCTTGAGCGCCACCGTCTCGTCGTTGCGGGTGTCCTCGGCCCGGTAGACCTCACCGACGACGCCGTGGCCGAGCACCCGCCCCAATTGATAGGGGCCGAATCGCGATCCGGTCCGCGAACCCGGCTCGGGATTGTTCACCGACGACGCTCCCTTCGACCACAGTGCCGCGCACTGCGGCGAAAGATTGGCTACCAGACTAACCGGCGCCGACGCCGCAAATGGTCACGAGATCGCGTTGACCGCCGTCTGGAGCCTGGTTTTGAAGGACGGCGGCAGTGGAATGAAGCCGTACTGGTCCAGCCCGTCCTGGCCTGGACCGATCGCAGCCTGCAGGAACGCCTTGACGGCCGTGCCCGTGGCGACGTCGGGGTATTTCGAGCAGACCAGCTGGTAGGTCGCCGCCACGATCGGGTAGGCGCCGTGTTCGACCGGCCGGTAGAGGGACGCTGTATCCAGCACCAGGTCGTTGTCGGGGTTGGCGTCGGACACGAATCTCGCCCCAGCGATCGTCTTGCCGACCGATTCGGCGGAGATCGCCACTGGTGCCGAGCCGGGCGCGGTGATGATCTGGGCCATGGGCAGCTGCTTGCCTACCGCCAACGACCATTCGTTGTAGGTGATGGATCCGTCGGTGGTCTGTAGCGCCGCCGCGGCGCCGTTGTTGCCGGTGGCGCCTTCGCCGACGCCGCCGTTGAAGGTGTCGCCGCCGCCGGCGTACCAGGCTCCGTCGGAGGCGACGTCGAGGTACTTCTGGAAACTGGCGGTGCTCGGCGACCGGTCGCTGCGGTACACCACATGGATGGGCAGCGCGGGCAGTGCGACACCCGCGTTGAGCGCCTTGATCGCGGGGTTGTCCCAGCTGCCGATGCTGCCGTTGAAGATTTTCGCCAGGGTGGGCCCGTCCAGGCTGAGGCTGTTCACCCCGTTGATGTGATAGGTGACGGCGATCGGGCCGAACACCAGCGGCAGGTCCCAGGCCGGGGAGCCGCATCGCTCCGCAGCCCGTTCCGGTTGCGTCTTGGCGGGGTCCATAGCCACCTCGGAGCCTGCCAGGTCGATCTCGTTGGCGATGAAGTCATCGACTCCGGTGGCGGAGCCGTTGGCGTTGTAGACCAGCGCCTGCCCGGGACAGGCCCGGGAGAAGGCGTAGGCGAACTGCTCGATCGCGTTGGCCTGGGCGGTAGAGCCGCCGGCATGCAGTTCCCGCTTGCCCCCGCAGTCCACGCCGGCCGCCGGGTCCTCGCCGGACACCAATTGATCGGAGCCGCCGCCGCAGGCCGAAACCGTCAGTGCGCCAACAGCCAGCAGGGCCGCCAGCACGGTCGATCGGCCGAATTTCACAGGACGACACTGTACCGCGATCCGCCGAGAGCGGGCCTGGTACGGCCGGATGCGGTGCGACCGATACTCCCCCAAATCGCGGGCAGCGCTCACACGAACTGCCAGGCGGCCCGCGCGATCGCCAATTCTTCATTGGTGGGAACCACCAAGACAGTGGTGCGCGATCCGTCGGCGGAGATGATTCGGGCACCCGTGCCGGCGCGGTTGCGTTCAGGGTCGACGACGATGCCCAGCCCGTCCAAACCCGCCAGCGAGTCCTCGCGCACGCTGGGTGCGTTCTCCCCTACCCCGGCCGTGAAGGCGATGGCGTCGACTCGACCCAGCACGGCCAAGTAGGCGCCGACGTACTTGCGCAGCCGGTGAATGTAGACGTCGTAGGCCAGCCCGGCGGCCTCTCCCAGCGCGCCGCCGGCCTCCCGCTGTTCCAGCAGCTCACGAAAGTCGTTGACCCCGGACAGCCCTTTGAGCCCGGAGCGGCGGTTCAGCAGGTCGTCGAGCTCATCGACGCCCATCTGAGCGGTGCGGTTGAGGTGGAACAGCACGCCCGGGTCGATGTCGCCGCTGCGGGTGCCCATCACCAGGCCTTCCAGCGGGGTGAGACCCATCGATGTCTCTACGGCCACCCCGCCTTGCACTGCCGAGGCCGAAGCCCCGTTGCCCAGGTGCAGCACGATGATGTTCAGCTCGCCGGGATCACGGCCCAGGACGGTTGCGACTTCACCGGAGACGTATTCGTGTGAGGTGCCGTGAAATCCGTAGCGGCGGATGCCGTATCGGGTTGCGACGTCGTGGTCGATCGCGTAGTTGGCGGCTGCCGCCGGCAGAAAGTGGAAGAACCCGGTGTCGAACACCGCCACGTGTGGGACGTCGGGAAAGTCTTTGCGGGCCACTTCGATCCCAATCACGTTGGCTGGGTTGTGCAGCGGCGCGAGCTCGGACAGCCGGGCCACCTCGGCCACCACCGCATCGGTGATCAGGGTGGGCGCGTAGAACAGGTTGCCCCCGTGCACCACCCGGTGACCGACGGCGCGCACGGTGGCCAGGTCAATGGCGGAGTCGACGAGCTGCCGATGGATCAGCCGCAGACCGGCGGCGTGGTCTGCCACCGGGCTGTCGGCCTCACCGATCTGCTCCACCAGGCCGGACAGCAGCGCGGTCCCGGCCACTGGGTCGACCAATTGGTATTTAATCGATGACGAGCCGGAGTTGAGCACCAGCACCAGACCGGACGCGGTTTTGGTCACGGAGTCACTCCCTGCGCCTGGATCGCAGTGATCGCCACGGTGTAGACGATGTCGTCGACCAGCGCGCCGCGGGACAGGTCGTTGACGGGCTTGGCCAGTCCCTGCAGCACCGGACCGATTGCGATCGCACCGGCACTGCGCTGCACCGCCTTGTAGGTGTTGTTGCCGGTGTTGAGGTCGGGGAAGACCAGCACGGTGGCCCGCCCCGCCACCGGCGAGTCCGGCATCTTGGCCGCGGCGACTCCCGCATCGACCGCGGCGTCGTATTGGATCGGACCGTCGGCGAGCAGATCGGGGCGACGCTCGTGCACCAATTGTGTGGCGGCACGGACCTTGTCCACACCGGCGCCGGAACCGGACTCACCGGTCGAATAGGACAGCAGCGCGACTCGGGGGTCGATGCCGAAGGCGGCCGCGGTGGCCGCCGAGGAGATCGCGATGTCGGCGAGTTGCTCGACGGTCGGATCGGGCACCACTGCGCAGTCCCCGTAGGCCAGCACCCGGTCGGACAGGCACATTAGGAACACACTGGACACCGTGGACACCCCAGGCGCGGTGCGGATGATCTCGAACGCCGGCCGGATGGTGTGTGCGGTGGTGTGCACGGCACCCGACACCATTCCGTCGGCGATCCCGGAGTGCACCATCATGGTGCTGAAATAAGAGATGTCACGCATGATCTCGCGGGCACGGTCCTCGGTGACGCCCTTGTGCGCGCGCAGCCGGGCGTATTCGGCGCCGAAGGTGTCCCGCAGGTCACTGGTCTCGGGGTCGATCACCCGCGCGGCGTCCAGGTCCACGCCCAGCTCGGCGCCGCGCCGACGCACCGCGCCTTCCACGCCGAGCAGGGTCAGGTCGACGATCCCGCGGGACAGCAACCGTCCGGCTGCCAACAGGATCCGGTCGTCGGTTGCTTCCGGCAGCACAATGTGGCGACGGTCGGCTCGGGCCCGTTCCAGCAGCCGGTACTCGAACATCTGCGGGGTGATCACGGTCGACGCCGGCACCCGGATCCGCTCCGCCAGCTCGGCGCCGTCGATGTGCTCGGCGACCAGGGCAAGCGCCGTGTCGACCTTGCGCAATGCACCGACGGTGATCCGCGAGCCGGTATGGGACACCTTTTCGGCGGTGTCGTAGGTGCGGTGACTGGTGGCGATCAGCGGCAGCGTGGGACGCAGACCCTTCACCAACTTGTCGATGGCCGGGTGCGGCAGCAGGCCCCCGTTGAGGATGATTCCCGCCAGCGATGGGAAGCCCTGTGCCTCATGGGCGTTCACCAAGGCAAGCAGTACGTCGGAGCGGTCGGCCGGCACGATCACAACCTGCCCCTCGGACAGTCGATCGAGAATGTTCTCGGCGGTCATGCCACCGACCATGACGCTGAGGGCTTCGCGGCGCAGCAACTCCGGGTCGCCGCTGTAGACGGTGCCCTCCAGCGCGGTGCAGAGTTCGGCCATGGTCGGCGCCGACAGCAGCGCCACCTCCGGAACCGCGAACGCCGGAATGTCCGCGCCGGCCAAGCGCACCGAGATCGCCTGGGTGACTTCGGCCAGCCGGTCCGGGTCGCAACGGTTGGCGATCACCGCCGCCGGATGGGCGTGTACCGCAGCCACTTCGGTCAGGCAGCGCTCGGTGATGTCGGCGATGGCCTGCGCGTCGCGGTTGTGGCCGTTGATCGCCAGCACCAGTGGCGCCCCCAGGTTCACCGCGACGCGGGCGTTGAAGCTCAACTCGCTCGGGTTGACGACGTCGGTGTAGTCGCTGCCGACCACCAGCACGGTGTCGCAGTGCCGGGCGACTTCGTGGAATCGCGCGACGATCTCGCCCAGTGCCGCCTCGCGGTCGGCGAAGACCTGTTGGTAGGTCACGCCACGGCAGGCACTGTGGTCGTCGATAGTGGCGGTGGCATGGGCGAGCAGCAGTTCGAGTTGCCCGTCGGGCTCGTCCAGCGATCGTACGACCGGCCGGAAAACGCCGACGCGGGTCGATGAGGCGGCCAGAAGGTGCAGCAGGCCCAGCGCGAGCACGGACTTGCCGGAGCCGCCCTCGGCGGCGGCGAGATAGATGCTCGACGTGCCGGCGTGACCTTCTGGCATCGGATCAGGCCGAGGCGATCCGGTCGATCGCGGAGCTCAGTCGCGCCACCGTTCCCTCGATGTCGGCCAACTTGTCCAGGCCGAACAGCCCAATTCGGAAGGTGCTGAACGTCGCCGGCTCATCGCATTGCAACGGCACTCCCGCTGCGGTCTGCAGGCCCTGGGCCAGAAACTTTCGCCCGGTGCGGATGTCGGGGTCGGTGGTGTAGCTGACCACCACGCCGGGCGCTTCGAAGCCGGGTGCGGCCACGCTGGGGAAGCCGCGTTCGGCCAGCAGCGCACGCACCTTGCGCCCCAGGGTGAACTGCTGCTCGCGCACGGCATCGAAGCCGCGGTCGCGGGTCTCGGCCATGGCATCGCGAAGGCTGCTGATCACGCCGGTCGGCATGGTCGCGTGGTAGGCGTGGCCACCGTTCTCGTAGGCCACCATGATCTCGCGCCACTTCTTCAGGTCCAGCGCGAAGCTGGTGCTCTGGGTGCGCTCCATGACCTCCAGGGCGTGGTTGGACAGGCCGACCATGGCGCAGCCCGGCTCGGCACTCCAGTCCTTCTGTGGCGCGGTCACCAGTACGTCGACCCCGAGGGCCGCCATGTCCGCCCAGACCACGCCGGAGGCGATGCAGTCCAGGACGAACAGGCCGCCGACCGCAGCCGTCGCCGTGCCGATGCGCGTCAGGTAGTCATCAGGCAGCAGGATTCCGCTGGCGGTTTCCACGTGCGGAACGCACACCACCGCCGGCCGGATCCGCGCGATCGCCTCCTCGACCTCGTCGATGGGCGCGGGAGCGAAGGGCGCCTGGTCGCCGTCTCCCGTCTGGCGGGCCTTGAGGACGGTGACGCGGTCGGTGATGCGGCCGGTCGCAAGGATCTGACTCCACCGGTAGCTGAAGAACCCGTTGCGGACGACGAGCACGTCGGCGTCGTTGGCGAACTGGCGTGCGACCGCTTCCATGCCGCACGTGCCGTTGCCGGGGACGACGACCGCCGCGTCGGCGTGGTACACCTCGCGCAGCATCGCCGAGACGTCGTTCATGACGTCCTGGAAGCGCGCGGACATGTGGTTGATGGCCCGGTCGGTGTAGACGACGGAGTACTCCAGCAATCCGTCGGGGTCGACGTCGGGAAGAAGTCCTGGCATTAAGCCTCTCCTAGGTGGGGCGGACAGCGCCGATTGCCAATCTTAGGGCTGTCGCATTCGTGCGTTCACCGATGCGCGCGAACGGCTTCAGCCGATCTCGACATCGGATATGTTGCGGCCGCCGAGCCACAGGCCCAGCGCTTCTGCGGTGCCACGGACGACGGTGCCCCGGCCGCGGGGCCGGCCGACCCCGTTGGTGGGTTCGACCCGATACCGGAGCAGGGTCGGCTGCAGCTTCTGCACCGTCAGGCTCACTCCCTCGGCCAGGATCGCGGCCTCTTCAACCGGCGGGATTTCTCGGCTACGCCCCAGTCCGCGCAGCACGTCCTGGTGATGCATCGCCAAGTCGCCCAGCAGGAGCCCGGCCACCGCGCGATCGGGTACCTGTGCCCAGCGCCGAGCGGTGGCGATCAGTTCGGCCCGGTCGCGGCCACGTCCCGCCGTGACGACTTCGGCGTTGATCTTGTGCAACCGCCACGGTGCACGCAGGTATCTGCCGATCTCGGAGGTACCGATCAGGTGGGCCAGCACGTCGCGCGGCGACCATTGGGTACACAGAGTGGTTCCGTGATCGAATTCAGCGTCCGTGAGCCCGTCGACCGTGTCGACGAACGCATGCCGCGCCACGCGGACGATATCGATCCGGTCTGTCATCACCTGGGGGTCAGCGCAGGAGGTGTCGGCTCATGACGACGCGCTGGATCTGGTTGGTGCCCTCATAGATCTGGGTGATCTTGGCGTCACGCATCATCCGCTCCACCGGGAAATCCGTGGTGTAGCCCGCCCCACCGAACAACTGCACCGCATCAGTGGTGACCTCCATGGCCACATCCGAGGCAAAACACTTCGACGCTGCGGAGATGAAACCCAACCCGGTCTCGCCACGCTCGGCACGCGCCGCCGCCGAATACACCATCAACCGAGCAGCTTCGAGCTTCATCGCCATATCGGCCAACATGAACTGCACACCCTGGAAGGTGCTGATGTTCTTGCCGAACTGCTTGCGGTCCTTGGTGTATTCGATCGCTGCGTCCAAAGCGCCCTGAGCGATGCCGACCGCCTGAGCACCGATGGTCGGACGCGTGTGATCCAACGTCCGCAGCGCGGTCTTGAACCCCGTGCCGGGCTCACCGATGATCCGGTCGCCGGGGATGCGGCAGTTCTCGAAGTACAGCTCGGTCGTGGGTGAGCCCTTGATGCCGAGCTTGTGCTCCTTGGGCCCGATGGTGAAGCCCTCGTCGTCGATGTGGACCATGAACGCCGAGATGCCATTGGCATCCAAGTCGGGGTCCGTCACTGCCATCACGGTGTACCAGCTGGACTTTCCACCATTGGTGATCCAGCACTTGGAGCCGTTGAGGATCCAGTCATCACCGTCGGCCTTGGCCCGAGTACGCATCGCTGCGGCGTCACTGCCGGCTTCACGCTCCGACAGTGCGTAGGAGGCCATCACCTCACCAGCCGCCAGACCCGGCAGCACCTGCTGCTTCAGTTCGTCGGATCCCGACAGGATCAGACCCATGGTGCCCAGCTTGTTCACCGCGGGAATCAACGAGGCAGATGCGTCGACGCGCGCCACTTCTTCGATCACGATGCAGGCCGCGACCGAGTCCGCACCCTGCCCGCCGTACTCCTCGGGAACGTGGACGGCATTGAAGCCCGACGCGTTCAGCGCGGCCAGGGCCTCTTCGGGGAACCGGGCCTTCTCGTCGACTTCCTTGGCGTAGGGAGCGATCTCCTTTTCCGCCAATGCGCGGATCGCCGCCCGCAACTCGTCGTGCTCCTCGGGGAGTTTGAACAGATCGAACGACGGATTCCCGGCCCACCCAGCCATCACAGCCTCCTCAGTTAATGGCCGCTAACTCTACCCTGCAACGCGGCGTCTTTCGCAAACACGCTCTGGGCCAGCTGGTCTTGAAAAGCCGCCATGCGGGCCCGTAACGCGGCGTCGGATGCGCCCAGAATACGCACCGCCAGCAAACCCGCGTTGCGTGCGCCGCCGATAGAAACTGTGGCCACCGGCACACCGGCCGGCATCTGCACGATCGACAGCAAAGAGTCCATGCCGTCCAGACGGGCCAACGGAACCGGCACCCCGATCACCGGCAGCGGTGTGGCCGATGCCACCATTCCGGGCAGGTGCGCCGCACCCCCCGCCCCGGCGATGATCACCTCGATGCCGCGGCCGGCGGCGTCGCGGGCGTAGTCAAACATCCGCTGCGGAGTGCGGTGCGCCGAGACCACTCCGACCTCGAACGGGATCTCGAACTCGGCCAGCGCCACGGCCGCGTCTTCCATCACCGACCAGTCGCTGTCGCTGCCCATGATGACGCCGACCCGGGGACCAGGCTTGTGCTCACTCATGCGGATCCCATCCATCGCTCCATTCCCCGTGCGACAACCAGTGTGCCGCGCTTTCGGCCCGCTCGCGCAGGTTCGCCGAGTCCTTGGCGTCCTCACCGAGGAGGTTGATGTGGCCGATCTTGCGGCCGGGTCGTTCGTCCTTGCCGTAGAGGTGGACTCGGGCATCGGGATAGCGCGCGAACAGGTGGTGCAGTCGCTCGTCCATCGTCATCGTCGGGGTTTGCGGGGCGCCCAGGACATTGGCCATGACGGTTACGGCCGCCACCGGCGTGGTGGCGCCGAGCGGATAGTCCAGCACCGCGCGTAGATGCTGTTCGAACTGGCTGGTGGCGGCACCGTCCATGGTCCAGTGCCCCGAGTTGTGCGGTCGCATCGCCAGCTCGTTGACCAGCAACTGGCCGTCGACGGTTTCGAAAAGTTCGACCGCCAGCACCCCGACCACACCTAGCTCGTCGGCCAATCGCAGCGCCAATTGTTGTGCAGCAGCAGCTGATTCGTCCGACAGATCGGGGGCGGGCGCGATCACCGTCACACAGATTCCGCTCTCCTGGACGGTCTCGACCACCGGCCATGCCGCGCCCTGGCCGAACGGTGACCGGGCCACCAGCGCCGAGAGTTCCCGGCGCATCGCGACCCGCTCTTCGGCCAACACCGGCACGCCGGCGGCCAGATAATCGGTGACGACCGCCCGGGCCTGGGGCACATCGTCAACGATGGACACCCCGCGCCCGTCGTAGCCGCCGCGGGCCGCCTTCACCACCATCGGGCCGCCGGTGAGGGCGGCGAAGTCGTCCAGATCCTCAGGCGTCTCGATCGCGGCGAACCGCGGCACCGGCGCGCCCAACTCCGCCAGCTTGCGACGCATCACCAGCTTGTCCTGGGCGTGCAGCAACGCCGCCGGCGGAGGCGCGACGTTGACGCCCTCGGCGATCAGCTGGTCCAGCAGCTCTCCCGGGACGTGCTCGTGGTCGAAGGTAAGCACGGTGGCGCCGGCGGCCGCCCGGCGCAGGTCATCGAGGTCGGTGTGCGATCCGATCACCACGTCCGGGGTGACCTGGGCGGCCGGCTCGTCGGCCGCCGCGGCCAGCACTCGCAGCCGCTGCCCTAGCGCGATCGCGGCCTGATGAGTCATCCGCGCCAGCTGACCGCCGCCCACCATGGCGACCTGGGGGCACCGCCCGCTTGCGGGGGAGGGGCTGCGTCCGCCCGCAGGCGGCGTCGGGGTGGAGGGGTTCAGCACGGGCAATATCGTGTCACGTCGGCGCCGCGGCGATCGCAAGTGCGGCGCAGCCGCGCGCTGGGGGTCGCCGCCATGCGGCCCGCGAGGTCGTTATGCAGTCGTTAGGCGCAGATGGTGCCGAGTCCGTACACTGGCAACTTGTGTCTTTTACCGACGCCACGATTGCTCGCCTACCGCGGGTGATCCGACCGCTGGCCGAACGCCATCATGAACTGATCAAGTTCGCCATCGTCGGCGCGACCACATTCCTGATCGACTCCGCGCTGTTCTACACCCTCAAGCTCACGATCCTGTCGCCTAAGCCCGTCACGGCCAAGGTCATCTCGGGGATCGTCGCGGTGATCGCCTCCTACATCCTCAACCGGGAGTGGAGCTTCAAGGACCGGGGCGGCCGGGAGCGTCACCACGAGGCGCTGCTGTTCTTCGGGGTCAGCGGCGTCGGCGTGGTGTTGTCCATGGCGCCGTTGTGGTTCTCCAGCTACGTGCTTGGGCTGCGGGCGCCCATGGTGTCGCTGACCATCGAGAACCTCTCGGACTTCGTTTCGGCCTACATCATCGGCAACCTGCTGCAGATGGCGTTCCGGTTCTGGGCGTTCCGCCGCTGGGTCTTTCCGGATGAGTTCGCCCGCAGCACCGACGCCGCACTCGACGCGACGATCGAGACCGGCGCGCTCGCCGAGGCGATCGAAGACGCCCTGGAGGGCGGCCCGGACACCGGCGTGGTGACGCTGTTCCGGCGTCCGGCCCGCCATCAACCGCCGGCGGACGGCCTGTCGAAAACTTCGTGATAGAGGAGCGTGTGGACCTGCTCCACGCGCGGAATGTCGTAGAACTCCAGGGGTTCCTGTGACGCCGACTCGATGATCAGCGTCCCGGTTCGCAAGATCCGGTCGATGAACCCATGCACGAACTCCACACTGTTGATCCGCGCCAGGCCGATGTCGATTCCGCTGCGGGTCAACAGCCCGTGCCGAAACATCACACGCCGGTCGGTGACCACGAAATGCGTGGTCAGCCAACTCAGGAACGGCCAGAGCGTCAGCCACCCGAATACCACCAGCCAGATCGCCCAGATCACCCCGAAGACGACGTTCTTTGCGGTCGGATCCCAGGCCCGCGTAGTGACGAACCCAGCGGCGAACGCAGCGCAGGCGGTGACCAGCAACAGCGCCAGCACCGGCAGAATCAGGCGTTTGACGTGCGGGTGCCGGTGCAACACCACCTGCTCGTCGTCCGCTAGCACGTTGTCCGGGTAACCCACGGCCGGGTCCTAGCCGGTGGGCCGGAGTCGGCTGACGTCGCCGGCCGCCACCGTGACGGTTCCGTCCCCGGTGTTGATCACCAGGCGGCCGGTGTCATCGATGGCCTCGGCGACTCCTTCCACGCGTTGGCCGCCGGGTATGTCGGCGCGCACCTGGGCCCCCAGGGTGCAGCTGTGTCGCCGGTAGTCCGACACCAGTGCGTCGTCGGCTCCGCCCGCCGCCCGCCAGGCCGCGACCCGGCTCGCGAGGTGACGAAGAACCTTGTCGGCGAAGGTGTTTCGATCAACGACCGCAGCTCCGAGCATGGCCAGTGAGACCGCCACTGGATCCGGAGCCTCGTCGGCGGTCATAGTCACGTTGAGCCCGAGCCCAACCACGATCACCTGCTTCGGCGCGGCCACCTCGGCGAGAATGCCGGCCAGCTTGCCGTCACCCCCGATGACGTCGTTGGGCCACTTCAGGCCGACCTGCAGACCCGAAACTTCGGCGATCGCATCGGCGAGCGCGACCCCGGTGGCCAGCGTCAGCCAACCCCAACCCGAGGTCGGCACGGTGTCCGCGGCGACCCCCACCGACAGTGAGAGCTGGCTGCGCGCTGGGGCGCTCCAGTGTCGACCGTGACGCCCGCGGCCGGCCGTCTGGTGCTCAGCCAGCAGCACCGCGCCGGCGATGTCTTCTCCGGCGGCGGCGCGGGCCAGCAGATCGGCGTTGGTGGAACCGGTGTCCTCGACGACATCTACGGCGCGCCACGGCCCGTGCGGCCCGGTCAGGCCGTCCCGCAGAGCGGTCACATCCAGCGGCGGCCGTGGCACAAGACTCATTTCGCCAGCTTACTCACCAGCGCCGCAGCCACACCGGTTGAAACGCTCGACGCGCGGGTAATCGGACCGGTGGAGGAGGTGATCGACATGGTCACCAGGGGATTGTTGACGAGGCGAATTCACCGACGCCACAGCGCACAATCGGTCGCTGTGTCGTTGGCCAGTCGATTCGTCGTGAAGAACCTGGTGCGCGCATGGGCAGTCCGACCGGACTTGGCGTGGCCGCTCGGATCGGTCGATCTTCTGGCCGGCATGGTGCCGCACCGGCAGGCGGCGCGCGTCGAGCGCTTCCGTCTGGGTCACTGTGTCGCCGAACGGATTCAGGCGGCAGGAGTGTCGAGGCAACGGGCCATCTTGTATCTGCACGGCGGAGCTTTCCTGACCTGCGGGCTCAATACCCATCGTTCACTGGTAACTCGATTGTCCCGAGCGGCCGATGCCAGCGTCCTCAACGTCGACTACCGGATGTTGCCCGCACACCGAATCGCAGACGCCGTCGACGACGGCTTGAGCGGGTTGCGCTGGCTGCTTCGCAGTGGCTACGACCCGGAGCAGATCGTGATCGCTGGCGATTCCGCAGGTGGATACCTAGCGTTTATGACCGCCCTGGCGGCCGCGCAGTTCGATATGGTGAAACCGGCTGGGATAGCAACGATTTCACCGTTCACTGATGCAGACCCCACGGCAAAGCTTCAGCACCGCAACGCCCGACGTTGTGCGATGTTCCCGTGCGAGGCACTGATGGCTTTCACCCGATACCTGCTCCGCGCCCGCGCCGCTTCGCCGATGGATGCCGACCTGTCGTCGCTGCCGCCGGTCGCCATCCACGCAAGCACCGACGAACTGCTGTTGCCCGACGCCGAAGCCATGGCGCAGCGACTGGACACCGCCGGTGTGCGTTGCGATCTGCATTTGTGGGAGGGCCAGGTTCACGACTTCCCGTTGGCGGCCGACGTGCTGCCCGAGGGGCGGCGAGCGATCCGCTACCTCGGCGATTTCGTCAAGGAAGTCACCGCACCACCTGAGCCCGGCACCGCAGCCGCCTGACCCGCCCTGTCTGCCACTGCATTCACTTGTGTCACAGCGGCGACGTTCCCTAACCGGTCCGGTCGGGCGATCCGATGGCCCACACTTTAAGATCGTTTCTTATGACCAGTGTTACTGAGCACTCCGGTGAGGCCCACGTAGAGGCGCAAGCCGAGCATGTCGTCGACATCCACACCACCGCGGGCAAGCTGGCCGACCTCAAGCGTCGGACCGAGGAGACCCTGCACCCGGTCGGTGAGGCCGCAGTCGAGAAGGTGCATGCCAAGGGCAAGCTGACCGCTCGGGAACGGGTCTACGCCCTGCTTGACGAGGGCTCTTTCGTCGAGCTCGACGCGCTGGCTAAGCACCGCAGCACCAACTTCGGCCTGGCCGACAAGCGTCCGCTCGGCGACGGTGTGGTGACCGGCTACGGCACCATCGACGGCCGCGAGGTCTGCATCTTCAGCCAGGACGCCACCGTGTTCGGCGGCAGCCTCGGCGAGGTCTACGGCGAGAAGATCGTCAAGGTCCAGGAGCTGGCCATGAAGACCGGCCGGCCGCTGATCGGGATCAACGACGGCGCCGGCGCCCGCATCCAAGAGGGTGTGGTCTCGCTGGGCCTGTACAGCAAGATCTTCCACAACAACATCCTGGCCTCGGGAGTCATCCCCCAGATCTCGCTGATCATGGGCGCCGCGGCCGGTGGTCACGTCTACTCCCCCGCGCTGACCGACTTCATCGTGATGGTCGACCAGACCTCCCAGATGTTCATCACCGGCCCAGATGTGATCAAGACCGTCACCGGCGAAGAGGTCACCCAGGAGGAGCTGGGCGGGGCGCACACCCACATGGGCAAGTCCGGGACCGCGCACTACGTCGCCTCCGGCGAGCAGGACGCGCTGGACTACGTCCGCGACCTGCTGAGCTATCTGCCCCCGAACAACTATGCCGACCCGCCGCACTTCCCGGTGCCGCCCGCCGAGGGCGCCATCGAGGACAACCTCACCGCCGAGGACCTCGAACTCGACACCCTGATCCCGGACTCGCCGAACCAGCCGTACGACATGCACGAGGTCATCACTCGGATCCTCGACGACGACGAGTTCCTGGAGGTCCAGGCGGGCTACGCGCAGAACATCATCGTCGGCTTCGGCCGCGTGGAGGGCCGCACCGTCGGCATCGTGGCCAACCAGCCGACCCAGTTCGCCGGCTGCCTGGACATCAACGCCTCGGAGAAGGCCGCCCGGTTCATCCGGACCTGCGACTGCTTCAACATCCCGATCGTGCTGCTGGTGGACGTGCCCGGCTTCCTGCCCGGCACCGAGCAGGAGTACAACGGCATCATCCGGCGCGGCGCCAAGCTGCTCTACGCCTACGGCGAGGCCACGGTCGCCAAGATCACCGTCATCACCCGCAAGGCCTACGGCGGCGCGTACTGCGTGATGGGTTCCAAGGAGATGGGCGCCGACGTCAACGTGGCCTGGCCGACGGCCCAGATCGCGGTGATGGGTGCCTCCGGCGCGGTCGGGTTCGTCTACCGCTCGCAGCTCTCGGAGGCCGCCAAGAAGGGTGAGGACGTCGACACACTGCGGCTGCAACTGCAGCAGGAGTACGAGGACACCCTGGTGAACCCCTACGTCGCCGCCGAGCGGGGCTACGTCGACGCGGTGATCCCGCCGTCGCACACCCGCGGCTACATCGCGACGTCGCTGCGGCTGCTGGAACGCAAGATTGTCCAGCCGCTGCCCAAGAAGCACGGAAACATTCCCCTGTGAGCGGAACGAGTGGAGTGAGCGCAGCGAATGACACGAGTGACGCGAGCAGCAAAAGCACTGTGAGCGGAACGAGTGGAGTGAGCGCAGCGAATGACACGAGTGACGCGAGCAGCAAAAGCACTGTGAGCGGAGCGCGCTTGTGAGCGAAGAGAACGAAGCGACCACGGCGGTCGAGGAGACTCCTGTGGCGGCCGAGCCGCTCATCAAGGTGTTGCGGGGCAACCCCACCGACGCAGAGATCGCGGCGCTGGTCGCGGTGCTCGGGACGGCAGGCGGCGCGAGTGCCGAAGCCGGCACGCGAGACCGCAATCTGTGGGGCCACCCAGTCGACAAGCTGCGGATTCCGCTGTTCAGCTGGCAGCGGATCACGTTGCTGGAACGCACCCACATGCGCCGGTGAGGAGGCCGAGCGCCAGCGAGGCGGGGGATATCCGGCGCCGAAAGCACCGCGGGTGACGCGGCTGGTCCTCGGCTCGGCCTCCTCCGGCCGGTTGGCCGTCCTGCGCGGCGCCGGGATCGACCCGTTGGTGGTGGTCTCCGGTGTCGACGAGGACGCCGTGATGGCCGGCCTGCCCGCTACTGCGTCTCCGGAAGCAGTGACCGGCGCCCTGGCCGCCGCAAAGGCAGAGCAGGTCGCCTCCACGCTGCAGCCTCCAGTAAGCGCCGATTGCGTTGTGATCGGCTGCGATTCGATGCTCTACATCGACGGCAAGCTGTGCGGCAAGCCCCCGACGGTCGATGAGGCCCGCATCCGCTGGCGCGAGATGGCCGGAAATTCCGGGCAACTCCATACCGGCCACAGCCTGATCCGGTTGCGCGACAACGAGATCACCCATCAGATCATCGAGACTGCCGTCACCACAGTGCACTTCGGCCACCCAGATGACGACGATTTGGAGGCGTACCTGGCCAGCGGCGAGCCACTGCGGGTCGCCGGCGGATTCACCCTGGATGGCTTGGGGGGCTGGTTCGTCGACGGCGTCGATGGCGATCCCTCCAGTGTCATCGGTATCAGCCTGCCCATGCTGCGTCGACTGCTGCGCTCAGCCGGGCTCTCGGTCGCTGCGCTGTGGGCGGCCAATCCGGTCACCTGAGCCAGGTCACGCGCAGCTGAAGCCCGGGGGATTTCCGGCCATCGGAGTGGCACAACGGTTACCGACCGGTAGGCTCGGTTTCGTGCCAGTGCCTGCCGACCCCGCCCCCGCCCTGCAGTCCTACGCTCACCCGGAACGATTGGTGACAGCCGACTGGCTCGCGGGCAATCTGGGCACACCTGGCCTCGTCGTGGTGGAGTCCGACGAGGATGTCTTGCTCTACGACATCGGCCACATCCCCACCGCGGTCAAGATCGACTGGGTCACCGATCTCAACGATTCCCCGGTCCGCGATTACATCACCGGCGAGCAGTTCGCCGACCTGATGAACCGCAAGGGCATCTCCCGCGACGACACCGTGGTGATCTACGGCGACAAGTCCAACTGGTGGGCCGCCTACGCGTTGTGGGTGTTCACTCTGTTCGGACACCAAGACGTACGACTGCTCGACGGCGGACGCGACCTGTGGATTTCCTCGGGCCGCGAAACCACCCTGGACGTGCCGTCGAAGACCACGACCGGCTACCCCGTGGTCAAGCGCAATGACGCCCCCATCCGGGCCTATAAGGACGACGTGCTGGCCAACATAGGCCAGGTGCCGCTGATCGACGTGCGCTCGCCGCAGGAGTACACCGGCGAGCGCACCCACATGCCGGAGTACCCGGAGGAGGGTGTGCTGCGCGGCGGCCACATCCCCACTGCGGTCTCAGTGCCATGGAGCAAGGCGGCCGACGATGCCGGTCGGTTCCGCAAGCGCGAGGAATTGGAACGGCTCTACGATTTCGTCAAGCCTGGGGACCAGCCGATCGCCTACTGCCGCATCGGAGAACGCTCCAGCCACACCTGGTTCGTTCTGACCCATCTGCTCGGCATCGAGGACGTCCGCAACTACGACGGGTCCTGGACCGAGTGGGGCAACACCGTGCGCGTGCCCATCGTCGACGGCCCCGAACCAGGCCTGGCCCCAGGGGCCGGGGTGGGCTGAGCCAGCTGATGAGCCTGCCGGAGGGACTGGCGCAGATGGTGGCCGACTTCGCCGAAGTCGAAGGACAGGACAAGCTGCGGCTGCTGCTCGAATTCGCCGACGAACTGCCCGAGCTGCCCGATGAGCTGACCGAATCCGCCATGGAACCGGTACCGGAGTGCCAGTCGCCGTTGTTCCTGCATGTCGATGCCGCAGACCGGCAGCGGGTGCGGCTGTATTTCAGCGCGCCTGTAGAGGCACCGACGACGCGCGGCTTCGCATCGATTTGGGCCGCCGGCCTGGACGGCGAACCGGCCGACGTCATCCTGGGCGTGCCGGAGGATTTCGCGTCTCGGCTGGGATTGGCCGCACTGATCAGTCCGCTGCGGCTGCGGGGTATGTCGGCCATGTTGACCCGCATCAAGCGGCATTTACGCGCCGCGTAAGGGGCACTGGAACAGGTTCAGCGGTCGCGCTTTACACTGCCTGAAGCTAGATTCTTAAAGACATTTCTTATACATGCCATCAGGAGGGCCAGTGGCGAACCATGCCAGCTCGAAGATCTCCAAGGTGCTCGTCGCCAACCGCGGGGAGATCGCAGTCCGGGTGATCCGCGCCGCGCGCGACGCCGGATTGGCCAGCGTGGCCGTGTACGCCGAGCCCGACGCCGACGCACCCCACGTCCGGCTCGCCGATGAGGCCTTCGCCCTGGGTGGGCAGACCTCGGCCGAGTCCTACCTGGTGTTCGAGAAGATCCTCGACGCCGCCGCCCAGTCGGGCGCCAACGCCATCCACCCCGGCTACGGCTTTCTCTCGGAGAACGGCGACTTCGCCCAGGCCGTGATCGACGCCGGGCTGATCTGGATCGGGCCGAGCCCGCAGTCGATTCGCGACCTCGGCGACAAGGTCACCGCGCGCCACATTGCCGCCCGCGCCAAGGCTCCGCTGGTGCCCGGCACCCCGGACCCGGTCAAGGACGCCGACGAGGTGGTGGCCTTCGCCAAGGAGTACGGCGTGCCGGTGGCGATCAAGGCCGCGTTCGGCGGCGGTGGCCGCGGCATGAAGGTGGCCCGCACCATCGAGGAGATCCCCGAGCTCTTCGAGTCCGCGACCCGTGAGGCGGTAGCCGCGTTCGGTCGCGGCGAGTGCTTCGTGGAGCGCTACCTGGATAAGCCGCGCCACGTCGAGGCCCAGGTCATCGCTGACCAGCACGGCAACGTCATCGTCGCGGGCACCCGCGACTGCTCGCTGCAGCGCCGCTTCCAGAAGCTGGTCGAGGAGGCCCCGGCGCCGTTCCTGACCGACGCGCAGCGCAAGGAGATCCACGAGTCCGCCAAGCGGATCTGCAAAGAGGCCGGCTACTACGGTGCCGGCACCGTGGAATACCTGGTCGGCCAGGACGGCCTGATCAGCTTCCTGGAGGTCAACACCCGTCTGCAGGTGGAACACCCGGTCACCGAGGAAACCTCCGGCATCGACCTGGTGCGCGAGCAGTTCCGCATCGCCAACGGCGAGACCCTCGACATCACCGAGGACCCCGCACCGCGCGGCCACTCCATCGAGTTCCGCATCAACGGCGAGGACGCCGGCCGCGGCTTCCTGCCCGCCCCCGGCCCGGTGACCCGCTTCGACCCGCCGACCGGCCCCGGCATCCGGATGGACTCCGGCGTGGAGACCGGTTCGGTGATCGGCGGCCAGTTCGACTCGATGCTGGCCAAGCTGATCGTGACCGGCGCGACCCGCACCGAGGCCCTCGAGCGCGCCCGGCGCGCCCTGGACGAGTTCCACGTCGAGGGGCTGGCCACGGTCATCCCGTTCGACCGCGTGGTGGTACGCGACCCGGCCTTTGTCGGCGACGAGAACGGCTTCACGGTGCACACCCGCTGGATCGAGACCGAGTTCGAGAACACCATCGAACCGTTCACCGGTGGCGAGCCCCTCGACGAGGATGATGCCCAGCCGCGGCAGAAGGTGGTCGTCGAGGTCGGCGGACGACGCCTGGAGGTGTCGCTGCCTGGTGATCTGGCGCTGGGCGGCGGTGCGGGCGGCGCCGCCGGCGCAATCCGCAAAAAGCCGAAGGCCCGCAAGCGTGGCGCACACGGCGGCGCGGCGGCATCCGGTGACGCAGTGACCGCACCGATGCAGGGCACCGTGGTGAAGGTGGCCGTCGAGGAGGGCCAGGAGGTCGCCGCCGGTGACCTGGTCGTAGTCCTGGAGGCTATGAAGATGGAGAACCCGGTGACCGCGCACAAGGACGGTGTCATCACCGGCCTGTCGGCAGAGGCCGGGTCGGCCATCACGCAGGGCACCGTGCTCTGCGAGATCAAGTAGCCGACATAGAACCGATCGAGATCAACGCCGGCCCGTGGTATCTGCGGATACCACGGGCCGACGATCGTATCGACGACCGTGTGACTCTGGCCGACCTCGGTGAGACCGACCCGGACTACGTCGCGAAGGCGGAATCAGGCTGGGCCGATGACTCGGGCTATCTCTGGGCAGTCTGCGAACCGACGACGGGGGAACTGTTGGCCGAGGTGACGCTGAATCCCGCCTCGGGCGAGATCACCAGTCGGCACCGGCCAGGTTATGGCCCGGCAGCACTGACCGGGACGCAGGCGGTGTCCCGGTTCGCTGCGGGCGCGTTAGGTCTGACGCCGGTGATGACCGGCGTGGGTGGTGCGGCTTCGCCCGACGAAAACCCAGGTCAAGCCGCCGATCGCCAACGCTAGGACCGCGATACCGAAGCCCAGCGTCCACCCAGCGTCGTGCTGCGCGGCGGCGCTCATGAAGCCCACCAATGCCAGCGCCGCCATCAGCAGCATGGCCAATCCCGGCAACTCACGGCGGTCCTTGAACACCAGTCCGGCCCGCGGCTGGGTCGTACGCCTCTGATCGATTCCCTCATCGGTGTCGCTGATGTCGCTCATGAGGCCCCTTGTACCCTCGCCGCTGCGGCCCGAAACCCGCTGCGCTGATGTCGACGACCTTCCCGGGCAAGCGGGTGGGCCCACACCGCCGGGGAGTGCCCCCATTCGCCCGGCTCCGCCGCGCTCGCAGTCGCCGCTGCGCTGATGGCGGCGACCTGCTGCGCCCGGCTCCGCCGCGCTCGCAGTCGCCGCTGCGCTGATGGCGGCGACCTGCTGCGCCCGGCTCCGCCGCGCTCGCAGTCGCCTTAAGGTGCGTCGCGCAGCGCCGCCAGCAGCGGCTCTGCGGCCTCCTTGAGGAAGGCTTCCTGGGTCTCCCCGCCGATCTGGATCAGCGCGATGTCGGTGAAACCGGCGTCGCGGTAGGCGCCGACGGCGTCGACGATTGCGTCCAGTTCCGGCCCACACGGTATGGCCCCGGCAACGTCGCGCGGCTGCACGTAGCGGGTGGCGGCCGCGAACGCCGCCGGTGTCGGCAGCTCGGAATTGACCGACCAGCCGCCGCCGAACCAGCGGAATTGCCGGTGGGCGCGCTGTATTGCCTTATCCCGGTCGAGATCCCAGCACACTGGTAACTGCCCGATGACGCGCCCACCCGCCAATCCGGCCGCCTGCCGTGCGGCGTGCCAGGACTGGACCAGATCCCGGTCGGGCTGCACCGCGATCAGGTGATCGGCAGCCGCGGCGAATCTGTCGACGCCTTTGGGCCCCGACATGGCCACGGCCAACGCGACCGGGATGTCCGGCAGGTCCCAGAGCCGCGCCTGGTCGACTTCGAAATGGTCGCCGTGGTGGTCAACCGTCTCCCCCATCAGCAGCTCGCGGATGATCTTGATGGCTTCACCGAGCATGGCTTGCCTGCGCACTACGTTCGGCCACCCCGCGCCCGTCACGATGTGCTCGTTGAGGTTCTCCCCGCTGCCCAGCCCCAGGGTGAACCGGCCCTCGGCCAGAATCTGCACGGTGGCAGCCTGCTGGGCCACGACCGCCGGGTGATAGCGCATCGTCGGGCAGGTGACGTAGCTGTAAAGGCCTATGTCTTGAGTGGCGTGCGCGACCGCGCCCAGCAGCGCCCACGCGTTGGGAGCGTGGCCCTGCGACACCAGCCACGGCGAAAAATGATCGCTGCACACCGCGAAGTCGAAACCGCGTTCCTCGGCGGCAACGGCGTAGCCGACCAGCTCTGCGGGCCCGCTCTGTTCGGTCATCAGGGTGTAGCCGAAGCGTGTCATGCTGCCGGAATACCCAACGGCCGACCACCGAAACGGCACGGCGCCGTTTGGCGCGGTCCCGGTGGCGGGTATCCGCAAGCGTGCGCACCGCAATGATCCCCACCGAACCTCGACTGCCCGCCGCGTGCGGGCCGTTGTCTGCGACGGTGTGCGGCCTCTTGCGTCGGCCCGCCGGCGCGGCCGCTGAGCTCATCGCCCCGACCACCGGCACCGACCCGTACGGCCGCGACCTGCAACTGGCGCTCTACGTCTGCTACGAGTTGCATTACCGCGGGTTCGCCGATGTCGACCCCGGTTGGGAGTGGGACGCCACCCTATTGGGACTACGCACGCAACTCGAACGCGCGTTCCTCGCCCGTGTGCGTCGCGATGTCGGAGTGATACCGCCAGACGCGACGGCCGATGCCGAAATGGATGCCGCGTCAACCGAGCCCGTGCACGGCGCCGGACCCTCGTGGTATCTGCGCGATCACGGCACCTGGGAGCAGGCTCGCGAGTACTTCGTCCACCGATCGCTGTACCACCTCAAGGAGGGCGATCCGCACGCCTGGATCATCCCGCGCCTGACCGGCCAGGCCAAGGCGTCGTTTGTCGCGGTCGAATTCGACGAGTACGGCGCCGGGCGGGGTCCGCGGGTGCACCAGCAGCTCTTCGCCGACCTGCTCACCGCGGCCGGGCTGGATGCCGGTTACCTCGCCTACCTCGATGTTGTCCCTGCCGAGTCGCTGGCGGTGGTGAATCTGATGTCGCTGTTCGGGTTGCATCGCCGCTGGCGGGGTGCGGCCGCCGGACACTTCGCGGCCACCGAGATCACCTCACCTCCGGGCTCGAGCCGGTTGGTCGCGGCGCTGCGGCGGATGGGCGCGCCGGAGCCGTGCGTAGCGTTCTACGCCGAGCACGTCGAGGCCGACGCGGTACACGAGCAGGTGGTGCGCAATGACGTGATCGGCCACCTGTTGGACGAGAATCCGCATTTGGAGACCGATGTCGTATTCGGTATCCGAGCTCTCGGCGCCGTGGAAAATCGGCTCGCCGACGTGATGGCATCAGCCTGGTCAGCGGGGCGCTCGTCACTGCTCGGGACGTGAAAATTAAGGTTTCACTGGGATTTTCCAGAAATTGTCGGGCACCTCTTGGCCAATCGCTGCGGGCCTCGGTAACGTCTGGTTTCTCCGGTTGAGTTCACAGCCGCAGTGAAACGTCACCGCGTAAACGCAGCCCCGGAAGTGATTACGTTGACGTGATCCAACAGCACGATTCGTCGACTGATGGAGCCACAGCATGACGATCAACAAGATTACTCAGAGCGCTTTTGCCACTCCGGCAACGGAAGCCACCCAAGTTTGGCGCAATCACACCGCCAAGTTCACCGTTCATTGGGGTCGCTCCGGAGCCGTCGTCGCCGTAGATGGAGAGATCGACGCGGCGAACGCCAGCCCATTCGCGGACTATGCCAAACGGTGCGCCGAGTGCTGCGAATGGCTGGTGGTGGACCTATCTGAGCTGACATTCATTGGAACCACCGGATTTTCAGCTCTTCAGTCGATCAGCGCGCAGTGTTCCGGCGCGCAGACCAATCTGAAGGTGGTTCCGAGTCCCGCACTGTCCACTCTGCTGCGGATCTGCGATCCACACTCTCGGCTTCCGCTGGTGCCCTCGCTGAGGGACGCGTTGGCAGAGGTCCAACGGCCCGGTCGGCCGCTTCGCCTCGTCCCGTGATCTAGAGGTCTAGGCAGGAACCGCGTCGGCAGAGCGGTTCCAGGCGCGGTGCCCGGCGAGTGCAGCGGCGAACGCGTCGAAGAACTCGTCATTCAAGTCGTCGGCCGCGGCCGTCGTCGTCACCAACCCGGAGGCGACGACGACCGCGGTGTCCTCGGCCGGTCGCTCGGAGATGCCGGCCTTGGGCAACAGTTTGACGCCTGCCCCGAACGCCCCGATCACCTTGAGGTGCTTGTAGGCCTCCGCGACGAAGTGCACCGCATACCCATCGCCGGACAACGCCTCCACCGCGTCTGGCCCGCACGGCACGACCACCGCGTCGTAGAGCACCGACGCCATCGTCGTGAAGGCCCGGTCGACACCCAGTCGGCCGCCCGAACCCCCGGCCAGTTCACCGCCGGCGATCGGCGCCAGCACTTCGGCGATCGCGCCGCGTTCCCGCATCGCCGCGACGAACCGTTCGACACCCACCACGTCCACACCGTCGGCGGCCAGCACCGCGATCTTGCGGCTTTCGATGCCGGGCGGGTCCTCGTCGGCCGGGGTACCGGTGTCGCTCAGCTGCGAGAGCGCCGGCGACAGCACCACCTCGTCGACGGGCTTCTCGCCGGGCGCATCCAGGCCCAGTTTCTCGGCCACCTGGCGCGCCAGATCGTGGTCGACCATGTTCAGCTGTTCGACAGCGCGCTGCCGGATCTCGACGTGTTCGCATTTCCCCAGTTCAAAGGCGTAGGCGGCGACGATGTGTCTCGCTTCGGGCGCGGTCATACTTCGGTAGAACATCCGCGCTTGGCCGTAGTGGTTCTCGAAGCTCGCGGCGCGCTTGCGGATCTTGGCCCCGTCCACCTTCTCGGTGTAGTGCCGGAACACGCCCTCGTCCGCCAGGGCCGGGCAGCCACCGCCCAACGAATTCTTGTAGTAGCTGGACTTTCCCCGCGGTATCGCCTGTTGGCCGTAGCCGTCGTGCTGGTTGTTGCGTACCTGGGCCACCGGCCGGTTGATCGGCAACTGAGCAAAGTTCGGTCCACCGAGCCGGATCAACTGCGTATCCAGGTAGGAGAAGTTGCGGAACTGCAGCAACGGGTCGTTGGTGAAGTCGATTCCCGGCACGACGTTGGCCGTGCAGAACGCCACCTGCTCGGTTTCGGCGAAGAAGTTCTCCGGGTTGCGGTTGAGCACCATCTTGCCGACCGGGCGCACTGGAACCTGTTCTTCGGGAATGATTTTGGTGGCGTCCAATAGGTCGAAGTCGAACTTGAACTCCTCGGCTTCGGCAACCAGCTGCACTCCAAGTTCCCATTCCGGAAATTGACCGGCCTCGATGGCGTCCCACAGATCGCGCCGGTTGAAGTCGGGGTCCTTGCCGGCGATCTTCTGGCATTCGTCCCAGATCAGCGAATGCACGCCGAGCTTCGGCTTCCAGTGGAACTTCACGAACGTTCCTTCGCCGCTTGCATTCACGAAGCGGAAGGTGTGCACGCCGAAGCCCTGCATCATCCGGTAGCTGCGCGGCAGAGCACGGTCCGACATCAGCCACATGATGGCGTGCAGCGTCTCGGGCTGCAGCGACACGAAGTCCCACAGCGTGTCGTGAGCGGACTGGGCCTGCGGAATCTCGTTGTCCGGCTCTGGTTTCACCGCATGCACAAAGTCGGGAAACTTGATGCCGTCCTGAATGAAGAAAACCGGAAAGTTGTTGCCCACCAGATCGTAGTTGCCCGCCTCGGTGTAGAACTTGGTGGCGAATCCGCGTACGTCACGCACGGTGTCGGCCGAACCGCGCGAGCCGGCCACGGTGGAGAACCGCACGAACACCGGCGTCCTGGTGCCTGGCGTGGTCAGAAAGCGTGCCGCGGTGTACTGCGCAAGCGAGTCGTCATAGGGCTCGAAATAGCCGTAGGCGCCCGCCCCGCGGGCATGCACCACGCGTTCGGGAATCCGCTCATGATCGAAGTGGGTGATCTTCTCCCGGGCGTGAAAGTCCTCCAGCAGCGTGGGCCCACGCTCACCGACCGTCAGTGCGTCGTCGGTGTGGTCGACGCGCACCCCCTGCTGAGTCGTGAGGTATCCGGACTGCCGGTCGAACCGGTAATCGTCGAGTTGTCGCTGCTTGCCGTCACGGTCCTCGGTAGCCACCGCTTTTCCTCTCGTCGGTATTTGGGAAGTCCACGGGTGGGTATCCCAGCCAGGTCATCCGCAAACGGCCAGAACCATCCGCGAACGGGAGGGGAAGAGTGTGAGCGCCCAATCGGCTGTGTTGTTCGACGTCGACGGCACCCTGGTCGATTCCAACTATCTGCACGTGCACGCCTGGCGGCATGCGTTCGCCGAGCTAGACCTGGAGGTGGAATCGTGGCGGATCCACCGCGCCATCGGCATGGACGGATCCGCACTGGTGCGTCTGCTGTCTGACGACGCTTCCGACGACGTCCGGCGGCGCCTCAACGAGCTGCACTCGCGGTACTATCTGCAGTCAGCGACTCTGCTGGCGCCACTGCCGGGTGCCCGGAAGCTGCTGGAACGCATAGCTGCTCTTGGCCTTCCGGTGGTGCTGGCCACCTCGGCACCCGAGGACGAGTTGGCGGTGCTGCGCAAGGCGCTCGATTGTGACGACCTTGTCGCGGCGGTCACCTCGTCTGCCGATGTGGATGTCGCGAAGCCGAATCCCGACATCAGCGCGATTGCGCTGGAACGGGTCGGCGCAACGGCGGGGCGTGCCGTCTTCGTGGGCGACGCAGTCTGGGATGCCCAAGCGTGCGTGCGCGCCGGGGTGCCCAGCATCGGTCTACTCAGCGGCGGCGTCTCCCGCGCCGAGTTGGATACGGCCGGTGCGACGGTAGTTTTCGACAACGCCGACGATTTACTGGAGCACCTGGATCAGACGCTGATCGCCGGCCTGGCCGACGGGCGGGGTTGATACTGCCGTCGTCCGCTATTTGCCGCGGACCCGGCGGTTGTGCTTCTTGATCGCCGTGACCAGTTCAGCTTTGCGCATCGTCGATCGTCCGTGAATGTCCAGCCGGCGGGCTACGTCCAGCAGATGCTGCTTGCTGGCGTTGGCGTCGACGCCCTCCGCAGACGGTCCGGAGTTGTTCGGACCGCCGCCGGCCGCGAGCTTGTCCGACGGGCCGCGCTTCTTCTTGGGTTCCCAGTGGTCCCCCACCTTCTCAAAACTGTGCTTCAGCGCGGCATAGGCGACTCGGTGCGCACGTTGCTCGCTGCCATATTCCTTGGCGGCGGCATCGTGCGCCTTGGCGAAGGTGCGCTGCGCCTTGGCGCCGGAGCGCTGTAGCGTGCTGGGCAGCTCGCCACGCTTAACGGTGCCGCTCTTCGTCGTCTTGGGCATGAGACCTCCAATCAGCGACTGCAATCGAGGTTGGTTACCCCGTGAAACAGCTCAGCAACCATCTGGGGGCAGCTACCATCCCGTCGGGTCGACCTGCAGTGGAACGCTCGCGGGCGCTGGCCTCGCTCGGTCGTCATCCTGAATGACCGCCAGCGGGCATTGGCAGCGTGGCGTCAATGCCGCACCGACCGAGCCCGACAATAGATGCCGCAGCCGTCGACGGCCGCTTGATCCGACGACAACCAGATCGGCTTGTCGGGACAAATCAGCCAGCACGTCAACCGGATCGGTAAACACCACCTTGGCCTTCAGTTGCGCCGGCACGGCGCCACGGCCACTGTCACTGGCGACGTCGACGGCGTCATCGACGATCCGTTGCACGCGCCGATGCGGCAATTCGTGTTGGCCGAACACGATCCGTCGGGCCATCAGAGGTGATAACTGGGTCGAGGCCGCGTGCACCAGAGTGAGTGGTAACGCACGGCGGTCAGCTTCCTGGGCTCCCCAGCGCACAGCGGCCCGAGACGCCGAGGATCCGTCGACGCCGACCACGATTCCGGCACTTGCAGTATTCGAAGCCATAAAGACGGAGGTTAACCAGCGCGTCCTGCAGTCAAACCCCGCGTCGTTCGTCGATCGGTTGCCCCAGTTTGTAAGGCTTTTCGCCGTCGACGGGCTGACCGGTCTACTGCAAGCCATCACCGGTATGGGCTAGGCGGCGGCCGTGCACGACGTTGCGCAGCATCCGATCGACGATCCCACCCGCATCGCCGATCCACTGCGCATGACCACCCGCCGCGCGCCGGATTCGCCTGTCCCCAACAACATCATCTGCGCACCTCGTTCCGTTCGCCGATGTCCCACCGAATGCCGGCAGCACCCCGCTTCCGTCGCGACCAAACGCCATTTGGCTTCCGCACGACCCTCAGGTTTCGAGAGCGGTCGAAAGGGGAACTGATGGGGGTACAGATGAATGGAGGGCGGATGCGAATCGGTGGATTGGCCGGGACTTTTGTGCTGATCTGGCTGCTGATCGGCGTGTTCGCCGCTTGGCAGCGCGACTATTTCCATGGCAGCCAAACCAGTTGTGCAAATGCTGGAACCATCGCTGTCACCACGTTGGCGGGTCCGTTGAACTATCTCGGGTTCAACCCGGTTGTGTCCGACTGCCATTTGCCGCAGCCCTCTTCGTTGGGTGCGGTCGGTTTGATTGTGTGAGAGAAGGGATTGGTAATGATTGGCCTCGGAGTGGTCCTGCTTATTCTGGCGCTCATATTTAAAATCAACGTCCTCTGGACAATCGGCGTCATTCTGTTGGTTGTCGGCGCGGCACTGTGGATTCTGGGCGCGGTCGGTCGCCCGGTCGCGGGTCGGCGCTACTGGTATTGATCCCAACCGAGGCACGGCGCGAACTGTCGCGCCGTGCCTTGCACAGTTGACGTTGAGGTTGCTCGGCGGCCTGATCACGCCGGATGACAGGGGCACGTGCGATGACCGTCGCTGCCGACGCTGATCGCGGCACCTTCAAACACATTGCGTTGTTCTACCGGTCGCCGCAGGAGTACCTGGACTACCTGGTGCCATTCATCACCGATGGCGTAGCCCTAGGCCTTCCCATCTTGGTGGCGGTGCCTGAACCCAACCTCTCGCTGCTACACGGTGCACTCCCCGCAGACGCAGTAGAAGCTGTGGCTCTGGCCGACATGAACCAAGTGGGACGCAACCCCAGCCACATCCTGGGCGGTGTGTTCGGTACCTTCGCCGCTCGGCACCCGTCCGGACGGGTCCAGATGGTCGGCGAGCCGGTCTGGAGCAGTCGATCAAAGCCGGAGTATCCGGCCTGCGTGCAGCACGAGGCACTGGTCAATGAGGCATTCACTGGCCGGGAAATCACGGTGGTCTGCCCTTACGATGCAACACATTTGGATTCCCACATTCTCATCGACGCCGAGATCACCCACCCGAGTTTGGGCCGCTGCGGGCAGCCAGAGCGCACCAGCTCCGGCTTCGCTCCCGAGACCGCGTGGGCGCGCTACAACGAACCGCTGCCCAGTAGCCCGACCGCGGCAAGCTACACACTGCGCAGACTTGCCGATCTGGCCGGCGCCCGACAATTCGCCGCCAGGTACGCGCGCTGGTTCGGCGTCGCCGACGCCGACATCGCAGATCTGCAGTTGATCGTCAACGAGCTGGCATCTAACAGCCTGCAGCACGGTCGCGGTCCGCGTGCCCTGCTGTTGTGGGAGGCGGGCGACCAATTGATCTGCCAGGTACGCGATGCCGGCCACCTCACCGACCGGCTTGCTGGACGCAGGCCAATCATCGGCGGCTATGCCGACGGGTGCGGGCTGTTCGTGGTCAACGCAACCGCGGAACTGGTGCGTATTCACACCACAGCAAGCGGAACCACGGTACAGGCGCATCTGCGGATGAGGAAGTCCACGTGATGGGCGCCTACCGCGCGGACAGGTCGGGCGAATTCGGCCACATCGGCGGGGAATTTTTGTATCGTGCGGCCGAGTACCTCGCAGACGGTCTGAACCTCGACCAGCGAGTCACCTATGTCGGCGCGGACGACCCGCACGACACCCTCGAGATCGACGCTCGCGAGCTGGAGTTCATCGGGCATCGGCAGCTTTGCCTGCTCGACCGCTGCTGCGCCGCCCACGGCCGAAAGGCCATGCTGCGCAGCGACCGAGCAGTTGTGCATCGACTGGTCAACCTCCTCGGCTTCGCCAACGTCCACATCGAGGCGACGGCGTGACCTCGTTGATCGTCTTCTGTTGGGCCGGCGAGGCCCCTGCCGGGAGAGCAATAAGGGCAGTGGGACCCCGCCGGCTCCTGCGGTGACATCGTGTGCGGCGCAACCTACTTCGCTGCCACGTCGGTGGCGATGCGCGCGCAGTCCCAGTCTGCGTCGAAGGCGCCCACGATGGTCGGACATCGGTGCGCGACGCACGAGTCACCGCCCGCTGGTGCAAATCGCGTTAGACCATCACCTCCCTGAACGGGCAACTGCTGAGTCAAGTCCGCGGCGAGTCACGGAGGAGACCGCTGGGTCGGCCTCACTCTGCTATTACGCCGCCGCGTGGCCGACCGGTGTTTACGGCCGGCCGACGGCAGCGCATCGCCCCGATCGGAAGTCGCACTGCCAAGGGCGAGCTTGGCGGGGCGAGGCCGAGCGACGGGCATTTCGGCGAGTACCGCGGTCCAGTGCCCGGGTTTTGCGGTGATCAACAGCCGCAGCCATTCGGCGCGCACGATGCTCTCCGCCTCGTCGAGCACCTCCGCGGTCAGAGTGTCGGTGGTCATTCGCTCACCTCCTTCACTAGTGGGCCGCCGCCCGGCCCCTCGCAATCAGGCGTTAATAACCCGCTCGTCGTGACTACTCGCGATCTTGATTCGCCGCGGCTTTGCCTTCTCGGCGACCGGAATGGTCAGCCGCAGCACTCCGTCCTGATAGCTCGCCTGAATCTGGCTGGCATCGAGATTGTCACCGAGGAACAACTGGCGGCTGAAGACACCGCGCGGCCGTTCCGCGGATACCATCTCGCGGCTTTGATCCAGCCCTGGACGCTCGGCGTGCACCGTCAGCACGTTGCGTTCGACATCAAGGTCCAGGGAATCCTCCGCGACCCCAGGCAAGTCGAACTCGACGATGAACTGGTCGCCGTCACGCCAGGCGTCCATGGGCATGACCGCCGGCCGTGCCGCGGTGCCCAGCACCTGCTGGGTCCAGCGGTCGAGATCACGGAATGGGTCGGTCCGCATCAACATCATCTCCACCTCCTAGATCTGCGGCAGATCATCTATGTCTGCCGGCATAGATTTTTATATAGCACCGGTGGTAGTTTCGTGCAAGAGGAGCCCGAGAAATTTCCCGACGAGTGGAAGCGACGCGACGTGGCTGACGAGATGAATGTTCGGTCCGGGCTTGGGGTATACGGCATCTCGGTGGCAGCCGAGTTGTCCGGTATCGGACCGCAGACCTTGCGACTCTACGAGAGCCGCGGCCTGCTGACTCCGGCGCGCACCGCGGGCGGAACACGGCGCTACAGCGATGACGATCTTGCGCGGCTGCGACGAATCACGGAGCTGGTAGACATCGGCATCAACGTGGCCGGTATCGGGCAGATCCTCGGCCTAGAAGCGCGTAACGCCCGATTGGAGTCGGACAACAACAGACTGGAATCCGACAACACCCGACTGAAGTCGGACAACTCTCAACTGAAATCGGACTATGCCCTGCTCGCTGCCCAGCGCGCCGCCCTGCCGGCCCCGGGCACGCCACGACCGCGGAAACGAAAGGGGTCATGATGACCAACCCTGAACGGCTACCGGCGACCGAAGATGTTCCGGAGGCAGATCTCGCCGAACAGCGGATCCCCACCGATGCGAGCGACGACGACGCGCTGGATCTGGCCGCTCTGGAAAACGCCACCGATACCGATGCCAACCCCGCGGACCTGATCGATCAGGCCATCAGTGTTCCGCTGCCCGACGACGACTACCACACCGACCGATGAGACATCAGCCGGCAGCTACTCGGATTTGACGACGTCTGCCTCGGCACGCCGCTGTGCCCCATTCCGGCGCCGATGGCTGGTGTCGCACAGCGGGTAATTGCGGCTGCGCCCACACGTGCAGATGGCCACCATAAACCGATCCGATTCGACGACGCCCTCAGGCGTCTCGATCCGCACCGGGCCGGCGACCAGGACCGGACCATTGCGGACGGGCCGTACCACCCTTTTCTCCGGGACCGTCACGGCTTGTCCGCCCTGATCACCACCAGCTGTTCCAGCCGGCAGCCGCGAGGCACCTGGCCGGTGGATTCCAGCCAGCCGGCGTACGCGGTGAGCACCGGACCGAACGGAATACGCCGGACAGCGACGGCCTCGGCAGACAGACCCGATTCCCGCAGACTCTCCAGTGAGTGCGCGACATCGGCGAGGGCGGACTGCACCAGTAGCAGGGAACCGCCGCTGCGCAACAGCGCTGCCGCCGACCGGCAGAGCGGCTCCAGCACGATTCGCCCGTCTGAGCCGCCGTTCCACGACCATTCCGGACCGCCTGCCGATGGGATAGGTCCGCCGGAGCATGGCGAGGGCACATAGGGCGGGTTGGCCACCACCAGGTCGAACGGGGCACAGCGCAACGCTCCACTCCAGGGTCCCTGCCGAATCGCTACGTCCACGCCGGCGGCACGCACGTTATTCCGGGCGCACCGCACCGCGCGCGGGCAGATGTCGAACGCGGTAACGCTGTCCGCGCCCAGCTCGGCCGCCGCGATGGCCGCCACCCCGCTGCCGGTGCACAGATCCAGCACCCGGGCCCGACGAGCCAACCCGGTACGTTCCATGGTCTCGATGAGAAGATGCGAATCCTCTTGCGGCACATATACGCCGTCTAAGTTCGGCGGCCGGCGACGCAGGGCGCCGGACACCCCCAAGGTAGTCATCGGCGATTACCCGCCGTTCTTGCTGGATGTCACACACCGACTGGCGAGCCGACTCGGCGAACTCGTCCATCTTCGGCTTCGCGCCCCCACCGGTTGGTGGTCAAGCTTGGCGTCGCAGCTACCGTTCAGCAGATGGATCGGCCCGCCACCGGACGTCGCCAGACAACACCCGAGTTCTCCCGTTAATTTGGCGTGGCCGATGGCCCCGGCCCGGTCCAGGACCCACCACTGACGGAGCCAATCGAGGATGAAGTCAGCGGTTTTCGGCATTGGCTGCTCCCTTCAACACGCACGGATTACCCGCCACCGGCGTTGTCAAACTGCGGGGTGCGCCAGTGGTGCGCCACCTCTGGACACGGCATTATGGGCTACCCGCAGGTCGTCGACGAATGCTTCGTAGGCCTGCGCACGCTGGTCGCTGCGGTCACGCAGCACGGCCGAGGGATGAACGGTGGCCAGGACCCTTGGCCGACCATTGGACCCGGCCAGGCACAGTAGCTCACCGCGCCCGGTGGAGATACGAAACGACGCACCCAGCAGCGACTGTGCGGCGGTGGCGCCCAGACAGACCACCACTTCTGGCCGCACCGAGTCGATTTCGGCGATCAACCACGGCCGGCAAGCCACCACCTCAGTGCGGCCGGGCTTCTGGTGGATGCGGCGTTTGCCCTCGCGGCGGGTGAACTTGAAATGCTTGACCGCGTTGGTCACATAGGCCAGTGCCGGATCAATTCCTGCGTCGCGCACCGCACGGTCCAGCAACCGCCCGGCCGGCCCGACGAACGGGTGGCCCTCGAGATCCTCATGATCGCCGGGCTGCTCACCGACCAGCATCAGCGGCGCACCCCGCCGGCCCTCGCCGAAGACGGTCTGCGTCGCATCGCGGTACAGGGAACAACCGTGGCACTGTGCAGCCGCCTCACGCAGTGCACTCAGCGTCCGCCGCTCGGGCAGGTAGCGCTGCGCCCCAGGCTCTTTCGTCGTTGCCATGGCACTTACACCGCCGTTGGGTAGTCCGAGCGGAGGCTGGACCCGATCCGCAGATCGGGTCCAGCTCAACGCCGCGTCAGGCCTTGCTGGTCCACACCAGCACGTCCTGGACGCCGTCGTTGTAGACCACGCCATCCGGCGCCGGTCCGGTGACATCGAAGTAGATCTTGCCGTTGGCCGCAGCACCCTGGGCGATCGGCCCGGGATTGATGCCGCCCGGCGTGGGCACCGTGTTGATCACCCGGTAGGTGTCACTGTTGGCCGCCCTGGCGTTGAAGTCCGCGACCACCGGGGTCACCGTGCCGCGGTCGGCACGAGCCGTCACGTCGGCTTGATACAGCTTGCCGTGGGGCCGATAGCCCGGAATGGTGACGCTCGCCGGTCCCAGGTTGCTGACTGTGTAGGACGTTGCCATCGCCCCGTCGTTGAGCTGTTCGGGCGTGCCGAACGGCTGGATCGCCGGCTCGGCTGAGGCGGTGGTCGCGGAGAAAACACTCAGCACGGCAATTCCGGCCGCGCCGGCGGCCGTCTTGGCCGCAGTCGTGGAGAGCTTCACTTTTGACTCCTTCCGTCGAGTCGATACGTAACGGCGGTCCGCGTTGCTGGAACACGCCTGTCACAGCGCTTACCCGGCACGGTCAACGGGGAAACGCGGTGGTAGTTGCGCAGCGTGGAGAAATTGTGGATAGTTACGTCGCTCGGGCGTTCAGGAGGCAGCGCCGGTCTGGATTGTCCGTGCACTCATTCCTGCGATTCCGGACCGCGGCTTGCCCGCCGGCCGTTGGAATCAGCTCATACTGTTGGGGTACGAGAAGGCGGGTATGCGGTGGTCGGGGATGTAAACGCTTCATTTGCGACGCCGGCGGACGACGCGGCCGAGTTACATAGCGACCTCGACCTGGTGGTCGGCCACGGCGAGCCGCAGCGGGTTGGCCGGTTCCGGTACTGGCTCGGTGAGCAGCGCTGGGAGTGGTCGGACACGGTGGCCCGCATGCATGGCTACGAGCCGGGCACGGTGACGCCCACTACCGAGTTGCTGCTGCAGCACAAACATCCCGAGGACCGCGCCCAGGTCGCTGAGGTGCTGGAACGGGTTATCCAAGGTGAGCCGTTCAGCAGTCGACACCGCATCATCGACACCGGTGGGCAGGAGCACTGGGTGATCGTGGTCGGTGACCGCATGCTCGACGACGCCGGGGTGGTGACCGGAACGGCAGGCTTCTACGTCGACGTCACCGATGTGCTGCAGGCCGATGTCAGCGCCGCAGTCTCCGAGGTCGCCGAGTCGCGTGCGGTCATCGAGCAGGCCAAGGGTGTGCTGATGGTCGCCTACGGCATCTCCGCGGAGCGGGCGTTCGACATCCTGGTGTGGCGCTCGCAGGAGACCAATGTCAAGGTGCGCGACCTGGCGGCCCGCTTCCTGGCTGCTTTCACTGGTCGGCTGCCGTCTGAGGTGCTCTCCGATCTGGACCACACACTGTTGACCGTGAGCTGAAATTGCGGCGGCACGAGAGGTGAACTCGTCGGCACTGGCGGGTAATTAGCCCCTCAGTGGTGAACGAGTGCGATGACGGACTGCAGACCGGGTGCGGCCATGACTAGGGCGCCAGTTCATCTCACTGTGTCGGTAACTGATGTGGGCGGGGTTTGCCTGCTGACCGCCGTGGGAACGCTGGACAGCACCAATTATCTCGAACTGCGCGACTGCGTGATCAAGGCAGCGCTCGACGAACCGCCGGCGGTGTTGGTCGACGTCGGCGACCTCGACGTCCCGGCTCGCTCGGCGTGGTCTGTGTTCACCAGCGCCCGTTGGCATGTGAGCGTTTGGCCGGATATCCCGATCCTGTTGGTCTGCGAGCGACCTGAAACAATGGCGCGGCTCTCCGAAACCGGTGTGACGCGCTACGTTCCGGCACACTCCGACCTTGAGACTGCACTGGGTTCGCTGCCACGTCCCAAACGCACTCGCCGCAGGGTCAGCGCAGAATTGCCACGCCGCCTAAGCAGCTTGCGCCGTTCCCGTGACTTCGTCGCGGAGTGGCTGTCCAGCTGGTCGCAGGATCAGTTGATACCGACGGCCAAGGTGATCGTGGACGTGCTGGTGGAAAACGTGTTACGCCATACCGACAGCTCACCGACGGTCTTGTTGGAAAGCGCGGGCTCGACGGTCACCGTTGCGGTCCAAGACGCCGACGCCGCCCCGGCTGTGCTCCACGAGGGCCCCGACGGCTTGCCTGCCCGAGCGTCGGGCTTAGCGGTCGTTGGTGCGGTGTGTCGCACGTGGGGCAGTACTCCCACTGCGAAGGGCAAGACCGTATGGGCGGTGATCAGGCCGGAATGCCGGCTTTAGCGCATGACTTCACTGTCCCCGGCCGACGCGTGTCACCAATTGCACGGCAACCTCGGTCAGCGGAGTGTTGGAGTTCTGCGACAGCCGCTTGAGCAGCTCAAAGGCTTGCACCGCGTCGATGTCGAACCGCTCCATGAGCATGCCTTTGGCCTGGCCGATGATGTCGCGGGAGGCCAGCGCACTGCGAAACTGCTCGTCGCGACGAACCATGTGCCAGGCCAGTGCGGCGTGAGTGGCCAGGATCAGCCCTAATTCCACCGCGTCGTCATCGAAAGCGTTGGCGGTTTGGGCGTAGAAGTTCAGAGCGCCAGTGGTGCCATCACCGGTGAATATTTCGAATGCCAGAACGGAACGGATCGGCGTGGTGGCTGCGACCTCCCGGCAATACGACGGCCAGCGCTCCTCCCCGCAGACGTCATCCAGCCGAACCACATGATGCTTCCACGCCGCGGCCAGACACGGCCCCTCCCGCAGACGACGCTGAATGCCGTCCAGCGCAGCCGGGTATCCATCTGTCGCGGAGAGGGTCTGCACCTCACCGCTCGATGTCGCGAGCGTGACACCAGCATGCTGGGCACAAGACATGTGCCCGAGAAGATTGGCGACCAGTTCGTCGAGCGCGCCATCGGCGTCGGCACGAGTCCGCTGATTCAGCGTGTGCACCAGGTCCGCCACGTCACGCATCATGTCGTTGCGGCTCGTCACCGCCATGTCTTCGCTCCGCCCAGGTCCCCCGCCAGATGGATCCATGCTCCTCCGATCAGCCAGTAGCGGCAACCACTTCAGCGTTGGGTCCCGACAATCCGTGCTGAAACGAAAGTTTCACCAAATTTCGTTCAGGTGTTACATATTTGAAGCCCGGGCCGGGGCTGCGGTAGGCAGGAGCCGTTCGTACACCCGCAGCGTATCGGTCGCAACCCCGTCCCAGGAGTACCTTGCACGGGCCCGCTCTCGCCCGGCCCTGCCAAAGCTGGACGCAGCGCGCCGATCCCGACGTACTGCGTTGATGGCGTTCGCGCAGGCGCGCGGGTCCTTCGGCGGGATCAGCAGGCCCGTCACGTCGTAGACACCAGTGTCGAGCGTGCGGGTGTAGACGTCGACATCGTGGCCACGGCGGGCCAGCGCCGCCGACAGCTCAGCGACGTGAACGGTCTGGCCGCCAGCGTCGGCTCCGCTCAACGCGGCGAGCGGGCTGGCATGTTCGGAGATCATCGCGATCTTCACGGCGATCCTCCCCCGCCGCATTGCGCCTCGATGATCTGGTCCCACTGATGCAGGAATCGGTCGAGGCCGAAGTGTTCCGTGGCGTAGTTGCGGGCTGCCTTGCCCACGACCTCGGCCAGGTAACGGTCGGCGATCAGCCCGCTCAGCGCGGTCTGCAGGGTGTCGAGGTCCGCACTGACGACCCCTGCCTCGGGTGGCACCACCAGCGGGGCCATCGTGGCAGCCACCGCCACCACCGGCATGCCCAGGAACATGGCCTCCAACAGCGAGGGGCCCAGCGATGTCCAGCGCGCGGTGTGCAGATAGACCCGGCGGTGTGCCAGTTCCTTCATGAGCTGGTCGGTGCGCAAGTCGCCATGGCCGACCACACCCGCACACCGATGCGCCGGCTCATTCAGATCCTCGGTGCCGATTCCCCAGACATCGACCGGCGCGAACCGCCCCAACGGGCCCAGCAGGTCGGCGCCGACGGTGCGCCACCGACGCAACGGTTCGTCGATCAGGGCACCGGCTGCCGCGATGTCCCCGGTATAGAGGTGGCCCGGGTCGGCGATCCCGTGGTCGATCACCATGGTCGGTGCACGACCGTTGTCCCACATCAGCTGGTTGAACGCGGTGACGTGGATCAGCGGGATGTCATTGCGGTCCGCGATGGGGTGCAGGCTCTCCACCACAAACGGTCGCGGGGTGTTGTGCTCGACGTACACCGCGGGGACATCGATTCCGGGCCGGCGGCCCAGCAGGCGTGCCGTCAGCTCCAGCTCGTGGGGTCGCTGCAGCACCACCAGGTCGATCTCCTGGTCACGCAATGCGGTCAGGGGCACTTCCCGTGCCCGCGGCCAGTCCCGACCGCACAGCCCACGCCCGTCGGGATCACGCGGGGCGTTGACCGGAATGAGGTAGCGGTGTTCGCCGGCGACGAAGGAATCCATCCACGAGCCGTGCACATGCCAGACGAGCAGCGAACGGCGGGTGGTCTGCGGAAATGCCATAACCGGTTGTTACCCGCGACACCGGAGCCTAAACGTGGAAAAGGTCCCCGAAGCGGTTTGCTACAAGGGGATTCGGCGGCGATCGGGGAAGGGACCGTTACCAAATCGTTGCAGTGCGCCGAACATCGGCGTAGGTTCGTTAGCAGGTTGAGTTAACAGCCACCCGGAAAGACGCGTCAACCACGCTAGCCAGGGAGGCACACTCCCTGCATCTCATCCGTGAAGGTGTAACTCGCATCGACGCGATCCACAGTACGAGTTTCGACTGATGGAGTAATTCAATGCCCGCTTTAAGAACCGCCGGATCGGTGTTCCCGGCGACCCGAATAAATTCCCTTCCCCCGTCCGATACCTGGGCGAGCCGCACCGCCCGTTCCGTAACCCGCTGGGGGCGGTCTGGCGCAGTGATCAGCGTCGGCGGTGAACTCGACGCCTCCAACGCCAACCAGCTGTCCGACTACGTGCAACGCTGCGCGGGATACTGCGAGTGGCTGGTCCTCGACCTCAATGACCTGGAATTCATTGGTACCGCAGGCTTTTCGGCACTCAAGACGATAACCGACCGATGCGCCGAAACGATGGTGTACTGCACGACGGTGCCCGGTGTCGCGGTATCGCGCCTGCTGCGAATCTGCGATCCCGGAAACGCATTCCCCACCACCACGTCGGTGGCTGACGCACTGGCCGGCGTGCAGGGGTTCCGGCAGGTCCGCTAGCTATCCCGTCCCCGGGCGAGTTCGCGGGCCCGTGCTTCACTCTCCACCGCCGGCCCCGAACCGGGTAGCCGCCTTCCAGCGACTTCGGGGGTGAAGGCCAGCGCGAGCGCGCCGATGGCCCCGGCCACGACCAGCAGGTAGGCCGGTGCCATCGGGTTGCCGGTGCTTGAAACCAGTGCCTCGGCCATCAGCGGTGTGGTGCCGCCAAACGCCGAGACCGACACATTGAAGCCGATGGCTAGCGCTCCGTAACGAACCGGGGTGGGAAACAGGGCGGGCAGTGTCGCCGGCAACGTCGCATCGAAGCACAGCAGCATCAGCCCGATCAGCAGAACTCCGGCAAACGCCGTCGGACAGTTGTGGGCGGAGCAGATCAGACCAAACGCTGGAACCGAAAGAGCCAGCAACATAGCGCATCCCGTCCACAGCACCGGTTTGACTCCGATGCGATCGGACAACCGTGCCACCGGAATCACAGTGGCCATCAGCACCAACAGCGTCAGCACGATTACGAGCAGCCCGGCAGTGTGTGGGATCTGCGCGGTGGTCTGCAGGTACGTGGGCAGGTAGCCGGTGAGCAGGTAGTCGGTGACGTTGTAGGTCAGCACCAGTGCGATACACAGCAGCAGGGGCCGCCACTGACTGGCGGTACGTCCCAGTTGCCGCACGGCGGAGTCCTCGGAGTCTTCCTGCTGGCCGCTTGTCTGTTCATAGGCCGGTGATTCCTCCAAACGCAGCCGCAGGTAGAGGGCGATCATGCCCAGTGGGGCGCTGAGCAACAACGGAATTCGCCACCCCCAACTGACCATTTCCGCGTCAGTAAGCCGACTCTGCAGTACGGTGACCAACACACCGGCGGCGACGTAGCCGGCCTGCGAACTCAGCGGAAGAAATCCGGCCATCATGCCGCGTTTGTTATCCGGAGCCTGCTCACCCACGTAGACCATCGCACCGACGTATTCACCGCCGGCGGAGAAGCCCTGCACCATGCGCGTCGCGACGAGCAGGATGGGTGCAGCGACACCGATAGCGCTGTAGCCGGGAAGCAACCCGGTGGCGGTGGTGCCGAGCGTCATCAGCAGCAGCGTGGTGACCAGCACCCGCTTACGCCCGATCCGATCACCGAGTGGGCCGAAGACCACTCCGCCGACCGGGCGCACCGCGAACGCCGCGGCCAGGGTGCCGAAGGCGCCGATCAGGCTGCTGGTGCCGGTGCCCGGGTAGAACACCCTCGCGATGGTCGTGGCCAGGTATCCGTAGACACCAAAGTCGTACCACTCCATGAAGTTACCGATCGCAGTGCCGCGGATGGAGCGCCGGAGCTGCTCAGGATCAGCGACCCGGATCTGTTCGCGCCGCCACAGTCGGCGGCGATGTCTGCGTCCGACCAGCGGGCTATCCCACGCGGCCCTGGAGCTGCTGCGCGGCGAAGTCGGCCCCCTGTTGGACCATCGTTGCGTCATCGCCGGCGTAGCTGTCGTGTGCCGCAAAGTTCATGCCGTCGGAGCACACCGCATCCTCGACTGCGCACACCTGCAAAGTCTTTGCCTGGTACAGGGGTCCGATCACGATCGTGGGCTCTTGCAGAAAATTCATCGCCCGCTCGTTGGGCATGGCGAACAACACGACCGCGGCCACGTGGTCGGCAACGTCGGGGTCCAACGGTTTGGGCACTGTCGCCGGGTCGATCCCGTCCGGCACCTGGGCCGACGTGACGAAACCCATCACCGCCGCGCCCTGGGAGTAGCCGCCCAGCACCATCTTGGTTTTAGGGCAGCTGGTCGCCCGGGAGACGACGTGAGTACCCGCGTCTCGAATGCCGTCGACGCCGGTGTCCCAGTGGTCGGTGGCGGGGTAGTTGACCGCGTAGACAGCCGGGCTCGTTCCCAGGCGGGCATTCAGCGCGTTGAGGAAGGCTTGGCCCGTCGGGCCGACGCCTGGCGGCTCACCGGTTCCGCGCGCGAAGACCACCTCGGTGTCGGGACACGGCGCTGCCCTCGCGACGGGGACGCCGGGAGCCAGAAGCATCGCGGCCCCGGCAGCGGACGCCGCGATCGCCAGCGGGCCAATGGAATCGAGGCTGGTACGCGCAGACATGTCGGTGTAGGTGCCCACCGCGCACCCGCCTCAAACCGCATGTCCGAAAAATTTATATCCCGGTAGCGCTTTGGCGAACACTCTGGACAACAGTCCGCCACTTTGTTAAGACAAGAAGGTCAGATATCTGTCTTCAGACTGCAGGGCAGCCATCCGCGGATTTTCCTAACGCCGACGGGTGGGCCAAAGCCTCCGGGCCCTGTGTCGATCTCTCCCCTCTCGCGCACCCGGCCGACGGGCCTTGGCGCTCGGGTCTTCGCGAAAGGGGAGAACGATGTGGAACAACGCAACGTACCGGCCGCGCCGGGTCAGCGCGGTCGCAGCAGCGACGGTGTTGCTGCCGGCATTGATCGGCTTGGGTGCGTCGGCCCCGCCCGCCGGAGCTGCCGGGCCGGAATTTCTCTCTGTGCCCTCGCCGAGCATGGGCCACAACATCACCGTGGAATTCCAGGGCGGCGGCGCGCCGGCCGTCTACCTGTTGGACGGCTTGCGGGCTCGCGACGATCGCAGCGGCTGGGACATCGAAACGCCGGCATTCAGCGAGTACGCCGGTTCCGGGATGTCGGTGGTGGCACCGGTTGGCGGACGTTCCAGCTTCTACACCGACTGGTACGGGTCGGCCAACGGGCAGACCTACAAATGGGAGACGTTTCTGACCAGTGAGCTGCCGAACTTCCTTGCCGGGAAAGGTGTGCGCTCCACCCGCAACGCGGTGGTGGGCATTTCCATGTCTGGATCTTCCGCACTGATCTTAGCGGCCTACCATCCGCAGCAATTTGCCTATGCCGCATCACTTTCGGCGCTGCTGACCCCGTCCAGCGGCAACGGGCCCATGCTGATCGGCATGGCGATGAACGACGAAGGTGGGTTCAATCCCCAGGACATGTGGGGCCCCTCGGGCAGCGCAGGGTGGCAGCGCAACGACCCCACGGTCCAAGCCGGGCGTCTGGCGGGCAACGGCACCCGGCTATGGATCTACAGCGGCAACGGCACTCCGTCGGAGATCGGCGAGGGAAGCCTGCCCGGCCAGGTGATCGAGCAGGTCGTCATGCAGAGCAACGTCGCCTTCCGCGACGCCTACACCGGTGCGGGCGGGCACAACGCGACATTCAACATCGACAGCGCCGGGGTGCACAGTTGGGGCTACTGGAACGCCCAACTGGTGGCCATGAGGCCGGACATGCAAGGCACGCTGGGCGCCGGTGGGCGAGTCTGACGTGGGGGATCCAGCGTGAACGCCGCTAGGGCATTCAGTACCAGTAGCGTCGGCCGCCGACCGGCCGCCCCACCGCCCCCAATATCCAGAACACCGCGCCCACGACCAGCAGGACAATCCCGATCGCCCACAAAACGTAGACGTTGAAAACCAGGCCCAGGATCAGCAGCAACAAACCGAGGCCGATCATGAGTCATACCCCAGGATTGCGTCGCGTGCCCGGTCCACCATCGAGGCAAACGGTCCGACGAAGGCGTTGGCAAGCGCGCCCTCGACCCTGGCGTGCGGCCTGGTCGGTGCGATCGCCTCGGCGAGCCTGACCGCCCGCTCCAACAGCTTCAGTTCGGATTCACTGAGTTCGTCACGCAGCTGGGCGAATTCGTCGTGTTCTTCGTGGCCGGCATGTTCGAGAACATCGTCGCGAAGTTCCCGGAGTTTTTCGGTGAAGAACTCCGAATCGACATTGACGTTCTCCAGCTCGCCCAGGGCCTCCTTGGCTTTCTTCTCCTCGGCCAGCCGTGCATCGATCATTGCGCGGCCGTTGTCGAGCTCCTGGGCAGCTCGCGGGTGCACGATCTCTTCTTCGGCCGTCTCGTGGACGGCCAGCAGCCGGCGCAACCGTACGAACGACTCGTCGCGCTCGGAGCCGGCGGCCAGCAGTGTCTCGTCAAACAGCGTCTTGATGCGGTGGTGCTGCTCGGTGAGGAAATCGACCACGTCTGTCCGGCTGTGCAATGTCGTCTGTGCCATGGCTATGGGCTACCCCAACGAAGTTGGGGCAAAACCCGCACCTAGGCCACCACTCGGATGTGCTCGAGTAACGAGTCGGCAGCGTCGGGCAACGCCATCCCGGCGGCCAGCCCAGAGCGCAGATAGTCGATGACAGCGGTGTTGAGCCGTTCGCCGGGCACCACAGCCGGCACTCCCGGCGGATACGGCGTGATCTGCTCTGCTGCGATACGGCCGGCAGCTCGTGATGCGGCGATCATCTCGGTAGCGCCAAAGAATGCATCCCGGGGCAACTGCACGGTCTCCAGCTGCAGTTCCTGCGGCGAGGGCAGACGGATCTCCGGCGGTCGTTGGAAAGACGTTGCGGCGTCGCGCCACCCGCGCAGCGCCTCCAGCAGCCGGTCAGTCGTTCCGTGGTCATCGGCGAAGGACATGGTGACCAGGATCCGCCGGTGGTCGGCCAATCCCACGTCGAGGCAGCGCTGTTCGCGGAGCCAGTCCCGGGCCTGATAGCCCGACGTCCCGGTTGCCGATACGTCGACCAGCACCTGCAGCCGGTCCAGATCGTGGGAGGCCTCCGCACCGAGCAGCGCATGTTCGAGCACTTCGACGTCCGGAATCTCATCGATACGCCCGCGCACGTCGCGCGCCAACTTGATTGCGGCATCCAGCAGTTCATGTCCGTGGTACACCATCTGGCGACGCCAGCCGTCCAGTGCTGCGTAGATCGGCACGCTGGGACTGGTGGTCATCAACAGATCGGCGCACGCCGTCAGTCGCTCCCGGTCGATGAGATCACCTTGGATGTGGTAAACGGAGCCCTGCTCGAATCCCGCGCCCATCTTGTGCACGCTGACCACGCAGACGTCGGCGCCGGAGTCCATCGCCCAGGTCGGCAGGTCTTCGTGGAAGGGCAGGTGGGCGCCCCACGCCTCATCGACGATCAGCGGCTTGCCACGTTCATGACAGATCTCGGCGATGGCGGCCAGGTCTGCGCAGGTGCCGTACGGCGACGGGCTGACCACCAGCGCGCCCGCTGCGTCGGGATTCTCCTCCCACGCACCGGCAACCCGTTCCGGTGACGGCGGATGGCACAGATGCCGTTCGGCGTCCCAGCGCGGGGCGATCCAGCGCGGTTGGATGCCGGAGAAGATCAACCCACCCACCACAGACTTGTGACTGTCGCGCGGCAGCAGCAGCCCACCGCCCGCGCCGCCGGCCACCGCCATCATCGCGGCACGAACGGAAAGCGAACTGCCACAGGTGGAGAAGAATGCCGTCGAGGCACCAACGGCGTCGGCCATCAGTTGCTCGGCATCGGTCAAGTACTCTGCGCGTGCTTCCCAGTCATCCAAGCCGCCGCGGGCGAGCACATCGGCACGGAACAGGTCGGCCCCCAACACCTCGAGCACTGATGTGTCTGCGCCACGTCCCCGGCGGTGCCCGGGAGGGTTGAACCCATATCGGTCCTTGCGGTGATAGTCGGCCAGGGCTTCCAGCACAGGTGCTCGGCGCTGATCCATATCGACGAGCCTCCTGTCTCTCTAGTGCCGGAAGGCGATCACCAGCGCCAACAGATCGACCCCCAGCAGCGCCCAACCGGCCACCGGCACCAGGAAGCCACGCCGGCGTCCCGCTGTGAAAAATGAGGCCAGGATGGTCAATGCGGCAATGGCCGGCGCGCCGTAATAGAGCAGTCCGAAGACCGCTCCGCTGGGCCCGAGGTCGGGGCACTCCGCGGTGCTGCAGGCGGCGGTGCTCATCACCGCGCCGGTCGCTACCACCATCACCAAGGCGGCCCCGGCGGCGGTCAGCAGAGCAGCGGCCCAGTTCACCCAGAGTCGGGCGCGGCGGTTGTCGGTCTCGACCGGTACCGGCATCGGTTCGGCCATCACAACGTCGCCTCGCGTGTCGCGAACTCCGCCACCAGGGCATCGCAGAAGGCCGGCAGGTCGTCGGGTTTACGGCTCGACAAGAGGATCGATGGCCCGCAGTCGCAGCGCACCAACTCCTCGTCCACCCAATCACCGCCCGCATTGACGATGTCGGTACGCAAGCTCGGCCACGACGTAATCCGCCGGCCGGCAACGACTCCGGCCTCCACCAGCGTCCACGGGCCATGGCAGATGACAGCGACCGGTTTGCCGACATCGAAGAACTCGCGCACGAACGACACCGCGCGTTCATCGGTACGCAACTGGTCGGGGTTGGCCACCCCGCCCGGCAAGACCAGCGCATCGAAGTCATCCGCCGACCCATCCTCGACCTGCCGGTCCACATCGAATTTGTCGGCACGGTCCAGGTGGTTGAAGGCCTGAACCGGGCCATCGGCGGTGGACACCAGCACCGGACGCCCACCGGCCTCAGTGACCGCGCGCCACGGTTCGGTCAGCTCGACCTGTTCGACGCCTTCCGGCGCCACCAGAAATGCGACCCGTCGTCCTTCCAACGGTCCGGACATGACCTCTCCTTTCTGTGCTGCAGTCAGGTCCCCCGGTAGCGACCCGCATACCCGGCTGCCCGGTCCCACAAACGAAGCGGTGTAGCAAGCCAATTGCGGGGGTACCCCGCCGTAATGGATTGGCGGACCGGACGCGTTGCTCCGGTTATAGGCGCGCTCATGTGTCGGCCGCTCGCCGATCTTCTTGCACGCCACCATCCCGGCGTGCCATCGACCACCGGGCCGGCCTACCGTCCGGGCCGGCCCGGTCCGCACCACTGCCCGGCAACCGGCAGCGCAGCAGTAATACAGCGCCCGCCAGCGTGAGCAGTGGTACGTGCGGTTCCCGGCAGCGTCTCTCGCCCAACCAGCGGGGAGCGGCTGGATTGCCGCGACGGCCACGGTTACCGCCACGGCAATCCAGCCGATGGGTATCCCGGCTGCGGTCTATGAAGCCATCCTTCAGTACTTGTTGCAGGTCTTGGCGATGGGACCGACCATGTTGACGAACGGCGCCGCTTCCGGCACCCCCTGTGCCTGCTGAAGCATCTGCTCACGCTGCGGCGCCGGTGAGGCGAGGAAGTTCTGCAAGAAAGACTGAGCCATCGGCGTGGCGTCGAATTGTGCCGCGGTATCCGGTGACTGAGCATTCATGGCCGCCACCACCTGCGAATAACTACATGTCGTGTTCACCGCGGGATTCTGCGACCACTGGCTCGGCTGCCCCGGCTGGTTCGGCTGACCCGGTTGAGCCGGCTGGCCGGGTTGGCCCGGTTGGGTCGGCTGAGGTGGCTGCCCCGGTTCGGCGTTCGCCAGTCCGATGCCGCCTGCCAACGCCAGCGCCATGCCGCCGACAGCGGCAAGCCTGATCAAAGACGTTGTGATCATTGGTTTCTCCCCTTCAATTCATGTTCCGTCGACGACGGCACCGGGTTAGGCTTGCCGTTTTCGCCCGAGCTAAACCCCGGTTTGCCGCCGGGAGCAATGGTTTGCCCACTGTTTACAGCGGGTACGGACCAAGTGCTGTGATTACTCGAATCCTCACCGTGGTGGGCCTGTCGAGTTGCGCGCTGCTGTGCTGGCCGGGCCCCGGCGAAGCGGCCGCATCCGGATGCCCCGACATTCAAGTCGTGTTCGCTCGCGGCACCGGGGAACCGCCCGGTGTCGGCTGGATGGGCCAGCAGTTCGTCGACGCACTACGGTGGCGCACCTGGGGACGCACCGTGGACGTTTACCCGGTCGACTTTCCCGCCGTGCCCGAATTCGGTCCCTCCGCTGCGGGTGTCAGCGATGCAGCCGACCACATCCGCGACACGGTGGCGAGTTGCCCGAGCACCCAAATGGTCCTCGGCGGATATTCACGTGGCGCGGCCCTGATCGGATACCTCACCGAACCGAGCGCCAGACTCGGGGCACCGTTAGCACCCGCTGCGGCCGACCACGTCGCCGCGGTGGCGCTGCTGGGAAGGCCATCAGCGGCGTTCCTGAACTCCATCGGCGCTCCGCCGCTGGAGATCGGTTCGGGCTACACCGGCAAAACGATCGACCTGTGCGCGCCGGGTGATCCAGTCTGCTCGGTGGGCGGTGACGGTGCCGCGCATGCGGCATACGCGGCCAACGGAATGACGGCACAAGCGGCGGACTTCGCCGTCGACCACCTCAGGCCACCCGAAAGCGTTCCAGATCAACCGCTTTGACCGTCAATCCTGCCCAGCGGAGCTGCGGTCGGGACGCAACACCCCGCCCGCTTGCGGTGGTAGCACACCGGCGAAGGCCATCCGCGTGGCGTCCACCGCGGGGTCGCGGCCGACTGCCAGGGTCTTCGGGAGCGCGTTGCCGTCTGCCGTCTCGGTGCCGGCAACACACCGGTTGACAGGCCCACGCACTGCTGAGCGTGATCTGCACACGTTTCACCACCGCCCCGCGGGGTACTGATCGACCATGACCTCGTTGTGGCTTGCCGACCGGATCGCAACATCACCGGCTTCGGGCACCGCTGAAGATCTGCCCGGTATCGCCGACGTGGTGGTGGCCGGTGCCGGTATCACCGGTCTGATGACCGCGGTGCTACTGGCACGCGCAGGCCGCCAAGTGCTGGTGCTGGAGGCCAGGACGGTCGGAGGCTGCGCGACCGGCAACACCACCGCCAAAATCAGCCTGCTGCAGGGCACCCAGCTGTCGACGATCTCGGCGAAGCAGGGCAAGAGCCTGGCCGCTGCATACCTGGACGGCAACCGCACCGGACAGGACTGGCTGCTGTCGTTCTGCGCGGCTACCGGAGTGCCGGTCCAGCGCGAGGACGCCTACAGTTTCGCCCAGTCTGAGCGTGGGGTGGCGGCAGCGCGCGCCGAGTTCGAGGCCTGCCGGGCACTGGGGCTGCCGGCAACCTGGGAGGCGCACGCCGACGTGCCGTTTGACTACCACGGCGGTGTCCGACTGGGCGAACAGGCACAGTTCGACCCGATGCCGCTTCTCGACGCACTGCGCGCCGAACTGCTCACCAGCGGTGGACAACTGCTGGAACACACTCGGGTGCAGCGTGTTTCCACCAACCGTCGCGGCCTTCGGCTAGAAGTCGACGGCCCGCACCGGCACGCCGAACTGCAGGCCACCCACCTGGTGCTGGCCACCGGAATCCCGATCTTGGACCGCGGCGGATACTTCGCCCGCGTCAAACCCAGCCGGTCATACTGCATGGCTTTCGACGTGCCCGGCGAGGTCACCCGCCCCATGATGATCTCCACCGATTCACCGACGCGCTCGCTGCGCTATGCCCCGGTCGACGGCTCAGAACTACTCCTGGTCGGCGGGGCCGGGCACACCGTCGGCCGCGAAAAGCACCCGATCGACGCGCTAGCCGAACTCGAGTCATGGGCGGTCAGGCATTACCCGGGCGCCACCCGCACGCACCTGTGGTCAGCGCAGGACTACGCGCCCATCGGCGAGCTGCCCTATGTCGGTCCTATCCTTCCGGAGAACGACACCATCTACGTGGCAACCGGTTTCAACAAATGGGGCATGACCAACGGGGCCGCCGCTGCCCTCGCATTGTCGGGCCGGCTGCTTGGCGAGCGGCCGCCGTGGGACCGGGCGTTCGCGAGCTGGAGAACCGGTGAGCTACGTGGACTGCCGGCGGCGGCGGCCAATCTTGCGGTCGGCGTCCACCTGGCGAAAGGCTGGATCACGCCGACGGCCCACGTCGGCCAGCAGTGCCTGGGCACGGACGCCGGCGTGGTCAGCGGGCCACCGTGGCGCCTGCAGGCCCACTGCCGAGTGGACGGTGTCGAACACCGCCTCTCCCCGGTCTGCCCCCACCTGGGTGGCATCGTCACCTGGAACGACGCCGATCGAGCCTGGGAGTGCCCGCTGCACGGATCACGCTTCACCCCCGACGGGACCCTTCTGGAAGGCCCGGCCACCCGCGGGCTGGCCGCCAGCAGCTGAGCAGCCGGCCGGCGTCGTTTACCCCACGCCGGGGCGGGTAATCGACCGCTGGGCGGTCAAAGACGGCTGCGAAGCGACGAGGTGCGCGGTGTGCATCATCGACCATGCCATGCGTCAGATCGTCGAGAGCGCAAAGCTGGCGTTCGTGGCCACCGTCTGCGACGACGGTTCGCCGAACCCGTCACCGAAGGAGTCCCTGCCGGTCTACGGGGACGAGCACCTGGCATTCATGCACATGGCGTCGCCGACGACGGCGGCCGATCTGCGCCGCGACCCGCGCATTGAGGTCAATGTGGTGGACTTCCTCAAACGGCGCGGCTACCGATTCAAGGGCACCGCACAGTTGCGACCGCCCGGCGACGAGGTCTACGAGTGGCTGCGGCAGGCAGTGGGGACCACAAGCGGATGAGTTCGGCTTCGTGGGCATCGCCGAACATGTAGGCCCCGTACAGATCTACGGGCTGCGATGAGCAAGGCTACTGCAGCTGATCGCGCAGCTTCGCCAGCGATTTAGCCAGCAAGCGCGACACGTGCATCTGCGAGATGCCGACCCGCTCGGCGATCTGAGTCTGGGTCATCGACTCGAAGAACCGCAACACCAGCACTGTTCGTTCCCGCTCCGGAAGGGCGTCCAGCAAGGGCCGCAACGCCTCTCGGTCCTCGATACGGTCCATCCGGGCGTCGACCTCACCGAGGGTGTCAGCGATCGAGCGGACGTCGTCCTCGTCCGAGCTGCCGCCGCCGTCAATCGACAGCGTGTTGTACGAGCTGCCCGCGACCAGCCCTTCGACCACCTCATCGCGGCTCAACTCGAGCTCGGCCGCGAGTTCGGAGGCGGTCGGCGCGCGCCCCAGGCGTTGGGAAAGTTCGGCCGTGGCCACCCCCAACCGCAGGTGTAGCTCTTTGAGCCGGCGGGGCACTTTGACCGACCAGCTGTTGTCGCGGAAGTGGCGGCGGACCTCGCCCATGATCGTCGGCACCGCGAACGAAACGAAATCCGAGCCGGTCTCGACGTCGAAGCGTGTCACGGCGTTGACCAGACCCACCCGGGCTACTTGGACCAGGTCGTCGCGCAACTCTCCGCGGCCCTCGAATCGGCGAGCAATGTGGTCGGCCAACGGCAGACACCGCTCCACGATCTTGTCTTTGCGGTTACAAAAGTCGGGCGAATCGGCATCGTATTGGGCTAGTTCCCGAAACATATCGCCGACATCGGAATACTCCGATCCGGACTGTGAGCCGCTGCCGGCGGCACGCGGAGTCACCGTCTGGAGTCCGCCCGGCGGGTTGTCAGCGTGACCCCGAATACCTCACCCGCATTGTCGGATTCATGCGCACCGCGGAATGTCTGGACATCATCGACCAGCGAAGTCAGCACGTGCCAGCTGAAACTTCCCGGAGTCAGTACACCCGCCCCATCACCGGCAGCCGACGCCTGGATCGTCACGTGGTCGTCATGCGGGTCGATGACGACTGTCAGCATTGCGCCGGGTGCCGCGCTCCGGATCAGCTGGGTGCAAAGCTCATCGATCGCCAACCGCAGATCAGAGACGGTGTCGACATCAAGGTCCTCGTAGGTGGCGATCGCACCGACCAACATGCGCACCACCGCCAGGCTTTCCAACCTGGGCGTAACCCGCAGTTCGACGGCCCGTTCGCTGCACGATCGCTGAGCCCGGTCACTGTCAATGTCGGTCATGAGGCCTCCCGGCGAAATCGGACCGAGACTACTGCTGCGTGTCAATCGACTGCTCACCACCCTCGCCCGCAGGCACCCTCGCGCATTCCGCCCTGAGCCGACACCGTCAACATCGCACGCCGGCCGCCCGGAGATCAGTCATGGGAAGTCTGTACCCGATCGCCAGGGAACTCAATCATCGATTTCGGCGCCTAGTCATTTTGGCGCCCAGTCATAGAGCGGCCCGGCCGGAACACCGGCCGGGCCGACTTGCCCCCCGGGTTAACTTGTGGAGGGCTGCTCGCGCATCTCGGCGTGTGCCAGATGCCACTGATGGTTCACTTTGCCGATCCGGCGATGCTCGACCAGCAGCCACACCGTGCCCAGAGCGGCGGCGAGCACCGCGATGATCGCGACCTCCACGCCCTGACGATCGTGACCGGTCCCAAACGCGGCTAGGCAGCCGATACCAGCCACCATGCCCACCACCAGCAGTGAGTAGCCCGGCCAACCCATGACGTCGATCATGGCGCGGCCCGCATGGGGCCGAGTCGTCCGGACATGGTCGACCGGGTCATGAAACGTGTCGCCCATCGCACTTCCTCCTCCTGAACAGCAATCTGGAGCCGCTCGAAGAAGTCGACCGATATGAGGTGAACCCGTCCGCGACCCAAAACTATCGTATGCCGATATGTAGATCGCAGCGCCTCGCTTACAGGATGTTCACAGCCACGCAACAGCGAAGTCATGGCGGCCCCCGCGATCAGCCAATGCCCATGATCGGAACCCCACTCACCAGCAAGACGACCAGCATCAGCGTCAACAAGAACCATCCGGCACCCTGCCAGCCCCACCAAGTGCCCCGTGCGCGCCACACCTGGTACGTGCGCGCAAACGCGCGCAACCCACCGGAGACCAGGATCACCGGAGCACCCACGGCCAGGACGGTCCGGTAGGGCCGCCCGCACCCCGCGGTGGCCGCCCGCGGGTCGCACGTGCCCACCCACAACACCGCTATCACGACAAACGCCAGCGCGGCAGCGGTGATCATCCCGGCGAATCGAGCGGCCGCTCGGACCTCCCGGTCCTCCTGGCCCAGCCGATCGCCACCGGGAGCAGTGCGCGACGGTGTGCGCGGTTCCACATCTCCCACCGTCCGCGCTGATGAGCTCTGCGTCAAGGCGATTCATTCATCTGCGCCAACGTTTGGGCGCCCGGCTGCCCGGGAAGCCTTGCGGTTGTGGCGGGCCTCTCCACCGGGTGGGGCTGTCACACGAACACGAAGGGAGGGCTCATGTCGGACGACAAGAGCAGCGCTACCGAAGACGGCATCCGCGGCACCGTGGAGGGCGTCAAGGGCAAGGCCAAGGAAGCGTTAGGGGCCGTGACCGGCAACGACGAGCTGGCCCGCGAGGGCCGGGCGCAGCAGGACAAGGGCGAAGCGCAGCGCGACGCCGCGAAGCACCAGGCCGAGGCCGAATCGGCCCGAGCGGGTGCGAAGGCAGCCGAGGCGCGCGAACAGTCTCACCAGTAGCCCGAGGGGAGGGCAGGCCCGGTCCGCCTGACGGGCCGGGCCTGTCGCTACCTGCGGGGTGGTTATTACCTGGGTACAACGGGTAGTAAAAGCCTTGAGGCAGAAAAGTATCCACGGGTTGGAGCCAGGCGATGGAGATCATGTTACTGACCGGCCGCGACGCATTCGCGCGGTCACTGTCTGGGTTGGGTGTCTTCGGCCATTCGATCGTCCGCAGTCCACTGGCACTCACCGCGCGAGCCGACTGCCGTGGGGCGACAGCCGTTCTGGTGGACGGCTGTGCTGACGTGCCGACCGCGAAGGAGAGCTGCCGCAAACTCGGAGTCTGGGAGCCGTCGGCTGCCGTGCTGGCCGTCGTTGCCGCCGAGAACTTCGCCGCGGTCGGTCTCGATTGGCACGTCGATGATGTTCTGATCGCGACCGCAGGCCCCGCGGAGGCGAACGCTCGGCTGCGACTGGCCCTAGCCCGTCGGCGCGAATCCACCCACAACACGCTGCAATTCGGCGCCTTGGTCATCCACCCGGACAGTTTCACCGCGTCGCTGTCGAATCGCGATCTTGACCTCACACTCACCGAATTCAAACTGCTCAACCATCTGGTACAGCATGCCGGCCAAGCATTCACGCGTGCCCGGCTGCTGCGTGAGATATGGGGCGGCGAGGGTGGCCGCCGCAAAGTCGACGTTCACGTGCAGCGATTGCGCGCCAAGCTCGGCGCCGACCACGAGTCGATCGTCGATACCGTTCGCGGTGTCGGCTACATGACACCGGAGTTGCCTCAATCGCAATGGGCCATCGCCAACTGAGAAAGCCAAATGCCATGACAGAACAACCCGATTCCGATTCGGCGGCCACCGACACCACCGGCGACGACACGCTGCCGCCGAGTGAGGCCACCGACTCCGACGAGCTGCGCAATGACGACGGCGACGCCACTGTCACCCCACCGGACAATTGGCAAGCCGCTGACAGCGCGACCGCTTACGAGTCGTTGGACGCCAAGCTGGCAGCCGAGCAACCCGAGGACGCGGGCACTGGCCACGATCCCGATGACGTTGTCGGAGCTGTTGGAGGCGGTCGACACCGCGCACAGGTATCTGGAAGTCCCGAAGACGGCGACTCGTTCTTCGCTGTCGAGGAGTGAACTCAGTAGTAGTTGTCGCAGCGATCCCCTCTGCAGATCCGCCACTGGGTCCGTCAAAACATCAGGACCAAAACCCCCAAGTCGGCCAGCAGTAGCGCCCACCCGCACGCCCAGACCACGATCCCGCGGCGATGCGTCGCCAGGAAGAAGGCGAGGAACAGCGTCAGCGCAGCTACGCCAGCCGCTCCGTGATAGAGCACGCCGAACAGTGGCCCGTTCACCTTGAGCTCCGGGCACGCCGCCCGGTTACACAGCGCGGAGCCGGAGACCCTGGCCAGCGCGAATGCCATGAGCAGTGCGGCGGCCGGCGCGGTCAGCAGCGACAGTGCCCAGTTGGCCCACGTCCAATCGCGGGGCAGCGCTTCGGACGGCGCAGCGCCTGCCGCGCGCGGTTGCGCATCGGCGAAGATCGGCCGGACTGCCGTCACACCGTCATCCAGAATGATCATCCCCCGCCTCCGATCACCGACATCACCGTTGCCGGATACCCGGCGACGACGAGCACAAAACCGCAGCGCGGGAGCGCTCCGGCTCCACACTTGGCACCATGGCTGGGTGGGACCACACGACCGACAAACCCCCGGGCCGCTCGCTCGGTTCTCGGCGCTGACCCGCGACTGGTTCACCGGCACCTTCACGGCGCCGACGCCGGCGCAGGAGCAGGCCTGGTCGGCGATCGCCGACGGCCACAACACGCTCGTGGTCGCGCCGACCGGTTCCGGTAAGACGCTGGCGGCATTCCTGTGGGCGCTCGACCAACTGACCGCACAGCCCGGTCAGGGCACCCGGGTGCTCTACATCTCGCCGCTCAAGGCGCTGGCCGTCGACGTCGAGCGCAACCTGCGTACCCCGTTGGCCGGCATCGCCCGGATGGCCGCACAGCGCGAGCTACCCGCTCCGGGCATCACCGTGGGCGTGCGCTCCGGCGACACCTCGCCGGCGCGGCGCCGTGAACTGGTCGCCAAGCCGCCCGACATCTTGATCACCACCCCGGAGTCGCTGTTTCTGATGCTGACTTCGGCGGCACGGGAGACATTGACCGGAGTCCGCACGGTGATCGTCGACGAGGTACACGCAGTGGCCGGGACCAAGCGGGGCACCCACCTAGCACTGTCCCTGGAGCGCCTCGACGCGATCCTCGCCCGGCCCGCCCAGCGGATCGGGTTGAGCGCGACGGTGCGCCCGGCCGAAGAGGTCGCCCGGTTCCTGTCCGGTCAGTCCCCCACCACGATCGTGACTCCCCCGGCCGCCAAGACGTTCGAACTGACGGTTCAAGTTCCCGTCCCCGACATGGCCAATCCGGCCGAGGGCACCGTCTGGCCTGAGGTCGAAGAACGCATCGTCGACCTGATCGAAGCCCACCAGTCCTCGATCGTCTTCGCCAACTCTCGTCGGCTCGCCGAGCGTTTGACTGGGCGGCTCAACGAGATTCACGCGGAACGTTGCGTTGACACCGCGCAGGAGCTGGCCCCTCTGGCACGAGCCCACCACGGCTCGGTATCGCTGCAGACCCGAGCCGACGTCGAGGAGGACCTCAAGAGCGGGCGGCTGCGCGCGGTGGTGGCGACCTCGAGCCTGGAGCTGGGTATCGACATGGGTGCGGTCGACCTGGTCATCCAGATCGAGGCGCCGCCGTCGGTGGCCAGCGGACTGCAGCGCGTCGGCCGGGCCGGGCACCAGGTCGGCGAGATCTCCTCGGGTGTACTGATTCCCAAACACCGCACCGATCTGATCGGCTGCGCGGTCGCGGTACAGCGGATGCTCGCCGGCCAGATCGAAACCCTGACGGTACCGGCCAACCCGCTGGATATCCTGGCCCAGCACACGGTGGCCGCGGCCGCGCTGGAGCCATTGGACGCCGAAGCCTGGTTCGACACCGTGCGCCGCAGCGCTCCGTTCGCCACCCTGTCGCGCGGTGTTTTCGAGGCGACGCTGGACCTGCTCTCCGGCAAGTACCCGTCGACCGAATTCGCGGAACTGCGACCACGTTTGGTCTACGACCGCGACACCGGAACCCTGACCGGCCGGCCCGGCGCGCAACGACTCGCCGTCACCTCCGGCGGCGCCATCCCCGACCGTGGACTGTTCGCGGTGTACCTGGCGGGCACTGACGAAACACGGAAGCCCTCCCGGGTAGGCGAACTCGACGAGGAGATGGTCTACGAGTCGCGTCCCGGCGATGTGATCTCGCTGGGCGCCACCACCTGGCGGATCACCGAGATCACCCATGATCGGGTGCTGGTTGCCCCGGCACCCGGCCAGCCGGGACGGCTGCCGTTCTGGCACGGCGACGGTGTCGGGCGGCCGGCCGAGCTGGGTGCGGCGCTCGGTGCGTTCACCGGTGAATTGGCAGGCCTTGACGCTGAATCGTTCGACAAACGCTGCGCGGATTTGGGTTTCGACGACTATGCGCTCGACAATCTGAGGCAACTGCTCCACGATCAGCGCGCCGCCACCGGGGCCGTGCCCACCGACACCACGCTGGTGGTGGAGCGGTTCCGCGATGAGCTCGGTGACTGGCGGGTGGTCCTGCACTCCCCGTACGGACTACGTGTGCACGGGCCGTTGGCACTGGCGGTGGGCCGGCGGCTGCACGACCGCTACGGCATCGACGAGAAGCCGACGGCCTCCGACGATGGCATCGTGGTCCGGCTGCCCGACACCGACTCCGGTGCGCAAGCGCCCGGCGCGGAACTGTTCGTGTTCGACGCAGATGAGATCGAGCCGATCGTCACCGCCGAGGTGGGCGGCTCGGCCTTGTTCGCCTCCCGGTTCCGGGAATGCGCGGCACGGGCATTGCTGTTGCCGCGCCGGCACCCCGGCCGGCGGACCCCGCTTTGGCAGCAACGCCAACGAGCGGCCCAACTGCTCGACGTGGCCCGCAAATATCCGACGTTCCCGATCGTGCTGGAGACGGTGCGCGAATGCCTGCAGGACGTCTACGACGTCCCCGCGCTGACGACGCTGATGGCGCAGATCGCCCAACGCCGGGTGCGGGTGTCCCAAGTCGAGACCGCCACCCCGTCACCGTTCGCGGCGTCGCTGTTGTTCGGCTACGTCGGGGCATTCATGTACGAAGGCGACAGCCCGCTGGCCGAGCGCCGCGCGGCGGCCCTGTCACTGGATCCCACTCTGCTGGCGCAATTGCTGGGCCGAGTCGAACTGCGCGAACTGCTCGACCCGGAGGTGGTCACCGGCCTGAGCGCACAACTGCAGCATCTGACGCCGGAGAAGGCCGCCCGCGACGCCGAAGGGGTAGCCGATCTGCTGCGGCTACTCGGTCCGCTCACCACCGAAGAGGTCAGCGCCCGAGCCGCCGGCGCTGCGGTGAACGGCTGGCTCGAACACCTGTTGGCCGCCCGGCGGGTGCTGACGGTGGCGTTCGGCGGGCAGCGCTGGTGGGTGGCGATCGAGGACATCGGCCGGCTGCGCGACGGCCTCGGGGTGGCGGTACCGCCCGGGGTGCCGACGGGCTTCACCGAACCGGTCGCCGATCCGCTGGGCGAGCTGCTGGGCCGCTTCGCCCGCACCCGGGGGCCGTTCACCACCGGGCAGGCCGCAGGCCGGTTCGGGCTGGGAGTGCGGGTCGCGGCCGACGCGCTGGGTCGATTGGCCGCCGACGGACGGGTAATGCGTGGCGAATTCGCCGACTTCCCGGACTCCCCCGGCGAACAGTGGTGCGACAGCGAGGTGCTGCGGATCCTCCGGCGCCGGTCACTGGCCGCGCTGCGAGCGGCGATCGAGCCGGTGTCGCCGGGCGCCTACGGGCGCTTCCTGCCGGCCTGGCAGCAGATCGGCACTCCGGACGTCGCCACCACCGGCGTGGACGGGCTGGCCGGGGTGATCGAACAACTGGCCGGCGTAGCACTGCCCGCTTCGGCGGTCGAACCGTTGATCTTCGGGCCGCGGGTGCGCGACTACTCACCGGCCATGCTCGACGAACTGCTGGCCTCCGGGGAAGTGCTGTGGTCGGGCGCGGGCGCGCCGGCCGGCAGCGCCCCGGCCACCGACGGCTGGATCAGCTTTCACACCGCAGATTCGGCGCCGCTGACGTTGTCACCCGCGACGCCGATCGAGTTCGGCGACGCCCACCGGGCGATTCTGGACGCCCTACACGGCGGCGGTGCGTTCTTCTTCCGCCAGCTCTGCGGTGACGCGAGCGAAGCGGAACGCAAAGCCGCACTGTGGGAGCTGATTTGGGCGGGATGGGTCACCGGCGACACCTTCGCTCCGGTGCGCGCGGTGCTGGCCGGCACCCGGCGCGCCACCCCGGCGCACCGCAGTAGACGCCCGCCCCGGCTTAGCCGCTACAGCGTGGCGCAGGCCGCTGCCCGCGCCACCGACCCAGCAGTGGCCGGTCGCTGGTCGGTTTTGCCCGCCCCGCAATCCGATTCCACCGTGCGAGCGCACCACACCGCCGAACTGCTGCTGAACCGCTACGGCGTGCTGACCCGCGGCGCAGTCGCCGCTGAGGCGGTACCGGGCGGTTTCAGCACCGTCTACAAGGTGTTGACCGCGTTCGAGGAAGCCGGGCGATGCCAGCGTGGCTATTTCATCGAGTCGCTGGGGGCTGCGCAGTTCGCGCTGGCCTCCACCGTGGACCGGCTGCGCGGCTACCTCGACGGTGTCGACCCCGCCCGGCCCGACTACCACGCGGTGGCACTGGCCGCCGCCGACCCGGCAAACCCGTACGGCGCGGCACTGAGCTGGCCGGCCCACCCGGGAACGGCCCGACCGGGCCGCAAAGCCGGCGCGCTGGTGGTCCTGGTCGACGGGGAACTGGCGTGGTTCGTCGAGCGAGGCGGTCGAACGCTGCTGAACTTCGCCGACACCGCCGAGGCACAGCGTGCCGCCGCCGGGGCGCTGGCTCGGCTGATCGCCGACCGGCGGGTGGACGGGATTCGCATCGAGCGGGTCGACGGCGTGCCGGTATTGGAGCTACCCGATTCTCCGACACTGGATGCGTTGATCGAGGCCGGATTCTCCCGCACGCCACGCGGATTGCGGATGCGCTGATGCCCGAGGGGGACACCGTATTTCACACTGCGACGGTGCTGGACGCCGCGTTGACGGGAGAGACCTTGACCCGCTGCGATATCCGAGTGCCACGATACGCCGGCGTCGATCTGAGCGGGCAACGCGTCGATGAGGTAATCAGCCGCGGCAAGCATCTGTTCGTCCGCGTCGGATCGTCCAGCATCCATTCTCATCTGAAAATGGAGGGCAGTTGGCGGGTGGGGCGACATCTTGCCGGACACAGCCTGGTCAATCATCGGGTGCGAATCATTTTGGAGGCAGGCCCCGTTCGAGCCACCGGTGTTGATCTGGGTGTGCTGGAGGTGCTGAACCGCCACCATGACGGCGATGCCGTGGCGCACCTGGGACCGGATCTGCTCGGCGCCGACTGGGATCCGGCCTTGGCCGCAGCCCGCCTAGTTGCCGATCCTGCGCGTCCGCTGGCGTCGGCACTGTTGGATCAGACGGTGATGGCCGGGATCGGCAATGTCTACTGCAATGAGTTGTGCTTCGTCGTCGGCCGGCTGCCGACGACACCCGTTGTGGAACTGAATGATCCGGATCGACTGGTGTCGCGGGCACGCGAGATGTTGTGGGCGAACCGGTTGCGATGGTCGCGCTGTACCACCGGCGACACCCGGCCGGGCCGACAGCTGTGGGTGTACGGCCGGGCCGGCCAGCCGTGTCGGCGATGCGGTACCAGCGTGGATTCCGACCGCAACGGCGAGCGTATTCGGTTCTGGTGCCCGTCGTGTCAGCGGTGATGCCGGAGTTCCCGGCCGCCGACAAACCGAAGCCGGCCGGCTAGCTTGCCGGCCGGCTTTCGGCTGTCAGCACCCGAGGCGCTGGTCGATCACGGCCAGCCGCCGCAACCCACGCCGGGCACGCAACCGCCGCCGCCGCCGGGTCCACCCCAGCCGGTGGGGCCACCGGGGATCGTGCCGCTGCCCCCGCCGGGCCCACCGCCACCGGTCGGACCACCGGGAATCTGGCCCCCGCCACCACCAGGCCCACCACCACCGGTCGGGCCACCGGGAATCTGGCCCCCACCACCACCGGGTCCGCCACCACCGGTCGGACCACCCGGCTCGCCCGGCTCACCCGGGTTTTCTGGGCCCGGTCCGCCCGGTACCGGCTCGAGTGTGGTCTCAGTTGTGGTGGTGGTCGTCGTCGTGGTCGTGGTGGTACTCGGACCCTCCTCTTTGGTGCCGTTGCAACCGGCTGCCACCAGCGCGACTGCGCTGCCGAGCACCGCGATCGTCATCTTGCCGTGTGCCTTCATCAGAATCAGACTCCTTCTGCTCTGGTCGTGCCTTCCTGTACCCAGGACTGTCACAGCCGAAACCCCGGGCGGCTGGAGTCAGTTCGCGTCGAGGTCGCGTTCACTCACGAAACCGCGCGGCCGCCCGGTGAAGGGGTCGTCGAACTCCAGCCGGTGGGCCAGCAGTCGTAACGGCTGCGAGAAATCGTCGGGGGCAACGTCGATGATCTGCGGGTACAGCGGATCGCCGTCGATAGGCAGACCGAGTGAGGCCAGGTGAACTCGCAACTGGTGGGTGCGCCCGGTGCGCGGGGTAAGCCGGTAGCGGCCATCCCCCACCGACTCGACCAGCGTCTCGGCGTTCGGCTCGCCGGGTTCTTCACGCGCCTGCAGGCAACCACGCTCCTTGACGATGCGACTGCGCACCAGCTGCGGGAACGCGACGGTCGGCTCGGCGGAGGACCGCGCCAGGTACTGCTTGCGCACTGCGCCGCGGGCGAACAGGGTCTGATAGGGCCCCCGCAGCTCTCGGCGGGTGGTGAACAACAGCACCCCGGCGGTCAGTCGATCCAGCCGGTGCGCCGGACTCAGCTCTGGAAGGTCTAATTCGCGCCGCAGCCGTACCAGCGCGGTCTGGGCCACATGGCTGCCGCGCGGCATGGTCGCCAGAAAATGCGGCTTGTCGATCACCACCAGGTCCGCGTCGCGGTGCAGCACCGGAAGGTCGAACGGCACCGGCACCTCGTCGGGCAGATCGCGATAGAAGAAGACGTGCGCCCCGGCCGGCAACACCGTGGTGTCGTCGACGACCGCCCCGTCTACGGTAACCACTTCGCCGGCAGCCACTTTCGCCGCAGTGGCCGTACCGAACCGGCTACGCAGCTCGGCGGCGACCGGGCCCCCGTGCAAACGCAGCCGGGCCGGCCCCAGACCGTCGCGCACGGGCAGCGGGGCGGGGCGTCGCCGGGTCACGGCAGCGTGAGGTCGAACGACGAGGCGTTGTCTTCCGAGCGGGCATAGGCCCGGTCGCGAGAAGTCAGCAGTACCGCCGCCAGCAGCGCCGAAGTCAGCGTGCCAATAAGCACGCCCAATTTGACGTGTTCTCGGCGGACGGGGTCGGCAAAGGCGAGGTCACCTACTAGCAGTGCGACGGTGAATCCGATGCCGCCGAGTAAGCCCAGCGCAACCACATCAATCCACTTCAGCGAGGTGTCGAGTTCGGCTCGCGTCAACGCGGCGGTCAGCGCGGCGGCTCCGACGACGCCGACGACCTTTCCCACGACCAGGCCGGCGACGATCCCGATGGCGACGGGATCCCGCAGTGCCGTGGCCAATCCATGCAGGCCACCAAAGGTGACCCCGGCAGCGAAGAATGCGAATACCGGTACCGCAAGGCCGGCGGACAGCGGGCGAATCCGGTGCTCGAGGTCTTTGGTGTCCAGCCAATGCCGCGCTGACGTGCCGCGCTTGCCCGACTCGCGAACGGGAACGGCTAGACCGAGCAACACACCGGCGATGGTGGCGTGCACACCGGATTCGTGGACCAGATACCAGGTGACGGCGGCCAGCGGAAGCAACACGGCGGCGTTGCCGAAACGCCGAGTGGCCACCGCGAACAACGCCAACGGAACGAGTGCCAGCCCAAGGGCGGCGAGGTTGAGGTCGTCGGTGTAGAACACCGCGATCACGGTGACCGCCATGAGGTCGTCGACCACAGCCAAGGTCAGCAGAAAGGTACGCAGCGCCGAGGGCAGGTGTGACGAGATCACGGCCAGTATGGCCAGCGCGAACGCGATGTCCGTGGCGGTGGGAATGGCCCACCCGCGTAGCGCGCCACCCCCGGTGTTGGCGTTGACGGCGATGAATATCGCTGCGGGCATGACCATTCCGCCGACCGCGGCGATGACGGGAAGCGCTGCGCGACGCGGGTCACGCAGGTCGCCGGCGAGCACCTCGTACTTCAATTCCAGGCCGACCACGAAGAAGAAGATCGCCAGCAGGCCGTCGGCCGCCCACGCCGACAACGGAAGACTCAAATGCCAGGCGCGGGGGCCGACAGTCAGGTCGCCGAGCCGGAAGTAGAAGGCCGACCAGGGTGAGTTGGCCCATACGATGGCGACGGTGGCGGTGAGAAGCAACAGCGCTCCACCGACGGTCTCCTTGCGGAGCACGTCGGCGAGCCGTCGAGCTTCGGCCGAAGATTCGCGGCCGAAAAGTGGGGGGCGACCAGAGGTCAAAGGAGAGCCTTTGATTCGAATGACAGATTGTCAGCGGCCTAGAGCCTCGAAGGCGAAAGGCGTTGTCGCTCAGTGGTGCGCCGGGGGGCAGCCGGCAAGCTTGCCATGCGCATTGTTGCCCCAGGACGTGGTGTAGCCGTTGGTGCCCCGGGGGCGCAGATCCCGATCGGCCGGCAGCAGCACTTTCCGCATGGTGGTGCGGCGCGTCTGCTCGGGCATGCCGCTCACCATACCGGGACCGACAGACGTTCCGCCAGGTCAGCGGTATTCGGTGTTCAGGTAAGCGGAATCGGCTCCAGAATTTCGGCCCGCGCCTCGGGCGCACTGACTCGCAGCGCATCCGCCGAGGCGTCGTCGGGCTGCTCCTGCGAGAGGATCTCGGCCTCCACCCGTGCGGTGTAGTTGGCCACCTCCGCCTCGATGTCGGCGTCGTTCCAGCCGAGCACCGCCGCCATCACTTCGGCGACCTCGCGCGCGCAGTTGACTCCGCGGTGGGCGTACTCGATGGAGATCCGGGTCCGCCGGGCCAGTACGTCCTCCAGGTGCAGTGCGCCCTCCGCGGCGGCCGCGTAGGCGACTTCCACCTTCAGGTAGGTGGCTGCCTCGGCGATCGGGTCCAGTAGCTCCGGCTGCCCGTCGGCCACCGCCAGGACGTCGTGGATCAGCGAGCCGTAACGGTCCAGCAGGTGCCGCACTCGGTAGGGGTGCAGGCCCTGGTGGGCACCGACGTGCTCGACCTGGTTGATCAGCGCGAAGTAGCCGTCGGCGCCCAACAGCGGCACCTTCTCGGTGATCGAGGGAGCGACCCGCGTCGGGATGTACTCGGCGGCGGCGTCGATCGCGTCGGCTGCCATCACCCGGTAGGTGGTGTACTTGCCGCCGGCGATCGCCACCAGGCCCGGCGCCGGAACCGCGACCGCGTGCTCGCGCGACAGCTTCGAGGTGTCGTCGTTCTCCCCCGCCAACAGCGGCCGCAGCCCCGCGTAGACGCCTTCGATGTCGGCATGAGTCAGCGGCGTGGCCAACGCGGTGTTGACGTGGGTCAGGATGTAATCGATGTCGGCTTTGGTGGCCGCGGGGTGGGCCAGATCCAGATTCCAGTCGGTGTCGGTGGTGCCGATGATCCAGTGGGTGCCCCATGGGATGACGAACAGCACCGACTTCTCGGTCCGCAGGATGATGGCCGCTTCCGAAACGATCCGGTCGCGCGGCACCACGATGTGCACGCCCTTGGAGGCCCGGACGTGGAACCGACCGCGCTGACGCGAGAGCGCCTGGATCTCATCGGTCCATACCCCGGTGGCGTTGACCACGACGTGTCCCTGAACTTCGGTGACTTCGCCGTTCTCGGAGTCGCGGACCCGCACCCCGGTCACGCGGTCGCCTTCGCGCAGCAGCGCGACGACCTGGCTGGAGATGCGGATGACCGCGCCGTAGTGCCCCGCCGTGCGTGCGACGGTCAGGGTGTGGCGGGCGTCGTCGACGACGGTGTCGTAGTAGCGGATGCCGCCGATCAACGCGCTGCGCTTCAGCCCCGGACACAAACGCAGTGCGCCGGCGCGGGTCAGATGACGTTGCGCGGGAACCGATTTCGCCCCACCAAGCTGGTCGTAGAGGAAGATCCCGCTGGCCACGTATGGCCGTTCCCACCACCGCCGGGTCAGCGGGTACAGAAACGGCAGCGGCTTGACCAGGTGCGGCGCCAGCGTTGTCAGCGACAGCTCGCGTTCGTGCAGCGCCTCGCGCACCAGCCCGAACTCCAGCTGCTCGAGGTAGCGCAGTCCACCGTGGAACATCTTCGAGCTTCGGCTCGAGGTCCCAGCGGCGAAGTCACGCGCCTCCACCAGCGCCACCTTGAGGCCGCGGGTGGCGGCATCGAGCGCACAGCCGGCGCCCACCACCCCGGCGCCGATCACCACTACGTCGAACTGCTCACTGCCCAGTCGTTCCCAGGCTCGTGCTCGTTGGTCCGGTCCCAGCGTGCTCACGTGTGCCAGGCTACGTGGCCGCCCGCCCAAACACGCTGCGACGCTCGCTTCAGTACCGCTGCTCAGTCGAGGTCGTCGTGCGTCATCAGCCGGCGAGCCGCCTCGGTGAGCGAACCCGACAGCGACGGATACACCGCCAGGGTCTGCGCCAGGTCGGACACGGTGATGCGGTTCTGCACCGCCAGCGCGATCGGCAGGATCAGCTCGGAGGCGATCGGCGCCACCACCACCCCGCCGATCACCGTTCCGGTGGCCGGTCGGCAGAACAGCTTGAGGAAGCCGTATCGCATCCGGCTCATCTTGGCCCGGGCGTTGGTCTGCAGCGGCAGCATGACGGTGCGGGCGGGCACCGTGCCGTCGTCGATCTGCGACTGCGGTACCCCGACCGCGGCAATCTCGGGTCGGGTGAACACCGCGGCCGCCACCGTCCGCAGCCGGATCGGGGCCACCGCGTCGCCCAACGCGTGATACATCGCGATCCGGCCCTGCATGGCCGCCACCGACGCCAACGGCAGCAGCCCGGTACAGTCCCCGGCCGCGTAGATCCCGGGTACCGACGTCCGCGACACCCGGTCCACCTGCAGGTAATTGCCGGGTCCGAGCTCGATTCCGACCCGCTCCAGACCCAGCCCGGCGGTGTTGGGCACCGACCCGACCGTCATCAACGCGTGGCTGCCCGCCACGGTGCGGCCGTCGGTCATGGTGACCAGCACCCCGTTGCCCGCGCGGCTCACCGAGGCGGCGCGGGCGTTCTTGACCAGGGTGACGCCGCGTTCGGCGAACACACTCTCCAGCACCCGGGCCGCGTCGGGATCCTCGTGCGGGAGCACCCGGTCGCGGCTGGCCACCACCGTCACCTTGACCCCGAGCTCGGTGTAGGCGTTGGCGAACTCCGCTCCGGTGACCCCGGACCCCACCACCACCAGGTGTTCGGGCAGGGTGTGCAGGTCATAGAGCTGCCGCCAGGTCAGGACTCGCTCGCCGTCCGGCTCGGCACCCGGCAGGGTGCGAGGACTGGCGCCGGTGGCGATCAGCACCACGTCGGCGTCGAGCACACGTTGCGCACCGTGCTCATGCGGCGGTCCCGGCTTCCCCTCGCCTCCGGCGAGCCTCGCCGAACCGCCGTCGTGTTCGGTGACCCGGACCCGGTGGTGCGCCAGGCCGGGTTCGGGGTCGATCAGCTCCCCGCGGCCGGCGATGACCTCGACGCCGGAGTTGACCAGCTGGGTACGGATGTCGGCGGACTGCGCCGCAGCCAGGGATTTCACCCGCTCGTGGATCTTGTCCAGCTCGATCTCGGCATCGGTGAAGTGGATGTCGAAACCCAGGTGCGGGGCGCGTCGCAGCTCGGTGCGGACCCCGGACGAGGCGATGAAGGTCTTGGACGGCACGCAGTCCCACAACACGCAGGCGCCGCCGAGGCCGTCGGCGTCGACCACCGTCACCGATACCGCTTCGGGCCCCTTGGCCGCTGCAACCAGCGCCGCCTCGTAGCCGGCCGGGCCACCGCCGACGATCACGATGCGCGTGGAGGGAGAAGTCACAGCGACTAACCTATCCGGGGCGCGACGTTTAAGCTTTCTGCCGTGCCGCTCTACGCCGCCTACGGGTCGAACATGCATCCCGAACAGATGCTGCAGCGGGCTCCGCACTCCCCGATGACCGGCACCGGCTGGTTGCACGGCTGGCGGTTGACGTTCGCCGGCGAGGACATCGGCTGGGAAGGTGCCCTGGCGACCGTGGTCGAAGACCCGGAGTCGAGTGTGTTCGTCGTCCTCTACGACGTGACTCCCGAGGACGAGAAGAACATGGACAGCTGGGAGGGTTCGGAGTTCGGCATCCACAAGAAGATCCGCTGCCGGGTGGACCGGGTGGACGGGATGACCGCGGACCCGGTCGAGGGTGCGCCCGCGCCGGTGCTGGCGTGGCTGTACGTGGTGGACGCCTGGGAGCGCGGGCTGCCGTCCGCGCGCTATCTGGGTGTGGTGGCCGAAGCCGCCCAGATCGCCGGTGCGCCAGAAGAATACGTGCGCAACCTGCAGACCCGCCCGGCCCGCAACATCGGCCCCGGCAGCTAGTAGCCCAGATCGGTCTGGTCGACGACGCCGGCCATCACCCGCACCCCGACTGCCAGCGCGCGCTCGTCGAGATCGAACGTCGGCTGGTGCAGATCCAGTTGCGGCCCGCTGCCCGGCCACACCCCGAGTCGGCCCATGGCACCGGGAACCTGCTCCAGATACCAGGAGAAGTCCTCCCCGCCACCGGACTGTTGGGTCTCGGCCAGCACCTCGGGCCCGATGGACTCGATCGCGTGGGTCAGCATCCGCGTCGACACCGCTTCGTTGACCACCGGCGGCACTCCGCGGTGGTAGTTGAGCGTGTGTTCGATGTTCAGCGGCTCCAGCAGAGACGCCACCGCCTCCTCGACGATGCTCTCCATCGCAACCCAGGTATCCCGGCTGGCCGTGCGCACCGTACCGGCCAGACGCCCCGACTGCGGTATGGCGTTGGCGGCGGCACCGGAATTCACTGCACCCCAGACCAACACCGTGCTGTTTCGCGGATCGATGCGCCGAGACAGCACCCCGGGCAGCCCGGTGATGAGCGTGCCCAGCCCATAGACCAGGTCGGCGGTCAGGTGCGGCCGCGAGGTGTGTCCGCCGGGACCGCTGAGGGTGATCTCGATGGTGTCGGCCGCCGACGTGATGGGCCCCGGAATGGTGGCCACCCGGCCGACCTCCAGCCGCGGATCGCAGTGCAGCGCGAAGATCCGGCTGACCCCGCTCAACACGCCGGCGGCGATCGCGTCGATCGCCCCGCCCGGCATCAGTTCTTCAGCGGCCTGGAACACCAGCCGCACCCCGACCGGCAGTTCCGGCGCCGAAGCCAGCGCCAGCGCCGCACCCAACAGGATCGCGGTGTGCGCGTCGTGACCGCAGGCGTGCGTCACCCCCGGCACCAGCGAGGCGTACGGCGCCCCGGTCTGTTCGGTCATCGGCAAGGCGTCGATATCGGCCCGCAACGCGACGCGAGGCCCATCTTCCGGGCCGAAGTCGCAGGTCAAGCCGGTTCCGCTGGGTAATACCTTGGGGTTGAGTCCAGCGCTGGCGAGACGCTCGGCGATGAACTGGGTGGTCGCGAACTCCTGCCGGCTGAGCTCCGGGTGGCGGTGCAGGTGCCGTCGCCACGCCACCAATTCCTCGGCATGGGCCGCCAGCCACGCCTCGACGGCGTGCGACACGGGAGTTGGAGACATTCAGGCAGTATCCCATCGCGGCGCGCTATTAAACTCAGTGCCTGTGACGGTACCGCTGGCAACTCAGGCGGCTGCGGTTGTAGCCCGGCGCACCGGCGTGCGGACGCATGACGTGGCGGTCGTGCTCGGTTCCGGGTGGGCGCCCGCGGTGGCAGCCCTCGGCACCGCGACTGCGACCCTGCCGATGGCCGACCTGCCCGGGTTCAGCACGCCGACCGCGGCGGGCCACACCGGCGAGCTGGTATCCATGCAGATCGGCACGCACCGGGTGCTGGTGCTGGTCGGCCGGATCCACGCCTACGAGGGCCATCAGCTCGTCGACGTCGTCCGCCCAATCCGCACGGCCGTCGCGGCAGGGGCCAACACCGTGGTGCTGACCAACGCGGCCGGCGGCTTACGGACCAGCTACCACGTCGGCCAACCGGTGCTGATCAGCGACCATCTGAACATGACCGGGCGCTCCCCCCTGGAGGGCGCGCACTTCGTCGACATGGTCGATGCCTACACCCCGTCGCTGCGCGCGCTGGCCCACCAAGTCGACCCCACCCTCGCCGAGGGGGTCTATGCCGGGATGGCCGGCCCGCAGTACGAGACCCCGGCCGAAATCCGGATGCTGCGCACCCTCGGCGCTGACCTGGTGGGCATGTCGACCGTGCACGAGGCGATCGCTGCCCGGGCGGCCGGTGCCCAAGTCCTGGGCCTGTCGCTGGTGACCAACCTGGCGGCCGGGATCACCGGTGAGCCGCTCAGTCATGCCGAGGTGCTGGCCGCGGGTCGGGAATCGGCTGCCCGGATGGGCACGCTGCTGGCCGACGTGATCGCCCGGCTGCCGGCGCCCTCAGATCAGTAGCTCACTCCCGAGCTGTGCCGCATCCGCGGCCACATCGTTGCCCAGCTGCCTACCGGCTGCTCGCACAGGTAGATCTTCGCGGCGCTCTCCCCGTTGCGCACCCCGGTGGGGAACCGGGTCGACGTCAGGTAGGTGACGTGCCGCCAATACTGCGTCAACTTCCCGACCGGGAATCGCCCGACGCACAGCACCGTGTCGGCGCTGCCGTCCGGCGGACCCCACTGTGCGTAGGTGCTGTCGCCGCTGACTACCGGCCGGTTGATGCCGGCCGTCGGACCGAGTACCCGCAGCGCCGAGGCTTCGCCGTAATTGCTGGTGAAGATCGGCACGTCGTCGGGCAGCGAGGCCGCGGCGGCCGCGACCTCGTCGACGAACCGCGGCCACCCGTAGGTCTCCATCGGAATGGGATTGACCTTCCGCAATTTTGTGGCGTTCGCCGGTGGTAGCACCGGCAGGCAGAACACGACCGCGCCGGCGAACAGCGCGACCAGGGCAATCGCCCAGCCGCGCGGCGGCCGGTCGGGATTCTCGGCTTCGATATACACGGCCCCGGCAGCAAACAGCGCTGCCAGCGCCGGCCCGGCGTAATAGCAGCGGCCGCCGGTGCTGACACACAACACCAGTGCGGCCACCGGCACCACCAAGACCCAGCGGTGCTCCCGACCCTCGGGCGACGCCAGCCAGTAGGCCCCGATCGCCCAGAGCAGCACCAGCAGCGGACCCGCATACAACAACAGCAGCAGCGGTAGCTGGATCAGCGATCCCGCCGGGCCGCCCATCCGCACCGACATGGCGTGGGCGAACGTCAGACTGGGCCAGCCGTGCGCGGCCTGCCAGATCAGGTTGGGGGCCGCCAGCGCCACCGCCACGGCGGCGGCCAGCCACGGTCCGGCCGTGCGCAACACGTCGCGCCGGTACATCGCCAGACCGACCCCGATACCGATGAGCAGCAATGCGACGGTCTGCTTGGCTTCTAGTCCGATGCCGGCCACCACGCCGGCCGGCAACCAGGCCAGCACCGTTTCGATCCGCAACGCCCGCGTCACCAGCAGCAGCACCGCTATCCAGATCAGCTGGTCGACCACGGTGGTCCCGAAGAACATTGCGGCACCCATGAACAGCGGGCTGGCCGCGACGGCCGCCGCCGTGATGATCTGGGCGACGCGCCGCCCACCGAATTCGGCGGCCAACAGGGCCGCCAGCACGATGGTGCCCAGATGTATCGCGATCGCCAACAACCGAAGCCCCAGCAAGCCCCCCAAGGCCGCCATCCGGGCTAGCAGGGGTACCAGCGGCGGGTGGTCGAAGTATCCCCAGGCCGGGTGCTGGCCACAGATCACGTAGTAGAACTCGTCGGGGTGCCAGCCGTAGTTCATCGCGAAAACCCCGTGGACGACCGCGGCCACGGCGACCACGATGCCTACCGGCATGAGCGTTCGTCGATTCGCCGGCGAGGCAGTTGAACAACTCGCCAGGGAAGGTGTGGAACCAGTCACACCGGCACTCCCTTGTCATCTTGGGCACAAACGCGGGCATCGTAACAAGTAGTTGACACATGTCCATTTGCCGCTTGTCACAATCAACGGGTGACCCCCGAGGATTGGATCGCCCACGACCCCGACCCGGTTACCGCGGCGGAGCTGCGCGCGTGCAGTCCGGGCGAGTTAGCCACCCGGTTCGCGACACCGCTGCGGTTCGGCACGGCCGGGCTGCGGGGACCGGTGCGGGGCGGGCCGGACGCGATGAACCTCGCCGTGGTGCTGCGCGCCAGCTGGGCGGTGGCGCAGGTGCTCAGCGCGCAGCGCCGCACGAGTTCGACGGTGGTGGTCGGCGGCGACGCGCGTCACGGCTCGGCGCAGTTTACGATCGCGACGGCTGAAGTGCTTGCCGCCGCAGGCTTTTCGGTATTACTTCTTCCCCAACCATGCCCGACGCCGGTGGTGGCGTTCGCGGTGCGCCACACCGGTGCGGCGGCCGGCATTCAGATCACCGCCTCGCACAATCCGGCAGGAGACAACGGCTACAAGGTGTACTTCGACGGCGGCGTGCAGATCGTCTCGCCGACCGACACCGAGATCGAGGCAGCGATGGCCGACGCTCCCCCGGCCGACGTGATCGCCCGCCGCCGTGTTGCGCCGACCGGAGATGAACTCATTGCGCGCTACATCGGGCGGGCCGCCGCCGTGCGGCGCCACGGCGGCCGGGTTCGAGTAGCGCTGACACCGCTGCACGGCGTGGGCGGCAAGATTGCGGTCGAGGTCCTGCGCGCCGCGGGGTTTGCTGATATCCACCCGGTGAAGACCCAGTTCGACCCCGATCCAGACTTTCCCACCGTGGCGTTTCCCAACCCGGAAGAACCCGGGGCCACTGACGCGCTGCTGTCGCTGGCCGCCGACGTTGGCGCCGACGTCGCGATCGCCCTGGATCCCGATGCCGACCGATGCGCGGTCGGCATCACCGGGCCTGACGGCTGGCGGATGCTGACCGGAAATGAAACCGGTTGGCTGTTGGGTGATTACCTGCTGTCACGACTGCCCGTGGGTCGGGCGGCTGGCGTGGTGGTGGCCAGCAGCGTGGTGTCGTCGCGCATGCTGGTGCGCATCGCACAGCGCTACGGCGCCCGCCATGTGGAGACGCTGACCGGGTTCAAGTGGCTGGCGCGCGCCGATAACGCCCTGCCCGGCGCCACGTTGGCCTACGCCTACGAGGAGGCGATCGGCTACTGCGTCGACCCGGAGGCGGTGCGCGACAAAGATGGCATCAGCGCCGCGGTGTTGGCCTGCGATCTGGTGGCGGCCCTGGCAGGTCGGGGCAGCTCCGTTCCCGAAGCCCTCGACGAGTTGGCCCGCCGGCACGGTGTGCACGTCACCGACGCGGTGACGCGCCGAGTCGCCAACCCCGCCGAGGCGGCTGCGGTGATGGCCCGGCTACGCGCCGAGCCCCCCGAGACGCTGGCCGGATTCGCCGTCACCGCAACCGATCTGCTGCACCGCAGCGGACCGGTGACCGACGCGCTGGAGTTCAGCGGCGAGCGTGACGGCAGCTCGGTACGGGTGGTGGTGCGACCGTCGGGTACCGAGCCGAAGCTCAAGTGCTACCTCGAGGTCACCCGGCCGCCGTCGGATGACCTTGCCGGGGACCGCGCCGAGGCTCAGCGGGTGTGTGGGGCCGTCGCCGACGCGGTCCGCTGCTGGTAGCGCTCATTCGCCCCATTCGTTGCCAGCCGCCACACCCGACTCAGCGGCCACCAGCCCGACAGGGTGTGATGGTTGCCCGGCTTTGCGCGACAACGGGCGTCGGGAGGGCTGGCTCCGCCAACGCAACAACGTTTGTCGCTCAAAGCCGGGCAACAGTCACATACTCGCCCACCGGTTACCGGTGTGACGGTGGTGATCTCAGCGTGGCCCGAACTGGCGGTCACCGGCATCGCCCAGTCCCGGAACGATATAGGCGTCCTCGTTCAGTCCGTCGTCAACCGTGGCGGTGAACAGCCGCACCCCCGGTGCCGCCTGCGCCAGTGCCGCAACGCCTTCCGGTGCCGCCACCACGCACAGCACGGTGATGTCGGTGGCGCCGCGGTCGACCAGCAGTCCCAGGGTGTGCGCCAGCGAGCCGCCGGTGGCCAGCATCGGGTCGAGGACCATGACCGGCGTGCCGCTCAGGTCCGCCGGCAGCGACGCCAGGTACGGAACCGGTTGGTGGGTTGTCTCGTTGCGCGCCACCCCGACGAAACCAACGTCGGCTTCGGGGATCAGGGCGTGTGCCGCGTCCACCATGCCCAGTCCGGCGCGCAGCACCGGCACCAGCAGCGGTGGCCGCGCCAGCCGCGCCCCGCCGGTGTCGGTCAGCGGGGTGCGCACGGCGATGTGCTCGCGGGGCGCGTCGCGGGTGGCCTCGTAGACCAGCATCCAGGTCAGCTCGCGCAGCGCCGACCGGAATGCCGCATTGTCGCTGCGCTCGTCGCGCAGCGTCGTCAACCGCGCCGCGGCCAGCGGGTGGTCGACGACGCGCACATTCACGCCTGGGACCCTACGGGTCATGCGCCGAGGAAGTTGAGGATCTCGAACACCACGCCGCCCATCTCCAGCATCGGTGCCAGTGAGATCAACGGTTCCCCGTTGAACACGGCGTCGGGGCCCAGCCAATCGGCGACGTTCAGCGATATCGCCAAGTCGTTCCAGGCGTCGAGCAGATGGGCGTCCACGGCATTGGTGAGGTGGTAGCCGGTCAACAGTGCATCGACCAACGAATCCGGCAGCGGGGACTGCCCGGCGAGTCCCAGCAGGTCATTGACCGGGTCGACGAAGCTGTGCACCGCGGCGTACTGCAGGCCGGCCAACATCTGCAGCGGGTCCATCCGCAGTCCGAAACCGGCTACATCGGAGCCGTCGGCCAGCTGGCCGCCGGCGGTGACGGCCCAGGGCCCGACGGCATCAGTACCGTTGGCACCGACGAACGGGTCACCCGGATTGCCGTAGCCCCAGTCGATCACCAGTTTGAGCATCGGCGCCAGCGCATCCCCGATGACCGTGCCGACGTCGCCGAGCTGGTAGAGCGGCCACAGGATGGGCAACTGCTGCGGAATCAGGTAGAAGTCGGTGTCCCCGATCCTGCCGAGGTCGATGGTGTCGGCCAGGTTGTCGAAGTCGATGTAGGAGAAATGCACGGTCGCCGTGCCGATCAGCGCGTTGACCATGGCCAGCAGGTTGGCCGGGTCCTGCGGGAAGTTGGCCAGGCCGTCGTATTCACCGGTGTAGATGGTGGTGTCGAATCCGCTGGTCGGGGTCGGCCCGATGCTCAACGGGATGCCCAGAAACGGCAGATGGACCGGCTGATCGCCCAACAGCGGGTATGCCGGGAAGCGGGTCAGGACGCCGCCGAGCGGGTTATTGGGGTTGCCGATCAGCACGAAGTTCAGGTTGTCCGGGTCATAAACGCCCCCGCCTCCGCCCGGTGCGTTGGCGAGCAGGTCGATCATCAACTGGGTGGAGACCGTGGCGCTCTGGGAGTAGCCGAACACCGTGACGTTGTCGCCGTTTTCCAGTTGCGGTACCACCGCGGCCTGCAGGATCTCGGTGCCGCGGGCTATCGATTGGGCGAAGGTCAGATACGGGTTCGGTGGGGGCAAGCACACCAGCGGGCAGAACTGGTTAGGGGTGACCAGACCGGCGAAATCGTAGGAGGGAAAAGTCGGCTGACCTGGGAACCAGGGTGTCGCAGGCTGCAGGAACAGGTTCAGCACCGCGTCCATGTAGCCGCCGACCGTGGGGTCGGGAATGCTGGTCGGCCCCATGATCCAGCCCTCATTGGCCAACAGCGCAACGTTGGGCCGATCTGCCGCGCCGAGGCCCGGCGCCCCTGGCCCGCAGGTCACCGAGAGCACCGACGCCGCTACGAGCAGTGCTGCTCCCAGCGAGCGTCGGTGCGGCATCGATCTAGGCGTCGAGCAGGTTGACCAGGCTGAAGCCCACCCCGAGCAGGTCCAGCAGCGGCTGGGCGGAGATCAGCGGCGCGCCGTTGAAGATGGCGTCCGGGCCCAGCACGTCGAGCAGGTTCCACTGGGTGGCCAAGTCTTGCCATCCGGTGAGCAGCCCCTGGTCCAGGCCGACGGTCAGGTTGTAACCCGACAGCAGCGTGTCGACGAACGAGTCCGACAGCGGGCCCAGCCCGGCGAAGTCCAGCAGGTTGTTGATCGTGTTGGCCAGGCTCTGCACGCCGGCGTACTGCAGGCCGGCCAGCATCTGCAGCGGGTCCATCCGCAGCAGGAAGCCGGCGACACCGGTGTCCTCCGACAGCTGGCCGGTCGCGGTGACCGCCCAGGCGCCGGCCGTACCGATCGGGTCGACACCGTTGACGGTGATTCCGGCGTCGGGGGCGCCCGGGTTGCCGTAGGACCAGTCGATGACCGTCTTGAGGATGGGCGCCACCGCGTCAGCGGCGAACTTGCCGATGTCACCGAGGCCGTAGAGGGGTCCGAGGATCGGCAGCTGCTCGGGCAGCACGAAGTAGTTGGTGTTGCCGATCGTGCCCAGGTCGATGGCGTTGGCGAGGTTGTCGGTGAAGTAGGCGTTGTGCACCGCCCCGATCCCCATGATCGCGTTGATCACGGCCAGCAGGTTGGTGGGGTCCTGGGGGAAGACGGCCCAGCCGTCGTATTCGGTGGCATAGACGTCGGTCGCGAACGGCAGGGTCGGGGTCGAGTCGATACCCAGCGGGATGTTCAGGAACGGGATGTGCTGCATGTTCCCGTCGAACCCGTCCGGGAAGTGCAACCGGGTCAGCATGCCGCCGATGGGGTTGTTCGGGGCACCGATCAGCACGAAGTGCAGGTTGTCGGGGTCGAAGCTAAGACTGCCGCCGCTCGGATCCCCGGCGAGCAGGCTGTGCATCGCCAGGGTGGCGATGACCGAGCTCTGCGAGTAGCCGAACACCGTGACTTCGTCACCGGCCTCGAGCTGTGGGCGGATCGCAGCTTCGAGGTTGGCCACGCCCTCCGCGAGCGAGTCCCCGAAGTTCAGCTGCGGGACAGGCAGCGGTTGGCAGACGATCGGGCAGAACTGTTCGGGCGTGGTCAGGCCGTTCAGCGCGTAGCCCGCATACGTCGTCTGCCCGGCGAACCACGGTGTGACGGGCTGCAGGTAGAAGTCCCGCACCACGTCCATGTAGCTGCCGATCGTCGGGTCGGCTTGGCCGGTGCCGGTCATGATCCAGGCCTGACCGGCCAGCAGCGTGACGTCGGCGAGCATCCTCTCGATCCGGGACGCCAACGCCGGACTCAGCAGCGACGACACGCCCAGGAGAACGGCGCAGAGTGCGGCCAACAACGTCGCCCCCAACGGATGCACTCGCTTGGCCGTCATCGCAGACCTCCCAGGTCAGTTCGAATACGTCATCGGTGATCACTTACCCCCACCTGGCAAGATCACATTAATCTATTAGGTGGTTTTCAGCGTTGACCTTCATGGAGAAAACGCATGTTGTCAAATCGATGACAATCGACCTGGCTTTGCGCGAGGTGGGCCGGCTTAAGCGCCGAAGTAGTTAAAAAGACTGAAGCCCAGGCCGATCAGGTCCAGCAGCCCGTCGCCGGGCACCGCCGCTCCGCTCAGCAGGGCGTCGGGGCCCAGCACATCGCCCAGGTTCAGCGCAGTGGCCAGGTCGCTCCAGCCGTTGATCAGGAACTGGTCGATGGAGTTGATCAGGTCGTAGCCGGTGACGGTCTGCAGGACGTCGGTGATACCGGTGATGGTGCTGATGTCGCCGGCGGTGAGGACACCGCCACTGGCCGCGGCCGCGACGTCGGCCCACGGGCCGACGAGGCTCTGGATCAGCGCGTTCTGGACCCCGGCCAGCATCTGCAGCGGGTCCATCCGCTCGAACAGGCCCATCACGCTGGATCCGTCGTAGAGTTCGCCGGTCGGCGTCATCGCCCAAGGCCCGCCCGCCACCCCGAACGCCTGCTGGTAGGCGCTGCCGCTGATGAAGTCACCGGCCGGGATCCGGTACAGCCCGTTGACGGCCGGGTCACCGGCGTTGCCGTAGCCCCAGTCGATGACCAGCCGGGCCCACGGCGAAAAGAAGTCGCCGAAGAACTGCCCCGCAGTCCCCCCATTGAACATGAACTGCAGGATCGGCAGGTTCTGCGGAACCATGTAGAAGCTCGCGTCGCCGATCGTGCCGACGTTGATGGCACCGGCCAGCTGCTCAGCGGTGTAGTCGGGGTAGTACGGGTGCACGGTGAGGATGCCGATGAGGGCATTGATGACGGCCAGGATGTTGGTCGGGTCCTGCGGGAAGTTGGCCCAGCCGTCGTACTCACCGGTGTAGATGTCCGAGGCGATGTGCTCGGTCGGGGTGGCGTCCAGGCTCAGCGGAATGTTGACGAACGGCAGGTGCTGGTCTCCCGGGAATTGGAAGCGATCGAGGATCCCGCCGATCGGATTGTTCGGGTCGCCGATCAGAACGACGTGCATGTTGCCCAGCTGATCCAGGGTCGGGTAGCCGGCGGTCCCGGCGTTGGCGATCAGATTGTTCATCTCGATGGTCGCGATGGCGGCGCTCTGCGAGTAGCCGAACACCGTCACGTTGTCGCCGGCCAGGAGCTGCGGCAGGATCGATTGGTTGAGCAAGCCCACCCCGGTGTTCAGCGAGGTGCCGAAGTTCATCGGCGGTTGGCCCGGGATGCACACGAACGGGCAGAACTGCTCCGGCGTGGCCAGGCCCTGGAAGTCGTAGCCGGGGAACGTCGGCTGGCCGGTGAAGAGCGGCGATGACGGTTGCAGATATCCCGCGAGAATCTGGCCCAGGTAGGGCCCGACGCTGGGGTCGGGCACGCCGGTGCCGCTCATGATCCAGCCCGCATCGGCCAGCAGCCGCAGCCGGATCGCCAACTGGTCCACGCTGTAGGCCACCGCCGCGGACAACGCCGAGGTCAGGACCAATACCGCGGCGCACAGCACCGCCAGCAGCATCGCGCCCGCCTGGCGCAACCGACCAGTCGTCATCGACCTCCCCCGGCCCCGGTTTTCCAACAGCAGCGACGCTAGCCACCCGGCGGCCGCGGCCAACCCGATCACCGCAAAATTCAGGATTCTTTAATTCGCGATGCGAAGCGCCCCGCCGCCAATCACGACGCCAATCCCGGTGCAATCCCGCCTTCGGGCCGCGCGGGCTACATCGTTACTCTGTGCGCCATGGCAGCTGACCTTGTACCGATCCGCCTCACGGTGACCGATGGTGACCGCTACACCCTGTGGGCGCCGAGCTGGCGCGACTCCGGTGACGAGTGGCAGGCGTTCCTGGGCAGGGATGAAGACCTCTACGGTTTCGCCACCGCAGCCGACCTGGTCGCGTTCGTACGGGTGAACGACAACAACGACCTGGCTGACCACCCGGCCTGGACGCAGCTTGTCCAGGCCAACGCCCACAAGCTGAACCCGGGCCGAAACCGGCAGTACGACCTGATCGCGGTCGAGGAACTGCTCACCGAGAAGCCGACCAAGCAATCCGTCCAGTCACTGGCCAATGCACTGGAGATCGTCTCGGCGATCGGCTCGGTCTGCGACCTGGCACCGGTGACGAAGTTCTTCAACGGCAACCCCAACCTCGGCTGGCTGGCCGGCGGCGTCGACAACTTCACCGGCCGGGCCGGGCGCAAGCGCTGGGAGCTGATCGCCGAGATCATCGGCCGCAACTGGGGCGGTGTGCTGACCGCGATCGAAGAGATCATCACCACGCCCGACGTCGACGCCGCCGCGGCGTCGCAAGCGGCCGATGAGCTGGCCGCAGAAGCCCCGGCCGAGCCGGAGCCGGCCGACGAAGACGTCGATGACACCGAGGCCGCCGACGAGGAGACCGGTGACGACGAACCGGTCGCCGCGACCACCGAGCGGGCCTCGGGCGACCGGCTAGTGCTTGGCGGCGACGCGAACTTCTGGACCAAGGTGGGCATCGACCCGATTCGGATCATCACCGACAACGGGACGTTCTTCACCCTGCGCTGTTACCTCGGCGACCAGCCGGTGTTCCTGGGCCGCAACGGCCGGATCAGCGTGTTCGGTTCCGAGCGCGCCCTGGCCCGCTACCTGGCCGACGAGCACGACCACGACCTGTCGGATCTGAGCACCTACGACGACATCCGGACCGCCGCCACCGACGGTTCGCTGTCGATCGACATCACCGATGACAACGTCTACGTGCTCTCCGGAATGACCGACGACCTCACCGACGGGCCGGACGCAGTGGACCGTGAGCAGCTCGATCTAGCCGTCGAATTTCTGCAAGACGTGGGTACCTACGCCGAGGACGGCGTCGTCGCCGACGCCCTCCAGCCGGACCGTCCGCTGGGCCGGATGGTCAGCTATGTCCTCGACCGGGAATCGGTCAATGAACCGCAGCGCCCGTACGCGCCCGCCGTCAAGGAATGGGAGCAGCTCGAACAGTTCGTGCAGTCGCGGCTGCGGCGCGAATAACGCTTTGCCGCCCGGTCGCGTCAGCACGGCGTGGCCGGCGGGAGGAGTCCGCACGCAGGAAGCCATGCGCAGTACCGCGAAATTCAATCCGAATTACGGCAATCAATAACGCCAATTCATTGCCGACCGGACATATTCACGACTAACATCTGGCCCGATAGCACTCGGGCCGAGCCGTGCGGTTTGCGGGGGCCTTCCAATTCGAAAGGACTACACATGCGCAAGGCAACACAGCGGGCCGCAGCAGTATCCGCAGCAGTATTGGGAGTCGCGCTGATCGGCACGGGTTGCAACGGCACCGCCAAGGAGAAGACCAGCGAGGCCCTGAGCTCGGCCAGCTCGGTTGCGTCCTCAGCCAGCTCGGTGATCTCGTCCGCGATGAGCACCCCGGCCGAGGAGAGCGCCGCCAGCTCCACCGAGATGACCGGCGCCGACGGCAAGGAATACACCGTCTCCGGGCCGATTCTGGCCAAGCTCGACTCCCTGGACGCGACCGCCAAGCAGGACCTGGGCGAGCCCACCGGCGCCGAGCAGAAGAACCCCGATGGCGGCATCTACCAGCAGTTCGACGGCGGCGTGATCGTTCACACCACCCGTTCGTACGTGGTGTGGGGCAAGATCCGCGACAAGTGGAACGAGCTGGGCGGTTCGCAGGGCAAGCTCGGCTACCCGACCAGCGACGAGACCACCAACGCGGACGGGTCCAAGCAGACCACCTTCGAGCACGGCATCGTCACCTGGAAGACCGGCGACGCCGAGGCCACCGTCACCGAGCACTGATAACTGGATCGAAGGCCGGGCAGTCGCCACCGCGATTGTCCGGCCTTCGCCAGTTCTCGCCCGCTGGGAATCAGCCGATCAGCGCCGCATATTGCGGCTTGATCACTTCTTCGATGATCTGCACCCGCTGATCGAACGGGATGAACGCCGACTTCATCGCGTTCACGGTGAACCGCTGCAGATCGGCCCAGCCGTACCCGAAGGTCTCGGCCAGCACCAGCATCTCCTTGCTCATGGTGGTGTCGCTCATCAGCCGGTTGTCGGTGTTGACCGTCACCCGCAGCCGAGCGCGGGCCAACAGATCGAAGGGGTGCTCGGCAATGCTGCCGACTGCCCCGGTCTGGACGTTGGAACTCGGACACAGCTCCAACGGGACCCGCTTGTCCCGCACGATCGCCGCCAGCCGTCCAAGTCGCACCGTACCGTCGTCGTCGACGGTGATGTCGTCGGTGATCCGCACCCCGTGCCCCAGCCGGTCGGCGCCACAGAATGCGATCGCCTCGTGGATCGAGGGCAGCCCGAACGCCTCGCCCGCATGGATGGTGAAGCGCGCGTTGTGGTCACGCATGTACTCGAAGGCATCCAGGTGCCGGGTCGGGGGGTAGCCGGCCTCGGCGCCGGCGATATCGAAGCCGACCACACCCTTGTCGCGGAACCGGATGGCCAGCTCAGCGATCTCGCGCGACAGCGCGGCGTGGCGCATGGCGGTGACCAGGCAGCGCACCGTGATCTCCCGCCCGGCGGCGGCCGCCTCACGCTCACCGTCGGCGAAACCGGCCAGCACCGCGTCGGTCACCTCGTCGAACGACAGCCCGCCCTCGATGTGCAGTTCGGGCGCGAATCGCACCTCGGCGTAGACGACGGCGTCGGCGGCCAGATCCTCGACGCATTCGCGGGCCACCCGATGCAGGGCGTCGGCGGTCTGCATCACCGCCACGGTGTGGCTGAACGGTTCGAGATAGCGCTCCAGCGAGCCGCTGTGTGAACGTGTCCGGAACCAGGTGGCCAGTTCGTCGGGATCGGTCTCCGGCAGCTCGTCGTAGCCGACCTGTCCGGCGATGTCGACGACGGTGGCCGGGCGCAGGCCGCCGTCCAGGTGATCGTGCAGCAGCGCCTTGGGGGCCTGCCCGATGGTCTCCAGGCTCACCGGTGTGCTCATGGCTTCATCATGGGGTCGCCTCGATGATCAGGGGGCGCGGCAGCGGCGGTGTGTCGCCGACGCAGTAGCCGCCGTGCAGCTCGGCCAACGCGGGGGCGAGCCGCTCGGGGGTGTCGGTGTACAGCGTGAACAAGGTCTCGCCGGCGGCCACCGGGTCGCCCGGCCGGCGGTGAATCCGCACCCCCGCGCCGTGCTGCACCCGCTCGCCCGGCCGAGACCGGCCCGCGCCGAGACGCCATGCCGCCAGGGCCACCGCCATTGCATCGATGTCACCCATGAAGCCGCCCCGATCTGCAGTCACGGACTCGGCGCACGCCGCCACCGGCAACGGCACCCCCAGATCCCCGCCCTGGGCGGCGACCATCGCAGTGAACCGGTCCATCGCGGTGCCATCACGCAGGGTCTGCGCGGGATCCACACGGTCGATCCCGGCCAGCGCCAGCATCTCACTCGCCAGCCGCACCGTCAGCGCCACCACATCGGCCGGGCCGCCGCCGGCCAGCACTTCGAGGGCTTCGGCCACCTCGATGGCGTTGCCGACGGTGCACCCCAGCGGCGTGCTCATCTCGGTGAGCAGGGCTCGGGTGGCGACCCCGTGCGCCACGCCCAGTCCGACCATCATCCGGGCCAGTTCCCGGGCCTGCTCGGCGGAGCGCATGAACGCGCCCGACCCGACCTTGACGTCCAAGACCAGGGCTGCGGTGCCCTCGGCGAGCTTCTTGCTCATCACCGAGCTGGCGATCAGCGGCAGCGATTCCACCGTGGCGGTGACGTCACGCAACGCGTAGAGCTTGGCGTCGGCCGGCGCCAGAGTGCCGGCCGCGAAGACCGCCGCGCCGACGCCGGCCAACTGCTCGCGCAGCCTTGTCGTAGACAGCGCCACCTCGAAACCCGCGATCGATTCCAGCTTGTCCAAGGTGCCGCCGGTGTGGCCCAAGCCGCGCCCCGACGCGCTCGGTACCGCAGCTCCGCAGGCGGCGACGACGGCGACCAGCGGCAGCGTGATCTTGTCGCCGACACCACCGGTGGAGTGCTTGTCCACGGTTTTCAGGGGCATGCCGCCGCGGCTCAGGTCGGTGAAGTCCATCCGCTCCCCCGAGGCGATCATCGCCGAGGTCCAGCGCACGGTTTCGGCCGCGTCCATCCCACGCAGGTAGATCGCCATCAGCAGCGCCGACATCTGCTCTTCGGCGACCAGCCCTGCGGTGTAGCCGTCGATCAGCCAGTCGATCCCGGCATCGGGCAGCCGGTGGCCGTCACGCTTGGTGGCAATCAGCGTCGGGGCGTCAAAGGAGGCCAGCACGCTCATGGCAGCGCATCGGGCCCGAAAGCGTCCGGCAGCAGCTCGGCCAACGGCCGTGGCCCCGCCGGGTGGTCGATGAGCAGCTCGGAGCCACCGTGTTCGAGCAGTACCTGGCGGCAGCGACCGCACGGCATCAGCAGATTCCCATCGGCGTTGCTGCACGACAGCGCCACCAGCCGGCCGCCGCCGGCGGCGTAGAGCCCACAGACCACCGCGCACTCAGCGCACAGGCCCAGCCCATATGAGACATTTTCCACATTGCAGCCGGTGACGACCCGGCCGTCGTCGGTCAGTCCGGCCGCGCCGACGCGCAGTCCCGAGTACGGCGCGTAGGCATTAGCTGAAACATTGATTGCGTTGCGCCGCAACATATCCCAGTCCACTTCGTGGGACATTCAACAGATCCCCTGTCGACCTGAGCGCACCACATCACCTCGTCCGTCCGTCAGCAACGATCAAATTTCAGCGTAGTCGCAGGCCTTGGCTACTCGTCAGTAACTTTTACGTGGTCGTTTCGGACCTGTTGATGGGTTTAGAGTCCTTGCCGAGGTTTATTAACAGCGATGGCGTTGCGGAGCGACCGTACGCACGGTATAGGCCGGGCGCAGCGGGCCGCCGCAGAAAATTTGGAGGCGCTGATGACGGCGACATCCGCGGATGCGGCGACGCCGGGGACCCGGACGGATGGGATGCGGTTCCGGCGGCAGAGTCTGTACAAGGGCGACCCGGGAATGTGGGCGTTCGCGCTGCACCGGATCACCGGTGCGACGATCTTCTTCTTCCTGTTTGTCCACGTGCTCGACACGGCCCTGGTGCGGGTAAGCCCGGAGGCCTACACCGAGGTGATCGCGACCTACAAGACCCCGCTGGTCGGCCTGATGGAGCTGGGCCTGGTGGCCGCGGTGCTGTTCCACGGTCTCAACGGGGTCCGGCTGATCCTGATCGACTTCTGGTGGCAGGGCACTCGCTGGCACCGCCAGATGCTGGTGGCCGTCGGCGCCATCTGGCTGGTGGTAATGGTCCCGGTCGTGGTTCGGATCGGCATGCACATGGTGGAGCGGTTCCTATGAGCACAACTGACGTACAAAGCAGCCGGGGCCCGATAGCTCCGGTTCGCGGCCTGGACCGCGACCGTCCGGCCAGCCTCGGCGACCCGCGCGCGCCGCAGCAGCACAGCGGGATGCCCAACTTCGAGAAGTACACCTGGCTGTTCATGCGGTTCTCCGGCGCCGTGCTGATCTTCCTGGTGCTCGGGCACCTGTTCGTCATGCTGATGTGGCAGAACGGCGTGTACCGCATTGACTTCAACTACGTGGCGGAGCGCTGGCACTCGCCGTTCTGGCAGATCTGGGACCTGGTCCTGCTGTGGCTGGCGGAACTGCACGGCGGCAACGGCCTGCGCACGATCATCGGCGACTACACCCGCAGCTCGCGCAGCCGGTTCTGGCTGATGACGCTGCTGGCGGTGTCGATCATCTTCACGCTGGCACTGGGCAGCTACGTGCTGCTGAGCTTCGACGCGAACATTTCTTGACGGCAGATTCGGTAGCGAACGGGTGATATCGCGGTGATTCAAGAACATCGATACGACGTGGTGATCGTCGGTGCAGGCGGCGCCGGGATGCGCGCGGCGGTGGAAGCCGCGCCTCGCGCTCGTACTGCAGTACTGACCAAGCTGTACCCCACGCGTAGCCACACCGGCGCAGCCCAGGGCGGCATGTGCGCCGCGCTGGCCAACGTCGAGGACGACAACTGGGAGTGGCACGCCTTCGACACCGTCAAGGGCGGCGACTACCTGGCCGACCAGGACGCGGTGGAGATCATGGCCAAAGAGGCCATCGACGCCGTGCTGGACCTGGAGAACATGGGCATGCCGTTCTCCCGGACCCCCGAGGGCCGCATCGACCAGCGCCGGTTCGGCGGGCACACCCGCGACCACGGCAAGGCTCCGGTGCGCCGCGCGTGTTACGCCGCCGACCGGACCGGCCACATGATCCTGCAGACGCTGTACCAAAACTGCGTCAAGCACGGCGTGGAGTTCTTCAACGAGTTCTACGCGCTGGACCTGGTGCTCACCGAGACGCCGTCGGGCCCCGTGGCCACCGGCATCGTTGCCTACGAGCTGGCGACCGGTGACATCCACGTCTTCCATGCCAAGGCCATCGTGTTCGCCACCGGCGGCTCGGGCCGGATGTACAAGACCACCTCGAATGCGCACACCCTGACCGGCGACGGCCTGGGCATCGTCTTCCGCAAGGGACTCCCGCTCGAAGACATGGAGTTCCACCAGTTCCACCCGACCGGTCTGGCCGGCCTGGGGATCCTGATCTCCGAGGCCGTTCGCGGCGAGGGCGGCCGGTTGCTCAACGCCGACGGTGAGCGGTTCATGGAGCGCTACGCCCCGACCATCGTCGACCTGGCCCCGCGCGACATCGTGGCCCGCTCGATGGTGCTCGAGGTGCTCGAGGGCCGCGGCGCCGGACCGAACAAGGACTACGTCTACATCGACGTGCGTCACCTCGGCGAAGAGGTGCTCGAGGAGAAGCTGCCCGACATCACCGAATTCGCCCGCACCTACCTGGGCGTGGACCCGGTCAAGGAACTGGTGCCCGTGTACCCGACCTGCCACTACGTGATGGGCGGCATCCCGACCACCAACACCGGACAGGTGCTGCGCGACAACACCAACACCGTGCCGGGCCTCTACGCCGCCGGCGAATGCGCCTGCGTGTCGGTGCACGGCGCCAACCGGCTCGGCACCAACTCGCTGCTGGACATCAACGTGTTCGGCCGCCGTGCGGGGATCGCCGCCGCCGAATACGCCAACGCGCACGACTTCGTCGACATGCCGGAGAACCCCGCCGAGATGGTGACCGGCTGGGTGTCCGACATCCTCTCCGAGCACGGCAACGAGCGCGTCGCCGACATCCGGGGTGCGCTGCAGCAGTCGATGGACAACAACGCTGCGGTGTTCCGCACCGAGAAGACCCTCAAGCAGGCGCTGAGCGATATCCATGCGCTGAAAGAGCGGTACGCCCGGATCACCGTGCACGACAAGGGCAAGCGCTTCAACTCCGACCTGTTGGAGGCGATCGAGCTGGGCTTCCTGCTGGAGCTGGCCGAGGTCACCGTGTTGGGTGCGTTGAACCGCCAGGAGTCGCGCGGCGGACACGCCCGCGAGGACTACCCCAACCGCGACGACGTCAACTACATGCGCCACACCATGGCCTACAAGGAAGGCCCGGATCTGATCGCCGATATCCGGCTGGACTACAAGCCGGTGGTGCAGACCCGCTACGAACCGAAGGAACGGAAGTACTGATGTCCTCCTCAGCTGACTCCGGTTGCTGCTCGTCCGAGGGCGGTTGCTGCTCCCCCGGGTCGTCGAGCGCGGCACCGGCGGCGTTGGTCGACTCTGCCCCCGCCGGTGACCCGCCGCTGCCCCCGGTTCCCGAGGGCGCGCAGATGGTCACGCTCAAGATCGCCCGGTACAACCCGGAAAACCCGGACGCCTACGCCGCCACCGGCGGCTGGCAGAGCTTCCGGGTTCCGGCGCTGCCGACCGACCGGTTGCTCAACCTGCTGATCTACGTGAAGAGCTACCTGGACGGCACGCTGACCTTCCGCCGGTCCTGCGCGCACGGCGTGTGTGGTTCCGACGGGGTGCGGGTCAACGGCAACAACAAGCTGGCCTGCAAGCTGCTGATGCGCGACATCCTGCCCAAAAAGCCGAGCAAGGAACTGACGCTGACCATCGAACCGCTGCGCGGGCTTCCGGTGGAAAAAGACCTCGTGGTCAACATGGAACCGTTCATGGACGCCTACAAGGCGGTCAAGCCGTACCTGATCACCTCGGGCAACCACCCCACCCGCGAGCACATCCAGAGCCAGACCGACCGGGCGCGCTACGACGACACCACCAAGTGCATCCTGTGCGCCATCTGCACCACCAGTTGCCCGGTGTACTGGAGCGAGGGTGCCTACTTCGGGCCGGCCGCGATCGTCAACGCCCACCGGTTCATCTTCGACAGCCGTGACGAGGCCGCCGCCGAGCGCCTGGACATCCTCAACGAGGTCGACGGGGTGTGGCGCTGCCGCACCACGTTCAACTGCACGGACGCCTGCCCTCGCGGTATCGAGATCACCAAGGCGATCCAGGAGGTCAAGCGGGCGCTGATGTTCGCTCGCTGATTTCCGCCGCGACCGACGTGCAAGCCCCCAATTTCGCCCACGAAATGGGGGCTTTCGCGTGTGGTCACCACCACCGTGATAGGACACTGAGCATGCATTGGTACACCGGCAACACCGTCTACGACACCGTCCTGACCTTCGCGTTCGGCTTCGCGGCGTTCGTGATCATCGGCGGCTTCTTCGGTCAGAGCTCCTACGGCCGGTTCTCGACGACCAAGCTCGGCCTGAACCTGAACCCCAAGTTCGGCTGGTGGCTGATGGAGATCCCGGCGACCGTGGTGTTTCTGGTCGCCTACCTGAGCGGGCCGCACCGCTTCGAACCGACGTCGCTGGTGCTGGCCGGGATCTGGGCGCTGCACTACGCCAACCGCGGCTGGTTCTTCCCGCTGGCCATCCGCCAGGTGCCGGGCAAGCGCAGCACCTTCAACATCTCGGTGGTGGTGATGGGCATGCTCGTCACCTCCATGCACGGCTACCTCAACGGTGCACTGTTCAGCCACGACTATTTCGGCCAGTACGGCACCGGCTGGCTGACCGATCCGCGGTTCCTGATCGGCCTGGTGATTTACCTGTGCGGTTTCGCCCTGCTGGTCAACTCCGAGTCGATCGTGCGCAACCTGCGCGACAAGAACAACCCCGGCGGCGCCGAGTACAAGATCCCGTTCGGCGGCGGCTTCCGCTTCGTCACCAGCCCGGCCTATCTGGGCGAGATGATCGCCTGGACCGGCTTCGCGGTGCTGACCTGGGCGCTGCCCGGTGTCGCCATCCTGCTGATCACCGCCGGCAACCTGATCCCCCGCGCGCTGGGCACCCACAAGTGGTACCAGGAGAAGTTCGTCGACTACCCCACCGACCGCAAGGCACTGCTGCCGTTCCTGATCTGAGGCGCGCCGACCCGCCGAGCGTGAAGCCACCTTCACGTTCGGCCGCCGAGCGTGAAGCCACCTTCACATTCGGCGGCGGCGGGCGCTCGTCACACTTAGGCGAGCCGGCTCGTCTAACGGGTATGACTACCAAACCCCGCATCGACCCACTGCCGCCGAAACGCACCAACATGCTGGTGCGTGCCATGTACCGCTACGCCAAGCGGCGCTTCGGTGAAGTGCCGGAGCCCTTCGCCGTCGCCGCGCATCATCCGCGACTGCTGGTGGCCAATGCGGTGCATGAAGGCCTGCTGCAGTCCGCGTCGCGCAAGCTGCCAGCCGGCCCGCGGGATCTGGCGGTGCTCTGGACCGCCCGCACCGTCGGTTGCTCCTGGTGCGTGGACTTCGGATCCATGCTGCAACGCCTGGAGGGCATCGACACCGACCGGCTGAAGCACATCGATGACTACGCGACCTCCCCGCTCTACAGCGAGGACGAGCGGGCCGCCATCGCCTACGCCGACGCGATGACCACCGATCCGCATTCGGTCACCGACGAACAGGTCGCCGATCTGCAGCACCGGTTCGGCGACGCCGGCGTGATCGAGCTGACCTACCAGATCGGGGTGGAGAACATGCGATCCCGGATGTACTCCGCACTGGGCATCACCGAGCAGGGCTTCAACTCCGGAGACGCCTGCCGGGTGCCCTGGGCCACCGAAGATCAACGAGGCTGACTCGCCGGAGTGATCTCGATGTAGGCGATCGGGAGTCCGGCCGCCGCACTGCCCTTGTCCAGACCGCGCTCGAAGATCCGCATCACCGGACTCCAATTGGCGGCGATCGCGTGTTCGGCGACCGCATGGTCGGACTCGGGCAGAATCCGGGCGATCGCGGCAACCGGTTGCCCCTCGGGTTTGCCGCGCAGGCTGCTGGGGACCACGACGACGTTCGGGTTGTTGCGGATTCGTTTGACCTTGCCGGTGGACGCGTCGGTGCGCACGTAGAGCTTTCCGGCATCGACGCCGTGGTTGATCGGGCTCGGCATCGCCTCCCCCGAGCGCTTGAACGTGACCAACAGGATCTGCCGAGACTTGTCGAAGCCGGTGAAGTCCACACCGGTGGGATTGCCGATGGCAAAGGCATCGCGGTGGCGCATCTTGTCCATGGCGCGAAACATCAACGCACCCAACTTCTTTGAGATGCTATTGGCCACGTTTCTGCTCCGATCGGCTAGCTGGGCGCAGCGGGGATCCGGTGAACTTGTCCGGGTTGGCGATATCCCAGATCGCCACCACTCGCCCGTCGCGCACCGTCATCGCGGTGCCCCGCGGCATCAGCTCGGGGAACCCGTCGGCGCCGGGCGCGCCCGGGGTGTAGGCGCCGAGTTCGCCGTTGACCAGCGCCAGCTGATTCGCGGTGATCAGGGTCGGACCGTAGCGGCGTGCCAGGCCGAGCAGGAACCGCGCCACCTTCTCTGGACCGCGAATGACCCGCGGAGCGGTCGGCGCCCGGCGATTCGCGTCGCCGGTGAACGTCACATCGGGGTGTAGCAGCGCCACCACGGCCGCGAGATCGCCGGATGCCATCGCGGCCATCAGTGAGCCGACCGCCTCGTCGTGGCGCGGATCAGGCTGCGGCGGCGGATCAGCGGTGACGGCCTTGCGGGCACGTGACGCCAGCTGGCGGGCGGCGGCTTCAGTGGTGTTGAGCACCCCGGCCACTTCGCTGAACGGCACCGCAAACCCGTCGTGCAGCACAAACGCCACCCGCTGATCGGGAGTCAGCCGCTCCAGCACCACCATGGCGGCGAACCGGGCGTCTTCACCGGCCACCACCGACGACAACGGATCGGCGTCGTCGGTGGTAGTCACCACCGGCTCGGGCAGCCACTCGCCGAAGTAGGCTTCCCGCCGCCGCGACGCCGAGCGCAGCCGGTCCAGGCCCAGACGACTCACCACGGTGGTCAGCCAGGCCCGCGGGTCGACGATGTGGTCACGCTCGGCGGCGTCGAAGCGCAGCCAGGCGTCCTGCACGATGTCCTCGGCGTCGGCGAACATGCCGGTGAGCCGGTAGGCCACCGCCAGTAGGTGAGGCCGCAGCGCCTCGAAGTCCTCCACCGATGCCGTCATCGCCACCAGCCTAGGCGCGGGATCGGTCAGTGCGGCGCCTCGTCGCCGGGCCGCAGGCCCACCAGGACGATGACGCAGACCGCCAGCATCGCGATGCTCAAGCTGTAGAGACCGGCGTCGACGAGATTCTCCTGCCATATCCCGCTATGGTGACCGGCGCCCGCGATCGGAGTGGACCGGCCGGTACCGAAGATCGCCGCCGCCAGGGTGCTGGCCCAGTTCACGTAGGTCCCGTAGAGCGCCAACCAGAACAACGCGGTCAGCCAGCGCGCCGAGAGCCTCAACCGGCCCCATAGCAGACCGAGCGCCAACAGAAACAGGCCGTTCATCACGCCTTCCAGGTGCGCGGACAACCCCATCCGGGGATTGCTCATCGCCCCGGTGGCCATGCCGGTGAGCAGGCCCAACAGAAACAGGAAGACGCCGTGCCACAACAGAGCTCGGCCCTTGTCCGCAGCCATCATCGGCCGACCTTAGATCCGGACAACGCCGTGGGACTGCCGAACGGGGCAATTGCGGCCTTAATGTCGTTGGCATGAGCCGCAAGCCGCGTATCGACCCCGTCCGCTGGCAGCCGCCGGGTTCACGGCCGTTGCCCCCGCCGGATCCCACACCGGTACTGAGGCTCGTCGAGATTCCCGGTAACGCGCCCGAGGACGTGGTCGCCGCGGCCGACGGCAGCATCTGGACCGGGGTCGAAGACGGCCGCATCATCGCCGTCGACGCGGCAGGCGTCGCACCACGGGTGGTGACCAACACCGGCGGGCGCCCGCTGGGCCTGGCCTTCACCCACGATCAACGGCTGCTGATCTGTGACAGCCACCGCGGCCTGCTGCGCTATGACCCGCAGACCCAACAGCTGGAGACCTTGGTCAGCGAAGTGGGCGGGCAGCCGCTGACGTTCTGCTCCAACGCCGTCGAATCATCTGACGGCACAATCTATTTCACCGAATCCACCAGCCGGTTCCACTACGAGCACTACAAGGGCTCGGTGATCGAGGCCCGCGGCAGCGGGTCACTAATGCAGCGAAGTCCGGACGGCACAGTGAGCGTACTGGCGACAGGGTTGCACTTCGCCAACGGCGTGACGCTGACCGCCGACGAATCGGCCGTGGTGTTCGCCGAGAGCACCGGGCGGCGACTGTCCAAGTACTGGCTGACCGGCCCGCACCGCGGTTCGATCACTGCGCTGGTCGAGGAACTGCCCGGCCATCCCGACAACATCTCGACCGGGCGCGACGGACGGATCTGGGTCGCGATGGTCTCCGATCGCAACGCGCTGTCGGACTGGCTGAGCCCGCGCGCGCCGGTGTTGCGCCGGCTGCTGTGGCGGCTGCTGCCGTACCGCTGGCTGCCCGACCCGCAGTCGGTGGTGTGGGTGGTCGGCTTCGACGCCGGCGATGGGCGGGTGCTGGCCCAGTTCCGCACCGAGCACCCCGACTTCGGGCTGGCCACCGGTGTGGTGGAGGCCGACGACCGGCTCTGGATGGGCCGGATCGCCGGGCCGGGTCTGGCGTATTTCGACGTCCGCCCAGCGTGAAGTTAGCTTCACGCTCGGCGGCGAGGGTGAATCTAGCTTCACGTTCGGCGCCGCGCTGCTGTAACTTCCGCCCCATCAGCCACAGCGTGGCTCCCCGGATTTGCCCCGCCGGTGCCCTACCCTGCACACACGATGACTTCTCTGCGCTCGGTGTCAGCCCTGGTGGCGGCGGGTTTCCTCGCCACTGCCGCACCGCTGGCGACCGCGGATCCCACCCCGGGCCTGAACGCCGGAACGGTCGGCTGCCCGTACCAGGTCAACACTCCACCCGCGGTTGACGCCTCCGAGGTTCCCCAGGCCGGCGCTCCGCCGCTGCCGTTGCCGGTGCCGGCCACCCCGGTCGGCGGCGAGGCCTTGTCCGGCTGTGGGATCGTGGCCGCACCCGACACCCCGCCGATACCCAGCGAGGTCTCCGCCGAATCCTGGCTGGTGGCAGACCTGGACAGCGGCGCGGTGATCGCCGCCCGCGATCCGCACGGCCGGCACCGGCCCGCGAGTGTGATCAAGGTGCTGACCGCGATGGCGTCGTTGAACGAGCTGGACCCCAACCTGGTGGTGCTCGGCACCCAGGAAGACGCCAATGCCGAAGGCACCCGGGTGGGCGTCGGCCCCGGCGGCCGCTTCACCGTTGACCAGTTGCTGCACGGCCTGCTGATGGGGTCCGGCAACGATGCCGCGCACGCCCTGGCCATGCAGCTCGGCGGCTGGGATGTCGCACTGCACAAGATCAATACCTTGGCCGCGCGACTGGGCGGCCGCGACACCCGTGCCGCCACCCCTTCCGGACTGGACGGGCCCGGCATGAGCACCTCGGCCTACGATATCGGGCTGTTCTACCGCTACGCCTGGAACAACCCGGCGTTCGCCAACATCGTTGCGACCCGCAGCTTCGACTTCCCGGGCTACGGCGACACTCCCGGCTACCAGCTGGAGAACGATAACCAGCTGCTCTACAACTACCCGGGCGCGCTGGGCGGCAAGACCGGCTATACCGACGACGCCGGGCAGACGTTCGTCGGCGCCGCGACCCGGGACGGACGCCGGCTGGTGGCCGTGCTGCTGCGCGGCACCCGACAGCCGATCCCGCCCTGGCAGCAGGCCGCGCAGCTGCTCGACTACGGCTTCTCCGTCCCGGCCGGCACCCGAGTCGGGACACTGATCGAGCCCGACCCGTCACTGGTAGCGGCCGGCAGCCCGGCCGACACCCCCAACCCGCAGGCCATGCTGCTGGCACCGTCCGACGACACGGTGCCGGTGCGCGTCGGGGTCGGGATCTTCGGGACGGTCGTGGTGTTCGGGCTCATTATGGGTGCCCGGGCGGTGAACCGGCGCCCAGGCAGGGGCTCGGCATGGTGATCAAGGCTCTGCGCACGTTCGGCTGGCTCACCGGGCTGCTGCTGATCGCGCTGGGGATCAGCCGAATGGCGTTCTCGCTGGACTCCATTCCCGACGGCCAGACCGTCAACGCGACCGTGGACAGTGAGACCCGCGCGGCCGGCGCCCTGCTGATCGGCTTCGGGGTCGGCTACCTCGAGGCGTTCCGACGCTCCCCGATCCCGGCTTCAGCCGTGCGCCTGCTGGCCGCCACCATGGCGCTGCTCGGGGTGTCCCGGCTGATGTCCATGGCCGACGTCGGCATGCCGCATCCGGCCTTCACCGCGGCGTGCGCCGTCGAATTCGCCGCGGCCGCACTGACCTACTGGTACGCCACCCTGGCCGAGCGGCGCGACTCGGGCATTCGATAGCTGACCGCATCCCCTACGGTGAGCCAGATGGGCCGATTCGCCGAACTGCGCCGCTCCTCGCCGCTGGCGCTGGCGGTGGGAGTGGCCGCCGCCAGCGTAGGCGTCATCTACGGCTACGACCTGTCCAACATCGCCGGCGCGCTGTTGTTCATCGAGCGTGATTTCGGGCTGACCGAGACCCAGCAGGAGATGATCGCGACCGCAACGGTGATCGGCGAGATCGCCGGCGCCATGGCCGGCGGGTGGCTGGCCAACGCGATCGGCCGGAAGCGCTCGATGGTCTCGGTGGCGCTGGGCTACGCGGCCTTTGCCGTGCTGGGGGCGGCGGCGACGTCGGTGTCGACGCTGACCGTCGCGCGGCTGCTGCTCGGCATCACCATCGGAGTATCGGTAGTGGTGGTTCCGGTGTTCGTGGCCGAGTCGGCGCCGGCGCATGCCCGCGGCGCACTACTGGTCACTTACGGGCTGGCGACCGTGATCGGGATCATCGCCGGCTACCTGTTCGCCTACCTGCTGGCCGGTACCGGCAATTGGCGGGCAATGCTGGGCCTGGCCGCGGTCCCGGCGGTACTTGTCGCCCTGCTGCTGGCGCGCGTCCCCGACACCGCTCGCTGGTACCTGCTCAAGGGCCGTGCCGCCGACGCGGAACGCACCCTGCGGCGGATCGAACCGGGCGCCGACGCGCAGCGCGAGCTGGCCGAGATCGGCCGCACCCTGGCCGAGGAACAGGCCGGCGGAGTCGGCGTGCTGCGCGAGATGCTCCGGCCGCCCTACCTGCGAGCGACGCTGTTCGTGGTGACGCTGGGGTTCTTCATCCAGATCACCGGGATCAACGCGATCGTCTACTACAGCCCCCGGCTGTTCGAGAAGATGGGTTTCGAAGGCGATTTCGCGTTGCTGGTCCTGCCGGCGCTGGTTCAGGTCGCCGCCTTGGCCGCGATGGTCGTCTCGCTGGCGATCATCGACCGCGTCGGCCGGCGGCCGATCCTGCTGTCAGGGATCGCCGCGATGGTGGTGGCCAACCTGCTGCTGGTCGCGGTGTTCGCCGCCGGCGAGACGTTCGGCGAGGCACTGGCGGCGGTCAAGTTCGGCGGAGTGCTGCTGTTCACCGTCGGCTATACCTTCGGATTCGGCTCCCTGGTGTGGGTGTATGCCGGAGAGAGCCTGCCGGCCAGGATGAGAGCCATGGGGTCCTCAGCGATGCTGACCTCCGACCTGGTGGCCAATGCGATCGTCGCCGCGGTCTTCCTGACCATGCTGACCTCGCTGGGCGGGGCCGGGACGTTCGCGGTCTTCGGTGTGCTGGCGGTGCTCAGCCTGGGCTTCGTGTATCGCTACGCGCCGGAGACCAAGGGCCGCCAACTGGAAGACATCCGGCACTTCTGGGAGAACGGCGGACGCTGGCCCGCCGAGGAACCCACGGCCCTGGTTGCTGACAGCGAGGCCCCGGCATGAGCGTCATCTCCGCGGGCGCCGCCGTGCTCGACGGCGCGGTGCACCGGCCCGGCTGGGTGTCGGTGACCGAGGGGCGGATCGCCGATTGCGGGGCTGGGCCACCTCCGGTTCGGCCCGATATCGATTTCGGTGACTGCGTTGTGGTGCCCGGCTTCGTCGATATGCACTCCCACGGCGGCGCCGGCGTCTCCTACGCCGAAGATCCAGACCGCGCGGCGGCCTTGCACGCGTCGCACGGCACCACCGGCGGCCTGGCGAGTTTGGTGACCGCCTCACCGGAAACCCTGCTGGCACAAGTGCACACGCTGGCTGCCGCGACCCGCCGCGGTGTGCTGGACGGCATCCACCTGGAGGGGCCCTGGCTGAGCCGGCTGCACTGCGGTGCGCACGACCGCGGTCAGCTGCGCGCCCCGTCCGACGCCGAGGTCGACGCGCTGCTGGTTGCCGGCGGCGGCACGATCCGGATGGTCACGCTCGCGCCCGAGTTACCCGGTGCTTTTCCGGCCATCCGACGTCTGGTGGATGCGGGAATCGTTGTGGCCGTCGGGCATACCGATGCGAGCTACGAACTGACGCGGCAAGCGGTCGATGCCGGCGCGCGGGTCGGCACGCACCTGTTCAACGCGATGCGGGCACTGCATCATCGCGAGCCGGGACCGGTTCCCGCACTACTGTCCGATCCCCGGGTGACCGTCGAGCTGATCGCCGACGGCGTGCATCTGCACCCGGGGGTGATCCGGCACGTGGTGACCACCGCCGGCCCGGACCGGGTCGCGCTGGTGTCCGATGCGATGGCCGCCGCCGGCGTCGGCGACGGCGTGTTCCGTCTCGGCGTGCTCGACGTCGACGTCGCCGACGGGGTTGCCCGGCTGCGCGGTACGGCGACGATCGCCGGCAGCACCGCCACCATGGACCGGCTGTTCGCGACCGCGGTGCGACTGCTCGAGGCCGAGATCGGCGTCGAGGCCGCCATTGCCGCGGCAGTGCGCATGACCTCGTCCACCCCGGCGCACATCCTCGGGCTGCACCGGGCCGGTGTTCTGGCCGCCGGACGTGACGCCGACCTGGTTGTGTTGGACCGGGATTGGCGGGTCTCGCGAGTAATGCGGCGCGGCTCCTGGCTCGGATAGGCTGCAAAGATGAGCGAACCAACCGTCACCCACGACGACCAGCAGTACAAGATCAGCGTCGATGGCGAACAGGCCGGATTCGCCGACTACATCGAACGCGGCGATCAGCGGATCTTCCACCACACCGTGATCGACAAGGCGTTCGGCGGGCGCGGCCTGGCCAGCACGCTGATTGGCACCGCCCTGGCCGACACCCGCGCGGCCGGCAAACGCGTCGTGCCGACCTGCTCGTTCGTCGAGGCCTACATCACCAAACACCCCGAGTTCGCCGACCTCGTCGACCCGGCCAGCGACTGATCATGACGCGGGTAGCCGTCAACAGCAGTCAGCCGCGGTCTACCGGGCCTACCTGGACGCTGCAGCCGAGGTGCGGGCACGTGACCGCCCACCGCCCGGAGTGACAGCCGGCGCCATTCAGGCGCGTGATTGCCGCTGCCACCGATTCGGATCTGCTTCGAGGGCAGCACGATCCCAGTTGCCGCGCACCGCCGCCGCTTCATAGGTGTCTTGCAGAAAATCCAGCAGCACCCGGTCCGGCTCGGGTGCTTGCCGCACCGCCTCGTAGGGCAACACGTACTCCCCCATCTGTGTGCTGTAGAACGCTTCTGCGGGGCGGACCGGGTGATCGGCGAAGCCATCGGGTTCCGGGTAGGCGTAGGCATAGAAGCCGCCTTCGGCGCCGCCGCCCGGCCAGAACCCGCAGCTGCTGAGTTCGTGTGAGTAGCCTTCGACCATCACCCAGTCGCCGCAGTTGGGTGCCCCACCGGGGTGCGGCGGAGCGCGTCGGCCGGAGAATCGGGTGCAGGCAAGATCCATTGCTCCCCAAAAGAAATGGACGGGGCTGACCTTGCCGATGAAGCGCGACCTGAACTGGCCCAGCACGCGGTTCGCCTGCACCAGTTGCCGCCAGAACAGGTGGGCGGCCCGTGGGTCATAGGAGGCGTGCTCGACGTCGTCGGCGAACGGCACGGCGGGCTCGACCTCGTTGGGGTGAGACTGGATACGTGTCTGCAGGCCCAACTCGGCCAGCATCGACATGACCGTGGCGTAGAACTCCGCCACCGACTGCTCCCGCAGCGCCGTGGTCCGGGTCGCACCGGAGCTGGTTCGGATCACCAACTGGTGGTCGATGAAGTCGAATGCGATGTCGAAAACATCGCAGCCGTAAGGGATCGCCGACGTGGTGAGCCCTCGTGGGGTGACGTACAGCGTCACCTGCCACCAGTGGTTCACCAAGGGCGCGTGCGCCAGACGGACCTTGCCGACGATCTGAGTCCACATGTGCAGGGTGTCCCGGGTCGGACCCCAGTCCTCGACACGGAGACTCGGCCAGGTAGTTGCGGATTCGTGCGCCACGCTCGTCCTCCGTCCATGAGCAGTCGGGCAGACCGGACCGGGAACCAGACGGTCCGCTCCGTAATGCCGACTACCCGTTTCGGGTACCGGTCACACCGTCAGTCGGCGTGGAGATTGTCCGCCGACGTCGCCGCCCACGCGGTGGCGAACAGGATGAGCCGGGCGGTGACGTAGGCGAATACCAGCAGGCCCAGCACCGGTCCGAACACCGCCCCGGCCGGGCCGTTGATCACCGACTGCAGATACACCGAGCCGGCCTGCTTGAACAGTTCGTAGCCGACCGCGGCGATGGCACCGGCTTCCATCGCGCTGTTGAAGTTCACCGACTCCCGAGGCAGCCGCGCGATCATCCAGGTGAACAGCAGCCACGACACCCCGGCCGCCATGATCAGCGACGCGACCCGCAACAGCCCACCCAGCAAGGTGAAGTCGGGAACGCCCAGCCAGCGCAGGACACTTCGCATCAGCTTCGGATCGGCCAGGGCGGTCAGCGCGATAGTGGCCAGCGTGGCGCCGAACGCCCACACCATGGCGAGCAGGTCAGACAGCTTGGAAGAGACGAAACCCTTTTTGTCCGAGCGGGTTTCCCACATCTCCGACAGCGCCTCGCGCAGGTTGGCCATCCACGTCAAGCCCACCCAAGCGGCAGTCGCCAGGCCGATCGCCCCGACGGAGGCGCGTGATGAGATCGCGCTGTCCATCAGCGTGACGAGCTCATTGCCGAACTCGCCCGGGATCGAATGCTTGATCCGGCGCTCGATCTCGTCGAGCACCTCGGGTCGCCGTGACAGCAGGAAACCGCCGACGGAGAAGCCAACCATCGCCAGCGGGAACAACGCGAAGATGGTGTAGTAGCTCATCCCCGCGGCGAAGAAGTTGCCCTGACAGTCGTCGTAGCGTTCCTGAGCACGCATTACGTGATCGAACCAGCCGTACCTGGTGCGCAGGCGTTCGATGACGCCCGGCTTGGTCGGGTCGGACTGGTCGGTCACGGCTTTGCTCATGGCCGTGCTGGAAGCAATCCCACCCGGTCGTACACCCGCGCAAGTGTTTCGGCCGCCACCTCTCGCGCCCGGCTCGCGCCGGCGGCCAGCACCGCCTCCAGCTCAGCCGGATCGGCGAGCAGCTCATCCACCCGGGCCTTGATCGGGGTGACGAACTCGGCGACGGCCTCGGCGGTCTCCTTCTTCAGGTCGCCGTAGCCGCGTCCGGCATAGCCGTTGACCAGGGACTCGACATCCGAACCGGTGACCGCGGCCTGAATGGTCAGCAGATTCGAAATGCCAGGCTTGGCCTCCGGGTCGTAGCGGATCTCGCGCTCGGAGTCGGTGACCGCCGAGCGAATCTTCTTGGCGCTTTTCGCCGGTTCGTCGAGCAGGCTGATCAGGCCGGCGTCGGTGGCCGCCGACTTGCTCATCTTGGCGCTCGGATCCTGCAGGTCATAGATCTTGGCGGTGGCCTTCGGGATCATCGGCTCGGGGACGACGAAGGTCTCCGGGAAGCGTGCATTGACGCGCTGGGCGACGTCGCGCGCCAACTCCAGGTGCTGACGCTGGTCTTCCCCGACCGGGACCACCTCGGTGTCGTAGAGCAGCACGTCGGCGGCCATCAACACCGGATAGGTGAACAGACCCACGGTGGTGGAGTCGGCGCCTTGCTTCTGCGACTTGTCTTTGAACTGCGTCATTCGCGACGCCTGCCCGAAACCGGTGAAACAGCCGAGCACCCAGGCGAGTTCGGCATGCGCCGGCACATGGCTCTGTACGAAAACCGTGCTGCGGGCCGGGTCGATGCCCAGCGCGAGGTACTGGGCGGCTGTCACCAGCGTGCGGCGACGCAGCGTCGCCGGGTCCTGCGGCACGGTGATCGCATGCAGATCCACGACGCAGAAGAATGCCTCGTGATCGTCCTGCAGGCTGGTCCACTGAGCGACCGCGCCGAGGGCGTTTCCGAGGTGAAGCGAGTCGGAGGTTGGCTGGGCGCCGGAGAATACGACGGGACGGGATCCGGGAGTGCTCATGATTGTCCGATCCTGTCACGCCGGGATCCGGATGACCGCACCTGGTAACAGAGCGCTCGCTCTGTTACGGTGACGGCCATGCCCCGCCCGCGCGTGTACGACCCCGAGCAGGTGCTCGACGCCGTGGAGACGCTTGCCGCACGGTCCGGCCCCGCCGCGGTGACCATTCGCGCCATCGGGGAGGCCACCGGTGCCTCCAACGGTGCGGTCTACCACGGGTTCGGCTCGCGGGCCGGGCTGGTTGCCGCCGCCTGGCTGCGGGCCGCCCGGCGGTTCCTGGCGGTGCAGGGCGAGCTGGTGGACGCGGTCTCAGACCCACTCGAGGCGGTGGTTGCCGCCGCCGACGCTCCGGTGGCGTTCGCGCAGCGTCATCCCGACGCCTGCAAGCTGCTGTTCGCGATCCGGCGCGACGAATTGCCCGACGACGACCTGTCTCCGGAACTGGCCGAGCGGCTCCGCGGCGCCGACGCCGAGCTGGTCGGCTTGCTCATCGGGCTCGCGGAGGCCCTGTGGCAGCGCCGCGACGCCGCCGCCGTCGACACCATCACCACCTGCGTCGTCGATCTACCCACCGCTATCGTGCTCAGCCGGAACCGGTTGGGCTGCAACATCGCCCGCGCCCACCTGCACGCGGCGGTCCGCGCCGTACTGTCGGTCGGGCCACCCCCGGCGGTTCAGCGAGGCTCGACGGAGGAGAGCCGAAGTTGGGGCCGCCGCATGAATCAGAAAGGATCCACCCCATGAACCTGACCTATGACGACACGATCGCCGTACTGGACCTCGGTGATGACGAAAACCGGTTCTCCCCGGACTTCCTCGACGAGATCAATCGCGTGCTCGACGACGTGCTGGCCGCCAACGCCAAGGGGAAGGCCCACGGCCTGGTCACCACCGCGGGCGGCAAGTTCTACACCAACGGCCTGGACCTGGACTGGCTGATGGCCAACGGCGACCGCACCGACTGGTACGTCGGCCGGGTGCACGCCCTGCTCGCGCGGGTGCTGACACTGCCAATTCCGACCGCGGCGGCCGTGGTCGGCCACGCGTTCGGGGCCGGCGCCATGCTGGCGATCGCCCACGACTTCCGTGTCATGCGCGCCGACCGCGGCTTCTTCTGCTTCCCCGAGGTCGACATCCGGATTCCGTTCACCGCGGGGATGACCGCGTTGATCCAGGCCAAGCTCACTCCGCAGGCTCAGGTGGCGTCGATGACGACCGGCCGCCGATTCGGCGGGGTGGACGCCGCGACCTTCGGCATCGTGGACACCACCGCCCCCGAGGGAGCGGTGACTCCGACCGCGACCGAGTTGCTGCGGCCGCTGGCCGGCAAGGACTCGGGCACGCTGGGCGCAATCAAGGACGCCATGTTCGGCCCGGCGGTGGCGGCGCTGGGCGGTTGAGCCACACCCGTCCCACCTGTCACCGGAGGGCGGGGGCATGTCTGTTGCCCGCCTGTGAGCGACAATTCAGTCCGTGCACGCCAAACCCGCCGCCGGCAGCGCTGACTTAACGGGTGTTGTCGCGCAAAGGTGGGCAACTCTTCTATGCCCTCCCCCGCGTGGCGGGTGTGACGGATGAGGACGAGGGCCGACCGGTGCCCGGGCGTACTGCGCCCCTGGGCGGCCGACGACGGACTGCTGGTGCGGCTGCGGCTGGTCGGCGGCCGGCTGCCGGCCGCCTCGCTGGCCCGCTTGCTGCAAGTCAGCGCCGAGTTCGCCGACGGCTCGGTGTACCTGACCAAGCGGGCCAACCTGCAGTTGCGCGGGTTGGCCGATCACGGCGGTGCCCTCGCCCCCAACGCGGTGGCCGCCCTGGAGTCGACCGGGCTGTTGCCGTCGCCTAGCCACGAACTGGTCCGCAACATCCTGGTCTCGCCGCAGACCGGCTATGCCGGTGGGCGGGCGGACCTGCGCCCGGTGGCGGCGGGACTGGATGCACTGCTGTGTGCCGATCCGCGACTCGCTCGGCTGCCCGGTCGCTTCCTGTTCGTGCTCGACGACGGCCGCGGCGACCTGATCGATCGGCAGAGCGACGCCGGCCTGGTGGCGCTCAGTGACACCGAGGCACAGCTGCGAGTCGGTGACGACTGGGGCGATGTGGTGAACATTGCCGACGCCGCCGCACAGCTGGCCGTCCTGGCGGCGTCGTTCCAGGCCGCCCGCGGCGAGCAACCGGACGCGCCCTGGCACATCCGCGAACTGTCCCGCCCGTTGGCGCCGGTCCAAGCCGCCGACCCGCGCGTCCCGGCCCCGTCGGGTCCGTTACCGTTCGGCAGCGTGCCCGGCGGCACCCACATGCAGGTCCCCGACGGCGTGCTAACGGCGGACCACGGGCGATTGCTGAGGGAGCACACCGAGCTCGTGGTGACGCCGTGGCAGGGTGTCTTCATCCCTCAAGCCCAGGAGGCGAACCGGTGAGCAGGCCCACGCGCCCGTCTCGGCATTACGACTACATTGCCGACGGTCCGGCCATCTACGTCGAATCGTTCGCGACCATCCGCCGCGAGTCCGACCTGTCGCACATCCCGGCGACCGCCGAGCGCCTCGCGGTGCGAATGATCCACGGCGCCGGGCAGACCGACGTCGCCAAGGACTTGCTGATTCACCCCGACGCGGTGCCGGCCGGGCGGGCCGCACTCGACGGCGGCGCGCCGATCCTCTGCGATGCCCGGATGGTGGCAGTCGGAGTGACCGCCGGGCGCCTACCCGCCGGCAACGAGGTGCGCTGTTACCTGCGCGACGAGCGGGTTCCAGATCTGGCGAAGGAATGGGGAACCACCCGTTCGGCGGCGGCCGTCTCGCTGTGGGAACCCGAGCTGGCCGGCGCCGTCGTGGCAATCGGCAACGCGCCGACCGCGCTGTTCCACCTGCTGGAGACGATCATCGACGGCGGACCGCGCCCGGCGGTGATCGTCGGCTGCCCGGTGGGGTTCATCGGCGCGGCCGAGTCCAAGGAGGCGTTGGCCGCACTGCACCGCGACCACGGCATCGACATCCCGTTCGTGACCGTGCGCGGCCGGCGTGGCGGGTCGGCGATCACCTCGTCGGCGTTGAACGCACTCGCCTCGGATACCGAATGAAAGACACAGCATGACCGGCCGTTTTTATGGCGTGGGCCTGGGCCCCGGTGACCCGGAACTGATCACCCGCAAGGCGGCCCGGATCATCGCCGACGCCGACGTGGTCGCCTACCACGCCGGGGTCAACAAGGCGTCGTATGCGCGCACCATCGCCGCGGACCTGATCCGGCCCGGTGTCGTCGAGGAAGAGCTGCGCTACCCGGTCACCACCGGCGTCACCGATCACCCCGGCGGCTATGCCGGAGCGCTCGCCGACTTCTACGAAGCGTCGGCATCAAGGCTGGCCGCCCACCTGGATGCGGGTCGCACCGTGGCACTGCTGACCGAGGGCGATCCGCTGTTCTACGGCTCGTTCATGTACATGCACGACCGGCTGTCGACGCGCTTCGACACCGAGATCATCCCCGGCGTGCCGGCGTTCAGCGCCGCCACCGCCGCGCTCGGGATGCCGCTGGTGCGCCAGACCGACGTGCTGACCGTGCTGCCGGGCACCCTGGCAGAGCACGAGCTGGCGATGCGACTGGCCGACACCGACGGCGCCATCATCATGAAGCTGGGCCGCACGTTCCCGGCGGTGCGCCGGGCCCTGGTCGCGGCGGGCCGCCTCGAGCACGCCTACTACGTCGAGCGGGCCAGTCACCCCCAGCAGCGCTGGCTGCCGGTGTCCGGCATGGACGAAGCGGAGGAGGTCCCGTACCTGTCGTTGATCGTGGTCGACGGGGATTCCCGCAACGGACAGCGCTCCCGAACACCGGCCGACCAGACCGCTGCGATCGTTGAGCCGGTGCGTGCCGCCGCTGAGTTGCTGGTGATCGGCTTGGGCCCGGGCCCCGAAGGCTGGCTCACCGCCGAGGCCACCGCGGCGCTGGCCACCGTCGACCACGTGGTGGGCTACGGCCCGTACGTCGCGCGGGTTCCGCAGCGCGAGGGTTTGCAGCGACACACCTCGGGCAACACCGTCGAGCTGGACCGGGCCCGCTTCGCACTGGATCTGGCCGCCCGAGGCGAGAAGGTGGCGGTGGTCTCCGGCGGAGATGCCGGGGTGTTCGGGATGGCAGCTGCGGTGTTCGAGGCGGCCTCCGATGTTCAGTATCAACACGTTTCGGTGCGCGTGCTGCCGGCAGTGTCGGCGGTGCAGGCGGTGGCCGCGGCGGCCGGCGCCCCGATCGGGGCCGACTTCGCGGTGCTGAGCCTGTCGGATCGGCTCAAGCCGTGGTCGGTGATCGAGGCGCGGCTGCGGGCGATCGCCGAAGCCGATCTGGTGCTGGCGATCTACAACCCGGCGTCTCGTGCCCGACCCGACCAGATCGCGATCGCGCGCAAGGTGCTGCTGGAACACCGGGACGCGGGGACGGTGGTGGTGATCGGCCGTGACGTCGGCCGAGAGTCGGAGACGCTGACCGTGACCACCCTGGGCGAGCTGGACACCGACACCATCGACATGAAATGCCTTGTCCTGGTGGGCGCCTCGTCGACCCGGGTGACGGCTGGACGGGTATGGACGCCGCGATGGGTGCGTTAGCGGTCCAGTTCGTCGGCGCCGGCCCGGGCGCGGCGGATCTGCTGACGGTGCGGGCCGCTCGCCTGCTGGCCGGCGCCGACGTGGTGCTCTACCCGGGCAGCTATCTTGACCCGCAGGTGCTCGAACAGTGCTCACGCACAGCCGAACTCGTCGACACCGCCGACCTGGATCTGGATGCGATCACCGACCGGCTGGTCACCGCGCATCGGGCGGGCCGCGCGGTGGTGCGGCTAGTCTCCGGGGATCCGTCCCTGTACAGCGCGGTCTTCGAGCAGACCCGCCGCCTCGACGCCGCCGGGGTGCCGTGGGAGGTGACACCCGGAGTGCCGGCGTATGCGGCGGCCGCAGCGGCGCTCGGCCGTGAGCTCACGGTGCCGCTGGTGACGCAGTCGGTGGTGTTGACCCGTACGCAAGCCGCCTCCACCGCAATGCCGCAACGCGAAGCGCTCTCCGCATTCGCCGCGACGCAAGCCACGCTGGTGTTGCACCTGGCGATCACTCGCATCCGGGCGCTGATGGCTGAACTGGCGCCCGAGTACGGTGCGGACTGCCCGGTCGCGGTGGTCTATCGTGCGTCGCAGCCCGAGGAATTGGTGCTGCGCGGCACGATCACCGACATCGCCGGCGCGGTCGAGGCGGCGGGCCTGCGGTCGGCCGCGGTCATCCTGGTCGGCCGGGCGGTAGCCGATTTGCCCGATCCGTGCGCCGGCGAGAGCCATCTCTATGACCCGGCACGAGACCGGTCAGGACCGCGTTAGCGCCCACTGGGTGACGGCCCGGCTCGGTGACCAGCCGGTGAAGGAGCCGAGCGGGGCGGCGTGTTCGACGTGGATGCGGGTCAGTTCACCGCCGTGTTCGCGGTGGGCCGCCGCCAGCAGCGCCTCGGTCTCCAGCGTCACCGCGTGCGCCACCAACCGGCCGCCCGGCGCCAGGGCAGCCAGGCAGGCCGCCAGCACCCCGTCCGTCGTCAACCCGCCGCCGATGAACACCGCGTCCGGCGCCGGCAGGCCCGCCAACGCCTGCGGAGCCGCGCCGCGAACGACCTGCAACGCAGGCACACCGAGGTTGCGGGCGTTATCCGAGATGCGTTGCGCCCTAGCAGCATTCGCCTCGACAGCGATGGCACGGCAGGTCGGATGCGCGCGCATCCATTCGATGCCCACCGAGCCGGCGCCCGCGCCGACGTCCCAGAGCAGCTGCCCGGGGGCCGGGGCCAGTCGCGCCAGCGCGGCGGCCCGCAGGTCACGTTTGGTGAGCTGCCCGTCGTGGTCGTAGCCGTCATCGGGCAGACCGGCCGCCCAGCCGGACATTAACGGTCCGGCCAGTTCCAGGGCGACGATATTGAGCCGCGGGGCCGGACCTTGAAAGGCGGGGTAGGTTGCCGCCGTGCTGTCCAGCCGCGATTCGCCCGTACCACCGAGATCGCCGAGCACCACCATCCGGCTGGCTCCGTAGCCGCGCTCGGTCAACAGGGCGGCCAGCTGCCCCGGGGTGGTCTTGTCCGACGACAGCACCAGCACCCGCCGGCCCGGCGCCAGCTCCCGCAGCACCGCGTGCACGTCGCGGCCGACCACGCTGACCACCGCGGCGGATTCCGCCGGCCAGCCCATCCGGGCGCGGGCCAGCGTCACCGAGGAGACCGCCGGCAGCACCGTCACCTGGTCGGCACCGAACAACCGGATCAGCGTGGTGCCGATGCCGCTGAGCAGTGGATCACCGGATGCCAGCGCCACGATCCGCAGTCCCGCCAGCTCCTCGAACAGCGCGGGCAGCCCGGCGTGCAGCGGCACCGGCCACCTGTGCCGCCGCTGGCCGTTGACCTCCGGTAACAGGTTCAGTTGGCGAGGTGCGCCGACTACGACGTCGGCGGCCAGCACGGTCTGCCTGGCCGACTCGGCCAGCCCTGCCCAGCCGTCGGCTCCGATGCCGACGATCACCGTGTGCGTCATTCGACGGACCGCAGCGGGAGTCGCAGCCGGGTCAACACCAGGCAACGCTACCAATCATGACTACGGCTCTCGGCGACGCTCGATCAGGACACTCAGCTCGGCGAGGTCGGGTACTCCGCTGCCGGCGGTAGCGGCGTGCGAGAGCTCGCCGATCGAAGTCGGCTCGAAGAGCGCGCGGACCTGATCCGAGAGGCCCCGACACGGCATGGCCACGCCATTGGGCGTTCGGGGATCATCCGGATCGGCCCGGAAGAACGGATCTTCGACGAGCGCACCGGCCGACCGCCGCCGATCGCTCGGGCCCAGGGCCCGCATCTCCGCCCAGTACTCGGCCAACCAACGCTCGCCGAAACATGTCCAGCCCGGCGGCGGATCCGCATGGTCGGGCGCCATGACGCAGCGGTACAACGCCATCAGGTGGGCACGGACGGTCGGTTGATGCAGCACAGCGCAGTCGAGTTCGGCGTCGCACTCCAGCGAGCGCCGGTTCATGTTGGCCGAGCCGCACACCAGCAGCCGGTCGTCGTAGGTCTGCACCTTGGCGTGCACATAGATGCCGACGTCGGCGTCGCGATTCCACAGATCGAACACCTTGACGCGCAAGCGCGCATCGGGATGCAGTGCCCGCCACAGGGTTTGCAAAGCGGACATCCGCAGCGGCAGTTCGCCGGCGGCCTGCGTCGTGCCGTAGGGCGGCAGGACGATCATCAGGTGCAGCGTCGGCACGGCGTTCAGCCGCGTCGCCAACAGGCGTGCCAGCGGCACGCTCCAGAAGTACTGGTCCCAGATCGTGATCAGCTCAGTCGCCCGGGTGACCGCCTTCGCAATCCCGGCCATCACGGTGAACTCGCCGCGCCGAAGCGGCCACCCGGTCGCGGTCGCACGCAGCGGAATGGTCCGCCACAGCTGGACGGTGGCCGCGCCGGCGGCCGGTTCGGGCTCGGCCGGCGCCAGCGGGTACATGCCGCCGTCCGCGCCCGGGCGGGTGATCTGCACCTGGTCCTTGTGCCGCGGCGCCGGGTTCCGGTCGAACACCCGCACGTCACCGTGCAGCGCCCACCGCTCGGCGAACTGCTGCTCCAGCGTGGCGACGACGGGGCCCCGCAGTTCCAGGTGTTGGTCATGCCAGTGGCGGTTTCCCCGCCCGTAGACCTGCTGCGGCAACGCCTCGGGGAACCGGCCGCTGTCCCAGACCGGGTAGTCCCGCGGGTAGCCGACGGTGACACAGGTCTGCCCGCCGAGGTGTTTCTGCTGGGGCCAGCCGTCCTTCGGCCGCGGGATCTGCGCACCCGATTGCCAGTCGCCGATGCCGTGCGGTCCGGTATCACGACCGAAGTCGCGGCGTGAGAATGCGAGGTCTATTCCGCCGCAGTACGCGACGTTGACCGCGCCCACCCGCACCACGATCGCCTTCTGGTGCAGAGCGGCGCTCTCCGGCCGCGCAGTGCGTGAGTCGAGCGCGACGATGCCGCGGCCCTTGCCGCCCAGTTGCCGGTCGAAGTCCTGGACTGCGGCGGCGATGCTCACGTGCTCGGCCACCAGCGGTTGCAGCTCGGGCGCGGCGTCCGTCTGATCCGTCGTCGGCGTCCACAGCAGCATCCGCACGTCGATACCGGCGGCCATCATGCGAAGGACGAAACCGAGCACCGTCTGGTCCCGTTCGACGACGGCGCTGGGGTCCCAGGGTTGCGCCCGGCCCGGATCGAGGTCGCGCAGCGCGTTGACCTTCAGCCCGGTCAGGTAGACGTGGCCCTTGGCGGCGCCGGTGTCCCGGTTCGCCTCGGCGATGGCCGCTTCGAAGGTCTCGCACATGGCATTGAACGTGTCGTGGCCGCCGATCATCGGCCGGACCGAGCAGTCCCGGTCCCACGGGGGTCGCCCGGCGTGGGCCCGCGCCGCCATCGCCGTGCCGTCTCCCCACGGCCGCCCATCGCCGTTGGGTGCACCCGCGTCGGCGGCGGCAAACGTCAAAAGCCAATCAGCCTCAGCCCCAGAGGATGTCACCGCTGCCCTCGCTTACCCCTGCAACCGTTCGGTGAGGAACTGCACCACCCGTTTGCGCGCCTCGTAGGCAGGGTGGCCGTCGACCTCGCGGACCTGATCGGTGAGCACCGAATGCGCCATCCGGGACAGCTCGTCCGGATTGCCCGGCGAGGAGTCGATCTCGATCACCTCGAAGGCATCCCCCAGCCGGGCTTTCAGCGTCGCGAAGCGGTCGCCGGGGGCCATCTTGTCCTCGCTGAACCGCAGGCCGAGGGCGCACAGCCCGGCGGTGGCGGCCCGGTCGGCGACCACCCCCAACTCGACCTCGGAGAGTCCGGGGTCGCGGCGCTGTTTGAGGGTCAGCGGGAGGGGCACGGATGGTTGGCTGAGCACCGGGGCCAGCACGGCGTCGTCGACAGCAGCGGCCAGCGCGAAGCCGCCGGTGAAGCATTGCCCGATCACCCCGACGCCCTTGCCGGGCGTCTTCTCGTTGAGGTCGCGGGCCAGCGCCCGCAGAAACTGGGTGACGGGGCGCTGCTTGTCGGTGGCGAATGCGGCGAATTCCCGGGTAACGCAGGCCCGGGCGATGGTGGTCAGCGCATACCCGGGTGTGACCGCCTTACCCGGCTCGCCGAACAGCGAGGGAATCGCCACGGTGAACCCGTTGTCCACCAGGTGATTTCCCAACGCCAGCACACCCGGGTGAATCCCGGGGATCTCCGGGATCAGCACCACCCCGGGGCCTTCGCCTTTGCGGTACACGTCGTGGGTGAAACCGCCGCCGGTGAACGGCGTCGCGATCCATCCGGTCAGGTCTGCTTGCGGTGCGGTCATTTTCGATACCCCTTTTAGTCCAACGGTCCATTCGGCGAACGAGTCAGATATCCGACGAGATCGGACTTCATGGCCCGCAGCTGATTTCCCCAGTAGGTCCAGTTATGGATACCACCACGGGGGAAGTCGAAGTGGGCGTTTGTGCCCCCAGTTGCGGCGTAGGCGTCGGCGAACCGTTTGTCCGAGCCGATCACCTGGCCTTCGATGACACCGCCGGAGAGGACCTCCAGGCCGTTGCGGCCGTTGTCCAGTTCGGTGGCATCGCCGCTGCCGCAGTAGATCCACAGCCGGGTGTTGTCGGCGACGAGCTTGTCGATGTGCAGGTACGGATCGTTGCGCTCCCATGCCGGATCGTCGTCGGGTCCCCACATGTCTTCGGCGTTGAAGCCGCCGGCGTCCCCCATGGCGATCTTGATCTGCCATTTCTGGTCGGACGGGTGCAGCGGCGCCGACAGGGCCGCGGCGTAGACGAACTGCTGGGGATGGTAGATCGCCAGGGTCAGCGCCGACGGGCCGGCCATGGACAGTCCGACGACAGCATTGTCGGTCGGCGAGATGCCCTTGTTGGCGGCCAGCCAGCGGGGCAGCTCACTGGTGAGGAACGTCTCCCACTTGTAGGTCCAGACACCGTCTTTGCCTTTGGCTGGCCGGTACCAGTCCGCGTAGTTGCTGGACTGGCCGCCGACGGGCATGACCACCGAGACTCCCGACTGGTAGTAGTCCTCGAACGCGGTGGTCTCGATGTCCCAGCCGCTGTAGTCCTCCCGCGCGCGCTGGCCGTCGAGCAGGTAGACCGCGTTGGGTCCGCCGGGCTGAAACTCGACGGTGATGTCGCGGCCCATCGACGGCGATGGCACCCGCAGGTACTCCACCGGCAGCCCGGGCCGGGAGAATGCGCCCGCCACCGCCGACCCGCCGGTCAGCCCAGCCGGCACCGCCAGCAGCACCATGGCCGCGGCCACCGAACCCGCCCAACGCGCCTTCTGACGGAACGTGGGGAAACCCATCGTCAGCCTCCTTCGATCAAACGATGTTTCAAACGATGTATGACGAACGGTAGCGGGCCTGCGCAACGGACGCAAACGGTGTTTCAATACAGCGCTATGACACGTGACACCCGGGCGATGCTTCTCGACGCCGCCGAGCAGGTGCTCCTCGAGGACGGCCTGGGCGCGATGTCGATGCGCCGCGTCACGGCCGTGGCCGGCGTGAACCTCGCCGCGGTCAACTACACGTTCGGCAGCAAAGAGGCGCTTCTGGAAGCGCTACTGATGCGGGTGATGGAACCGGTGCTGACCGAACGGGCACGACGGCTCACCGAGGTCGAACGAACCCCGGGACACACCATTGAGGACCTGGTGCGGGCATTGCTGGAGTCAATGCTGCGCGTCGACGCACGGCATGTGGCGCTGTACGTGGAGGTGAGCGTCAAGCCGCGGTTGGGCGGCGAACGCGCCCAGTTCGAGCAGACCAGGCTCGCCTCGGTTCAGGCCGGAATCGACCAGATGGTCACGGCGCTCGCACCGCTGCTGCCCGGCCAGCCCCGCGAGGCATTGGGATTCCGGGTCGAGCGACTGCTCAAGATGGCCGCCGTCCAGGTACTGGACGACGTCGGGCTCGCCGCGAAATACCGGCTCGACCCCGGTGACACGCATCAGGATCTCATCGACGATCTCGTGGTATTCCTCGCCGCGGGGCTGGCGGCCCCCACCCCGTTGCGCGTTCGGCGCTGAGCCGGTCTGCCGGCACCGAGGCCGGTGTTAGGGTATCGGCGCGAGGTGCCAGGGAAGCCGGTGAGAGTCCGGCACAGGCCCGCTACGGTGTTCCGCGGTGCGCTCCGTGCGCCTCGGTCAGTCCGATTACCGGCTTCGCGTAACACACGAGCGGAGCCTCAGATGCAGCAGCTGTACCCCTTCCCTGCCGTCCTCGGCGGCGATCCGGACGCCCCGGGCGGTCTGGACGACATGGCGCTGGCGCTTGTGCTGAGCGCGATCTCCCCCGGTATCGGCGGGGTGCTGATCCGCGGCGAGAAGGGCACCGCCAAGTCGACGCTGGTTCGCGCGCTTGCCCAGGTGCTGCCGCCGATCGATGTGGTCGCCGGTGACCGGTTCTCTTCCGATCCCGCTGAGGCGCACCCACTCTCCCCCGACGGGCCGTTCCCCAGCGACGCCGCCGTCGAGACCCGTCCGGTGCGGCTGGTGGAGCTTCCGGTCGGCGCTACCGAGGACCGGGTGGTGGGCTCCATCCACCTGGAGCGGGCGCTGAGCGCCGGCACCGTCGACTTCGAACCCGGGCTGTTGGCGCGCGCTAATCGCGGCATCCTCTACGTCGACGAGGTCAACCTGCTGGCCGACCACCTGGTGGACCTGCTGCTGGACGCCGCGGCGATGGGCCGGCTGACCGTGGAGCGCGACTCGGTGTCGGTCAGCCACGCCGCCCGTTTCGTGATCATCGGGACGATGAATCCCGAGGAGGGCGAGCTGCGCCCCCAACTACTTGACCGGTTCGGTCTGACCGTCGAGGTGTCTGCCCCGCGCGATCCGGTGTTGCGGGCCGAGGCGGTACGGCGGCGGCTGGCCTTCGACGCCGACCCCGATGGTTTCGCCGCGACTTACTCCGCGGCCGAAGAACGGCTGCGAGCCCGGATTCATCAAGCCCAGGAACTGCTGCCGCAGGTGGCGCTGACCGACCCGGCGCTGGTGAAGATCGGCGAGATCTGCGCGGCGTTCGACGTCGATGGCCTGCGCGGCGACATCGTCTGTGCCCGCACCGCGGTGGCTCATGCGGCGTGGCAGGGACGCAACGCGGTCAATATCGAGGACCTGCGGGTGGCCGCCCGGTTGGCCCTGCCGCATCGGCGGCGACGCAAGCCGTTCGACGCGCCGGGCCTCGATGAGGCCGAACTCGACGAACTGCTGCCACCGGAGGAGCCCGCGCCCCACCCGGACGGTCCGGAGCCCGATGGTCCGGACCCCGACGGTCCACCGGAAGGTGGTTCGCCGCCGCCGGAACAACAGCGCGGGCCCGCACCGACCGGGCACTCTGAGCCCGGCGCCACCTCGACGGTCGGCGCCGACTCCCCGTACCGCGCAAGGCTCTTTTCGGTCGACGGTGTGGGCGAGGGGCGCGCCGGCCGGCGCAGCAGGGCCCGCACCAGCTCCGGTCGCCGGGTGGGCGCCACCACCTCCGGCAACACCGGCGGGCTGCACCTGTTCGAGACGCTGCGCGCCGCTGCGCCGCATCAGGGCGCCCGGGGCCGTGCTGAAGGCCGGATGCTCCTGCAGGCGAACGATCTTCGTCGCGCCGTCCGGGAAGGCCGGGAGGCCAACCTAGTGCTGTTCGTGGTCGACACGTCCGGGTCGATGGCCGCCATCGAGCGGATGCGCCATGTCAAGACCGCGATCTTGTCCCTGCTGCTGGACGCCTATCGTCGTCGGGACCGGGTGGCGGTGGTGACGTTCCGGGACACCAAGGCGGAGGTGGTGTTGCCCGCGACCGGCTCGGTGGAGATCGCCGCCGTCCGGCTCGACGAGTTGCCCGCCGGCGGCCGCACTCCATTGGCTGAGGGCCTTTTGGAGGCCGCCGAGGTGATCCGCCGGGAGCGGCTGCGCGAGCCGGCCTGCCGCCCGCTACTGGTGGTCTTGACCGACGGGCGGGCCACCGCCGGTGCCGACCCGGTCGCACGGTCCCTTTTTGCCGCCGACCAGCTTGCCTCTCAGGGATATTCGGCCGTCGTGGTGGATTGCGAGAACGGCCGGATGCGACTCGGGTTGGCCCGAACGTTGGCCGAGCACTTGCGGGCCGAGTACGTCCCGCTGCCGCAGGTCAGTGCCGAGGCACTGACCGACGTCGTCCGCGATGCCACCGGAAGAGGAGCCGCCTGATGCCGCAGGGACAACCGTTGACGGTGCCCGACGACAACCTGACCACCCGCCAGCGCCGCAACCGGCCGCTGTTGATGGTGCACACCGGCGACGGCAAGGGGAAATCCACTGCCGCATTCGGATTGGCGCTGCGCGGCTGGAATCAGGGCTTTGACATCGGGGTTTTCCAGTTCGTGAAATCCGCGAAATGGCGGGTCGGCGAACAGACCGTGCTCGAGCGGCTGGGCGCACTGCACGCCGAGACCGGTGAGGGCGGCCCGGTGCAGTGGCACAAGATGGGCTCGGGCTGGTCGTGGAGCCGCAAGGCCGGCGGCGTGGAGGATCACGCCGGCGACGCCGCCGAAGGCTGGGCCCAGATCAAGGAACGCCTGGCGGCGCAGACCCACGACCTGTACATCCTCGACGAGTTCACCTACCCGATGGGCTGGGGCTGGGTGGATGTCGACGACGTGGTGGAGACCTTGGCCAACCGGCCGGGCCACCAGCACGTCGTGATCACCGGCCGGCGCGCCGATCCGCGGTTGATCGAGATCGCTGACCTGGTCACCGAGATGACCAACATCAAGCACCCGATGGACGGCGGCCAGAAAGGCCAGCGCGGCATTGAGTGGTAAGGGCATGGTTCATTCCCTTCCCCGTCTGGTCATCGCCGCACCCGCATCCGGGCATGGCAAGACCACGGTGGCGGTCGGGGTGATGGCAGCGCTGTCCGCCCGCGGCCAACAAGTCAGCGGGCACAAGGTCGGCCCGGACTACATCGACCCCGGCTATCACGCGCTGGCGACCGGCCGGCCGGCCCGCAACCTGGATCCGTACCTGGTCGGCACCGACCGGATCGTGCCGTTGCTGCTGCACGGCGCCGCCGGCGCCGATGTCGCCGTGATCGAAGGCGTGATGGGGCTTTTCGACGGGCGCCTGGGCACCGACGGTGAGGCCTCTACCGCCCATGTAGCGGCATTGACGGCAACCCCGGTGGTGCTGGTCGTCGACGTCTCGCACGCCTCCCGGACGCACGCGGCGGTCGTGGCGGGCCTAGCCGGTTTCGATCCGGCGGTACACATCGCCGGGGTGGTGCTCAACAAGGCCGGCAGCGCGCGGCACGCTGATGAAGTCGTTGCCGCGTTGCGCCCCAGCGGCATTCCGGTGCTCGGGGTGTTGCCGCGCGACACCGGAGTGCAGACTCCGTCGCGGCATCTCGGGCTGGTGCCGGCGGCCGAGCGCGACGAGGCGGCCGCCACGACTGCTCGACTTGCCGAGCTGCTGGCGCAGTACGTCGACTTGGACGCGCTGCTGGCGGTGGCGCGACGTGCTCCGGAACTGGTTGGCAGCGCCTGGGATCCGGCTGCCGAGGTCAGCGCACCGTCCGGGCGCCGGCCAGTGGTGGCCGTCGCCGCGGGACGCGCATTCACGTTCGGCTATACCGAGACCTTTGAGCTGCTACGCGCCGCCGGGTGCGAGGTGGTGAGCTTTGACCCGCTCATCGACACGTTCCTGCCGGCCGGTACTGCGGGCATCTACCTGGGCGGCGGGTTCCCCGAGGTCTACGCCGAGCATTTGGGAGCCAACACCGCGCTGTTGGGCGCGCTGCAGGCGGCGATCGCGGCGGGAGTGCCGACCGTCGCCGAGTGCGGCGGGCTGGCCTACCTGTGCCGCCGGGTGGGCGATGACGCCGGGGTCGGGGCGTTGCCGGGTTGTGCGGCCATGACCCCGCGCCTGACGCTGGGCTATCGGGAGGCCACGGCGGCGGTCGACAATCTGCTGGCGCGAGCGGGAGATCGGGTCACCGGGCACGAATTCCACCGCACCCAGGTGGTTTTCGATGAGGCCGTCAGCGCGGCCTGGCAGCTTCCCGACGGGCCGGACGGTTTTGCCTCGACCAGCCTGCATGCGTCCTACCTGCACACCCATTGGGCCGGGCATCCCTTACTGGCGCAGCGGTTCGCCGACGCGGCGCACGGTTTGGCCGGCCCGGATCTGCACCATCACGGCGACGTCGAGGCCGTTCCGGGGTTGCTCGATTTCGCGGTCAACGTCTACGCCGGGCCACGCCCGGACTGGCTTGAGCACGCCCTGCATGCCTCCCTGGACGACGCGGTGGCATACCCCGAGGTATCGGCGGCCCGCGCCGCGTTGGCAACTCGGCACGGTCTCAGCACCGCCGAGGTGCTGCCCACGGCGGGCGCGTCGGAGGCCTTCGACCTGGTCGCTCGCATGCGGCCGTGGCGTTGCCCGGTGGTGGTGCATCCGCAGTACACCGGCCCGCATGCCGCGCTGACCGCCGCCGGTCACACCGTCGGCACGGTGCTGTGCCGGGCCGACGACGGCTTCGCTCTGCATCCGAACGCGGTGCCCGAGGACGCCGACCTCGTCGTCGTCGGTAACCCGACCAATCCCACCGCGGTGTTGCATCCGGCGCAGACGCTGCGTCAGCTGTTGCGTCCGGGCCGGGTGGTGCTGGTCGACGAGGCGTTCCTCGATGCCATTCCCGGTGAGCCGGAAACCCTGTCCGGGGAACGTCATTCGGGGCTCCTGGTGAGCCGCAGCCTGACCAAGCACTGGTCCATCCCAGGGGTACGCGCGGGATATCTGCTCGGTGATCCCGCGCTGCTCGCCGAGGCTGAACGACTGCAGATCCCCTGGTCGGTGTCCGCCGCGGCGGTGGCCGCCATGCTGGCCTGCTCGGATGAGCGGGCGGTACGCGAAAGTGACCGCCGGGCTGGGCAATTGGCATCCTGGCGGGCGCACCTGGATGAGGGACTCGCCATGCGCGAGGTGCGGTTCGTCGCAGGCTTGGCCCCGTTCGTTTTAGCCCAGGTCGGCTGCGGGGTCCATGCGGCATTGCGCGAGCACGGTATTGCCGTGCGGCGCGCCGACACTTTTCCGGGCCTGGATGACAGCTGGGTGCGGATCGCGGTACGGCCCCCGGACCTGACCGATCAGCTGCTGGCCGCGCTTGACCGGACGCGGCGGTGATTGCGGCCCGGGCACTCGGGCTGGCGCTCGGCTACGCCGTCGACCGCGCTTGGGGCGATCCTCGGCGACTGCATCCGGTTGCCGGATTCGGGACGTGCGCGCTGGCGTTGGAGCGGCGGATCTACCGCGACGATCGAGCAAGCGGGGTCGCCAACGTCTTGGTCTTGGTCGGCGGCGTCACCGGTCTGGCGTACGCGGGCGAACGCTTCGCTCGAAACCCATTGGCTCGCACCGCACTGACCGCCGTCGCTACCTGGGCAGTGCTCGGCGGCCGGTCCCTGGAACGCGAAGCCGAAGCCGTGCACGCCTTCCTGGCCGCCGGCGACCCGGACTCGGCCCGGACCCAGGTCCGCAACCTGGTCGGCCGTGACACGACCGCGCTGGGACCCGACGAGGTCGCGCGTGCCGTCGTCGAATCCGTGGCGGAGAACACCTCCGACGCGGTGGTGGCATCGCTCGTGTGGGGTGCGGTGGCCGGCGTTCCGGGCCTGGTCGCGCACCGAGCCGCCAACACGCTGGATGCGATGATCGGGCACCGCAATACCCGCTACGACCGGTTCGGCTGGGCCGCAGCACGATTGGATGACGTGCTGGGATTGCCGGCCGCCCGGTTGAGCGGTGTCCTGGCTGCTGTTCTGGGCCCTGATCCCGCTAGTGCGCTGCGGGCGTGGCACCGCGACGCCCGGCACCACCCCAGTCCCAACGCCGGGGTGGTCGAGGCCGCCTTCGCCGGGGCGCTGGGGCTGCAGCTCGGCGGGGTCAACACCTACTACGGAAATCGGCGTGAAGATCGCGCGCGGATGGGCTACGGTCGGGCGCCTGCGCCGTCCGATATTCCGCGGACGACGCGGCTGGCCCGGCGGGTGGGCGTGGGCGCCCTGCTCACCGCGGTGGCGTGGTGTCTGACCCGAGGCGGATGAGGAGGTAGCGGTGGCGGCCCTCGACGGTGTTGAGTTCTTAACCGATGCTGCGCGGGTGGATCGAGATTGGCTCTGGAACGAGCTGGTCGAGCACACCTATTGGGCGAAGTACCGCACCCGCGCCATGTTCGACCGTCAGCTCGACAGCGCGTGGCGCACGGTGGGCGCCTACCGGGCCGGTGACGGAGCAATGATCGGTTTCTGCCGCGCGGTGTCCGACGGTGCTGCCTTCGCGTATCTGGCTGACGTCTATGTCTCTCGTGATCAGCGCGGCCAGGAGGTCGGCAAGGGGTTGTTGCGGACGATGATCGACGAGGGCCCCGGTCGCGACTTTCGGTGGACGTTGCATACCGCTGACGCGCACGGTCTGTATGAGCAATTCGGCTTCGCCGCTCCCGACGCGACATATATGGAGCGGCCGTCGCGGCTGGCGCACGTCCGGGACTGACACCTTCAGGTGTGCGTCAGCTCCTCGGCGTGGCACTTTTCGCTCGACCGGATATCACTGGCAGCTGTCGATTTCAGCCGCCATGTCGTGACCAGCCCGTCGGGGCCGGTCTGTTCGCCGGCACCGAGTGCTTCGCCGATCAGCTGCCGCACGCGTGGCTCGTCGGCGGGTTCCGTGGCGAACAGCACCCGCAACACCACTTCGTCGCCCACAACGTGATTGGCGACGTGGTGGGGTGCAAGCGGGCACGGCGGCGAATGATCCCAGCTGCCGCACAGCGCTTCGGCGATGGCTCCGCCGGGCGCATTCGGGCTACCGCCGGGCTCCATCACCACGACCGCATCGTGGGCGTAGGCATGGCGAACCATGGGTCGCGATGCTACGGGATTTATCCCCAGTTGCGGGTTGATCCACAGTCCGGGTTGCCGGCAGCCTCCGGTTGGGGGTTGTTGTCAGAGGCGGTTTTTAGCGTCAGGGGTATGGCAACAGCCTTGGGCGCGATTGGGGCGCGGGAGCAGATCCGGTCTGCTCTCGATGCCATCGATGCCGCCCAGGAGGTGTTGCTGTCGACCTCGACGGATCTGGTGGGCAACGACTTTCGGATCGACATTGCCGACCGGCTGGAAACCCAGGAGCGGGTGAATCGCGGGCTGATGTACCGAATCTTCGGGGAACTCGCCGACCCGCCCGATGGTGAAGGATCCCTCGCGGCGGTCCGGGCCGCGCTGTGGAAGCGGCTGCGGATCACCCCACGCGAGATCACCCGGCGCTGCCGCCTGGCCGCCCGGATCCGGCCGCGGCGTTCTCTGACCGGTGCCGCGATCCCACCCGAGCTCCCGGCCCTGGCCGCCGCGGTCGAATCCGGTTCGATTGGGGAGGACCACATTCGTGCGATCTGCCAAGCCGTCGATATCCTGCCGGGATCGGTCACCCCGCCCCAGATCGCACAGGCCGAGGCCGCCCTGGTCTCCCACGCCACCCGTGTCGATGCCGGCGTCCTCACCAAGATCGGGCAACGCATCGCCGATCACCTCAACCCCGACGGCCTGTTCAGCGACCGCGACCGGGCACGGCGGCGCGCCCTGGTCCTGGGCCGGCAAGGCCCCGACGGCATGTCGAAACTCACCGGACTTCTCGATCCCCAAGCCCGCGCCTACTTCGAAGCGGTTGCCGCCGCCGTGCGACCCGGACGCCACCTGCCCGATCCTGCCGATCCAGCCGCCGCAGACTCCCGCACCGCGGCGCAGCGCAGCCACGACGCGTTCAAGCTGGCCCTGTCCACCGCTATCGCCTCCGGCAAACTCGGCACCCACCGCGGCCACCCCGTCACCGTCGTGGTCACCACCACCCTGGCCGAACTCAACCAAGCCGCCCACGCCGCATGCGATTCATCGGTCCCGATGCCACCACCAGCACTCACCGGCGGCGGATCCCGACTGCCCATGCGGGATCTGATCGCGATGGCCGCCAAGGCGATCCACTACCTGGCCGTCTTCGACGACCACACCACACGCCCGCTGTACTTAGGCCGCCAGAAACGCATCGCGACCGCCGATCAACGATTGATGTGCTACGCCCGTGACCGGGGTTGCACCCGCCCGAACTGCCTGGTACCGGGCTATCACTGCGAGGTACACCACTCCCGCCCCTGGGCCAAAGGCGGGCGCACCAACGCCGATGAACTGTTCTTCGCCTGCGGATGCGATCACACCGACGCCACCGACGGCCACCAACAGACCCTCGTCACCAAAACCGGCCGCCTCGGCTGGACCGACGGCACCGGACCACCCCAAATCAACCACGCCCACCACCCCCAAGAACTCCTGCGGGGCGACACCGACCCACCCGCCGAAGGGGTGGCCTAGCCAGCATCAGGCTTCGGTTCTGATCAGCTCCAACACCGGGATGACCCGCTGGGTCCGTTCGCGGTAGGTGGCGAAACCCGGGTAGCGCTGCGCCTGAATCCCATAGAGCCGATCATGTTCCTCGTCGGTGATCTCGGTGGCCGTAACCGCAAAGGTGTCGGTGCCGAGTTCGACAGTCGCCGAGGGGTTTGCCCGCAGGTTGTGATACCAGCTCGGATGGTTGTCCTTGCCCTCGTTGGACGCAAACACGATGATCCGGTCGCCCTCGGGGAGATACATCATCGGGCTGGTGCGCTGCTGTCCGGACTTGGCCCCGGTGGTGGTCAACAACAGCACCGGTGCCCCTTCGAACCGACCACCCAATTTCCCACCGCTGCTGCGAAACTCGGCGATATTACCGGCGTTGAACTCCAAAGTTCGCTGTGCGTCCACGGTCGACCATCTCCCTAGTCAATTCCCACGAAGTGCTCGATCACCGGCGGGGACTCGTAGAAACCGTGCAACAGCGCACGCCACTGCTCGAATTCCGGGGACTTCCGAAATCCCTCGGTGTGCGCCTCAATGTTCTCCCACTGCACCAGCAACAGGTAGAGGTTCGGCGACTCGACCGACCGGGACATCGAAATCCCCAGGAATCCGGGCTGGGCGGCGATCAACGGGCGCGCCTTGGCGAACGCTGCTTCGAAGTCGGCTTCGCTGCCGGGCCGGATGGGCAGTACTCCATGTTCCACAATCACGCCTGCCAGTGTGCCCGACATAGTGTGGCCTGGATTACCGCCTAAAGACTCTTGTCTGTTACCGAATGGCACAGATAGGTTACCTGCAACTAACAGACACAGATATCTCTGGAGGTGCGGGGTGAGCGCTCTAGCCGCGGCGGTCGTCTTTGCCTGGTTGGGCATGGTGTTGGCGATCTCGTTCCTGGAAGCGCCACTGAAGTTCCGGGCACCGGGGATCACCATCCCACTAGGGTTGGGGATCGGGCGGCTGGTGTTCCGGGCCCTCAATGCAGTGGAGATCGTGCTGGCGACGGCGGTGGTGTTGGCGGTGGCCACCGACGCCCCGGGGCCGATTTCGCTGGCCGGAGTCTGCGTTGCGGTGGCCGTGCTGACCGTGCAGGTCCTGGTGGTCCGGCCCCGGCTGCGCCGTCGCTCGGATGCGGTGCTGGCCGCGCAGACCGCCCCGCCCGGTGGGATGATCGAGCGCTCTCGCGCTCACTACGCCTACGCGGGGCTGGAGGTGGTCAAGGTCGCCGCACTGCTGACCGCCGGTGCCGCTCTGCAATTCGCCTTAGTCGCCGGTTAGTACCCAGGCCAACGCGCGCTCGACGTCGTTCACCGTGGTCACGCCCGCCGGCCGGGCCGGGCGGCGCACGACGACCACCGGGAGACCGAGTTCCTCGGCGGCCAGCATCTTCGGCCAGGTGTATTCGCCGCCGGAGTCTTTCGTGACGACGACGTCGGCCCGGTGCTCGCGCAGCAGCGCGAGTTCTCCGGTCAGCGCGTAGGGTCCCCGGTCGGTGATCACCGACCAGCTGGGCGGCAGGTCGAACGACGGTGGCTCGACCACGCGCGCCAGCACTGCCTCGTCGGCCAGCGCCGGCAGGTAGGACGCCAACTGCTGACGCCCGATGGTCAATACCGGCCGCCGGCCCAGCCGGGCCGCGATCTGGGCGGCCTGCTCGTGTGAGTCGGCCCAATGCCACGCCTGCCCGGCGCGCTGCGCCCAGCCGGGCCGCTCGAGCCGCAGCAGTGGCCGGCCAGCCGCGGCACACGCGGCGGCCGCATTCGCCGACATTGTCGTCGCGAAGGGATGGGTGGCGTCCACGACGACGTCGTAGTCGGTCAATGCCGCTCGTAGACCATCGATTCCGCCGAACCCGCCGATGCGCACCGCCCCGACCGGCAACCGGGGATCGGCGACCCGGCCGGCCAGTGACGTCGTGACGTCGACGCCCGCGACGACCAGCCGATCAGCCAAGGCGCGGGCTTCGGCGGTGCCGCCGAGCAGTAGCACGCGCGTCACGGCGCCCCCGGCGGTAGGAACGGCAGCCCCGGCGGAGCGCCGCCGCCCGCCAGCTCCAACAGGGCGTCGACGTCCAGGTGCTCTTCGATCAGATCCCCCAGCAGGTCCAGCCGGCGCTCGCGGGCGGCGGGAAAGGACACCTGCGACGGCGCCAGCCCGAGGGTTTCGGTCAGGAATGCCGCCCGCAACGCGTCGACTTCCAAGCACCCGTGCCGCATGGTGCCGAAAACCTGACCGGTGCGGACACCGCCGGGAAACGCCTCGACCACCTCCCCGCGGTTGATCCGGCCATGGTGGATCTCGTAGCCGCCGTCGGACAGGCGCAGCACCTTGTCTGCGGCAAAGCTTGTTTCGACGTCCAACAGACCCAGCCCGGCCACCTCGCCGGGCGCTCCTTCGATTCCCTCGGGATCGCGGATCATCCGGCCCAGCATCTGAAAGCCCCCGCAGATCCCGAGTACGGGCTTGCCCGCGGCGGCGTGCGCGGCGATCGCGGCATCGATTCCACGCGAACGCAGCCAGGCCAGATCACTGATGGTTGCCCGCGTTCCAGGCAGCACCACCAGATCAGCGTCGGACAACCCACGCGGGTCGGCGGCGAACACCACGTCCAGATCGGGTTCGAGCCCGAGCGCGTCCAGGTCGGTGAAATTGCTGATCCGCGGCAACCGGATCACCGCCACTCGTCGGGCGCCGCTGCGTACCGAACGCCGGCCATCGAGGTCGAGCGCGTCCTCGGAGTCCAGCCACAGCTGCGGGTGCCACGGCAGGGTGCCGAACACCCGCCTACCGGTGAGGCGCTCCAGATCGGCCAGGCCGGGTTCCAACAACCGCAGCCGGCCGCGGAACTTGTTGACGATGAACCCCGCCACCAGCGCCTGGTCCTCGCTCGACAGCAGCGCGACGGTGCCGAAGAACGCCGCGAACACCCCGCCGCGGTCCACGTCACCGACCACCACCACCGGCAGGCCGGCGTGGCGCGCCAGGCCCATGTTGACGTAATCGCCGGCGCGCAAGTTGATCTCGGTCGGGCTGCCCGCCCCCTCGGCGACGATCACGTCGTAGCGCCCGGCGAGATCGTCGTAGGCCCCGTGTGCTGCCTGCGCCAACGCTGCGCGGCCGTGCGTCCAGTTCGACGACGACAGGGTTCCCCACGGCCGGCCCATGAGCACCACGTGACTTTGCTGGTCGCTGCCGGGCTTGAGCAGAACCGGATTCATGGCCGGCTCCGGTGCGACTCGGGCAGCGCAAGCCTGAATCCATTGCGCCCGCCCGATTTCGGTCGCCACCCCGTCGGCACCGACACACACCATGGAGTTGTTCGACATGTTCTGCGCCTTATAGGGCGCCACCCGCACGCCACGGCGCGCCAGCGCCCGGCACACCCCGGTGGCCACCACGGTCTTGCCGGCGTCGCTGGTGGTTCCGGCGATCAGGATGCCCGCCATCAGGTTCGCCGCACCAGGAACACATCCATCACCCAGCCCGCCTCGGCCCGGGCCGCATCACGGGCGGTCGCGATCTCGTCGACGACGTCACAGACCCGGCCGGTGACCAGCCGCTCCCCCGCCGCGCCGAGGTTGGCGCCCCACCAGATCGTCCACTCGCCCACTGCCGAAAGATCGAGCTGGCTGTTGAGCATCGCGACGATGTTGTCGTGACCATCGGCAACCGCCTCCGCCAGCCGGCGGCCGGTGGTGATGTGTACCGGCCGGCCCACTTCGTGCAGCACGATCCGATGCCGGGCAGCCAGCAGTTGCGGCGCGCTGATCCCGGGCAGCACGTCGTAATCCAGTTCCACGCCAAGGGCTTTCACTTGCTCAACGATGCGGATCGTCGAGTCGTACAGCGCCGGGTCGCCCCAGACCAGGAACGCGGCCGTGCCGCCGCGGGCTCGCAGCACGTCGGCGTAGCGCTGCGCCCGAGCCGCATGCCAGTCGGCCACGGCGCGGGCATAGCCGGGCTCGGTCAGCCCCGGGGAGCGGTCACGCGCCGGGTCTGCGACCGTGACGATTCGAGTCGAGGGGGCGTAGGTGTCGACGACGGTGCGCCGCAATGCCAAGAGGCTGTCGTCGGAGGACTTCTCGGATGCCACTACGTAGTCGACCGACCGTAGTGCGCTGGCGACCTCGGCGGTGACGTGCGCAGGTCCCATACCGATTCCGAGAATCCAGACTTTCACCGATCCTCCAGGTCGCCTTCTACGTCGAGGTAAGCCTGCCGGAGCGCCGCCATGGTCTCCGGGTCGGGGCGCTCCCACAGGCCCCGGTCGGCGGCCTCGGTCAGCCGTTCCACGATGCCCTGCAGCGCCCAGGGGTTGGATTTGTCGAGGAACTCCCGGGTCTGCGGGTCCAGGACATATTCGGCCGCGAGTTTTTCGTACATCCAGTCGTGCACCACGCCCGCGGTGGCGTCGAACCCGAACAGGTAGTCGACGGTGGCGGCCAGTTCGAACGCACCCTTGTAGCCGTGTCGGCGCATCGCGGAGATCCAGCGCGGGTTGACCACCCGTGCCCGGAATACCCGGGCGGTCTCTTCGGCCAGCGTGCGGGTGCGGATGGTGTCCGGCGAGGTCGAGTCGCCCACATAGGCTTTCGGGTCGGATCCGGTCAGCGCGCGCACGGTCGCGATCATGCCGCCGTGGTAGACGAAGTAGTCGTCGGAGTCGGCGATGTCGTGCTCGCGAGTGTCGATGTTCTTGGCGGCCACCTTGATCCGGCGGTAGTTGGTGCGCATGTCGTCGGCAGCCGGCGCGCCACTCAGGCCGCGGCCGTAGGCGAACCCACCCCACGTCGTGTACACCTCGGCCAGGTCCTTGTCGTCACGCCAGGTTCCCGACTCGATCACCTGCAGGATTCCCGCCCCGTACGACCCGGGTGCCGAACCGAAGATTCGGGTGGTGGCGCGGCGCAGATCCCCATGTTCGGCCAGGTCGGCGCGAGCATGCGCGGCCACGAAGTTCGCCTCGTTCGGCTCGTCGAGAGTCGCGACCATCTGCACGGCGTCGTCCAGCATCGACACCACGTGCGGGAAGGCATCCCGGAAGAATCCCGAGATCCGCACCGTCACGTCGATTCTGGGGCGGCCGAGCTCCTCGGGCGAGATGACTGCCAGCCCGGACACCCGACGTGACGCCTCATCCCACTCGGGACGCACGCCGAGCAGGGCCAGCACCTCGGCAATGTCGTCGCCGGAGGTGCGCATCGCCGAGGTGCCCCACACCGACAGCCCGACCGACTCCGGGTAGCGGCCGGTGTCGTCGAGGTAGCGCCGCACCAGCGAGTCGGCCATCGCCTGCCCGGTCTGCCAGGCCAGCCGGGACGGCACCGCGCGGGGGTCGACGGTGTAGAAGTTGCGACCGGTGGGCAACACGTTGACCAGACCACGCAGCGGCGACCCGGACGGCCCCGGCCGGACGAACCCGCCGGACAGCGCGTGCAGCACCGCGTCCAGCTCGGCCGAGGTGCCGGCCAGCCGCGGAACCACCTCGGTGGCAGCGAATCTCAACACCCGGCAGACCTCGGGGTCGGGATGCAGCGTGTCGGCCACGCCGATCTCCCAATCGGCCGCCTCCATGGCTTCGACCAACGCGCGAGCGCGGCCCTCGATCTCGTCGACGACAGCCGCGGCGGCGTCTTCCTTGAGGCCCAGCGCGGCCCGCAACCCGGGGACCGCGTGGTTCACCCCGCCCCACACCTGCGGGGCACGCAGGATCGCCAGCACCAGGTTCACCCGTTCCGGGCCGGCCGGAGCGCCGCCGAGCACATGCAGGCCGTCACGGATCTGGGCGTCTTTGATCTCACAGAGCCAGCCGTCAACGTGCAGCAGGAAGTCGTCGAACTCCTCATCCTCGGGCCGCTCGTCCAGCCCCAGGTCCCGGTGCATCTCCGCGGCCCGCATCAGGTTCCAGATCTCACCGCGGATCGCCGGCAGCTTGGCCGGGTCCATGGACGCGATGTTGCCGTACTCGTCGAGCAGTTGCTCGAGCCGCGCGATGTCGCCGTAGGACTCCGCACGTGCCATCGGCGGGATCAGGTGGTCGACGATCGTGGCGTGCGCCCGCCGTTTGGCCTGAGCACCCTCGCCGGGGTCGTTGACCAGGAACGGGTAGATCAGCGGCAGGTCGGCGATCATCGCGTCGGTGGCACACGCGGAAGACAACGCCGCCGTCTTGCCGGGCAGCCATTCCATCGATCCGTGCTTGCCTAGGTGTATCACCGCGTGCGCACCGAAACCATGTGCCAGCCAACGGTATGCGGCCAGGTAGTGGTGGCTGGGCGGCAACTCGGGGTCGTGGTAGATCGCCACCGGATTCTCCCCGAACCCACGGGGCGGCTGGATCATCAGCACGATATTGCCGGATTGCAGTGCGGCCAAAACGATCTCGCCGGCATCGTTGACGAACAGCTTGCCCGGCGCCGGACCCCACGCCGTCGCCATGGCATTGCGCAAGTCATCGGGCAAATCGGCGGTCCACTGCCCGTACTGCTGCGCGGTGACTCGCACCTGCGCCCCGGCCAGCTGCGCCGCACTCAGCCAGTCCTCGTCCTGGCCGCCGGCCTCGATCAGGGTGTGGATCAGCCGATCCCCTGCCGCTGTCTCGTCCGCGATGTCGAGTACCCCGAAGCCGTCGCCGATGTCATAGCCCTCGTCGGACAACCGGTGCAGCAGCCGCACCGCCGAGACCGGGGTGTCCAGACCGACGGCGTTGCCCACCCGGGAGTGCTTGGTGGGATAGGCCGACAACACCAACGCCAGCTTCTTCTGCGGGTTCGGGATACGGCGCAGCACTGCGTGATTCACTGCGACCCCGGCCACCCGGGCGCAGCGTTCGGGGTCCGCGGCGTAGTGCGGCAGCCCGTCGTCGTCGATCTCCTTGAAGGAGAACGGGACCGTGATGATCCGTCCGTCGAACTCCGGGATGGCGATCTGGGTGGCCGAATCCAGCGGGGTCACCCCGTCGTCGTTGGCCTCCCAGTCCGCGCGCGACGACGCCAGGCACAGCCCCTGGAACACCGGGATGTCCAGCGCCGCGATCCGTTCGATGTCCCACGCGCCGTCGTCGTCGCCGGCACTGACCCCGGCGGTGGCGTTCATCGCCCCGCCGGCCGCCAGCATGCAGACCACCACCGCGTCGAGCCCGCCCAGCGCGGTGAAGAGCTCCTCGGGGGCGTTCCGCAGCGACGCGGCGAAGATCGGCACCCCGACCGCCCCGCCGGCTACCTCCACCCCATCGATGGCGTCGGCCAGGGCATGCGCGAAATCGGCATTGCCGCTGACCTCGTGGGCCCGGTAGTACAGCACCCCGATCCGCACCGCGTCGGGAGCCTCGACCGCCGACCGCTGGCCGTAACCCCACTCCGGGATCGCCACCGGTTCCTCGAAACCCTCCCCGGTGAGCAGCACCGTGTCGCACAGAAACGCATGCAGCTGCGCAAGGTTGGCGGGCCCGCCCTCGGCGAGGTAGGCGTGCGCCTGCGCGGCCAGGCCGATCGGGACCGTGGAGCACTCCATCAGCTCGGCGTTGGGCGAGCGCTCCCCACCAAGCACCACCAACGGCAGGCCGGTCGCGCGCAGCAGCTTCAGTTCGTCGGCGATCTCGGCCGACGACCCCAGGATGCGCAGCACCACGACATCGGCGCCGTTGACCAACGGTTCGATGTCGTGGCGTGCCGGGTTCCCGAGCCGGTATGCCGCGCCGCTGGCCCGCGCGGACAGCAGGTCGGTGTCAGAAGTGGAAAGCAGGGCGATACGCCGGACATCAGACATCCACGGTCCTCCTTCGGGGTTCGCGCCCCATGCAGTCGGTTGCCCCGCGGCCGTATCTGGCTAGTGGGCCGGCTGCGCCGATGGCGTTGACCTGCTGCGCCCGGCTTCGCCGCGCTTGCAGTCAACGCACGCCCCTCACAGTGGCGGAACCGCCCCGGATTCACACCGGGTTCCTGACGCCACGAGACGGCGGCCAGCCTAACGCAGCACGACATGCAACAATGTCGCCGGTAAGGCGATGACGAATGAGGAAGCCGGTGCGAATCCGGCGCGGTCCCGCCACTGTCATCGGGGAGCGACCCTCAGCAGCCACGGCCCGCCATTTGTGGGGTTGGAAGGCGAGGCGAGCAGTGATCCGAGAGCCAGGAGACTCACGTCAACGCGTCCTGCGAACCGGGGCGGTGTACCCCGAGGAAGCTGGCTCACGCCCATGCCCCGTGCGCTGCGGGTAGTCCCTGCGCTCCTAGTAGCCCTGGCCTTGATGCTGACGACGGCATTGGCCGGCTGCTCTGGCGAACCCGCTTCCCGCACACCGCAAGCGCGTGCCGGCTGCATCACCGACTTCGACCCGGCCGCCGACTACTTCCCGGACAAGTCGACGCTGACCGAGGCCACCAACTTCACCATCACCTACCACGGCAGCTACCAGATCCTGACCGTCAAACGGCCTTACCTCGGCGGCAAGCCGGTGTCGTGGGTGCTGGTGCGCTGCGGCGCGCCCATGCCGGCGCTGACCGGCGATCTCGCCCAAGCCCAGCGGATCACCGTCCCGGTACACAGCCTCTACTCGGGCTCGACCACGCATCTGGCGATGATCACCGAACTCGGCCAAGCCGGCGTGGTTACCGGAGTGGCGAGCCCGGCCGCGGTCGCCGACCCGCAGATCCGTGCGCGTATCGAGAGCGGTGAGATCGTCGGCTACGCCCCCGGCGGGCAGATCAATATCGAGCGCGTGATCGGCGCGGGCCCCGACCTGCTGGTCACCGAAGGCATGGATGATCCCGGCTATCCCAAGCTGCGCGAAGCCGGTACGCCGGTGCTGGCCGACGCCGAATGGCTGGAATCCACCCCGCTGGGCCGGGCCGAGTGGATCAAGGTGTTCGCCGCGCTGACCGGGACCGAACGTCAGGCCGCGCAGACCTATCAGGACATCCGCAACCGCTACCACGCCTTGGCGGCCCGCGCCGCCGCAGCCAAACCCGTCGAGGTTCTGGTCGGCACCATGTATTCGGGCAGCTGGTCCATGCCCACCGGTGACAGCTACTCGGGGAGTCTGGTAGCCGACGCCGGAGGCACCTATCCCTGGCTGTCGGACGCCGGCGCCGAGAACAGGCAACTGAACTTCGAGTCGGTGTACGCCCGGGCCGGTACCGCGCCGGTATGGCTGGTCACCGACGACTGGCAAACCCTGGGCGACGCGGTGGCCCGCGACAGTCGCTATGGCGAGCTGACCGCGCTGCGGACCGGTCATGTGTGGTCGGCGACCAAGGCGATGACACCCGGTGGCGGCAATCTTTATTGGGAACGCGGCACGGCGCGCCCGGATCTGCTGCTCGGCGACCTGGTCGCGATCCTGCATCCCGAGCTCGGCCCGAACGTTCACAACCACGCGTTCGAGTTCTACCGGCGGGTGCCGCGGTGAAGCCACGTATCGCCCTGGTACTGACTGCGCTGAGCGCCGCGGTGGTTCTGCTGGCGCTGCTGGGGTTGGTGCTCGGGCCGGTGCGGGTGCCGCTGCTCGACACCGTGCAGGTGCTGTTCGGCGCCGAACCCTCCGACCCGCGCTGGCAGGTGATCGTCTGGAACATGCGGATGCCGCGGGTGCTGACCGCGCTGGCCGCCGGGTCCGCGCTGGGCGTCGCCGGCCTGCAGCTGCAAACCCTGTTCCGCAACACGCTCGCCGATCCCTACATCCTGGGCGTGAGCTCCGGGGCCAGCCTCGGCGTCGCGGTGGTGGTGCTGCTCGGTGGCGCTGGCGGTGGCGGTTTCACCACCGCGGTGGCCGGTGCCAGCCGCACCGCGGAAGTGATCGCGGCGGCCCTGGGCGCAGCGGCCATGCTCACGCTCGTGCTGGTGCTGTCGCGATGGACCCGCTCGGCGGCGACGCTGCTGCTGATCGGCGTGATGATCGGCGCGGCCAGCACTGCACTGGTGAGCCTGGCGATGGTGTACTCCGATCCGCAGCGGGTGCAGCAGTACCTGCTGTGGGGCTTGGGCAGCTTCGCCGGAACCGGCTGGGCCGATTTGAGGCTGCTGCTACCGCTGGTGGCCGTCGGGCTGGCGACCGCGGCGCTGACGATCCGGCCGCTAAACGCACTGCTGCTCGGCGAGAGCTACGCGGCCACCATGGGCATCAACGTGCACCGGGCCCGGGTGGTCACGGTCATCTCGGCGTCGCTGCTGGCGGGCGTGACGACCGCATTCTGCGGACCGATCGCGTTCCTCGGGCTGGTGGTGCCGCACGTGGCCCGCATCGTGACCGGCACCTCCGACCATCGGGTGGTGGTCCCCGCAGTGGTCTTGCTGGGCGCGGTCGCTGCGCTGGGCTGCGGCCTGGTCAGCCAGGTGCCCGGCAGCGACCTGGTCATCCCGATCAACGCGGTCACCGCATTGGTCGGGGCGCCGGTGGTGATCGCCGTGCTGTTGCGGGCTCGCCGCGGACCGGGGTTGCCGTCATGACACCCGTCGCGGCCGCACCCGCCGTCGAGCTCGCCGACCTGGCAATCGGCTACCGCAGCCGGCGCCGGTCGACGACAGTAGCGACCGGACTGGCAGCCCAAGCCCGCCGCGGGGAGCTGACCGTGCTGATCGGGCCCAACGGCGCCGGCAAGTCCACCCTGATCCGCACCCTGGCGGGGTTGCAGCCCGCGCTCGGCGGACGTGTTCTGTTGGACGGCGCTGACCTGACCGCCCTGCCCCGAGACGAGCTGGCCCGCCGGGTCGCGGTAGTGCTGACCGAACGCGTCGACCCGGGTTTGCTGTCGGCGCGCGAGCTGGTCGGGTTGGGCCGCATCCCACACCTGGGCCTGGGTGGCCGACTTCGCCAGGCCGATGAGGAGATCATCGACTGGGCACTGGCGGCGACCGGCGCCCAGCATCTGGCGTCGCGGCCGGCTGCCGAACTGTCCGACGGCGAATGCCAGCGGGTGCTGACCGCCCGGGCGCTGGCCCAACAGCCGGGTCTGCTGATCCTGGACGAGCCGACCGCGTTTCTGGATGTGTCTTCACGGGCCGCACTGTTCGGGCTGCTGCGGGAGCTCGCCCGCAACCAGCAGTTAGCGGTGGTACTGAGCACCCACGACCTGGAACTGGCGCTGCGGGTGGCCGATCGGGTGTGGCTGATGGATCCGGCGGGCATCCTCGTGGACACCGTCGGCGAGGAGCTGATGTTGTCCGGGCGCATCGGGGACATGTTCGGCAATGACACCCTGCGTTTCGACCCGGCCAGCGGCATGTTCACCTTCGTCGGGGACGACAACGAGCGCACCGCCCGGGTCGACGCCGAAGAGCCGCTGCGCTCAGCACTGACCCGGGTGCTGTCCCGGGAGGGCTGGGGTATCAGCGATTCAGCGGAAATCGTAGTCACCGCAAACGATCCCGCTGCCGTCACGGTACGTACCTCTAGCGGCAGCCAGATCATCGCGCTACGTGATCTACCGCAGCGACTGCGCGCCCTGCCGGCGACCCCACTTCGCTGCGCATCTCGGGAACAGACGCTCACGGCGCTGGCCGAGTTATCGTCTGTCAGCTCATATTTCGCGGTCTCCACCGGGACAGCGGACGACGCCGACTGGCATCCGGTCACCCAGCTCTACACCGACCACGAGCTGCTCGCGGGCGCCATCGCCGAAGTGCAGAACCGCGTCGGAGCAGCGGATCTTCGCGTGGCGGTGTCCACTTTCTATCTCGGATTCGCGGCACGACTGTGGTCGATCGGGCTGGGCGGGCTCGCCGAGCACAACCTCTTGATCGATCTGGATCCCGATCAGCTCTGGTACACCGATTCGGGCGGACCGGTCCGACTGCATCTGCCGAATCCGACGGCCTGGCAGGGGTCTTCGGCGAACGATGATCTGGAGCCGGCGCTGGCCGACATGATCCTCACCGGGCACCTGGAACCGTTGGCCGCCGCGGTGCGCCGGCTCGGCCCGATCTCGGAGGGGCTGCTGCGCGGCAATATCGCCTCCGCAGCCCTGGGCGCCGCCCGCGCCCTGCGCTGGCATCACGGCGGAGAGCTTGCGGACGAGCCGAGCTGGGAACTCGCGCGCACCATGTGCGATGACGAAAGACTCACCGGCGCAGTATTTTTCAGCGACTCCGGGACCGACTACCGCCGAGCCAGCTGCTGCCTGTTCTACCGCACACCCGGCGGCGGACTGTGCGGCGACTGCGCACTGACTCACAAGCCCAAGGTTCGCCTGAACCCGTGAAGGAAGGGATTCCCATGACCGAGAACACCGGCAGCACCGTCGTCGCCGATCCTCCGATCGTCGACACCGAAGACCGCGGTCGCGAACAACGCTGGCCGCTGCCGACCGACCAGCAGAGCCTGCTGGATCTGCTGCACCTGTGCTTCGACGAGTACTGGAACGAGATCTGGTTCGGAATCATCATGGAAGGCGCGGCCTGGGAAGTGGCCGCCCCAAACGCGCCACGCAAGATCGGCATGCTCGATGGCTACGCCACCATCGACTTCGGCCGCTGGCACTTTCACCTGTGCATCGGCAAGCACCGGGCCAGCGGTTCGGAGCTGGGTCGCATCCGCCGCTGTAGTCGGGCCGAGCTGTACCGCCGAATCGGCAAGGACGGCAACCCGCAGTCGTGGGGCGTGCGGCTGTTCAACGGGCGCGACGAGCAGATGATGACCGTGATGCTGCCGAACCCGTTCCTCACCAACGACCAGCAGATGCGCGACGAGCCCGAGTGGGCCCAGCTGGAGCTGTGGGACAAGCTGCGCGAGAAGTACCTGGGCCTCGGGCCGGACCCGGTGGACCGCGGCGGGAATCGGATCCGCTGCGGCGGTTAGCGAGACTCGACGCAGGAGAGCCGAAGCTGGACCGCCGCAACAAACCCGGCGGTTAACAGCGTGGTTCGGTAACGGTTCGCCGGGTGGGAGTCTGGGGCAAAGTGATGTTGATTTTGCGTCCAGGGCTGTGCGCGCGGGGCGAGAACAGCCCTGGCTGCAATTTCAACGCCGCCAGGTCCGGCTAGTCCGGCTCGCCCGGCCAGGTGTTGGGCATCATCGGGCTGACCGCCCCACCGCCGAACCCGTCGTCGGCCAGTGCGGTCAGCCCGCTCGGCCGTGCGCTGGCCACCCGGTGGGTGCCACCGGCGAAGCCCTGTGATCCGGCACCCCTACTCGAGGCGACCGCCCCGGCAAGTTCCGGCACCGGATCCGGCTCCAGGTCCATGTACTCGTAGCCCCGGCCCAGCATGCCGACCTTGGCCTTACGCCGACGTCGCTGCGCGGCCTTCTGCTCCACCGGCTCCTCCGCGGGCGCCGCCGCACTGTCCGGTTTCGGTGCCGCCTTCTTGCGGGAGCTGGTACCCGAGCCCCGACGAGCGCCCATGTCCAGGCCACCGACCATGTACATGTAGGCCGGCATGGTGACCGACGGCGGTCCCGCCGGAGTCGGCGGCGGGGCGGCGGGCGGCGGAGCGGCAGCTGCTGCCGGTGCCGGGGCCGGGGCGGGCGCGGGAGCCGGGGCGGGCGCCGGTGCGGGAGCCGGTGCCGGCGGCTGAGCCAGGGCCAGTCCCGGCGGGGGCGCGGGTGGCGGCGGCACCGCAGCGGCCAACGCATGATGTGCCATCGCCCCGATACCCAGACCGCCGATCACTCCCGCAGATCCGAGCACGGTCGTGCCGGCCATCGTGGCGGCCAGCGCCGGCAGCAGCGCCGTCTGGGTGATCAGGTAGTTCATTGCCTGGATGGTGTTGCCGATCGTCGACGTGACGATCTCGACCATCGCCAAGGGCACGACCAGGCCCAACCCCTGGGGGTTGAACAGGGCGGTGTACATGATCGCGATCAGGTCGTCGATGATGACGATGCTGGTGAACGCGAAGTAGGAGCCCGGGTCCAGCGGCACCGAGAAGACGTAGGCCAGGCTCGCCGGGTTGAAGAAGCTCAGCGGGTTACCCGACCAGGCCAGCCACGACCCGGGCACCCCCGGCGGTGGCAGCAACGACGATCCGCCTTGCAGTCCTGCGAAGAACTTGGCCAGCGGGTCCGCGAAGCCGGTGAAGCCGACCTTGGTGAAGAACTCCTGCCATTCGAGATACGCCGGATACTGACTGACATCGGGGTAGGGCGGATGCGGGACCAGGCTTTCGAGCCATTTGGCGAAGTCCAGAAACCACTGCGGTGGCTGCGGCGCGGTGTCCGCCGCGCTGCCGGGCGTCTTGAGCACCACTGGCGCCGGTTCGGTCTGGGCTGCCGCCGCGGTGGCCACCGCCGCGCCGGCCACCGCCTGGTAGGTGGTCATCACAGCCGCAGCCTGCGCCCACATTCGCGCGTAGTCGGCCTCGTTCAACGCGATCGGAATCGTGTTGACACCGAAGAAGTTTGTGCCCACCAGCACCGCGTGGGTGACATGGTTGGCGACCAACTCGGCCATGGTCGGCATCGCCGCCAACGCGGCGGTGTAACCCGCGGCCGCCGTCTCCTGTTGAGCCGCCGTGGCGGCACTGTTGGTGACGGCACGCAGCAGCCAGGCCAGATACGGAGCGTTGGCGGCCACGAAGGCCTCGGCGGACGGGCCCTGCCACGCCCCCGCCTGCACTGCGCCCAGCACTGCCGTCAGTTCGTCGGCGACCGCGGCGTATTCAGTGCTCAGCGCGCTCCACGCGGCGGCCGATGACAGCAATGGCCCGGCCCCCGGTCCGGCCGACAGTGCCGTTGAATGTACTTCTGGCGGAGAGGCCATCCAGATCGGTGCAGTCATCGCAGGCCGCCGGATGCCACCCGAAAGGGGCGCAACATGGGAGTTTTTCAGCTCTCTCGGGGTACACCGCCCCGGGTCGCAGGATGCGACGATGTGAGTGTCCTGACTCTCGGATCAACGCTCGCCTCGCCTTCCAGCTCCATCAGAGCCGTGGCAGTTGAGGGTCGCTCCCCGATCACAGTGGCGGGACCGTGCCGGATTCACACCGGCTTCCTGCACCATCGTTGCCGTACCGGGGCATTATCGCACGCTGCGGCACGCAACGCCGGCAAAGCGCGGCTACACGCTGGCCCGGCCGGGGCCGCGCACCGCGTTGGCGACCGCATCGGCCAGCGGTTCGATGTCGGCGGGCGCCAACTCGGCGATGGTGACCCGTAGGCCCGGGGCACCCCGAATCCGGAACCGCGCCCCCGGGGCCGCGGCCCAGCCCGCGGCGAACAACGCCGTCATCGCCAGCGCCTCGTCGGGTACCGGGATCCACACGTTGAGCCCGGACCGGCCGTGCGCGCTCACGCCCCGGTCGGCCAGCGCCGTGCATAACCCGACCCGGGCCGCGCGATAGGCGGATTCGGCGTTGGCCACCTGCCTTGTCGCCGCGTCGTCGCGCCACAGCTC